>NZ_JAILMR010000138.1 GCF_024692365.1 Ruminococcus sp. | reverse complement strand
CGGCACCATCGGTCACGTTGACCATGGTAAGACAACCCTTACAGCAGCTATCACAAAGACACTTGCTATGCAGGGTCTTGCTGAGAAGAAGGATTATGCTAATATCGACTCCGCTCCCGAAGAGAGAGAGAGAGGTATTACAATCAACACAGCTCACGTTGAGTATGAGACAAAGAACCGTCACTATGCTCACGTTGACTGCCCCGGACACGCAGACTACGTTAAGAACATGATCACAGGTGCTGCTCAGATGGACGGCGCTATCCTCGTTGTTGCTGCTTCCGACGGCCCTATGGCTCAGACAAGAGAGCACCTTCTCCTTGCTCGTCAGGTTGGCGTTCCTGCAATCGTTGTATTCATGAACAAGGCTGACCAGGTTGACGACGAAGAGCTCCTCGAGCTCGTTGAGATGGATATCCGTGAGCTCCTCGACAAGTATGAGTTCCCCGGCGATGATACTCCTATCATCAAGGGCTCTGCTCTTGCAGCTCTCGAAGCTCCCGACGATCTTAACGATCCCGCTTACAAGCCGATCCTTGACCTTATGGACGCTGTTGACTCTTTCATCCCCACACCTGAGAGAAAGGCAGATCTTCCTTTCCTTATGCCTGTTGAGGACGTATTCACGATCACAGGCCGTGGTACAGTTGCTACTGGTAGAGTTGAAAGAGGTCAGCTCAATATGTCCGATGAAGTTGAGATCATCGGTCTTACAGAAGAGAGAAAGAAGACTGTTGTTACAGGTATCGAGATGTTCAGAAAGCTCCTCGACTATGCAGAGGCTGGCGACAACATCGGTGCTCTTCTCCGTGGTATCCAGAGAACAGAGATCGAAAGAGGTCAGGTTCTTTGCAAGCCCGGCAGCATTCACCCCTACACAAAGTTCAGCGGTCAGGTTTACGTTCTGAAGAAGGAAGAGGGCGGCCGTCATACTCCTTTCTTCAACAACTACAGACCTCAGTTCTATTTCAGAACAACTGACGTTACCGGTATCATCACTCTGCCTGCTGACAAGGAGATGTGCATGCCTGGCGATAACGTAACTATGGATGTTGAGCTGATCACTCCTATCGCTATCGAGGAAGGTCTGCGTTTCGCTATCCGTGAGGGTGGTAGAACCGTAGGTTCTGGCGTTGTTACTGCTATCAACGAATAATTTTTAGCTGTTACAGCTTCTATAAAGACCGAGTCTTATGGCTCGGTCTTTTTTTTGTCTTGTAATACTTCCCGTATTGTGGTATAATAATATCAGAAACAACCGACTCGAGTTATCTTTTGTATTAACATAGAAAATCGGATTCGGAAAGATAAGGCTGGTATAAATATATGAACAGAAAAGCAGTAATAGGCATACTCGCACACGTTGACTCGGGCAAGACTACGCTTTCCGAGGCTATGCTCTATAAAAGCGGCGCGATCCGCAAGCTTGGGCGCGTGGATCACAAGGATGCATTTCTTGATAATAACCCCATCGAGCGCGACAGGGGTATAACTATATTCTCAAAACAGGCGGTTTTCGAGTACGGCGGAGTTGGTTTTACTTTGCTGGACACTCCCGGTCACGTTGACTTTTCGGGGGAGACTGAGCGTACCCTTCGTGTCATCGATGCGGCAATACTTGTTATAAGCGGTACTGACGGCGTTCAGCCCCACACGAAAACTCTTGCGCGGTTGCTTGAACGCTACGATATCCCAACTTTCATCTTCGTGAACAAGATGGATATGGACGGTGCACGAAAGGATTTTGTGATGAATTCCGTGACTGCCGCTATGGGTGACAGGTGCGTTTCGTTTGCCCAGCCTGCCGATGATCTGACGGAAGCTCTCTCCCTGTGTAGTGAAGAGATGATGGAAGAATATCTTGAAAAAGGTGAAATATCCGATAGCAATATCATTTCTGCCATAGCACAGCGCCGTCTGATACCTGTTTGTTTCGGTTCTGCTTTGAGTTTGGAGGGCATTGAAGCTCTTTTGGAATGTATTTCCAAGTACATTCCTTTGCCTGAGGAAAGAACGGAGTTCGGTGCGAAAGTTTACAAGATAACCGAGGACAACGGTGCTAAGCTTACCCACATGAAGATAACGGGCGGTTGTCTTGCGGTGCGAGATGTTTTGACCTACACTGACCGCGAGGGTGAAGAAGTCAGTGAAAAGGTTGGCAGGATAAGGGTTTACAGCGGCGAGAAAGCCCGAAATGCCGAGGTTGTAGTTCAAGGTGAAGTCTGTGCTGTACCCGCACTTACTGCGACTTTCGCAGGGCAGGGTCTTGGATTTGAGCCCACGGACACCGAGCAGATTCTCGAGCCAGTGCTGACTTACCGCGTCATTGCGCCGAAGGATGTTGACGAGCATACTCTGCTGAGCAGGCTGCGGATACTTGAGGACGAAGACCCCACGATGGCGGTGAACTACAACGAGCAGCTTCACGAGGTGACGGCGGCGCTGATGGGCGAGGTTCAGGCTGAAGTCCTGAAACGAATCGTCAGCGAGCGTTTTGGTATGGAGATTGAGCTTGGCGAGGGTCGAATTGCTTACCGCGAAACTATTGCCGAGCCTGTTGACGGTGCAGGTCACTTTGAGCCGCTGCGCCATTATGCGGAAGTTCATCTTCGTCTTGAACCACTGCCGAGGGGAAGCGGTCTGGAATTTGACAGCGACTGCAGCGAGGATATCCTCAGCCGTAACTGGCAAAGATTGGTACTTACACATCTGAAAGAAAAAACTCACCGCGGCGTGCTGACCTGTTCGCCCATAACCGATATGCGCATAACCCTGACAGCGGGTCGGGCACATCTGAAGCATACCGAAGGCGGAGATTTTCGTCAGGCGACTTACCGTGCAGTAAGGCAGGGTCTGCGCAAGGCGAAGAGTGTTCTGCTGGAGCCTTGGTATGCCTATCGTCTGGAGATTCCTGCGGCAAACGTGGGCAGAGCCCTCACCGACCTTGACCGCATGGGCGCCCACACCGAGCCACCCGAGACTGACGGCGAAACAGCTGTACTTACGGGCACTGCGCCTGTATCGAAGCTCCGCTTTTACCATACCGAGGTTGCGGGCTATACAAAGGGTCTCGGCAGGCTGAGCTGTCGGGCGGCGGGGTACGATGTCTGTCTTGATGCCGATGAGGTCATCGCCGAGATAGGCTACGACCCCGACAAGGATACACACAATTATGCGGATTCAGTCTTCTGCTCACATGGCGCGGGTCATGTTGTTCCATGGGACGAAGCCGACGAGCAGATGCACGTCAGCCCCGAAACAGGCAGGCGGCAGTATCAGCAGGCGGAGGAAGTTCGTACCCGTGCGGCAGATTTTGTTCGCCGAGCAGTTGAGGACGAAGAACTCATGGCGATATTTGAGCGTACCTATGGCTCGATAAACCGCAAAAAGCGTGACGCTTTGCATACTCCCAAGGAAGTCAGACAGACAAAGGCAAAGCCCAGACCTGTGCCAACGGGTCCCGAGTATCTGCTGGTGGACGGCTACAATATCATATTCGCCTGGGACGACCTTAAAAAACTGGCGGCTGAAAATCTCGACCTTGCGAGAAGTACGCTTATCAACCGCCTGAGCAGTTTTCAAGGCTGTCGCGGATGTGAGCTTATAATAGTATTCGATGCCTACCGCGTGAAAGAGCCCGAGCATATCGACAAGGCGGGCAGTGTCAGCGTGGTGTACACCAAGGAAGCCGAGACTGCCGATACCTACATCGAGCGCACGGCTCATCAGTTGGCTAAGGAGCACCGAGTTACGGTGGCGACTTCCGATGGGCTTGAACAGGTGATAATCATGGGCTCGGGGGCGAGGAGAATGTCTGCCAGCGACCTGAAACACGAGGTTGAAGCCTCAGAAAGGGCTGTCAGGGACTATATCGAGAAGCTGAACCGCAGGAAACTGAAATAGATTTTTTGTTATAAGATTCATCCGTTAACAAAACGTTTACAATTATCTAGTCACTTTGGGTGATGTGCGTCGGGTGAAAATGGTATATAATACATACATAAGATACAGAGAACACAAACAACTCGGTATCGACTTGAACTTAATTTTTGAAATTACCACTTTTAACCCGACTTTATAAAAACAACAAGATCAAGCTCAAAGGTTTTGGCCAAGGACCTCTGAGCTTGGTTTTGTTTTATACGGATTTTTTTGCCGAACAAACACGAATTGTATGTTTGTTCGGTTTTTTGTTTATGCTATTGTTGAATATCAACAAATCACATTCCGAAATTTCAGTTCAATTACCTTGTTGAATTTTTATCAAAAGTATGCTATAATTGATTTAATGAAAGAAACATATTAAATGCTACGAAATAATTTATAACAATTAACAAATTAACCAACAGGGTTCAGATGGGTGAAGAGGAGGATAGTGATGACTACAAGGCTGTTTAAATGTTTGATAACTGCGATAATAGCGTCGGTTGCCGCGATGTCCACTGTGATGTGCGCAGACGCTTATGAACTTGAAAAGCACACACAATCCGAAATAAAGAAAATGTATCAGAAGATGTACTTTGATCTCCATGATGCCCCCGAGTACAGTGAAGATTATTCCACCGAATATCCCACCTATGCGGGCAAGCTTGAACAGGCAACTCTGGAAGACGGACTTGATTCTGTAAACTTTTGCAGATATCTGGCTGGTCTGCCCTACGATGTGGAACTTGACGAAAACTACAATGTACTTGCACAGAATGCCAGCCTGGTCATTCACATCAATCAGGCGCTGAGTCACAATCCTTCCAAGCCCTCGGTCATGAGCGATGATGTTTTTGCACTGGCTAGCAAAGGTTCGGGTGAATCCAATATCGGCAAGGGCTATCTGAATATTCAGGCTACGGTGGTAGAGGGTTATATGTACGATACCGACCAGAACAATATTTCAAAGCTTGGTCACAGGCGCTGGGTACTCAGCCCCGATATGCAGAAGACGGGCTTGGGTATGGTATACGACGGTACAGCGATGTATGTTAAGGACAAATCCCGCAAGGACAAGTTCACAGGTGATTATATCGCGTGGCCCCCTGCAAATATGCCAAACGAATTCATGGGTAATGATAATAACGGCTATGCTTATTCCGTGACCCTCAACAGCAAGATATATTCTGCACCCCAGAGGAATAAAGTCAAGGTGGCACTGACTTCAAAACTCACAGGCAAGACCCTGACTTTCGATAAGAATTCACCCAGCGATGTTACCAAGCTGGTGGGATATTTTAACGTCAGCGATGCGAACATAGCTTCCAACAACAACTGTATAATTTTCAACCCAGGTCTGTTCCCTACGAATGATGTTCTCGACATAAAGATTACAGGAATATACGACAAGGACGGCAAGGAAAGACCTATCAGCTACAAGGTGAACTTTTTTGACCTTCTCGACTCCAAGGACTACACTCTTGGTTTCCCTGAGGACAGTTACGAAGTTGAGATAGGCGAACCCCTGATGATAAAGGGTTACGACCACCCTCTGATAACAGGCGGATACCGTATATGGAGTAGCTGCGAGGGCGGCGGAAGACTTCGCGATTACGTCAATATGATACAGACAGGCGGAAACATCTACATGATACCCAAAAAGGAAGGCGTGGTTTACATCTATGAGGGCAACAACGAAACTTCATTTGATGATGTGTGGTGTAAGGTCACGATAACCCACAAGCACACCCGCGGCAATTGGATAGTTGAAAAAAAGGCTACCGCGACAGAAGCAGGCTACCGCTACAAGGTATGCAGCGAGTGTCATAAAAAGGTTGACTGCGAGGTATTGCCCGCAACATCGGTGGCAGTGGCTGATATCGAATTTACATCTGAAAAGCACATCTACGAGGGTAGTGCAGTTCAGCCCAAGATAAATGTGTATTCAGGCGGCAAGCACCTCACCGAGGGAACTGATTATACTGTCAGCTACCAGAATAATAATTCTGTTGGTACAGCTCGCCTGACCATAAAGGGCAAGGGTTATTTCAGCGGAACAAAGACCGTTGATTTTCAGATAGTAAGGGGTGAACCTATGCAGCTGACCAAGCTGGATATCACCGTTAAGACTGATGGTCATGTGTATACGGGCGATGCTATCGAGCCTAAGGTAACTATAAAAGATGGTTCGTATAATCTACAAAAAGACAAGGATTATACTGTGCAGTATTCCAACAACAAGAACATCGGCACAGGAAAGGTTACGATAACAGGAAAGGGCGATTATCAGGGTTCAAAGAGTTACACATTCAAAATACAGCCCGCTGATATCAGCTATTCACAGAGCTTTGTAAAGATAGATGATGTCAGATATTCAGGCAAGCACATAAAGATAAACTTCAAACTGAGCAACCCTGTTTCAGGTGCGGCAATGGTCGAAGGCAGGGATTATACAGTATCCTACAAAAACAATGTGAACATAGGCACAGCTACGATAACTGTTGTTGGTATCGGCAATTACAGCGGTACTGCTGAGATAAATTTCAACATAGTGTCGCCCGAAGACTACAACGGTTCCGAAGAACGCGATGATGTTATCGAGATAGAATGCAACACAGCTATCGCGATAAACGGCGGCGACATCAGCACAGAAGTCACATTTATTTGCGAAAGCGGCGAGGTAGTCAAGGCGAATGCTTCTTCCGACGGCACAGTTTATGCAGACCTTCCCGAGGGCGAATACGTTGTTTGGGTAGTAAGAAATTCATGCAGACCCGCTAAAACAATGCTTACAGTTGGCAGCACACTTGCTTCCGCAAACGTAAAGATATACAAATACGGCGATATCAACCGTGACGGCAAGATAAATGTCAGCGATATCACTCAGGCGGCGGCTTTCATAAAAGGCAAGCGTTTACCTAAAGATGATGAACAGTTCGAACTCGCAGATGTGAACCGCGACAGCAGGATAAATATAACAGATATAACCAAAATTGCGGCACACATAAAGGGCATAAAGCTTATTGAGGTCGATGGATTTGTTATTCCTGAACTTGAAGGACTGGCAGGATAGATTTATAGTGGGGGAGAGCCTATTGCAGCTCTCCCCATTTTGCATGACCTTGACATAACGTGCATGGTGTGGTATCCTTATTGTAACGGCGGGTACATCTGCCGCATAACAATATCGTAAACGGAAAGGAAGATAAAAATGACCGAACTGAATTACACCATGCTGTGTGACTTTTATGAGCTGACCATGGGCAACGGCTACCTTCTCAACGGAATGGACAGCAAGATAGCTTACTTTGACCTGTTTTTCCGAAGAGTACCCGATGAGGGCGGATTTGCTGTTGCTTGCGGACTTGAACAGATAATCGACTATATCGAAGACCTGCATTTCTCCGATGATGACATAAGCTACCTGCGCAGCAAGGGCGTTTTCAGCGAGGAATTTTTGAAATATCTGGCGGATTTCAGATTCACGGGCGACGTCTGGGCTGTTCCCGAGGGTACAGTCATTTTCCCGAATGAGCCGATAATCACGGTACGCGCACCTGCGATTCAGGCACAGCTTATCGAAACTTATCTGTTGCTGTGCGTAAATCATCAGTCCCTAATCGCCACAAAGGCGAACCGTATCGCTAGGGCAGCGCAGGGCAGAGCGGTCAGCGAATTCGGTTCAAGGCGTGCCCATGGCGCGGATGCAGCTATCCTCGGTGCAAGGGCGGCGGGCATAGGCGGCGTGAAGAATACTGCCTGCACCATCACCGATCAGCTTTTCGGTTTTCCAGCAACGGGAACGATGGCGCATTCGTGGGTGCAGATGTTCGACAGCGAGTACGATGCTTTCGCGGCGTACTGCAAGTGCTATCCCGACAGCACTGTGCTGCTGGTGGATACTTTCAATGTGCTGAAAAGCGGTATCCCCAATGCTATCAAGGCTTTTGACGATGTGCTGAAACCTCTGGGCAAACGTCCTGTGGGCGTAAGGCTTGATTCGGGGGATATCACCTATCTTTCCAAAAAAGCCAGAAAAATGCTGGACGGTGCGGGCTATCCCGACTGCAAGATAATTGCGTCGAATTCGCTGGACGAGTACATTATCCGCGATATGATCTTTCAGGGTGCAGCGATAGATGGCTTTGGCGTGGGCGAAAGGCTTATCACTGCCCGCAGCGAACCAGTCTTCGGCGGAGTTTACAAGCTTGTCGCCGTTGAAGACACTGACGGCAGTATCACCCCGAAGATCAAGATCAGCGAGAACGTGGTGAAGATTACAAATCCTCACTTCAAGAAAGTTTACCGCATTTACGACAGGGTGAACCATAAGGCGATTGCCGACCTGCTGTGTGTTCACGATGAAGTTCTGAATGAGAATGAACCTCTGACCTTGTTTGACCCCAATTTCACCTGGAAGAAAAAGACAGTCACGGATTTTGAGGCAAGGGAACTTTTGGTGCCGATATTCGCAGGCGGAAAACTCGTTTATAAAAAGCCCGCATACGCCGATATTGTAGCCTATGCGGCGAAAGAAGTTGACACTCTCTGGGACGAAGTCACACGATTCGAGAACCCGCACAACTACTATGTCGATCTCTCGAAGAAACTCTGGGATATCAAGAACGATCTCCTGAATTCGGGAAGATAGCAATAATAAAGCCCTTTCTGCACATCATCAGAAAGGGCTGTTTTTATTTGGTGCAAAAAATTAATGCCCACTTTATTTCGGCGTGAAATGAGCATTAATTTTCTTATAGAATTATGAAAGGGATTTGGTATTTGGCAAAACCCACAAGTTTCGGCGTTTTATGAGCTTTGCCAAACAGCAACCAAAGAAAGATTTTGGAGGGACTTTCTTGTTTCTTCCTTTACTGTGATTATATAATAACACCCTTGTATGAACCGAGAATGAATTATTGGCTTCATTTTGAGATTTTTCCAAAAAAATATCAAACGTTTTAGTTAAATAATTTGTCATTACAGAAAACTAAATCCTCAAAAAGACAAAAAAATTAATGCCCACTTTTATTCGGCGTGAAATGAGCATTAATTTTCTTATAGAATTATGAAAGGGATTTGGTGATTGGCAAAACCCATAAGTTTCGGCGTTTTACGGACTTTGCCAATCATCAGGATAAAGAAGAATTGGAGGGATCTTCTTGTCATTTCCTTTACTGTACTTATATGATACCATGCTTATATGAACCCTACATGAATTTTCGGGAGGTTTCCAAAAATTTTTTCCAGAAAATCTAAAACGTTTAAGCCGATGTTCCTGCATCATGTCGGGAGAGCATTCCTGCAAAAATGCAAAAAATTAATGCCCACTTTATTCGGCGTGAAATGAGCATTAATCTTCTTATAGAATTATGAAAGGGATTTGGTGATTGGCAAAACCCATAAATTTCGGCGTTTTACGGACTCTGCCAACCATCAAGACTAAGAAGCTTTGGAGGGACTTTCTTGTCTTTTCCTTTACTGTACTAATATGATACCACGCTTATGTGAACCCTACATGAATTTTCGGAAGGAATTTTTGATTTTATCAAGAAGACTTAATCGTTTTAGAAAAACAAATTCCGAATCAAAAGCTCAGACAGCCGTCTTCAAAAAGACAAAAAAATTAATGCCCACTTTATTCGGCGTGAAATGAGCATTAATCTTCTTATAGAATTATGAAAGGGATTTGGTGTTTGGCAAAACCCGCAAATTTCGGCGTTTTACAGATTCTGCCAAACATCAATACGAAGAAATTAGTGGAGGGATCTTCGTGTTATTTCCTTTACTGTAACTATATGATACCACCCTTATATGAACCCTACATGAATTTTCGGGCGGTTCCCAAAATTTTTTTCAATCGTTTTCTGCATTTTTGACTATCAAATTTTGAAGTACAGTTTTCAGGACAAAAAATTAACGCCCACTTCTGAATCGGCGTGAAATGAGCATTAATTTTCTTATAGAATTATGAAAGGGATTTGATGATTGACAGAACCTGCAAAGCTTTGTAAGCTCTGCCAAACACCAAGATCTTATGTTATTCAGAGAAGCGGTAAAACCTAATGTTCAGTGAAAGTGCGACTTGGGGGATCGCGCGAGGGAAAACATCTAAATTCATAGAGTTGGGGTTCGCCGGACACTAGGCTTTACCGCTTCGCCGAACCTTCTTTATCTTGTCTATATAATACCACGCCAATATGAACCGAACATGAACTATGGAGATGTTTTAAAAATGACTTGAATTTTGTATAATCTCACAATTGAAAGTATTATCATACCAGATAATTTATAGCAATAAACAATATCTGTGATAATTTTGTGTTGGGTAAATGGTAATATAAGGAAACATGGCTGAGTTTTATGAATTTGAACGTCATCTAATATGAACTCTGACTCAAAAATATTTGTAAATGTTTTGTGAACAAGCAAAAAAGTATTTGCAAATCACCGCGAACTGGAGTATAATTTATAATGGAAAGAAATAAAATTGTTCGGCTTTAATTTCATATAATTCGGATAAACTTATAGAAGAAAGGGAAGTGATTTTAATGTTCCAGATACTTGTTGTTGAGGACGATGCCAGCCTGCGCCGCCTGATGAGCGCCGCCCTGAAACAGAACGGCTATCAGCCTTTTACTGCCAGCGACGGCATAGAGGCTCTGGATATGCTGGAAAAAACCAACATCGACCTTATAATATCGGACATCATGATGCCCAATATGGACGGCTACGAGCTCACTCGTCAGCTCAGGAGCGCGAATTTCCAGATGCCTATTATAATGGTAACAGCCAAAGAGAGTTTCGAGGACAAAAAGGTGGGCTTTGATGCTGGTACGGATGACTATATGGTCAAGCCCATTGATATCAACGAGATGATACTGCGTGTGGGTGCTCTGCTGAAAAGGTCGAAGCTCGCCAGCGAGCACACTATGACAGTGGGCAACTGCGTGCTTGACTACGATGCTCAGACAGTAGCCTTTGACGGTCAGCCCGGGGAGACTATACCCCAGATGGAATTCAAGCTGCTGTTCAAGCTGCTCTCCTATCCCAACAAGATATTCACCCGCCGACAGCTTCTTGACGAGCTGTGGGGTATGGATAAGGACGTTGATGAGAGAACGGTGGACGTACACATCAAGCGTCTGCGTGAGCGTTACGGCACAGCTGAAGCTTTCTCCATAGTAACAGTCAGAGGACTGGGTTATAAGGCGGTAAAACAGTGAAAAAAGCTAACAATAATATCCCCCCTGCCTCATTGAAACCAGTCAGACATCCGCCACAGCAGAGAATGACAATGCAGTTTAAGCTGGCTATGATGTTCTTTATAGTAATGTTCATATCCGCCAGCATATCGGTGAGTGTTCTGCTGTTGATATTCAGCCCTGTGATGAAAGAGAACGCAGTAACTCAGATGGTTTCTTTTGCAGATTCCGCGAAAGAACTCCAGAATGAGCATTTTACTTATGACCGCATCATTGATCTCCTGAATACTTCGTCTTATGATATAACTGTACTTGAAGATAATGACAAGGACGTACATGAAAATTTGTCTGAGCTGGATGAAAAAGGTTACTATATCACTACCGAGGGCATAGTTCCCAGCGCTAAGATGATAACCAAGATCGACGGCAAATACGTCCGTGTGAATACATTCAACAGCGAGAATGTTTTCTGGATAGTCAATCTCGTCACCATCGTTGCATTTATGTCAAGTATCATGCTGGGTACGATAATAACTACTTTTGTCGGACGAACAATGCTTCAGCCGATACATGACCTGAGTATGGCGACTTCCGAGGTCGCGAGAGGCAATTTCTCCGTAAGAGTACGTGAGAACGGTTCGGACGAATATGGCACTCTCCAGAGGAACTTTAACAAGATGGCGCAGGAACTTTCGGGTATAGAAACTCTGCGCGGAGACTTTATCTCCAACGTATCCCACGAGTTCAAAACGCCGCTGGCTTCCATCCAGGGCTTTGCGAAGCTTTTGCAGAACCCCACACTCAGCATGGAGGACAGGGACGAGTACACACAGATAATCATTGATGAAACATCAAGGCTTTCCAAGCTTTCATCGAACATACTCAACCTGACAAAGCTGGAGAACCAGACCACCATCGGCAAAAAGAAGCGTTTCCGCATAGATGAACAGATTCGCAAGATCATACTTATGCTTGAACCCGAGTGGTCAAAAAAGGATATCGATATGGATATTGACCTTGAAGATATTATATACGTGGGCAACGAGGATCTCATGGGTCAGATATGGCAGAACATCGTCAACAACGCGATAAAATTCACCCCGCAGGGCGGACAGATAAAAGTTACCCTGTTCCGTGGCGAGATGGGTATAGTTACCAAGATATGGGATAACGGACCCCAGATACCCGCAGAAAAGAAAGACAAGATATTCGAGAAGTTCTATCAGGGCGACCGTTCGCGTGCCACAGAGGGCAACGGACTGGGTCTTGCGCTGGTAAAGAGGATAGTCGATCTGGCAGACGGAAAGATCACTGTGGATAACCCCTTTGAAGGCGGTGTAGTATTCATAGTCGAACTTCCTTATCAGATAGAGGATATGATGTAAATGAATCGAAGGATTAAGCCCGGAAAAATAATATTTCTCACTCTGTTGACTATTATCGTCGGTGTGCTTGCTTACAGGTTCATCGAGGGCAGAGGAGTCCGCAGGGGCATAAAAGGTCTTGGAGAACCTATTCAGACAGAAGCCGAGGGTTCAGCCAAGAAGTTCGTTAACGGCTACGAAGCGGATATCACCTTTAAAGCAGAATACGAGATCGAAGCGCTGGTAGTACATACCAAGCAATATGATTCCAAAGTCAGCGGTGCGCTTGCGCCTGTTGATCTGGCGCTTGCCTGGGGCAAAACGGCTGAGTACAATGACAGGATAGATTTCCACTGGTCACAGTCGGGCAGATTCTGTTATTGGCACGTTGATGATCTCGATGATCTTATTCCCGTGGGCGATGTGGATAATGTTAACTGGAGTTCTTCAAACAACCATATAATCCCCGCCGATGACAGCGTTAAAAGGACAGTCCTTAAAATACGCCGCGGCGACAGGGTCAAGCTGAAAGGCTATCTTGTAAACGTTTATGCCGAAGACAATAAAGGCAACACTTTTACATGGAACAGCAGTACCACCCGAACAGACACAGGTGACGGTGCCTGCGAACTTATCTACGTGACCAAAGCCGAGATAATCAAATAAAGAAAAAGCGGAAAATGTCAGCATAAGACATTTTCCGCTTTTTGAATGATAGGGTTATAGGCGAAGATCAACAGCGTTAACTATTGATCGTTTTTAGTTTTATTGGCAAGTTCGGATGCTTTCATGCGGTTGTTACGCTTAGATATTATCAAACCTATGATAATAGGCAGTGATATGATCACCAGCACCGATACAGCTATCCCTATCGCTATTGCACGCGGGTGCGCGCCGTGACGCTGAAAGGTTAGAGAATTGCCCTTAGCGTTGAAACCGTAGGGGGTATCCATGGAGTAGGCGGTTTCAGATGGCGAAGTCACACCTAGGATATGCCCATCACCGTCGATATACGCCGCCTTGAAATCGCCGTAGTTTATGCTGAGGTCTATAAAATCGCAGGAATCGATTTTGGACGATGCCATTTTCAGAACTTCCTCATCGGAGTATATGCAAAGCATCCCAGCCTTTTTGTGGTGCAGCGAAAGGCTGACATATCCGTCTTCGCTGTACTTTGCTATTTCGCTGTCGGCAGTTATACCTAAAGAAGTACCGCCTTTTGCACCATCTTTACAGACCTCGGGAGACTGTGTGAAGTCGGTGTAGCTTTCATCATCGGTGGGTAGTTTTATAAGTATATCAGTGTAGACGGTACCCTCGGGCGCATCAGCAGTGTTTATATGTGCCACAGCGGGATCTTCATGCTTTACGGCAGATACGGGAAGTGCCATCGAAAAAGCGATTATCGCCGCGGTAAAGAGTGCAGATAGTTTTTTCATTTTGGTCATTCCTTTCGGGAAAACAGAAGTTTATTACAATATTGATTATACCACCCAATGAACTTCAAGTCAACAACGATAATGCGCTAATGATGTATATTCTGCGCAATTTTCGGGCAATATACCATTGTAATTTTCATATGACCAATATTAAGAAAATACTAAGGTTTACTGTAACCGAATTTTAATTGACATTTTGTCTGTAAAACGCTATAATAATAAAGTGAAATATTTTGTGAGAGCGCTACGCGCAAATCTTTGAAAGGAAGACAGGCAAATGCCCGAGAATAATCAGCATAGAAATAATTCCCGCCAGCCCATGCAGGGTCAGGGCGGTCAGTACAGACAGAACCCGCATAATAATATGCAGGGAATGCAAGGCAGACCCGACAGACAGGATGCCAGACGTCCCGCACCTAACAGACAGGGTGCAAGAAAATCAAGAAAACAGCTTGAGAATGAAGCTAAGATATCATCAGCAGTAAAGGGCATTATCGCGATTATGCTGACTTTCCTGATAGTTATCGTGGTGATAATGCTTTTCTGGAAGAGCCTTTTCACAAATAATGATACAGGCACTAAGGCAACAGGTACTATAACATCTACAAAGTATGATCCGCCCGAGACCAAGACGGCTACCGAGCGTGAAGATACCAAGAAGCCCACCAAGAAGAAGACTTCCAAAAAGGTTGATGACGATGAGGACGAGGAAGATACCCAGAAGATAACCTGCACAGGTGCGGTACTTCTCCACCCCGAGCCTTCTTCAAGCTCTGCTACACTGGATACTATCCCAGGCGGTGTTGAAGTAACCTTCATACGCAACGAGAACAACTGGTTCTACGTTGAGTACAATGGTCAGAAGGGCTACGCATGGGGCAACTACTTTACAGCTCCTGTAGAACTGAACTAAATAAAATCAGCACCCCAGCCGATAATATTGGCAGGGGTGCTTTTTCATGCTATCATGAAAACAAACTTTGGACACAAAAACAGCCACAGCATTTCTTGCTATGGCTGTTAACTATTTAAGCTTATCTTCTGCCTGTTGATTTAGCAGCAGAGTTCTTGGATTTCTTAGGGTTCTTTTCAGCGTGTCTTCTCCACATTACCCACAGTGTAGGAGCGATGCAGTTAGAAGAGTACACACCTGCCAGCATACCGATGATCAGCGGGAATGCGAAGCTGATTATCGAGCTTACACCGTATATAGTGCAGACGATGCAAACAACGGACATCGCCATAACGGTGGTAACAGTGGTGTGTATCGAACGTCCCAGAGTCTGTGTAACGGAAAGGTTTACCAGATCTTCAAGCTCGAGCTTGCTGCCCTTGAGGTTCTGATTCTCACGGATACGGTCGTAGATGATGATAGTCGCGTTGATGGAGTAGCCGAGGATAGTCAGCAGAACTGCCATGAAGTTAGCGTTGATATCAAATCTGCAAACAACGAAGCATCCGTAAACCATGCACAGGTCGTGCAGCAGAGCTACAACGGAGAAGATACCTGCGGAGATACCGCCGATCTTCTTGAAACGGAAACCGATGTAGATGATAGTAACGATAGCTGCAAATATTACAGCGACCAGACACTTGAGGAAGAAGTCCATACCGTTTGAAGCGTTAACGTCACTGGATTCAAACAGAGCCAGCTCATTATCAGCGAACTTGCTTTCCAGTGCTTCCTGGAGCTCGTTCTGCTTAACTTCGTTGATGCCGCCTGTTGAGGACAGCTGTATCTTTACAGTTGTCTGCTTTGTAGCAGCGTTTTCTCCCTTAGTAACGGTGGATTTCTGATCCAGCACTTCGGTGACAACGTCCTGAACGTCATCAGTGCTGAGTTCACCTGTGTAGCTGTAAGTCATGATAGTACCGCCCTTGAACATGATATCCACGTTCAGTCCCAGTACGAAAGTCAGCACGATAAATAGTGCGATAAGTGTGCAGGAGATCGTGTAGAATACCTTGCGGTGTCCTACAACGTCGAGATTCTTCTTTTCTTTAGTCATTCTTCTCAACACCTCCATACAGCTTACGCTTCTTGAATGCCTTGAACTTGGAAAGTGAAGAAAGCATCAGTCTTGAACAGAATATACCGAAGAAGAAGTTCAGTACGATACCAACCAGCAGAGTGTAACCCAGTGAGTAGATAGTACCTGCGGTAGATGCACCGAATGCCATGAACAGAGGCTTCAGCAGAGTGCCGAATACGCTGTCGGTAGGACCGAAAGCACCCATGAGTATAACAGCTACGAATACAACGGTGATATTACCATCGAATACGGCAGCCCAAGCACGCTTGTAACCAAGTTCGATAGCGCCGTTGAGGGTCTTGCCGTTATTGAGTTCTTCCTTGATACGCTCAGATACGATTACGTTAGCGTCAACGCCCATACCGATAGCCAGTATGATACCTGCGATACCGGGTATAGTCAGTGTGAAGCTGCCGATATTGCCGAAGAAACCGCTTATGCAAGCCAGAGAGCCTGCAGCCTGTCCCAGCAGAGCGATAGCAGCAACAAATCCGGGAAGTTTGTACACGATCATCATGTAGATAGCTACCATAATGAAAGCGATAACGCCTGCGATAGCCATAGCGTTCTTGGCGCCCTCACCCAGTGTAGCTGAGATTATGTTTGTGCTTGTAGAACGAAGGTTGAAAGGCAGTGCACCTGCATTGATCTTATCAGCCAGGCTCTTTGCAGATTCATAGGTAAAGTTACCCGTGATCTGACATTTACCATCGGTGATAGGCTCATTTACGTTAGGTGCGGATATGGAAGTATCGTCCATCCAGATAGATATCTGACCGTTTCCTGCAAGTTCAGTAGTAGCATCAGCAAATGCCTTTTTACCTGTTTCACTAAGTTCAAGGGATACGACCCAAGACTGCTCGCCTGTATTCTTGTCCTGAGACGGTTCCGCAGAAGCCCTTGTAACATCTGTACCTGTAAGTACAACTGTTTCATCATCAAGGCTTGCAGGCTGTTCTGTACCCTTTACGAATACGAGCTGTGCAGTATCGCCAAGTTCGGAAATAGCCTCAGATGGGTCAAAATTCTCCTCGCCCGACTGCCATGGGAACGACACCATTATACGATGTTTGGTATAATCAGCATACACCTCACTATCGGTGATATTAAGACCGATGAGTCTCTGCTCAATAACAGCCTTAGCTGCATCCATGTCGTCATTTGTTATGTCTTTTTCGTTTACCGCGTCCATTCCGTCGGTTGTTTCTTGATCCTCACCATCTAAGTCAGGCTCAAAAGTAGCATTAACGCCGCCCTGGATATCAATACCCCAGCGTATCTCGTCAACGCCCTTGATGTAGCTGTGTCTGATATCGCCGTAATAATGATGGATACCGGCGTATGTCAGGTAAGCAAAACCGAGAATGAGGAACAGTACGATGAAAAAAACGGGTTTTGTGATCTTTCGCACTAAAAGTCCTCCTATCAAATTTACTATGCTTATAGCGAATGATATAATTTTCACTCATCAGCGGCTTTTGCCAGTAAAAAGCTCCGCATCAGCAGCAAATGAGAAATCATTAATATCTTTAACTATAATATAAGCACATTCACTTATACATTATATAACTTTTTACGTGAAAAGTCAATAGTTTTTTGATATTTCCCGCAGAAAATCTTATCGTTTTATATGAATTTTTTTGTCTGAGAACATCTTGGGAAAATTAAAACAAAACTGATGAAAAATCAAAAAAGCCGAGGATTTTTTCCTCGGCTTACAGATATTATGAATTATTTAGCAGGCTGAAAAGTTTTGTAGATAGGTGTATCCTCAACTTCATAGGCAGGATCTGGATATTGACCAACCATTTCATCGCCGGGAGCCACGATCCATTGAACAAAATACGATTTATCCTTGCCGTCTCTGTTATTGGGATTGTCAAACACCCCAATGTACATTATGCCTGAACCCTCGCCGTTTGTGGTGATAGATTTGTAGATATCGCGGGTAAATTCAGTATCAGGAGCAGGTGAACTGCCTCGGCAATCGATCTCCATTCCTTTACTATTGATTTCATCCTCAATCTTATTGAGGTCATCGTTTCTCTCGTCGCATAGATACTTGCCAATAGTTCCGGTAAAGACATTATATGCGACCTTAGCACTCGCGTTAGATGTGCGCAACCTTGATTTTTTTATGTAACCCATTAATGTTGGTACAAGTATCGCTGCGATAATACCTATTATCGCTAGTACAACAATCACTTCGACCAGTGTAAAGCCTTTCTTATTAGTTTTCATAGTTTTCCCTCCGTAAATGATAAACTATATCCGCGCCCCAAATATGCGGATATATCATTCCCAATTTACATTAGTATACAACAAAAATATTTATTTGTCAATATATTTTTTGTAAAAAAAGAACGGCGATTTTAAAATCGCCGTTCTAATATTTACTTGATTAAAAATTAATCATTCAAGCCAAATTATGCTTTAGTAGTAGTCTTGGTGAACATTGAAGCAGTATCTTCCCACTCAGGAGCTTCTGCAACCTTCTGTGCAGGGTTAGGATACTGACCAACAACCTCATCACCACTAGCTCTGTGCCACTGGCAACCGAACTCAGGATTATCAGCAGTTCTGAAGTCATCAGCAAACTTTACAAATACCTCACCGGAGCCCTTGCCGTTTGTAGAAAGCTCAGCCTCAGCAGAAGCCTTTGCCTTATCTTCAGTTGTCTCAGTTGTATCCTGCAGCAGACCTTCTGTCTCCTGATCAGCCAGGTACTCAGCAACAGCGTTGTAAGCGGTCTTTGCATTACCATTAGCGGTCTTCAGTCTGGACTTCTTAACATAACCCATCATGCTAGGAACGAGGATTGCTGCGAGCACGCCGATGATCGCAATAACTACTACCAGCTCAACCAGAGTGAAGCCCTTTTTGTTTGAATTTTTCATAAGAAAATCCCTCCATAATTAAATTAAAAATATTTTAGTACCGCATTATGCGGATACTGCCGAAATTAATTGTTCGGGGTAAACGAACTTTTAGCATCGATCGATCGTTTGAAGCTTCATGTTGTTTTCGTTTCCCTTACTGTGTCTATATTATAACTCATGATCCCCGATTTGTCAATAGGTTTTTGAAGATTTTTTTGAAGTTTTTGCAGTTTTGGCACCTTTCACAAATGCTACATATTTTAACTATTGATTTCAGCTCAATTTGTATTATTATCTGCGCATTACAGCAATTTCAACAAGCAGAATACACATATCTCAAACGTTTTCGCAGATTTGCACACAAATAATACCCCTATTTACCGATGATTTTTCATATTAATTACGCTTTACTCCTTTGCAGTGACAAAAAATCTTCAATTATCTTTATAACCATTCGCTTGTCAAACCGAAAAAAAGCACCTCCGTCACACGGAAGTGCTTTTAAATACATTAATAGTCGTAGTCTGTCTGAATAACCTTGTTGCAGGATACCGCGTACCAGCCCACACCGAATATGAACCAGAATACGGGGCTCACGCATACATAGCTGTCGTTTACTATGCCGACCAGCATGAATGCGATGACAGATACATAGGTACCCAGTCTCAGATGCATGAATCTGTCCTCAACGGGGTGAAGTATAACTGTCTTCGCACCCTTTACAAGGAACACGCCCAGCAGAGTCAGCAGAACAAGCAATGATACCACACCTGAATCTACTGCTACTCCCAGATACCAGTTATGGGGTTTGTTTACCACCATGGCGGGAGTTTTGTAAACTTCAAGCAGGCTGGCATAATCGTACTGGGGGAATACGGTCACGAAGTTGCCGCTGCCCTTGCCGATAAGCAGGCAGTCGTCCAGTACTGATATCGTCGCACCCCAGATGAAGTATCTGCCTGTAAATGCGCTGAGATCTTTCTTGAAGAACGCAGGACCCTTGTAGCTGTTGATAGTTTCCTGAGTATACATACCATGTACAAAGGGCTTGAATTTATCGTCCTCGTATTTGAATGTCAGATCTTTTGAATAGCCCAGACCGATCAGCAGTTTTGATTCTGATGTGTACCTGAACTTGCAGTTCTTGTATCTTTCGTCCTTGAAACGGTAGTATTTATTTTTGTCAACACTTGTTGTAAGAACGCTGCCCTCAGTATCGAAGAATTCTAATTTGTCTGAACCCTTGAGGGACACAGTTATGCTGCTGCCGCTGTAATCGTCAAGAACAAGGTCAGAACCTTCCTGCCTTATCTCTTTAAGAACATAGTGTTTCTTTGCCAGATTCGCTCTCTTTTCCTCAACGGTGACTTTCTTACCGGAACCGTTGTTGATAACTTCTTCAAAACGTGCGCTGAAATTTTCATTGTTATTCAGCATATAAACAAATCCGACAGCTAATACCACTGCCACACAGCCAAATCCTATCAGTGAGGGAATTCTTGCAATATTTCCCCTGCACCAGTACACTATATATATAATAAGGAGTATAGCCGCACTTGCTGCAACGGAGTAAAGTCCGCCCGAGGAGTTTGAAAGCACAGCACAAACTGCGATGCCTGCCGCCGATAAAAGACCATATATCTTCCTTACTATATTTTTGCTTCCCAGCCCAAGCGCCAGAGTAAGCGGGAACATCAAGCCGCAGAAAGAACCGAGATAGTTGGAATTAAAAAACGTGATATGCACGTTGTTGCTAGTTGAATGCAGTGTACTGGCAAGTTCGTATTTTTCCGCAGGTGCGATAAGATGTGCGAAAAAATCACTTTCCTGTAAGGGATTTCCCATGTACTCCATTATTCCGAATACAGCGCAGGCGAGCGTTGTAGTTATCATCGCCCAGCTGAAAAATTCAAGGGATTTAGTATCGCAGAAATAGTTTATCGCCGCAAGGAATATCACAAGATATCCCAACACGCCAAGCAGACCTTCATAGTGCTTGACAACGCCCATCAGCACAAGTTCATGGTTCTTCGAAAATATGCCCGAGATTATCAGCAGGAGCGCATAAGCCCCCACAAGTATCAACGGTAACCGCATATTCTTGTTTCTCAGCGGGATATCTTTCCAGTGCTTTTCGATGAAGCATTCTTCAACGATAAAAAGCCCGATAAGTACCGCTGCAACCAGCACCACGGTGAATTCTTTCTGGAAAAGGAACCAGTCGTTGATTATACCCGAACCTGATGAAAAATACTTACAGGTAACATTAGTCAGCGGCTGAGGGTGCCAGTACGATATATAAGGCAGTATAGCCGCAAATATGCACATCATAAGCGCGATAGCGTTTTTGCGTATCGGGTAATCGCCCTTTATTGCGACTATAACGCCGTTATCCTTATCAGCTTTCTTTTCTGCTTTTCTTTTTTTTCTATCTGACTTGTCGGGCTTTTTGTCGGGAATATTTTTCTTTGTGTCTTCCGAATCATTCTCCGTGATGTCATCTTCATAGTCATCATCGTAGTCGCCCGACGCTTCCTTTAATTCTTCCAACTCCAGCCGCCGCATACGTTCGTCGCGCAGCCGAAGTTTTTCCTTTTCAGACAAGCCCGACTCCTTCAGTGCATCTTTGAATGTATCGTCGTCGCGCCAGTCAAAATTGAAGTCCAGCAGGTCTTCCCGCTTCATGTGGACCAACACCTCTCTAAATTAATCATACTTTATAATTATAACACAGCGCGTTTTTATTTTCAATAGTTAGAAAAGCTGAAATCTTTGGGAGAGAGCGTGGGTTTTACGTGATTATTTACTGCGGGGTTGGATGTTCCAAAACCATCTCCTCACCACGTCCCACCCTGCGGGCCAAAAAATCCCCCGCGAAGCTCTCACACATTCGCGGGGGTATACCATTATAAATATATATCTGTAATTATCCGACTATTATTCTTCGTCGGTAGTTACCTCATCGGGATCCTTGGTCATTGTCCAGCTGTAATCAGCCTTAACCTTATCGCTGTACTGCTCCAGCAGCCAAAAAGCTGAAGTCTCCTCGTTGTAAGCGTAAACTCTGCTGTTGTCCGAAGTTATTGCTGCTGTCATGACCAGCTCGCGCTCGCCGTCTTTGCTGTCGAACACTTCAAATACATAGCACACAGTGCCGTCGATCTGCTGTTCGCCGAGATATCCGTAGAATCTCTTGTCGCTCTTGCTTGACTTGGGGAAATTCTTATCTATCGACTTTATAACACGGTCAAAGGACTTCTCAGCCTCCGCAGGGATCTGTGCGAAAGTCTCATGCGAAGTAATGGTAAGACCGTCTGTTGTCATCATATCAGTTGTGATGTCTTCAGCCCCTGTGGAAACAAAAACATCAACATCGTTTGCTGCAGCGCTTCTCTTGTTGTCTTCAATAAATGAACTCTTTGTACAGCCTGCCAGTGCAGTGATAAAGCATACAGCTGCGAGAATTATCTTTTTATTCATACTCTTATATATCCTCCGTTCAGGAAAAACACTATTCATACCTATCTGACGAATAATGATACCGACAAACGCTGTCGGTCTTTTAATCTAACTTTTATTCTGTATCAGGAATTATATCACACTCTTAAATAGTTGTAAAGAGTTCGGGAGGCTTTGTTAACAAAATTCCCCGTTATGAACAATACCGACAAATGGGGTGCAGGCTTTTTGTATATTTGCACAATGAGAACGTTGGCGCATAGTATAGTTTACACAAGATATCTTCCGATTTACTTCATATTCGACCTCATATACCCTGTGCCCATCATTCCGTGCATATAAAAATGCGAGATGTGTACCCACATATGCAAGGTATGCCGAAGCTATTGCTTTTTTATCGGGGGTCGGTTATAATGTAATCAAGATAAGCGCTTATCAGATAAAAAAGGAGGCGGTGCAGAATGAAAGTCAGGCTGCTTGTGAGCGAGGAAAAATACACCGAGATATACAAACAGCTGTCTGCGGCGGGTATCGAGATAGACGATCAAGCCGAACTTATTCTCAGCGAAAACAATGTCTGCGTGAAATACCTTATCGGCAGACAGGGCGATGATATATTCAGGCTTGATGTCAGGGAGATAACACATATAGAAAGCTTTGCCCATGACATAATAGCATACAGCGGAGGTGCGGAGTACAAACTGACTGAACGTCTGCGCCGCCTGGAGGAGATACTTGACCCCAAGGAATTCATAAGGGTGAGCAATTCGGCAATAGTGGCAGTACACCATATTAAAAGTATACGTCCTGCCATTTCGCAGAAATATCTGCTGACCCTCACCGATGGCAGCAAAGTCGATGTAACAAGAACATACTATTATATATTCAAGGAATTCCTGGGTATTTAAAAGAAAGGAGCTGACAATTATGACACCTATATTTGCAGTAATACTTGCGGCACCTTTGGTGCTGGGCATAACAGTGCTGATATATATGTTTTACTACCGCAGAAAGATAAACAAACGCCTTGCGGAGGGCGCCATAGCAGGCAAAAAAAGAAAAGGCAAGCCCATGATGCCGCCTATCGTATTCGTACTGGTGACTATAATATGCGTGAGTGCAGTAACAGCATTACTGATCGTGGTGTTAAGCTTATTCTCATTCAAAAATTTCACTTCAACAGGCGGTTCTCAAAACGGATTTGACGGTGATATGCTTGTAGATGTGAACACGGTATATAAAGAAGATCTGGAGAACAGTCCCTTTGAGGGATACAAAACGGGTGACGAAATAAGAGGCTACAAAATGCACACAAAGAAAAGCGGAGACATAACATTCTATTGTTATTTTGTCAATGACAATATGCAGGGTTTTCTCCCCAGAGTGATAGTGGTGCCCGATACAGCGGCTGATACTTCGGGAACAAGCATGGGTTTCATCATGAAAGCCGAAGAAGGCAAAAAAGAACAGAATTTCAACGGCGGCGGAGAGCCGTATATGTTCACCATGGACTGTGATACATTTGAAGGCGATATAAGATTTGAAGTATTCTATTTTAATGATGAAATGAATGACACCTCACTTAACTGGGATGAAAGATCCGAAGCATCAAAAATAAAGGGTGTACTCGAACTGGATATGGCATATCCTGTCCCTGAAGAATAACATTATTCATACAAGTAAAACGCCCGATAGTCAAATAATGACCGTCGGGCATTTATATAGGGATAATCTTATGAATTCTACTTATTATATTTTATGCCGATATATTCAATGGGGTCTATCCAGCTGCCGTTCTTTTTCAGGGCAAAGTGCAGGTGCGAAAGTTCAGCGGCTTCACATTCGGCGGTATCGCCTACAGCACCTATCACCTCTCCTGCATTGACACGGTCGCCCTCAACTACGTTCATCGCCTTTGAAAGGCTGTAATAGTATCCCGTCACGCCGCTGCCGTGGTCGATGACTATGCCGTTGCCCCACAGGGGGTCTTCTTTGATTTCTGTGACGGTGCCCTTGTTCATGGCTTTTACGGGAGTGCCTACGTCCGCTTTTATATCGACTCCGTCATGCGTCCGCCATACTCCGAGAGTTTCGTCCTTTACCAATTCGCCATCAGAAAATGGATTGATGATATCACCGTTTACAGGCATAACATTCGGCTGAGTTTTGATATCGTCGGATATCATTGAAGAAGTCAGGTCTTCCGCTTTTGAAGAACTGTCTTTCTCATAAGCCGAACTGTCCGAAGGCTTTGCCACGCCCGAAGATTTTTTGTCAGCCTGTTCAGCGGCGCGGGGTAGATCAGTCACGATAGTGCTGTTAAGTTCCTCCATCGCCTTGTTGTAAGCCGCAGCCCCCGCCCCCGCAAGTGCTATCAGGCAAGCTCCCAGAGTTATGCAAACACCTTTTGTGCCCAGCCTTTTGCCAAGCTTTGAATCTGTAAGAAAATTACCCATAGTTTTCCTTTCCCCGAACATAAAATTTCAGCCCCGCCCGTCGGTCTGCGAAGCCCTTTGAGAGTATTTTGAACGGAAAAAGAAAAAATATACATTGTTTAAAAATCAAAAAAGACACTTCTACATTCATCAGCAGAAGTGTCTTTCGCTCATTATACTATTATAAAACCTCTCACAGCTGTCTTAACCCCTTTATCGCCGCCGCGATAAGCAGTATATCCTTGACATTTATGAGCCCATCGTTGTTCACATCAGCACGAAGCTTCATGTCATTGTCGCTGAAAGTCCTAAGCTGTTTTATGTAGCTTGCGACCACTATAATGTCGCTCACATCAACTTTTCCGTCGCCGTTTACATCTCCGCGCTTGTAATCTTTTGGGGTGTCCTCGATGTCGTCAAGCATACCCGGGTCTATTTCGGCACGGCTCATGCGAAAATCGTCGAAGCTGTAACTTCCGCCGATGTCGTGCATTTTGGGAGTATTGCTGTATTCCCCGGTAACAGTTACCGTGAATTCGCTGTCGCCGTCCCGCAGGATATTTCCCTTGGTATCGGCTATCTTTACAGTTTTATTATTTGTGTCCTTTATCGTTCCGGCTGAGTGAAGTTCGCTGACCGTGCAGTCACTTTCTATCACCCAGGTTGAACTTTCATCAATGCTTACCGAGATCTTTCCACTGTCACCGAAGAATGCCCCGATATAAACACTCTCGGGAGTACCCTTGTATTGCGAATTTTCGGAAATCAGAATGTCCAGCGTACTAAGGCTGTCGCACAGCATATTTCCGCTAAGTTCCTGACCTTTAAGCGTCAAACTGCACACCGCGCCGCCGCATAGCTTTCTGCCCCAGCCCCAGCGTGTAGGGTCTGATACGCATTTCACCAGATATCCGTTCCCATCAGTTGATATCTGTGTGCCGCTGATAATCACTTCGCTCTTACAGTTTGTTGTGAATATAACATCACCGTGAGAAGTTATGCTTCCACCCTCAACATAAAGCCGCGAAAGCTTATCTTCCGCACCGTAGGGGCTGTTGCCGTAAAGCACAGCCGCCGCAGTCAATCCGTCAACGCTTGTTTTTACATCGGTGGAAAGTTCACAGTCGTAAATGTACATCATGCCCGGATTAGCAACGCGCACAGCCTCCGATTTTTTGCCTTTCAGGGTTGCTTCGTTTATGGCAATGACAGATTCCGATTCTGCCGCAGGAGAATCTTCGCCGCTTGAACTGTAACTTCCACCGCTTATGACCATATTTCCGCTGCCCTTTCCCGCAAATATCGGGCTTGAAGCCGCACCTGACGAGTTCACCGTAAGGTCCCAGCCAAAAACGGAACCGTTCTCCCCGGACCGCACCCCGCAGCAGCCGTCCGAACGATTTGAAAGGGTCATATCCTGCAAGTAAACTCTTCCGCCACTGATATCAAAACTGCCGTCCGCAGGGGATATGGTTGTGTTGTCCGAAAACAGTGTTTCAGCTGAATCCTGCACGTTTATAAGATCAAAATCCAAACCCGCACCGCCCGTGTACGAAAGCTTGTTTGAATCCACCTTGATGCCCATAACATCGTCCATCTCAATGCAAGTTCCGGGAATTTTCAGCGTGTTGCCCGTGATGCGCACGCCCTCGACCTGATGGTCGAAATTCGTCCATTTGCCCTTTTCAACAAGCTTGCCGAAAAGCTGTATACCCACAGGCGATGGTCTTGTCCTTGTGACTTTTGCTGTTATGGTATTGTTTTTTATCACTGTGTTCAGGTCGTTATTGAGTTTCGGACTGCCGCTGTCAACAGGGTCATAGTAGCCCGCATTGCTGTCAGATGGTGACATATTCCTAACGATTATACCGCTGCCAACATTGTTCATGTTGTTGCTGCTTACAGTGATGTTTTTGTAGCTTTGCATGAGTATTGCGCAGTCGGTGATATTTGTGAAAGTGTTGTTTTCGATAAGGAAATCCTTGTAGTATTTACCAAGCGTCGCTGAATGTGAACCTATGCCGCGCATAACGTTGCGGAAAGTGTTGCTGCGTATCACCACGTTTTCGCAGGTCGTGTCGTCGAAAGGTTCAAAACCGCTGAAAACATTTGAGTTGTTCATTATATCGAACTGTATTGCTTCTTTCAGATTATTTCCGCGATATTCCGAAAAATCACAGCCTTTAATGGTCACATCCTTTATGCCCCCGAGTTCAAGATGATGGGTATTAAGGTTATTTTTGAAGGACACATTTTTCAGCATGAGATTTTTCATATGCCCCAGACGCATATTGCAGAAATTCTTGTAATTCGATTTTATGTTACCGTCAAAACAGCCGCCCTCGACCATTATGTTGCGGGCATCATCATAGCCTCCTTTTTTGTAAGGCTGTGCATTTCTCAGCATACAGCCGCCGCTGGCAAAATTCTT
Source organism: Ruminococcus sp. (assembly GCF_024692365.1). Lineage (GTDB taxonomy): Bacteria > Bacillota > Clostridia > Oscillospirales > Ruminococcaceae > Hominimerdicola. The sequence goes on along the minus strand of NZ_JAILMR010000138.1, from coordinate 20,448 downwards.
TTTCAGAGTAGCACCATACATATATAAATAGGTGTTTGAATATATGTAAAGGGTCTTGTCGATAAGATAAGTACCCGCAGGTATAACGACTTTAACCTGAGTGATGTCGCTTGCGTTGTCACGCGCATAGTCCAGCGCATTTTGAATGGCGGCGGAAGCATCATTCCTGCCTGTTTTATCCGCGTCATATTTTTCCACAACGTCGATACTGATGATTCGCCTGTAACTGATGCTTTTCGCACCCGAAACATTCTTGGCGCCCGTTATCTGGTCAAAATTGTATGCATATCCCCGCAACGAAACTCCTGCTGATGCCACTCCCGAAAGTGCTATCATCACCGCTGTTATCAGCATCAACGCTTTATTAATGATTTTGTTAATCATTTTTACCAACCCCAAAACAAAATAGAAATGATTTAGACAAAAAATATTATAACATATCCATTGATAAAAGTAAATAGCTGATAAGCTATATGATGTATTTTCGATGTTTTATATCAAATCACACGTGTGATTTTGTTTGGCGGTATATTTGAGATAAATTATTAATAGTTATTAATTTCGTTGCATTTTCCAGGTGAGCTTTTTTGATTGTTTTGGGTATTTGAGGCATAAATTAAACCCCATATCCGTGAAGGGATATGAGGTTTTAAATTATTATGTTCCCGTTTTTATGTCGCGATGGCTTATGTCGATGTTTGTGCCTTTTTTACGGAGCTCGAAAAGCTCGGTGAGTATGCGTGGGGTATAAGCGTCCTGTTTTTCTTGATCAGCCATTTTCTTTATGAGCGAGACATAGTTTATGCCTTCAAACTCAGTCTTATCCAGCATCTGCGCATTATGTATCTCGTTCTTGATACTCCTGCGTTCTACGCGTATATCTTTCAAAAGCTTGTATACCTTGAAACCGTCACTGGCGTTGAGGTTATATTTCTCGATAAAATGCAGTACATCGTTCTGCTGTTTGTCAAGCTCGGAGAGCTTTTTATCAAGTTCTTCGATATAGCGCTTAAGACGGTCGGCTGCTTTGGTTATTATAGTGAGCTCTTTGATTATCTCCGAATCGCTGTCGATATTATCAAGATCACAGATACCAGGCTCGCGCTTTGTTTGTATCGGGGATTCGATGGACTCAACGATCTGCCAGCGATTGCGTTCCTTCGGGGAGATGGCGTTGTTTAAGATATTGTGAACTTTGGTATAGTCGTAATATCCTGCGAGCTTTAGGTTAAATGTCGCTGACGGACGGTTGCGCTCATCAAAGCAGAAATACGAGCCGTTGATCGAGTTGAAAAGATAATAAAGCTCCATAGTATGACCTCCTTGAAGTTTCAGGCTTTCTCCTGAATATAGTATAACACAAAATCAGTGATCTGCGTATAATTTGTTGGGGATTTTAATGTACAAAAGCAAACTTTGTCAGAAGCAACTAATTTAGTTCAAAAGATATAGTGCATTTCAACCGCTAAAAAAGAGGTTGTCATTTGGGCAGTGATGTTTTTGTTGACAGTACAACGATGGTGTGTTATAATTGGTGCTGAAATAAACCGATTATCAGAATGGACTGGTCAGAATGAAAATAAAGTTCAAACGGAAATACAACATCTTTACAGTTGCGATTTTAATAGCAGTATTATTTACAACATATGTTATTATATCGCTCAAACAGTATCATGACACACATACATGGGCAGTTATAAGCGTAACAGGAGAAATTGATTCCGATACGGCGGAGACTTTTTCTTTTGAACAAGAGTATCAAAAAGATGATACCATTAAATTTGAAAACGTGACGCTTAAAATAACTCACGTCCAAATGGATGGTACAGTAACCTTTTCGGTGCGTCAGGGAAATCTGTATGATGAATCAGGAAAAAACATTGGTACTGATACTATTTCAAAAGCCACCGTATCAAATTATAAGCTTGATAACGGGTTTGCAAGTCTGACCGTGACAAGTAACCGTTACCAATAATTTATTTTATTGACCGAATGAATCAAGCTGGTAGTAAAGAAAAAATAGGGAGTGTTGTTATTTGTGATCGATACAAAAAAGGCTTATCAACTGCTCACTCGACATATCAGTTATTGTGAGTGCAGTTTTTATGGTCAGGAACCTGATCCAGAGAATGATTTCTGGATCCCATTCAGTGAAGTGCTTTCAGAGGACATTGATGCAGCGATCGAATTTCTGAGCGTTCTAGATCCAAAAGAGTTTTTGTATTCTTTGGAACCTCTTGATGAGATGATCGAGAAAACACATTCGCGCAAATTGTTAAATGAGATCAGAAGGCTTGGTGCTGAAAAAGGGATAGATCAAAACACTATTGAAATGAGCATCACAATGGCTTCGTACTGGCTGGACGATTAATTTTTCTGTTCTTTCGGACTGTCATCTGTGTTACAAAACTTGCCTGTCAACACCGCAGTGCTATAATGTGAAAAAATAAAAATTCCAAAAGAGGTGCCCTATGAATAAACCCAAATTTTCAGTTATTATTCCCGCTCACAATGAAGAAGATTATATAGGTCGGTGTCTTCGTGCGGTGATAAGTGCTTCAAAATATGTTAAACCTGATACTGTGGAGATAATTGTTGTCGCAAACAGATGCACTGATAATACTTGTAAAATTGCAGAGCACTATGGTGCGAAAGTGCTTAAAAATGACAGCAAGTGCATCGCCGCAATAAGAAATACAGGCGTCAAGGCAGCGACAGGCGATATCGTAGTCACCATCGATGCGGACAGTCTTATGACTAAATATTCTCTCGCTGAGATAAAGGAAATGCTTGAAAGCGGAAAATACATCGGCGGCGGAACGAATCTGAAATTTGAAAGAAAGTCTGTGGGCATTGCTTGTTCGGCTTTGTATATTGCTTTCAATCTTTTGCCTGTTATGATAAAGAACGGCGGTTATCTTAGCGGTGCTATGTTCTGGTTTTACAAGCGTGATTTTGAAGCTGTAAATGGATTCGATGAAAATTTAATAAGCCTTGAAGATATGGACTTCGCTGTTCGCCTGAAAAAATTAGGGCTCCGCAAGGGGAAGAAATACGGAACATTGAAGCGTTCCTATGTATTGACTTCATCACGTAAATTTGATGAATTCGGTGACTGGTATCTTATCAAAAACCGCAAGCTGACAAAACGTATTTTCACAGGAAAAGACCGTCAGGCGGCGGATAGTTTTTATTATGATGTTCGCTAGATGCTGATCCGTTAAAATGCAAAAACCGCCCTCTCTGAAATTTCAGAGAGGGCGGTTTTATATCATCATATAACTATCTTATCCAGCACTTCTCCCACCTTATCGTGCAGTACCAGATCGCACATTTCGTCCATTGGGGTGGGGTCACGGTTTATCAGAACCAGATGCTTGCCGCGGAAATATCTCACCATACCTGCCGCAGGATATACCGTCAGGGAAGTTCCTGCGATGATAAGGCAGTCGGCGCGGGAGATGCTTTCAACAGCACCCTCCACCGTGGCATCGTCCAGACCCTCTTCGTAAAGCACCACATCGGGTTTGATAGTGCCGCCGCAGGTGCATTTCGGCACGCCTGTACCGTTCAGGATATCCTCCACGGCATAGGGCTTGTGGCATTTCATGCAGTAATTTCTCAGCACCGAACCGTGAAGTTCGTAAACATTTTTACTGCCCGCCGCCTGATGAAGTCCGTCGATATTCTGGGTGACTATCGCTGCAAGTTTGCCCGCCTTTTCCATTTCGGCAAGTTTCAGGTGAGCCTTGTTAGGCTTTGCAGTAAGGCACAGCATCTTGTCGCGGTAGAATTTGTAGAACTCCTCGGTCTTATCCATAAAGAATGTGTGGCTGAGGATAGTTTCGGGAGGGTAGTCGTATTTCTGATTGTAAAGTCCGTCCACCGAACGGAAATCTGGTATTCCGCTCTCGGTGGATACTCCCGCGCCCCCGAAAAAAACTATACGCTTTGAATCGTTGATTATCTCCTGCAATGTCATGGTGATACCTCCTTCTGGTCAGAATGTTGTTATCGTGACTTGATTAGTCGTTATAGTGTCTTTCTGTTCCCTCTACCTTTTTCAGGCTTTGGCGTTCATTATCATCGAGCACATCTGTCAGAAACTCGTTTCCGTCAGCGTCCATGAAGTGGTATGTTATTGTAACATCGTCATCATCAAGCGCATACACATGATAGAATGTAGTGTGGTACTCGATATCTTCGGTGATGCTTATATCATCGCTGTTTTCAAAATCTGTCTGATTTGTTGTATAAATATAGAAATCGGTGAATTCTTCATTGAATTTCAGATCTGTGATCGTTTCATAGCTCTTCGGGACAGAAGCTATTGAATACTTGAAAGCCTCCATAGCCTCATCTGCGATAGCTTGGTAGCCTTCTTCGGTAAAGGTCAGATATAAATGCTTTGAGAATTTATCTTCATCTGTGCCTTTTATCTCTGACTTTATAAAGCCGTCTAATTCAGAGTAATGCTCAATAGCCGAATCTATATCTCAAAACAGAAAAGCGTATGAGAACATCATGGTCACTGTTCCGTCATCGTTTTTTTCAATGCCGATATCTCCCAGCTGTTCATCGTTAGCGCTGTCACTGTCAGGAGTTTCGTTCTCGGCTTGTGACTCTGATGTTTCTTCTTTACTGTCAGCCTGCGATTCGGTTAAGGTTTCACTGCTCTGCGTGTCCTCGGCAGAGCTCTCTGTCTCTTCTTCGGAGCTTTCTTCTGATTCAGCCGCGGATTCGGATATGCTTTCGGCTGCTTTCTCCGATGCTGCTTCGCTGTTTGCTGCGGGTTTTGTCACATTTCCGCAGGCACACAGGCTCAAAGACAGGATAATTGCTGCGGATAATGCATATATTTTTTTCATGGTCGGTATTCTTCCTTTCGATGTTATGGAGATATCTCCTTGTTGGTTTTATTGTTTTTGATTTATACTTTCGGAGCACTCAGATATTCTATCTGCGCCCAGAGTTTTTTCGTGTTTTCACCCATAAATTCCTTTGCACGTTCATAGGTGATCTTTTCGTCCCAAAGGTATTCCAGCAGAGTTACCTGCACAAGGTTCTTTGTTTCTTCATCGCCATGTAAAGCAAGTTCTTCGTACATATCAAATATGCGCTTCAAAGTATCGCTCTGTTTGTAACTGTCAAGTTTCAGAAATGATACTGCAAGCCCGTTGAAGACATTTCCGAAAACCACATGAGGGAGAAATTCATCATATCCCTCTGTTTCAATTGAAACAAGTTCTGCAAGTTCGGGAAAACGATCGGTGATAAATTTTTCATTCAGGTCGTTGTATCTTATCATAGAAACCTCTGTTATTCGGCTGCCATCACTTCTTTAAGAAATTCATTTCCGTCAGCATCGACGAAATGTATCGTGAGCGTAACATCTTCGTGGAGAGAATATGTGTGGTAAAGTGAAGCGGCTTGTTCAATTGTCGATGTTATCTCTTTATCTTCGCTTTTCTCAAAAGCTTCCTTGCTTGTTACATGGATGGTGAAATCTGTGAACTCTTCATTATAGGTGATATCTGTTATCGTTTCATAGTCGCCAAGACCGTTGGCGATAAGAACATCGAGAGTTTCCTTGCTGGAATTTATGTTTTCTTCAGCCAGAGAATTGAAGTACTCTTCATCAAAGGTAAAATAGGTCATATCAGCGTTTTCCTCGCTTTTTACCTCTTCCTTTTTTATGATGTGGTGGTCAGAGTAATTGGCTTCTTCACTTGTTATGCCGTCTGTGGGTATAGCCACAGTGATCGTTCCATCATCGTTTTTAGCAATTGCTACTTCGCCATCAGGGTCGTCAAAGACGTAGCTTTTGCCGTCACTAGGCTGGTCATCGGTTTTTGATGAAGTCTTTTCAGCTTTTGATTCGGCAGCGGTTTTGCTTTCGGTGGCAGCTTCCGAACTTTCATCTTCGGTGGTGGAACTGTCTTCTGTTTCAGAAGAAGTGTCAGTTTTGCTTTCGGTATTCGCCTTTGAACTTGTTGGTGCTTTATATTTATGCGCTTCTTTATTGTTGCAGGCACTAAGTCCGAAAGCCAGCATAACAGCGGCTGTAAGTATGCATATCTTTTTCATGTTTATCTCCTTGTTATTATCATTCAGTTATCTCGATGAGATTTCCCTCAAACCCGATGATACAGCTTTCATAATAGCCGTCGCCTGTAACTCTCGGCGGACTTTGAAGTATGAAACCGTCATCGGTGATGAGTTTTGTCAGTTCATCGACTTTTTCTCTGCTGCCGACACTGAAAGCGATATGTGCGTATCCCATGCGGGATATTCTGTTATCGTCCTCAAAGAGGTAGGGCTTGTTCATTATCTCAAGCCTTGCACCTTCCTCAAAAGTTAAAAAGTAGGAAGAAAATCCCGTGTTGGGATTGCGGTAAAGTTCACCGCTTTCGGCTTGAAAATATTTTATAAAAAATTCTTTTGCGCCCTCGATGTCATTGACATAGAGGGCGGTGTGTTCTATCTTCATGCGGTCTTTGCTTCTTTCTCGAAGCACATTACTACTTCTTCATCGCGGGGCTTTTCCATTTCCTTTTTCAGGCAGAGGTAAACGACCACGATGTTCACTATCTCGATAAGAAGAAGGAATCTTCTGTCCATCGAACCCTTGCCGAAAAGGTATCCCGAAAGTGCCTGTACAGAACAGTACTGCGATGTGAATATCAGCCAGATCCTGCTTCTGTAACAGAAAGCGAATATGACGAACATTACTTCGGAAAGATAGAAATATCTTTCATGCATATGGGGCAGTACAAATGGTACTACGAAAGAGGATATCATGGCAAGTGCCACCATGGTATTGTTGGTGAGTTTAAGTTCCTTTTTGGTGATGTAATAGTACATCACAGTGACAACGCAGGCACCTGCAAAGAATATGCCCGCAGGTCCGAGAAGTTCGTTATCAACATCTTCCCAGAGTGCCCAGAGGTTGGGCAGGGACATACAGAGGTCTTCATACTGACCCGACTGACGGAAGTAAACAGTCAGCAGGCGGACAAAATCTCCGCCGACGAAGGTGGCGGGGAGTATGCTTATCACATAAACAGCGGGTATCCACAGCAGGTTGAGGGGACGTATCTTCTTTTTGAAAAGTGCTATGCCGATGAACGGTGCGAAGAAAATCGCCTGAAGCTTGAATGATAAGCTGATGCCGAACATTATCATCGCCACGTTATCCTTGCCCTTCATCATATAATAAAGGCACATTACAAGGAAGCAGGAGTAGATGACATCGCACTGACCCCAGGTAGCGGAGTTGAGTACAACTGTCGGCAGACAGAATACTGCGGTGAACGCTATGATGGGGATATGGGGATTCTTTTTATCCTTATCCGCAAGTTCGACTATCCACATGGCGTAGACAGCTGTGATGAAATCGAATACTATCGAAAGTATTTTAAGACCAAGCTGGGGTGATGAACTTTTGAAGTAAGTCAGAAATGCTATATAATAATAGTATAGCGGAGTGTAATCGCCTACATCATCGCCGACTGCTTTGAATCCGCCATGTTCAGCAAAGTAGTTATACCATCTTTCGAGGTACAGCCACATATCTCTTGAAGTGTGGGGCAGAAGTTTGTTCCTCATGAACATTCCGCAAATGCACACAATCATTATGTAGATCAGTTTGATGATCTTATCAAAATCCCAGCCTTCGGGCATTTTGATCTTCTGAGTTTTGGGTTTGTTTTCGCTCATTAAATTGCCTCCAATTTGTGTATTAGACGAAATTATAATTTCGCTTAATATAAGTCATATATAATATATTTTACCTTATTAATAATGGTTTGTCAATAGCGATACCAATTCATACCAAACAAAGTGTTTTGATACCAAACGATACGAACGCATACCAAAGTATACGACCGTATATTTTGGTATCTTAAACATTGCTCACGCAAACCAAAAAGAGCGTATGCCATACATTCGCATACGCTCGTATTTTTTACATTACAGGAAGCCGGCATTTCAATCAACGTTGTTGTCCTGCCAACAATTATGAATTATGCATTATGAATTATGAATTAAAAAATCACTTTCCCGCTTTCTTATGCAAAGAGCGGAACTCCGCAGGTGACAGCATCTCATGCTTCTTGAATACCGCGCAGAAATAACTGCAATCGTTATAACCTACCTTCGTTGCAATCTCGTTGATGTTCAGCTTGTCCTCCAGAAGAAGTATCTTCGCCTGCTGTATACGCTTCCTTGCCAGATACTCAAATGGACGAAGATTCAGACATTCCTTGAAAAGCCTGCAAAGATACTGTGGCGAAAGATCAATAAGATCAGCCAGCTCAACCAGTGTCAGCTCTTTATAATAGTTAGTGTCAATGTAGTTTATTACAGGCTTCAGCTGATTCAGCTTGGTGCTGTCATGTCCGCCGTTCTGCATATTCGTTACCCTGTGCAGTTCGATTATGAACTGGTACAGGTACATCGAACACTCATGTCCTGCATAATAATAGTTGGTCTTCAGAAGATAAAGTATCTTCTTGAATATAGCTTCAACGCCGCTAAGGTCGCTGATGTGTACCACCTTCGCCTTGTCAAGCTTTACGTGTTCAAGAGTGTACTGCGCATCTCTGCCTGAAAATGCTATCCAGTGTGTCTCCCATATATCCTCCACAGGATAATACTCGTGTGGTACATTGGGAGGAAGATACATTGCATCTCCCGCCTTTACAGGGAACTCTCCGTCCGCAATTTTAAGAACGCCCGAACCTCTGGTACAGTAGATTATCTGATACCCGGGATAACCGTCCTCTCTTATAAAATGCCACTCTCTGTCCCTTGCGCCCGCACCCAGTACGAACAGCGGAAGTGATACCTCATCTCCCAGCACAGGATAGTAAAAATCTGTCATAAAAAATCGCCCGCCTTTTATAAAACCTCTATCGGCTCATTATATCTTCAAATTCTCTCATACTATAATATCACAACAAAGTTAAAATGTCAATACCCATATATGAATTTTTTCAACAATTCCCCAGTGCTAAATCGCTGATGAATCGTGTTATCGTACAAGCAGGCACTTTGAAACATTGTCATTTTTCTAACAATTCGGTTTAAAATACTTCCAAAGAGATTATTTAACCAAAAATATCACTACAACTAATAAAATTTTCACGTACTAAAAAAGAGGACAGCACTGCGCCGTCCTCTTGATTTTTATCCATTATCAGGAAAATCACTTCAAAATAAAAAATATTTTGGTGGTCTTCCCACGCCGCAGACGTGAGAGAAGACCAAACCAAAACATCATTATCTTTTTTATATTGCCGATAATCAGTCCATAGTAACGATCTCTTTGTAGAACTCTGCATAATCGTTTCTGTTTTCCTTTGTGAAAGCGATAGCAGTTCTGGGATGCTGGTTCAGCAGACCTGTCATGAGGTACTGGAGATCGTAGCCCCATACGATACCCTGCTCGCGCATCTTAGTCATGTGTTCATCAATGAACTTGATAACAGGGAATACATTGTACTTGGGATTCTTCAGGAAACCAAGCAGAAGCTCCATAGCGCAGTTGCCTGCACCTCTGCCCATTGAGGAGTATGTAGCGTCCAGCCAGTCAACACCGTCACCAACAGCCTCGATAGTGTTTGCAAAAGCAAGCTGCTGATTGTTGTGTGCGTGTATACCGATCTTTTTGCCGTACTTCTCAGCATACTCAACATACAGCGCAGCAAGTCTCTGCATCTGCTCGGGATACATAGCACCGAAGCTGTCAACGATGTATATTACATCAACAGGGCTCTTGCCGAGTATATCCAGTGCCGCACGAAGATCGCCCTCCTGTGCTGTGGATATAGCCATGATATTGCAGCTTACCTCGTAGCCTTTGCTCTTAGCGTTCTCTATCATATCAACAGCTGTGGGTATCTGGTTGAGGTATGTAGCAACTCTGATAAGGTCGATAACACTGTCATTTCTGTCAATTATATCCTCCTTGTAGTTGCATCTGCCAACGTCAGCCATAACAGCTATCTTGAGGTCTGTATCGTTGTCACCAACAACGGCTCTCAGGTCGTCCTCATCGCAGAACTTCCACTTGCCGAACTTGGTTTTATCGAACATTTCCTTGTCGCCCTTGTAGCCGAACTCCATATAATCAACGCCTGCCTTGATATTTGCAAGGTACAGGTCGTGAACGAACTTATCGCTGAAGAAAAAGTCGTTTACCAGACCACCGTCACGCAGTGTTGCGTCAACCACCTTAATACTATCTCTGTAATTCATCAGATTGGATATTTCTTTCATATCATACATCTCCCATTTAATAATTCGCTTTATAGCTTTATGCAGTCTAAGCTTTAAATCACTAAAGCAAATTATAGCATACTTCCTCAGAAAATGCAAGTACCCGAAGGATATTTTATATATCGTTCATATATTTTTGTGCGTTTTGTGCATTTTACCATTGGGCGGTTTGCGCTTATTTATCAATTACTGCCAATTTCTTGCGACGCGAAGGGGCATTGCACTCGCAGTGCTGGCGAAAATGCTCCAATAAATCGACAGTACGTATCAATAGTATAGCGATGGAAACAGCAGTACGTTTGCTGACCTGTCGTCCCTCTCTTCGTTCGGGTCGAGCCGTCAAAAACGCTATCGCTGTTTGACGGCATGCGCGGGCAATATCTACGCACGTAGTTTTGTGCGTGTGGAATAGTTTCGTACACGCTTGGAATTTTAAGGATTGCCCGCGCATTTTTTTGTATGGGAAGTTCGCTATTTTATTTACAGCGCTATTGCCTCGTTGCTTTTGCACCTTGACCGAGAGGCTCTGCCTCTAACAATTAGCTTTGCTGATTGTGTGCTCATCCGCAAGCCTTTCGCGAAAGGCTTGACCCAAAGCTCGTCTCCTTGGCATAATTATATCAGTTAGCTATGGTTCTTTACTTTTATATTGTGATGTGGTATAATATAAATAAAGATAGGGGGCATTTATATGAATAGTGGTAACGATGAGTTTACTTCACCTGTGTTCGACATGGGAACGCTGATGCGAGCGATTGTTAATCCTTATGGGAAAAGGTTGATCGTGGACGGTGTACCTGCTGAAAGGCTTGGGCTGGAGGGAAAGCTTGGTCTGGATGGAAGTAAAGCAAGCAAGGCGGACAGTATCAAGGCGACGATATTTGTAATAGCGTTTATCGGTGTGATGATCGCTATGCCGATTTTTGCACAGACGGAACCCTTACTTTGCATGACGACATTCGGGGCGGTGATACTGATTTTCGGGCTGATCAATCTGTTTCAGAACGGAGTATCGCTGGAGAGTATCTTTAATCTTGTGATTCCTCTGATAGGGGCTGTGCTGGTGGTGATATCGGTGATGAACGTTTATCACAAGTCTCATTCTGACAGCTTTTATTTTACGCAGACCATGATGGCTAAGATCGCCTGTGTCGGGTTTGAGATCGTGGGCGCAGGAATGATGGTGATATCGCCTGTGCTGCATTTTCGGAAAATGAACGAATGTACGCAGATAATCACTGCGAAATGCATTTACCGAAATTATAACAAAAATGCGAATGGAAGGACTGCGGCTCACCACCATTATGAGCTGTGGTGGCAGTATGAAGTTAATGGTATGATCTATGTTACCAGCGAGAATACGTCCACGAATAAAGATGTGCCGATTGTCGGTGATCTGCGTGAGATACGGTTTTCGCCCGAGAAACCTTGGAAGATATATCGTCCGATCAAGTCAGAATGGGTCGATCCTATTGTGGAAGGCGCGGTAATTGTTGGTTTTATTATGGTGATTATGGCTTTATTGCATTGGTAGAATGTTTTTTGTTGATGTGTATACCAAATTATACGAACTCATACCAGACGATACGAACTTATACCAAACGATACCAAAATATACGAGCGTATGCAAACGTATGCATACGCTCGTTTTGGTACGTGAATATTGACCGTTCGTGTTATCAAAGATCGACATTCAATATCATAATGTTTAGGGCTTTTCTTTTATTCGTTGGTTTTTGCCTTTTTGATTTTTCCTGAACGTTTGATCATGAGGACCGAAGTTATAACAAGCATGGCTATGGAGATGTAGAATATCGGTACGTTCAAATCTGCAAGTGTATGAGTATCTGTTGCAGCATCGTTTTGGGCAAAAATCTCTGAAAGTGCAGCTATAAAATTATTGAACATATGTGCTCCTGTAGTATAAAACAGATTGTTTGTTGCAACAAATATCAGTGAATATACTACTGCAGCACCCAGCAGTGAAAAGAAAGACGGAAGATCTGGGAAGTGTCCGAAATCAAATATTAAGTATACTCAACAGTGTTGCTGAAAACATTCTGATCTGCTTTTGACCTAGTTTTATCATTCCGTATCTAAAAACTATTTCTTCAGCAAAAGGCGCAAACAGAACAGCTGCGATACGCATATAAACAGTAGTTACTTCGTTACTGTCTTCGCTTTTAAAAACCGTAAAGAAAAACATACTGCTGAATATCGTCCAACTTAACTGAAACAGCAGCACAAGTATCAGAAATATCAGATCAGGTTTTGCAAATGGCTTATCTTTTATAAGCGAACACTGATTTTTTTTCAGATATAGGATACAAAGTACAAGCCCTAGGGGAGTTCCTATGCAATATGAAATATCTTCTGGCACATCAACAAATGCTGTTACAATGGCTATCACATATACAGGCAACATAAGCAGAAGTGCTAGGGCTAAGTCTTTAACAATTACAGTAATTGTTTTCATATTTGTCTTCTTTCTCAAATCGTATAATGTTTGAACCCAAATATTAAATGGTAAAATTGCTTTTCGTTAAATTATACCATAATGAACCTACTTAGTCAAGGTAAATTAAGTTCATAACCGCTTATCCTGATTGAGGGGTTGGGCGAGTTGAACGAATGGTTATTAATGAACAAAATTGATTTTTTATGTCTTTACTTTTGGGGTAAAATATGGTATAATAATACATTATTAGTTTTAATCCATTAAATCGTTAAACCCTGTTGGGTATAGAAAGAGTGAGCATTATGGTATTTCGTTGTGAGTTGAAAAAAGTGGTGGACGACACCTACGATATAGAGATCGGACATGGTTTGCAGAAACAGCTGATCGATGACCTGAAAGGCGGACTTACAGGAAAGAAGAGGTTCGCGGTGATAACTGACAGCATCGTTGAGGGGCTTTATGCGGCTGATATCCTCGGTATGCTTCGTGAGGCGGGATTTGCGGCTGAAATGTTCGTTATTCCCGAGGGTGAGAAATCAAAGACACGTAAGTGGAAAGAGTATCTTGAAGATGCTATGCTTGAAAAGGGATTCCGCCGTGACTGCGCTGTAATTGCTGTGGGCGGCGGTGTCGTTACCGACCTTGCGGGATTTGTGGCAGGAACTTTCGGCAGGGGAGTGCCTTTTATAAATTATGCGACTACTCTGCTGGCGGCGGCTGACGCATCTGTTGGCGGAAAGACGGCGGTTGATACTCCTCTTGCCACTAATCTGATAGGTATGTTCAATCAGCCCGACAAGGTATATATCGACATAGATACGTGGAAAACTCTGCCGAGACAGCAGATAGCTAACGGTCTGGCGGAGACGATAAAGCACGGCTGTCTGGGGGACAGGGAGCTTTTTGAGTATCTGGAAAAGAATGTTGAAAAGATATTTGAGGGCGATATTGAAGCCTGCGAATATATAGCTAAGCACAACTGCGAGGTCAAGTACAATGTGGTGATGCAGGACGAGCGTGAGAGCGGTCTGCGTGAGGTGCTGAACCTTGGACACACTGTTGGTCGTGCGGTTGAGACTGTATCGGATTATGAACTTTATCACGGCGAGGCTGTATCCATCGGAATGGTGGCGCAGGCACGTCTGGGTGAGAAGTACGGATTTGTTTCGGCGGAAGAAAGACAGCGTGTGGAAGCTTTGCTGGAGAGGTCGGAACTGCCTGTTCGTGTGCCCGAATACATCGACAAGGCTGCACTGGTGAAGAAGCTTTACACCGATAAAAAGGTGAGGGACGGCAAGCTGAGGTTTGTATTCCAGAAGGGGATAGGCGAAGTAGTACAGTTCGGCGAGAACAATTTTGCCAAGGAAATAGCTGAGGACGAGATAGCTGCGGTAATCGCGGAGATGTAGGAGATTTATGGATATCGTAGTGATACACGGGCAGAGCCACAAGGGTTCGACTTACAATATCGCGCATATGCTGGCGGAAAAGCTGGGCGGTGATGTGACGGAGTTCTTTCTGCCGAGAGATTTCGGGGAATTCTGTCTTGGGTGTACTTCTTGCTTTATGAATGGTGAAGAGAAGTGTCCACATCATGAGAAGCTTTCGCCTATAACAAAGGCGATCGACAAGGCTGATGTGATAATACTGGCGAGCCCTGTATATGTGTATCATGCGACGGGGGCGATGAAAGCGCTCCTTGACCATTACGGATACCGCTGGATGCCCCACAGACCCGATGAGAAGATGTTCGCGAAGCAGAGCGTATGTATATCGACTGCGGCAGGCGCGGGAATGGGGTCTGCGAACAAGGATATGGCTGACAGCCTTACTTTCTGGGGCATTGGAAAGGTCTACAAGTACGGCGTGGCTGTGGCGGCGACGGATTGGGACGGCATAAACCCGAAAAAGCGTGCCGCGATAGAAAAGCGGACATCTGCGCTGGCTGATACTATAAAGAAGAATGTTGGCAGGGTGAAGCCTTCGCTGAAAACCAAGGGTCTGTTCTTTATAATGAGTATGTTCCAGAAGAACGGCTATAATCCGCGGGACAAGGAATACTGGAAGAATAAGGGCTGGCTTGACGGAAAGCGTCCGTGGTGAGGACTGGACAGCGTTTGAGATAAAGATTTGCAGGCGGGATTTCGCCTTAAAAAAGGATTGATTTTATGGATATAAAGATAACTCCCACAAAACTGAAAGGCGAGGTGACACCTCCGCCCTCGAAAAGTGCGGCGCACCGTATGCTTATAGCGGCGGCACTGGCTGAGGGAACTTCGGTGATAGACAGGCTGTATCCCTCGGTGGATATAATGACCACTGTTGAGGCTATGCTTCAGTTGGGTGCTGAGATAGATGTCAAGGGTGACAGGGCGGTAGTGCGCGGAATAGGCAGTGCTCCTGAAAGTGCTGTGCTGGACTGCTGTGAAAGCGGTTCAACGCTGAGATTCCTGATACCCGTAGCGGCGGCACTTGGGGTAAAGACGGAGTTCTTGGGGCGCGGAAAACTTCCCGAAAGACCGATAACTCCGTATCTGGAAGAATTTCCCAAGCATGGGGTGGAGTTTGATTATCACAACACCATGCCTTTCACAATAAATGGTAAGCTTACAGGCGGCAGATACGAGATAGACGGCGGTATATCTTCGCAGTTTATAACAGGGCTTCTGCTGGCTTTGCCGCTGACGGGTCAGCGCAGTGAGATAGTGCTGACTTCGCATCTGGAATCGCGTCCTTATGTGGATATGACCATCGATGTTATGCGCAAATACGGCGTTAATGTCGAGGTGACAGAGAACAGTTTTATCATACCCGAGGGACAGAAGTTCACGGCGTGTGACGGTGCTGTTGAGGGCGACCATTCTCAGGGGGCGTTCTTTGAGGTGGCAAATTCTCTGGGTTCTGAAATTGATATCAGCGGGTTAAATGAAAATTCTTATCAAGGTGATAAAAAAATCATTGAAATTTGCAGGAAAATAGTGTATAATGAAAATGGCAGATTAAAGCCTTTTACCGTAAGTGCGGCTGATATACCCGATCTGGTGCCTATATTGGCGGTACTGGGCAGTTTTTGCGGCGGAGAGAGCAGGATAATCGATGCGACAAGACTGAGACTGAAAGAAAGCGACCGTCTGGCGGCGATGGAGGAAACTCTGAACGCTTTGGGCGGAGATGTTACCGCAACGGCAGACAGTCTAATCATAAATGGTAAGGAAAGTCTTGCGGGCGGTGCTGAGGTTTCGGCGCACAACGACCACCGCATAGCTATGGCTATGGCGATAGCCGCAACAAGATGTGAAAAGCCGATAGTTATTCGCGGCGCGGAATGTGTTAGAAAGAGCTATCCCGATTTCTGGGAAGTTTACAGAAGTCTTGGAGGAATAGCTGAGGAAATCTGAGGTCTGCATATACATAAGAGTTTTACTTGACGGCACGGTCATATTGGTTGTTTTCGGAGGTAATACTATGGACAGTTTTGACGGTTTCGAGTTCGGGAGTGCTTATAAGGGCGAGCCTGTTGAGGAGATCGGCGGCGTGCTTTTACCCGAGGATTACCTTGCGTTCATGCGTGAGCATAACGGCGGCGAGGGTGAAGTCGGCGGGACTTACCTTGTGCTTTTCCCTCTGGAAGAACTTACGGCGGTATATGACAACTACGACATGGGAAGAGTGCTTCCCGGGTATGTTATAATCGGCGGTGACGGCGGCGGAGAGCTTTACTGCGTTAACGAAAAGGGCAGGTACTACAATGTTCCTGCTATGATAGATAAAGAAGATCTGACCTGTCTGGGCGATACTTTTGAGGATTTCATCAAAAATGCTGTTGCCCTGTGGGAGGGGGATGACTGATATGGCGATAGACAGAGCTGACTGGCACTGGGACAGCACGGTAAAGCTGTACCGTGAGACTCACGGGATAACAGGCGAGCTGACCGAGGAGCAGGAAGATGAGATATGGCTCCTTGCGGGTAATCATATCGGTATGTTCCTCAGATGGATAATAGAGAACGGATTCGAGGGCGAGGAAGCCGATCCCGAGCATTGTGAGGACGTGCGCAGAGGTCGCATGACAGGTGCGGAGTTCCTGATGTGGGACTGCGACGGTAAGCTTTGGGACGAGGATATACGCGAGGATATTCTGCCCTTTGCGAAGAAGTACTACGAAAAGCAATTTTTTAGTGATTACGGCGAATGCTGCGGCGGAGATCAGCCCTGTTATGGGTTCATCAGCGGCGAGGAAGATTATGCAAGGCTCCGCGAACGTATAGATGCGGCATTTGAAGCCTATTACGAAGAGGATCTCTGAAATGGGTGATTATATATCTTATATCCGCGGAATGGTGGGGCATGAGCTGGTCATAATGACCGCTGCCTGTGCTGTTGTTGAAGACAGTGAGGGCAGGATACTTTTGCAGAAGCGACCCGGTGGGAAGTGGGGACTTCCCGGAGGAATAGCTGAACTGGATGAAGCTCTGCACGAAACTGCGGAGAGAGAAACTTTTGAAGAAACAGGATTGATAGTCCGTGCGAAGACGCTTAAAGGGGTATATTCGCGTTATCGTGCGGAATGTGCAAACGGCGACAAGATACAGCCGATGGTAGCGCTGTTCGGGGTCGAAGTCATTGGCGGAGAGCTGAAGGCTGACGGCACGGAGACGCTGGAACTAAAATATTTCGGGAAAGGGGAGATTCCGGAGATATACTGCAAGCAGCATGAAGATATGATAGAAGATCATTTTACGGGTAAAAATGGATTTTTCAGATGATGCCTGATGTGCGGTTAGGGTGACCGTGCGGGCATATGACAGGGGGATGGATTTATGGGTATATTGGAAAAGCTCCTTAATGGAGAAATAGACGAACTGAGCGATGGACAGGCTGAAAAAGGTATGCTCAGGACTGTTCGTTTCGGTGGATACGATCAGAAAGAAACATTGTTCGCTGTGAACAGGTTACAGGACGAGATATACGCTCTGGAACAGGCACTGAACGCGAAAAAGCTCGAATTGCCTTATACTGTACCTGCGGAAACGGAGCTGGCTCCGATACGTCATGCGATGACAGGCGGGTTCAGTGAAAAGGATACCAATGCTTATTTTGATGAGCTTTTTGCTAAGATAAGCGATCTTCGGGCAGAGCTCGGAGAGGAAGCTTCAGCGAAGGACGAGTGATATCGGTACTTGGTGTGAAAAATTTAATAAGAATATTAGCAGGGAGTTAAATGATATGGGATTTTTCAGCAGACTGTTCGGCAGCGAAAACGGCGGAGAAAGCGTGAAAAGTACGCCTGTGCAGTCGGCGGGAGGAATGGGTATGCCTATGCTCAGGACTTCGAGAAGCGGCGGCTATGACAAGCGTGAAACGCTGATGATGCTGGATAGGCTGACGACGGAAAAGATAATGCTGGAAGAAGCGCTGGCGGCTAAGAACAGCGGCGCACCATATCAGATGCCGCCCGAGGCGGATATAATTACGCCGAGTACGGTAAAGATGGGCGGATTCAACGAAGATGACGTTAATGAGTACGCGGAAAGTCTGGCGGCGGAGAACGCTTCGCTGCGTGCAGGATTGCTCGGATAGGAAAAAAGCACACATTTGTGTGCTTTGATAGCTTTCGCGGATGACGAGAGGGTTATCAAAGTACACAGAGAAATTGAGGAAAAGATTCAGTACAGGAGGAAAGTAAAATGTCATCAACATGGAAAAACAATATAAGTTTCACTGTTTTCGGTGAAAGCCACGGACCTGCCATCGGTGTTTGCATGGACAATGTTCCCCCGGGGGAAAGCATAGATGTGGACAAGATATACAAGTTCATGGCACGCCGTGCGCCCAAAAAGGACGGCACCACCACTATGAGAAACGAAAAGGATATCCCGCAGATAATCTCGGGCTACCATAACGGCAAGACCACAGGTACTCCGCTGGTGGCTATGATAGCTAACAGCGACCAGCATTCGCAGGATTATAACAATCTTTCAAAGCTGGCAAGACCGGGTCATGCAGACTACACAGGCGCGCTGAGATACCGCGGCTTCAACGATATCCGCGGCGGCGGACATTTTTCCGGCAGACTGACTGCGCCTTTGTGCTTTGCAGGTGCTGTGGCACAGCAGATTCTTGAAAAGAGAGGTATCTATGTTGGTGCGCATATTTCTGAAATACATGGTATAACAGATAAGGCTTTTGATCCGATAAACACGTCAAGACAGGACATTATCGACCTTAAAGAAAAGGATTTCCCAGTAATTATCGATGTTCAGGGAAATGAGATGAAAAAGGAGATACTCAATGCACGTGAGAATCAGGACAGTGTTGGCGGTATCATCGAGTGTATCGCTATAAATGTTCCAGCAGGCATCGGTTCGCCTATATTTGACGGTCTGGAGAATTCAATAGCACAGCTGATTTTCGGCATACCTGCGATAAAGGGTCTTGAATTCGGTGCAGGTTTTGATGTTGCAAAGATGACAGGTTCGGAGAACAACGACGAATTCTATGTAAATGAGAGAGGTATTGTTGTAACCAAGACAAATAATCACGGTGGTATACTGGGTGGTATATCCTCTGGTATGCCTATAACGCTTAAGGTTGCTGTGAAGCCTACGCCTTCGATATCACAGCCTCAGGAGACTATCGACTATTCAGCCATGAAGAACGAAACACTTGTCGTAAAGGGCAGACACGACCCCTGCATAGTGGCACGTGCTGTACCTTGTGTTGAAGCGGCAGTAAATCTGGCAATACTCAGCCATATGCTCGAATACCCAAATTTTTAGAAAGTTTCCCGAAGGAGGGTGATGGCAACGATAAATAATCCCGAAAACTTTATTTCAGGGAGCATGAAGAATGTCACGGAGGTCTACCGTGTTCAAATACTGCTGGCTTATTTCCTGAGCAGGATAAATCAGCTTTGCACGCCTAATCAGCTGACGGAGATAGCGACGGGGGAGGGGATAGTCAACTATTTCGACTATACTGCTGCCATAAGCGCTATGCTGGAGAACGGTACCATCGAGGTTGCAGAGATCGAGGGGACGGAGTACTATCGTCTTACGGAAAAGGGCAAAACAGGTGCGGAGAGTTTCAAAAAACAGGTGGAGAAGAGCCTGAGAGACAAGATTTACGCATCGGGACTAAGACTATTCGCACAGCTGAAAAGCGAGATGGATATAAGCTTTGATGTGACACCTGCGGGAAGCGGGTTCAACGTAGGGTGCAAGTATCTGGATGGCGATATGACCCTTATGGATATAAGCCTTTATGCGCCCGATGAAGATCAGGCTAATTTTATCAAGTCGAAGATAAAAATGAACCCGACGGATTTTTATTGTCGGGTGATAGATTATATTATAGATAATGAGGAGTATGTTCCGAGCGTTGCTGAAGGCGAGGACATGATGCTTTTCTGATATTTACAGCGGTGTTTCGTAATAAAAGTGCGAAATACCGCTGTTTTATGTTGCTATATAGAGAATGTTGAATTAAATTATCGAAAATGAACAGAAATTTCGTGAAACAGTGAAAATCGTTTTACATCGAAAGGCATTGACAAATACGAAAAATGGTGCTATAATAATTAAGCTGTCAACGAGAGAGACAGGAAAGAGAGCGAAAGAACGCAGGAAACTTAGGGATAAGAGAACAAGCGATCAACTAGTTCAGAAAACTGGAACTCAAAGAAACAGCAAAAAAATATTGCAAAAGTA
>NZ_JAILMR010000137.1 GCF_024692365.1 Ruminococcus sp. | reverse complement strand
GTGCAATATCCCTCACTGCTGCCTCCCGTAGGAGTCTGGGCCGTGTCTCAGTCCCAATGTGGCCGTTCAACCTCTCAGTCCGGCTACTGATCGTCGGCTTGGTGAGCCGTTACCTCACCAACTACCTAATCAGACGCGAGCTCATCTTCCGGCAATAAATCTTTGATAACAAAGTCATGCGGCTTCGTTATGTTATGGGGTATTAACAATCGTTTCCAATTGGTATCCCCCACCGAAAGGCAGATTGCTCACGTGTTACTCACCCGTCCGCCACTAGCTAGAGGTGCAAGCACCTTTCGCTCGTTCGACTTGCATGTGTTAAGCGTGCCGCCAGCGTTCGTCCTGAGCCAGGATCAAACTCTTAATAAAGTTGTATCCTAATACTCTTAATTCAGAGTAATTAAAATCTCAGTTTCGTTTCACTGAACGTTTGCATTTTATAGTCTTTGCTTGACTCTTACTTCGATTACCTCAAAGTATTTTCAAGGGTTTTCGTATTCTTGGTTGTTCAATTTTCAAGATGCCTTTTCGTTATCTGTTCTTGTCAGACAACTCATTTATTATACCACACTTTTCTTCGTTTGTCAACCCCTTTTCAGAAGTTTTTTGAAGATTTTTTTGAACTCTTTTTTCAGAGTCTTTCGTGTGTTATAAGCTTTTCTATTATACCACATTTTCTTTCATTTGTCAAGCCCTTTTCAGAACTTTTTTGAAAGATTTTTATTCGGATCAGTTCGTTTTTACTGAACTTTTCTCTTGTGCGGTACTTTTTAGTATATCACATTTTTACTCGTTTGTCAAGTACTTTTGCAATATTTTTTTGCTGTTTCTTTGAGTTCCAGTTTTCTGAACTAGTTGATCGCTTGTTCTCTTATCCCTAAGTTTCCTGCGTTCTTTCGCTCTCTTTCCTGTCTCTCTCGTTGACAGCTTAATTATTATAGCGCATTTACGCCCAAAAGTCAACCCCTTTTTCGACTTTTATTTTAAATAAAAGATTAACTTTCCAAGAAAATTTTCCTTTAAACCTTATTTATATTATTCAGTTTATCTGAACTTAATTTTCCTTTGTCTAAAACTAATAATTCAAATTTTTGTGCATATTATTTATTTATGCAATAAGCTATTGAATTCACTCTTTTTAGATGTTATAATATTTCTATATACATTATATAAGAAAGGGGGCAGCTTCGTGGATAAGCAAACTACTGCTAATGATGGCTTCGCCATCAACTCGAAAAAGCCACGCTCCAGATACGCAAAGCGCCGCAAAAAGCCCAAAACATTAATAAATGTCATTTTCTCCCAGAAGACGACCATAATCATTCTTCTGCTTCTTCAATTCGTTCAGATTTTTGTCATGTTCACAATACTGAACGAAAATTACAGCTACCTCTCCGTACTGTTCACTACCCTCGGCATCGTCGTTGCTATATATATAGTAAACACCGACCGCCACCCCGCCTATAAGATCGCATGGATAGTACCTCTGCTGATTTTCCCTGTGTTTACTACTATATTATATCTTATACTATCCAACCAGCCCTACAAGCGCAAGGTCTCCAACGCCTATGTTCAGAAGAATCTTGATACACGCTGCTATCTTCCCGAGAATATGGAACTTACCGAAAATATCAAAAAATCCGACCCCGAACTTTACCGTATCGTCCGCTATCTCGATGACAGCGCAGGCTTTCCCGCCTACGGCTGCGAGGATATAACCTATTTCCCCTTGGGTGAAAATAAGTTCGATGCCATGCTGACTGAACTTCGCAAAGCCGAAAAATTCATCTTCATGGAATACTTCATCGTTGACGACGGCGAAATGTGGGGCGAAATTGTTGATATACTAATCGAAAAAGCTTTCGCAGGTGTTGAAGTTCGCCTCATCGTTGACGGCATGGGGTCACAGTTCACCATGCCTGCCAAGGATAAACAAGCCATCGAAAAAGCGGGCGGACGTGTGCTTATTTTCAACAAATTCCGTCCCATGATGTCCACTATCCAGAATAACCGCGACCACCGTAAAATTCTTGTAGTTGACGGAAATGTCGGTTTCACAGGGGGCGTAAATATCGCCGATGAATATATCAACCGCCTTATCCGTTTCGGTCACTGGAAAGATACCGCTATCATGATTCGCGGTCAGGCGGTCTGGAACCTCACAATGATGGTTCTCCAGATGTGGGAAGTCATCTCCCACGAATCCACCGACTACGAAAAGTATCGTCCCACTCCCCCCGATGAAAATACAACATCACAGGGCATTATCGTTCCCTACAGCGATACCCCCCTTGATTCTGAAAAAATCGGCAGAATGGTCTACATGAACATGATAAACACTGCCAAAAAGTACCTCTATATAACTACCCCCTACTTTATCCCAGATAACGAGATACTCACTTCACTCGAACTCGCCGCAAAATCTGGCATCGATGTCCGCATCATCACCCCCCATATTCCCGATAAGTGGTATATCCAGTGCATAACCCGTTCCTATTATATGGAACTTATAAATATGGGCGTGAGAGTTTACGAGTACGTCCCGGGATTTATCCACGCTAAAAACTGCCTTTCCGATGATAAACGCGCAGTTGTCGGCACGATAAATTTCGATTACCGTTCCCTCTATCTCCATTTTGAAGACGCAGTTTTCATGCAGGATACCGCGTGTATCCCCGATATAAAAGCCGATTTTGAAGACCTCTTCAAAAACAAATGCCACCGAATAACCCGCGAAGATATCCGCGAACTCAGCTTTGCAAGCCGATTCATGTCTGTCATTCTCAGGATATTCGCACCAATGCTGTAAGGTGATACTATGCAAATATTCAGAAAACCTAAACTTACAAAAAAGAAGGTCATCATTCTGACCACAGTTTTAGTCTTTCTGACTATCTTCTGCGTTTTCCAGAATCAGTATCTAACCACGGACGAATACACTTTCACCTCTGCTAAAGTTCCTACATCGGCAGACGGCTTCTGCATCGTTCAGGTATCCGACCTTCATAATGCTAAATTCGGGCGGAATAATTCCCGACTTATCAATAAGATAAAGGATTCTTCTCCCGATATAATAGTTATCACAGGCGACATCGTTGACAGTAACCATACCAATATCAAAACTGCGACCGACTTCTGCGAAGAAGCCGCAAAGATAGCACCCTGCTACTATATAACAGGTAACCACGAAATGTGGCTGACCGAAGATGAATCAGATACCCTATATAGTGGTATGACCTCCGCAGGAGTCACAATACTCGATAATACTACAACTATCCTTGATAATGGTATCTATCTTACAGGTCTTGGCGATGACCACCTTTATGATGGTTCTCTTGCAGAACTTTCCAAAGATATCCCCGAGGATAAACTTCATATAGTGCTGGCGCATGAACCCCAGTATCTGGAAGAAGAATATACACTTTCTTCTCCCGACCTCATTATCACAGGTCATGCCCATGGTGGACAGTTCAGACTGCCGTTCATCGGCGGAATCGTTGCACCTGACCAGGGATTTTTCCCGAAGTATACCGCAGGCGAATATAAAAGCGGAGATACCACTATGTATGTCAGCAGAGGATTGGGCAATAGCGTAATACCGGTGCGAATTTTCAACACACCGGAGATCAACGTGTTGAAAATCAAATCAGCAAAGTGATAAAGTATGCCAAGGAAAAGAGCTTTGGCTCAAGCCTTTCGCGAAAGGCTTGCGGAAGAGCACACCATCAGCAAAGCTGATGGTTAGAGGCAGAGCCTCTCGGTCAAGGCGCAAAAGCGACGTGACCACAATCAAAACAATCGCGAAACATACTTCCAATCAAAAAGCGCGGGCAATAAAAATACAGAGCGTGGACAAAACAACGTCCACGCTCTGTATACGTCCGTAAATTATTGCCCGCGCCCGCCGTCAAACAGCGAAGCGCCTTTTGACGGCTCGACCCGAACGGAGAGAGGGGCGACTTCCCCCGCAGTCCCTCATAAAATAATCCAACAAACCATTGTTTATAAAACAATCTTCTCTCCAACATCACAGATCTTTCTACATACTCCGTCTTCTATAAGCCAAGCTTCACCCCTAAGTTCCTGTATCCCATCTTTTATCAAAATGTAGCTGCCGTCAGGTATCGCATAAAACTTCCTGCCCATACTGTCAGGATACGCAATGTCTTCAAATACCCGCAACCCGTCCAAAACATCATTCTTTATGTCCTGATAATGAGGAAGTATCATCGCTTTTGTCAGCCCCAACCCTTTCAGAAATCTTCTGTATCCGGGGTCGATTGCTTCACCATCAAGTTCGGGATGCGAATATACGACATCCGCACTGTTCATCGTACCTGCACTTATTCCCATAATTACTCCGCCGTAATTTTTCAGCAATCCTTTCAGACCTATCTCTTCAAAGAACTTGTTCTGAGTCGGCACATGACCCCCCGCCAATATTATAAAGTCCGAATTCTCAATTAGTTCCCTTGCCCATTGTTTGTTTCTGCCGTCCAGTATCTTCATCTGCAAAAATCTTATCCCCGATTTTTCAAAGCTCTCCCTTATCTCTGTTGAAAACTTATCCGTCTTTTCATAACTATCGGGATCAGAACATATAAACAGCGCTCTGCAATTGTCTTTTACTGCACCTTTCATCTCCGTCAGAAAACCGTTTACATCTTTAAATCCAAAAGTCACTGTATCTATCAAAGGCGCACTTGTCAGAAAACATTTCATATTATCATCTCCAAAAAAATACTGCCGAAGTAAAAACCTCGGCAGTTTTATTATCAGATATCGATCTTTGAATACAGACCCGAACCCAGCATCGAATCCTCAGGCTTCGGCTTCTTGTACTCTTTCTCAAAACTTGTGGTGAAATCAAAGCCTGTGCTCTGAGGACGTCTGCCGCCCTTTCTTCCACCGCCGTTTCTTCTGTTGCCGCCCTTGCCGCCGCGCTTGAAATCTCTTCCGCCGCCGCGTCTGGGGTTGGTCGAACTGATGATTACCTTTCTATAAGGATCTTCACCCTTGGACTGTGAAGTAACACCCTCGATCTCAGATACAGCCGCATGGATAATGCGTCTCTCGTAAGGGTTCATAGGCTCCAGTGCAGAAGATCTGCCGCTCTTCTTTACATTGTTGGCGATCTTTGCAGCCAGCTCTTCAAGCTGCTTCTTTCTTCTCTCACGGAAACCGTTGGAGTCAGTAGTTATCCTGAAGTATTCCCTGTCAACTTTGTTGCATACCAGCGAAGCCAGATACTGTAACGAATCCAGCAGCTCGCCCTTGCCGCCTATCATCTCTTCAAAACCGTCGCCGTTTATCTCCAGTGAGATACCGTTCTCGATCTCAGTCACATCAATGGTGATATTCTCGACGCCCATACCTGTCAGTACTCTTCTGATGTACTTAACAGTGATATCTGTCTTTGTCTCGGTGTATTCCGCTTCAACTTTCGCATCGCCCTTCACTTTACCAAAAAGGGACTTCTTAGGCTCTTCAATAACAGTAAAGTTGATCTTGTCCTCGCTCACACCAAATTCCTGTGCAGCCAGGGCCTTTGCCTCCTCAACTGTGGGGGCAGAAAATTCCTGCTTCATAAGTCAAGCTCTCCTCTCGTGTTTATTATATCTCATCAGGATATCCTGTGAAATTCAGTTTCCGTATTTTTTCGCCATCTTTTCGCGCGCCCTGCGAAGCTTCTCTCTCTGCTCGTCGGTGAGATTCTTCTCGTCCTCATCCATTTCCTCAGCAGCCTTAGCTCTTGCTTCGTTGATCTTTTTGCGCTGTTCCTGCTTTATCTCGTTTTTGCTCTTCTTCTTGGGCTCTTCATAATCGCTGCCGCCTGCCTGCTTTCTTATCTCCGCAGGATCCTTGCCCGCTGCTACCAGCTGAGCCTCAGCCATTCTCTGCATAAGGTTCTGCTTGCCGCTTGTCTTCTTCTTAGCCATATCCTTCTCAACAAGCTCTGCAACGTGCTCGGGAGTGTAAATATTTTTGAGTACCAGTATCTGAATAATTGAAAACAGTGAAGAGAAACACCAGTATATACCAAGTCCGATAGGATACTTGAATGTGATCCACAGTGAGAAGAAAGGCATGAAGTACAGCATCGCCATAGATGAACCTGTCATCTTAGCAGCTCCGGGATTGTTCTTCTTTGTATAATACTGGTTAATGAAAGTAGTCAGCAGGTTCAGCAAAAAGCTGATCAGAGGAACAAGACAGCTTACCTTGTTGTCCTTCCAGCTGGGAGTAGTACCCAGATAGATGCCCATGAATTCATAGTTGAAATCTTTAGAAAAATCCTCAACATCATTCGATACAACACTCAGTACATCCGAATATTTGCCGTCATTGTCCTGTGCAAATACGAATGTCATAAGCTCGGGTCTGCCCTCGATAAGGTTCTGTGAGAAAAACTTATCGTTCAGCACGAACTGATCGATATCATTGTGGAGCTTTATTGCATCGATAACATTGTCGATACCGCTTTCCTTCTTGAAGCTCTTTGCAGACTTAGGGTATTTCTCTTCGTCCTTGAAAAGATCTTCCAGCTCCTCATAAGGATCCTTGCCGTCAGCCTCGTAACCTGCGATAAGCTCTTCAAGAGTAGTATCGTGATCCTTGACCTCAGCACTTACGATGTGCAGCTGCTTTATCATCTGATTAGATGCCTTGACATCGTCCTTTTCCAGATTGGAAACATATGTCAGCGGACCGTAGATAACAGGTATCATCGCAAACAGTATCAGCATCATTACCAGTATTGGCAGACAGCTCGCCATAGGGTTAACACCCGTTTCGGAATAAAGCGCCATCTGCTCCTCCTGGAGCTTCTGCTTGTTTTTGCCGTATTTCTTTTCCAGCTCGTCCATCTTAGGCTTCAGCATAGACATACTTGCCATACTCTTTTCCTGCTTAACGCTCAAAGGGAAAACTATCACCTTCGTTATCAGCGTGAATACCAGCAGGGCTATACCATAATTCTTGAATACATAGTAACAGCCCTTCATTATCCATCCCAGAGGGATAGCAATCAGGTCAAACAATTTAACTCCTCTTTTCCTAATTCATTTTACCACGGACAACATCAGCCCGCACTTACCTTACTATCTGCTGCAAAATAACTTGCACATCTATCTGCAATACAAAAGCATCACAATTATCCTGCCGATGAATATACAACTTACTTCAAAACAGTTCCTTACTTGTCCATGCCTTTTTTAATCCTGAAATAATCTATCCTTACCTTGTCGGGGACTTCATCAATCCCTCCCAGCGACCACGGATTGCACCGCAGCAGCCTCCATACCGTAAGCACCGTACCCTTGAGAAACCCATGCTTCTCATAAGCCGTCAGCGCATATGAAGAACAAGTCGGATAATATTTACACTGCGCAGGCAGCAACGGACTGATAAATTTCCTGTAAACCTTGATAGGCAGCCTTGCCAACCATGCAAAGGGCGACATGATATTTCCCTTACCTTTTTTTCTTATTCCTGACTTTGTCGAAAGCCCCGTTCTGCGCAGCTTTTTCCATCTCACAGAAAAGTCTTTCCCTGATAAAACTTTCAATCTCCGCAGAAGTCCTCTCAGCAGCGTCGTTCCTGCCGACAAACACTATGTCGTAGCCGATAGGGAAATCAGTCTCGCAAAGCCTGTAAGCAGCCCTCACTATCCTTTTTACCCTGTTTCTGCATACCGCATTTCCAAGCTTCTTGCCCGCGGTTATGCCCAGCCTGTTGAACGGCGTACCATTAGGATAAAAATACGCACACACATATCCGCATACAGCATACCGCCCGCTGCGGTAACACCTCTGGAATGACTTGTTATCCTTTATGACCTGTGTGAACAGCATATCTTTCCTCTCCGAATATATATTATACAAACAGCAGATATTCTGCCGTTTACTATAAAATTTTAATTTATCAACAAAATTAATTTACTCATAAAAAGATAAAGACCTTATACCAAACAAACACATACTGATGAAAACGCCGCGCAGAAATGCACGAATAAGACCCGCAGATGTGCCTGCGGATCACGGTCAGCAAAAATACTGCGACCTTTCTGTGCATAACCTGCAAAGCGTCGGTATGACAATGTTTGCTGGTATACGGTCATCGCTCTTTATCAGTGAGTCAGTCTAGCTCTGCCTCTTGCTCTTCTGCGAGCCAGCACCTTTCTGCCGTTAGCAGTTGCCATTCTCTTTCTGAAGCCGTGGACCTTTTTCCTCTGGAGCTTCTTAGGCTGATATGTTCTCTTC
>NZ_JAILMR010000122.1 GCF_024692365.1 Ruminococcus sp. | reverse complement strand
CATTCCTTAATACAAGTATAGCTAACGCCATATTTCATTGCTAAAGAGCGAAAGCTACCTTTTCCATCTAAATATTCTTGCACTGCAGCTATTCTTTCTTCATCTGAAAGCTTAACTTTTCTTGTCATAAAAATACCCCCCTTTATTTAGAACACGATTTTTGATATTTTGCGTGTCTACTCTAAGGGGATTATATCAGTTTTGGCTGTGAGGACTCATGTTATACTCAGATAAACACATTGACGTGAATATCAGAAAACAGCATGCTTTAATTTCTCAAATAGATAAGTAACCATTTTGCACAAACCGTTACCTAAGTAACCATTACAAAGAAACTGCCCGTTGTTATTTCGGGAGTTATCTGCTAAAATAGAATTAAGGGAACGACAGTTACTTAAAATCAAAGGAGGAACTATTATGAACACTATCGTTATTTTCTTTTCAAGAGCCGATGAGAACTATTTCGGCGGTTCGATGAAGTATGTGGAGGTCGGCAACACTGAGATCGCAGTCGGACATATCACTGAACTGACAGGCTTTGACAGCTTCAAGCTTGAAATGGTGCAGCCCTATTCCGCAGACTACATGACCTGCATCGACGAAGCAAAGGCACATCTCAGAGAAAACGCACGTCCAGAGCTGAAAGAAATGCCGGATGTAACAGGCTACGACAATATCATTCTTGCCTATCCGAACTACTGGGGAACTGCTCCGACGGCGGTGTTCACGTTCCTTGAAAACGCTGATCTTTCGGGCAAAACGATCTATCCGCTCTGCACCAACGATGGCAGCGGACTTGGTAAGAGCGTTTCGGATATAAAGAAGTACGCAAATGTCGGTGAGGGTCTTTCCCTGACCGGCAGCGGAGTTAAAAATGCAAAGCCGCAGATCGAAAAGTGGCTGAAAAATAACGGACTTATCTGAGGAGGTATTACTATGCAGACTTACATCACTTTGAATGACGGTACGAAGATCCCGCAGTTCGGACTTGGTGTTTATCAGGTCCCCGAGGGCGAAGCTACATACAACGCAGTGCTCGATGCACTGAAAATGGGTGTCCGCCACATCGACACGGCTCACGCTTATCAGAATGAGAGAAGCGTCGGCAAGGCTGTGAAGGACAGCGGTGTTCCTCGTGATGAAATATGGATAACCACAAAGCTCTGGCCCCACGAATACGGTGAGGGAAAGACCGCCACAGCTATCGACAAGATGCTTGAAAGGCTCGGCACGGACTACATTGATCTTCTTCTCCTGCATCAGCAGTTTGGTGACTACCTCGGCGCGTGGAAGGACATGGAGAAGGCTGTAAAGGCGGGCAAGGTGAAGTCTATCGGTATCAGCAATTTTGAAAGCGAACGCCTTGAGGAGCTGTGCGAAGCAGCAACGATAAAACCCTCTGTATTGCAGGTTGAGTGCCACCCATACTATCAGCAGAATGAGCTGAAAAAGCGTATTGAAAAATACGGCACAGTTATTGAGAGCTGGTATCCCATCGGTCACGGTGACAAGGGACTTATCAACGAGAGCGTGTTCACGAAACTGGCTCAGAAATACGGCAAGAGCAACGTGCAGATCATCTTACGCTGGCATATCCAGGAAGGAACGATCGTATTTCCGAGGACAACAAATCCGCAGCACATGAAGGAGAACTTTGAGATATTCGACTTGGAACTGACCGCCGATGAAATGGCTGAGATCAGAGCACTGGACTGCGGAAAGCGATTCTTCAATATGACGCTTGAACAGCAGGAAGCAAACCTCGGAGCATGGCACCCTGCTGACTGATACTTGAAAAATAATACACTCTATGGTATAATGTAACCACAGTTACTTTACTATATGAGTGCTGTATCAAATTGCATTTGATACGAGGAGGACTATTATGATACTTACAGGCAGTGAAGATTTAAGAGTACGCAGGACGATAGATTCGATCAAGAGCGTATTTGAGCAGATGATATGCGAAATGGATTACGGCAAGATCAGGGTTACGGAGCTTTGCAGCCGTGCTATGATAAACAAGAAGACATTCTACGTCTACTATCCAACCCTTGACGATCTGCTTGCCGAGATACAGACGGAGTATTCTGCGGAATATATCGAGTGCATCAAGGACTTCAAACTGCCTGATGAGCTTGACAAGGTGAACCGCGAATTCTTTCTTTTTTCGGAAGAAAAGGGGCTTGCCTATGAGAAGATCACCTGTGCGGGCAACGAGTCTTACCATTATATCCGCAGCGGTATGATAAAAAAGGTCAACACCGCAGGCTGGAGCAGTTCAAAGAAATACGGTTCGCTGCCCGAATATCAGCAGACCTTGCTTATGAACTTTGTCAATAATGCTGTTCTCGGCATTTACAGGCAGTGGATAGAGGAAGGCAAGCAGCAGTCGGTCGAGGAGATCATCGAGATCACAAACAGGCTTGTGCTTGGTGGTGTCAAGGGCTTTTTCAAATGAGGTGACGTTATGAAAACAAGGAAACTTCGGGATATAGAAGTATCTGCCGTCGGTATGGGCTGTATGGCATTTTCCCACGGATACGGTAAAATACCGTCCGAGGAATATAGTATAGAAGCGATACGGAACGCTTATCAGCACGGCTGTACATTTTTTGACACAGCAGAAGTTTACAGTCCGAACCTTTCAGGCATCGGTCACAACGAGCTGATCCTCGGTAAGGCACTTGAAGATGTGCGTGATGATGTTGTCATCGCTACAAAGCTGATGCTCCATTCCGTCGGATTCGGCAGAAAAATCTATGACGAAATACGCCGTCATCTGGAAGGCTCACTTGATCGACTGAGAACCGACTATGTGGATATTTACTATCTGCACCGAATGGGTAGTGTACCGGTTGAGAAAGTTGCTGAGGCTATGGGCAGACTGATCGACGACGGACTGATCCGTGGCTGGGGGCTGTCTCAGGTCGATGTAGAAGTGATCGACCGTGCACAGACTGTCACTCCGCTGACAGCAATACAGAACATCTACTCAATGGTAGAGCGTGACAGCGAGGATAGCATTATCCCGTACTGTATGGAGCATAACATCGGATTTGTGCCATTTTCTCCTATCGCAAGCGGTCTGCTTTCGGGAAAGATCACGCCCCAAACGCAGTTTGAACGCAATGACGATGTACGAAATTGGGTGCCGCAGTTATCCCGTCGGAATATCGAGGGAAATATGCCGATCGTG
>NZ_JAILMR010000117.1 GCF_024692365.1 Ruminococcus sp. | reverse complement strand
GAGGTTTGTAGGTGTATCGATCTGCTGGATGTAACCATCCTTCATAACAACGATTCTGTCACCCATGGTCATAGCCTCGGTCTGATCGTGTGTTACGTAGATGAATGTTGTACCCAGCTTCTTGTGCAGCTTGGAGATCTCAGTTCTCATCTGAGCTCTCAGCTTAGCATCCAGGTTGGAAAGAGGCTCGTCAAGCAGGAATACCTGAGGCTCACGAACGATAGCTCTACCCAGAGCCACACGCTGTCTCTGACCACCGGACAGAGCCTTAGGCTTTCTGTCGAGCAGGTGAGAGATATCCAGGATTCTACCAGCTTCTTCAACCTTTCTTGCGATCTCGTCCTTGGGAACCTTTCTCAGCTTCAGACCGAATGCCATGTTCTCAAAAACTGTCATGTGAGGATACAGAGCGTAGTTCTGGAAAACCATCGCGATATCTCTGTCCTTAGGAGCTACGTCGTTAACAAGTCTGTCTCCGATGTACAGCTCACCTTCACTGATCTCCTCCAGACCTGCGATCATTCTCAGTGTAGTAGACTTACCGCAGCCGGAAGGACCGACCAGGATTATGAATTCCTTATCCTTGATCTCAATGTTGAAGTCGGAAACAGCGATAACGCCGCCGGCATACTTCTTATAAATTTCTCTTAATGATACGCTTGCCATTAAAAAGAACCTCCCTATTGAATTTTTTCCTCAAACTCGGACATGGTCACACTTATACCCGAATTAGTACACATATATCATATCAAATTTTAATCTAAGTAGCAAGAGTTTTTTTAACTAAACTTTAGCGAGTTACTTTAGGTATATTAACGAAAATGTATGAATCGCTGTAAATTTTTTCCAAATACGCTATTTCCGTGCCAATAACTTTTCAACATCTTTGTGCATAATTTCTAAACACTGACCAAGCTCTAACCCCCTATCCAACGGCATTTCACCTATCGCCACCCTCTTGAGGTAGACCACCTTGTTACCAACTTTTTCAAACATACGTTTGACCTGATGGAACTTACCCTCATGCAATATGAGGGTACATTCGCAAACGTTTTCGTCAGATGCCAAAAATTGCGCCGGCAGACACTTCTCTTCCGGGTCGCCCTCATGCAATCCGTCTATGGTCATACCCTCTGCCATGATGTCCTTGTAGCTTTCCTCCCACGGCTTTTCAAGTCTGACGAAGTAGGTCTTCGGCACATGGGTCTTGGGCGAGAGCATTCTGTGGCTGAGCTCGCCGTCATCGGTTATCAGCACGAAGCCCTCGGTATCCTTGTCCAGTCTTCCCGCGGGAAAAAGTCCGTCCCTGCGAAGTTCATCGGGTACAAGGTCAAGAACAGTTCTGCTCGCGCCCTCCTTAGTCGAACAAACCACACCCGCAGGCTTGTTCAGCATGATGTAGATATGCTTCTTGTAGGTCAGCTTTTTGCCGTCGATGATTATCTCATCATCGGTGCTGACTTTTATATCCGACCTTGCCACCAGCTTTCCGTTCACCGATATCTTCTTTTTCAGGCAGAGTTTTTTTACGTCTGCCCTCGATACATCTGCAAACTGAGAAGCCACCAGTTTGTCAAGTCTCATTATCTCGCCCATTACTAATTCAGCCTTTCATCGTTAAGTGCCGCGGTTATCCTGCCCTTGTCATCTTCGGACATCATGATATCATAATATTCGCCCACTATCGGCGCACCTTTTTCCGCTTCAACACTGATTATTTTTTCCTCGCCGTTACGCCTGAACACGCGCAGCTGTATATGCATAAGACCGCTGTCATCTTTATGCCAGCTGGTCAGCTGTGCCTTGTATGGCACACCGCTCTTGATGAGTATATTGTAGTTTCTGAGGTCTTTCAGCGTTTTGAAGAAGAATCCCCAGCTTGTTATCACAAGCACCGCCGCTATGGCGTAGAAGACTATCTTCAGTGCGAGGTCGGGCGGACAGTATACGTTCTTAGGGTCATCGGGCATGATATAGCCGTCTATGGTCTGTCCCATGGTCACCTTGCTGTTAGCTATGCAGTCAGCCTCTATCCATTCGCCCTCGGCTGACTTGTACTTCACCTTGGGTCGGCTGCTTGAACCCGTTACAGACGTTCCTATAACGGTACATTTGACCTTTATGCCATTCTCTACGTACTCACTTGAGTCCATGCCGAAGACCGCCACCCACATCAGCACAGCAGGCAGCAGTACCCCGAAGATGAATGTTACAACTCCCGAAGCTTTCAAACTTGGTTTCTTCATATTCTACCTCCCTATGTCATTCATGCGTTCCGCTCATCATTTCAGACCTTTGCCTGATATCACAAAATGAACATCGCACCGTCTTACTGCAAAAAAGCCGCAGAAGCCTGATAGATAGTCCGTCATAAGCCCCCGCGGCTGAATTTTTTCCTGTTTGCTTACCGCTTCTTTTCGGCAAGTCCGTCGAGATATTTTCTCAGATATTTTTTGTAATTATCGTAAAGCATGACAAATCCGCCTGCCGCACCTATCGCCAGAAAGATCAGCGCACCCTGCCACGAACCTGCGGCATAAGTTCCCACAGCACAGGCAATGCAGAGTATTATCAGCACTGCCGCCGAGATATAGGCGTACAGTGGCTTGCGGAATTTTCCAGTAAGCTCGCATTCTTCGCCCTTTTCGGTTATCTTTCCGAAAAAGCCCGTCATACCGCCGTCCAGCTTTTTCGCCTTGTGGAAGAAGATCTGAACATTGTCACCTCTGACCCTGCCGTAGTATATGCGCTCCGTCTTATGCTTCTTCATGAATTTGCTCATGCTCAGCACGTTCATCGAGGGCTTATACTCTACCAGGTCGCGGTTAAGGCACTTTTTCAGCTTCTTCTTGTTCATATTTACAGTGACGCTGTAATTCTCAGCCATCTGCTTCCTCTTTCTTATCAGGATACTTTGAGGGGTCAAAGACCTCGTCATTTATCCTTATCTCACCGCCGAAGCGTGTATCAAAGAACATTCCGTAGATGGTGCCGCATTTAGTACACCTGAACTGATGGAAATACCTGTCAGCAGTGAATTTCATATCTTCATCAACTATCTTACCAAGAGAACAGGTGGAGAATGTCATCTCAACATCGCCTGCCAAGATCATACCTAACAGAGAATTCGCACACAGAAGAAACTCCTGCGGGCTTCTTATCTCTCTGACCATGATATTCTCACACTGTTCGCATCTCATACCAGCCATGACTTACTCCTTTCCGAGCAGCGCTGCCATCTCGCCGTCGATATCCTTGAACATCTCAGCCATCAGCGCATTCGAGAAATTATCAATAAAGGTGTCGTCCAGCTTGATATCAGACTGTTCGCCGCTTTCCATGTTCTTCAGCTTTGCACAGCCTGTCTCCAGCTCGCTTGAACCTATTACCAGTACGAATTTCGCACCGATCTTGCCTGCGTACTTCATCTGAGGCTTTATGCCCCTACCCATGAGGTCATACTCAACAAAGTATCCCTCATCTCTCAGCTGCATAGCCAGCTCCATAGCCTTGTCTGCCGCGTCATCGCCCATAGATGCTATATACAGGTCGCAGGTCTTCTCCTCCATGAAATCGCATTTCTGTGCTTCCATAGTCAGTATCAGTCTCTCGATGCCCATAGCGAAGCCCAGCGCTGGAACAGCCTTGCCGCTGAGTTCCTCAATAAGACCGTCATAACGTCCGCCGCCGCATACAGTGCCCTGTGCGCCGATATCTTTGGATATGAATTCGAATACAGTTCTTGTGTAGTAGTCAAGACCTCTTACGATGCGAGGATTTACTACGAAATCTATGCCCATCAGACCGAGATACTTTTTCAGCTTTTCAAAGTGGTCAGAACATTCGTCGCAGAGATAATCGATTATCAGCGGAGCATTCTTGCCTATCTCCTTGCATATGGGCGACTTGCAGTCCAGAAGTCTCATGGGGTTCTTTTCAAGTCTTTCCTTGCAGGTATCGCAGAGTTCGTCACGTCTTGCACCGAAATACTCTCTCAGTGCCTGCTGATACTTCGCACGGCAGGTTGGACAGCCGATGGAGTTGATGTTCAGCTCGATATCCCTCAGACCTATCCTGTCCATAAAGCTCTTAGCCATTGAGATAACGTCAGCATCTGCTTTAGCGTCAGCCGAACCTACCATCTCACAGCCGAACTGGTGGAACTCACGCAGTCTGCCCTTCTGAACGTTCTCATGTCTGAAACAGTTGATGAGATAGTAAACTTTCTGGGGGAAAGCTTCATTCAGCAGACCGTTCTCGATAACTGCTCTCATAACGCCCGCAGTACCCTCGGGACGGAGAGTGAATTCGCTGTCACCTGTTGCGGTAACTGTGTACATCTCTTTCTGAACAACATCGGTAGTCTCGCCAACGGAACGCAGGAACAGACCTGTCTCTTCAAAAGCAGGAACTCTTATCTCCCTGAAACCGTACTGCTCAGCAGTCTCCGAAGCAAGCTTCTCAATTGTGTGCCATTTATATGCCTGTGCGGGCAGCATATCTGCTGTGCCCTTGGGTCTCTGTATCATTGCCATTTTTTATTTTACCTCCATTATTTTATGAGCCGTTTTATCTGTGAGTTTCAAATGTCAGCATCAATGTCGCGGCTGACTTCCCCATGGCTCGATAAATACTTCTCTCATATACTTGACCTCCGAATTTAAATGATATCAGCCTTCACCTATCTTTTTCTGCATCCACACAAGATCATACCATCTGCCGAATTTTTTTCCGACAGTTTCCAGCCGTGCGACCTGATGAAAACCTCGCGCGGCATGAAAATCATAGCTGCCGTGTGTAAGATATTCGTCCTCGTTTTCGCAGTATGCGGTTCCCGCCAGAAGATTGACTATACCCATATCCATCAGACGCTTTTCCAGTTCTGCATAAAGCATAGTGCCTATGCCATGTCTGCGGAGTTCATTTTTCACGTATATCGACGCAGCAACAGTCCACGAATAAGCTTCCCTGGAACTGTATTCACCGGCATAGACATATCCGGCTATCCTTCCGTCTTTTTCGCATACAAGATAAGGATATTTCGCTGTGATCTTCTTTATACGCTCACCGAATTCCTGTTCCGATGGCGCTTCATATTCAAACGAGACCGCGGTATTCATAACATAGTAAGAATATATCCGCGAAAGCTCAGCGGCATCATCTTCCCGCACGTCACGTATCATATAATTGCTCATACTGTTGCTTTCTCCTTGATGAATAATGATATCATATCTCGATATCCTCAAAAATACCTACCCTTATATAATAACTTAATTTTCGCCATTCGTCAAGTACTGTCAGCCGACCTTTTTCTGTTTTGTACCAATTTTCTTTTGTGGCAGACCCCTTTTGCACGGGACAGGGAATAAAATCATACTTCGGCATGAACTTGTGTGCCATGCACAGCGCCCTGCGCATATGGTATGCGGTGGTTACAAGTATTATCGTTATGCCCTCGGGGAGATATCCCATCAGCAGTTCATCGGAATACTTGAAATTCTCGGCAGTGTTCTTTGACCACCTTTCTATCAGTATATCTGTTTCTGGTATCCCCATGGAAAGTGCGATTTTTTTCATGCTTTCCCATTCCGCCATTTCACCCAGAGAAGTTTTCTGCACCTGTCCACCGCTCAGAAGTATCTGCGGTGCTTTACCCTCATTATAAAGGCGGACAGCTTCGGGCATACGATAATCGCAGGCTTTCCTGCTGCCAAGCACCATTATGAGGTCAGCAGAACTCCCGTCATAGTCAAGACCATCATACAACAGCTTCTGTATATTTTCGTCACAGGGACTATCATTCAACAGTTCGGAAAGTTTCATGCTTCCTCCTTTGCTCACACAAAAAATCGGCAAACAGGAGTGTTTGCCGATAATGTGTTCTATCCTTAGTTAGGCGTTGTCGGATTGACGATATCTCTCCAGTCAAGGTCGCCTCTCTCAAGAGAGTGTATCAGTGCTTCCGCAGTCGCAATGTTGGTCGCAACAGGAATGTTGTGAACATCGCAAAGTCTCAGCAAATTCATCTCATTAGGCTCGTGAGGCTTAGCAGAGATAGGATCGCGGAAAAACAGCAGAAGATCTATCTCGTTGCAGGATATTCTTGCTGCGATCTGCTGATCGCCGCCCTGCGAACCGCCCATGTAACGCTGTATTGAAAGACCTGTTGCCTCAGCAACGATCTTGCCTGTTGTACCTGTTGCACAAAGTCTGTGCTTGCTCAGTATGCCACAATATGCTATGCAGAACTGTACCATAAGTTCCTTCTTGGTATCGTGTGCTATAAGTGCTATATTCAAAAAGAATCCCCCCAGTTTATTGTCGTTCGTTGGATCTTACATTTTGATCTGAATCGGAATGTGCTCGCCCTTTATTCTTCTCGAGATCGCCGAGAAAGCTACAAATCCCATGGAGCTGGATGAGAGCGGAGCACCCTTGCCCGTAGCAAGCGGTATAGCTGAATCCTCGGGGATAACACCCAGAAGCTGTACGCCTACCGTATCGATTATCGCGTCGAGGTCATCCATGTCATCAAACTCGAATATCCTCTTGCTTGCCTTGTTTATCACAAGTCTCTGCTTCTGATTTCCTCTCTTGTAGAACTCGTCAGACATCATCTGTGCGTCTCTTACGCATACAGGATCGGGAGTTGTTACTATCAGTATCAGGTCGGAATTTGTAACTATATCAAATACCGAACCATTGATACCTGCCGAGGTATCTATGATGATGTATTCAAAATACTTTCTCATCTCATGTGTGATCTTCTCTATATCTTCCGCTTTCAGCTGTACAAAAGGATCGGAAGGTGCGCACAGTACGCTCAGGTTCGATGCAAGCTTGACTGTTGTGGTAGCCTTGTATACATCACAGGTGCCCTCCAGTACATCGCCCAGATCGTAGGTGATATTACCCTGCATACCAAGCATGATGTCCATGCATCTAAGACCGAAGTCCAGCTCGATGATCAGAGTTCTGTTGCCCTGCTTAGCCAATGCATATCCCAGACAAGCACTGATGGAGGACTTTCCCGTTCCACCCTTACCTGACGTAACTGCAATGATTTTAGACATAGTCTACTACTCCTTTCATAAATGCGCTTTCACGGCGGTATCAATATTCTCTCTCCGCCCGCGCGAATCCTTCACCCTATTAACTTTAGTTAAATTAAATATCCATACCCATTACTTCCGCAATTATCTGTCAGCAAAACAGATAGTTGAGAAAAACATAACCAAAGTCGGTGTTACCTAATATATATTGTACCACATATTTTGTAATTGTCAAAGCAATTCGTGCAAAAAAGCTTAAAATCGTGATTTCACATTAATACCCATATAAATTTTTAGTAACCTTGCACAACATTCTACCGTCAAAATGCGGCAGATTTCCGACCTTATATACTAAGCGTGAATTGCTTTACGATAATTGTTTTAACATTTTCTGGCAGATTATGTAGCGATGAGCCATCATAAAGTTCAGAAAATCATCTTTAAAACTGAACTATCACATTAAACTTTCATATAAAATTTTCACAGGCATACGGCACGTCTATTTTGTTTCGGCACGGCATATTATTTATCAAATGCATTTCAGGGAGGATTCAACCATGTTCATACACACAGTAAAAGTAAAACGACCAAAAGTCTGGCTGACGGTCATACTCGGTATCATCGCGGCGGTGCTGGCAGTGCTTTTGTTTTTAGGTCTTAAAGGACGAAGCAATATCCGCGAGCTGGACAGCGAAACCAAGCGTCAGAATTTTCTGCACGAGATGGGCTGGGAAGT
Source organism: Ruminococcus sp. (assembly GCF_024692365.1). Taxonomy (GTDB): domain Bacteria; phylum Bacillota; class Clostridia; order Oscillospirales; family Ruminococcaceae; genus Hominimerdicola. The sequence continues at coordinate 24,566 of NZ_JAILMR010000117.1, read as the reverse complement.
ACCCGAAAAGTTTGACGAAGTCAAGACCGTACTTATCCCAGAGGACTGGAGCGATGTTTACGCAGGCTACAACAAGCTCCAGAAACAGCAGGGCTTCGACCTCACAGCTTACAAGGGTATGCAGGTACAGGTCTACACCTACAAAGTTCTCAACTACCCCGACCATGAAAAAGAAAACTGCATACTCTGCCACCTGATGGTAAGCGACGGTCAGCTTATAGGCGGAGATGTAAGCTCCACCGCCCCCGACGGCTTCATGCAAGGGCTACGAGCCTCTAATTCATAATTCACAATTCATAATTCATAATTATTGACAGGCATTATGGCTTTGTTGTTCTATCGGTTGTTTGTTTAAGGCTCACTAAGCCGCGCTATCCATATATAACAAAAGTGCGCTTACCGCGATATTGCGATAAGCGCACAGTTTCGTTGTTTTAAATATTGTAAGAGCATCAAACTCATATCCACATCATACAGCCGACAGCACACAAATCTCGCGACCCTGCCAACAATTATGAATTGTGAATTATGAATTATGAATTATTTAGTCAGTCCCCAGATGTCCTTTGCGTATTCTTCAACGGAGCGGTCAGCGGAGAAGATGCCTGCGCCTGCTATGTTTGCAAGGCTCATTCTCTGCCACTTCATCTTGTCAGCGTAGCACTCGCTTGCGTACTTCTGTGCCTGCTGATAGCTGTCGAAGTCCTTCAGAGCCATATAGGTATCTGTATTCTTCAGTGTGTCAGCTATCTCGGGGAACTGTACTCCGTTCACACCGTACTGAATGGTGTCGATAGCCTGCTTGACTATCTGGTTCTTGTTGTATACCTCGATAGGTCTGTAACCTGCCTTGCAAGCGTTTACCTCGTCAACGTTCATACCAAAGATGATGATGTTGTCATCGCCTACCTGCTCGTGTATCTCAACATTTGCGCCGTCCATTGTACCAAGAGTGATAGCACCGTTTATCATCAGCTTCATGTTGCCAGTACCGCTTGCTTCGGTACCTGCAAGGGATATCTGCTCGGAGATATCAGCCGCGGGCATCAGTATCTCGGAGAGGGATACGTTGTAGTCTTCAAGGAAGATAACATTCAGCTTTTCTCTCAGCTTATCGTTCTTTTTCAGCTCCTGTGAGATATTCCATATCAGCTTGATTATCTGCTTTGCCATATAGTATCCGGGTGCTGCCTTAGCTGCAAAGATGTAGGTCTTGGGCACGAAATCAGCATTGGGATTAGCCTTGAGATAGTTGTACTGTGCAATGATGTTCAGTGCATTCAGCTGCTGTCTCTTGTACTCGTGAAGTCTCTTTACCTGTACGTCGAATATGGAGTCTGTATTCAGGACTGCGCCGTACTGGCTCTTTACGTACTTCGCGAATCTCTCCTTGTTTTCCTTCTTGATTTCTGCCAGTCTGTTCAGGACTTTTTCATCGTTCTTGAATACAGCCAGCTTGCTCAGCTCAGCCGCATTTTTCAGGAAGCCGTCACCGATCTTCTCTCTCAGCAGTTCAGTCAGACCCTCGTTGGACTGGTACAGCCATCTTCTGTAAGCGATACCGTTGGTAACGTTCTTGAACTTGGTAGGAGTATCAAGGTACTCATCCTTGAATGTCTCCTTCTTGATTATCTCGGAGTGTATCTTTGCAACGCCGTTTACGCTGTGTGATGCGTGTACGCACAGTGTAGCCATCTTGACCTTGTTGTTCTCAACTATGGACATATGACCACACTTTGTCTCGTCGCGGTATCTCTCCCACAGGTCGCGGCAGTATCTCTCGTTTATCTCGATTATTATAGAGAATATTCTGGGGCAAACGCTCTTCAGCAGATTGCAGTCCCACTTCTCCAGTGCTTCGGGCATAACTGTGTGGTTGGTGTATGCGAATGTGTTTGTAACGATGTGCCAAGCCTTATCCCAGCTGTATCCGCAGTCGTCCAGAAGTATTCTCATCAGCTCGGGGATAGCCAGTGTGGGGTGAGTATCATTTATGTGGATAGCCACCTTTTCATGCAGATTATCCAGTGTGCCGTATACGGACATATGCTGATGAACGATATCGCCAACGGAAGCCGCACACAAGAAGTACTGCTGACGAAGTCTCAGGCTCTTGCCCTCTGCGTGGTTGTCGTTGGGGTAAAGAACTTTTGTGATAGCCTGTGACATGATGTTCTTGCTGAGAGCCTTAGCGTAGTCGCCCTTGTTGAAGAAAGGCATATCAAATGAAGCCATCTCAGCTTTCCAGAGTCTCAGCTTTGATACAGCTTCGCTGCCGTAGCCCGATACATACAGGTCATAAGGCACAGCCATAACGGAAGTATAGTTCTCATGAGTTACACAGTGGTACTGATTATCCCAGTACTCCTTCAGTTCACCGTCAAAACGGACTTCGATAGCCTTTGTGGGCGAGGGCACCAGCCATACAGAACCACCGGGCAGCCAGTTATCAGGCAGCTCGGTCTGCCAGCCGTCTTCCAGCTTCTGCTTGAAGATACCGTACTCATAGCATATGGAATAACCTGTTGCATGGTAGCCGTCAGCAGCCAGCGCATCCAGATAGCAGGCAGCAAGTCTGCCAAGACCGCCGTTGCCCAGACCTGCATCGGGCTCCTGCTCGTAAATTCCGTTTATGGAGATACCCAGGTCTTTGAGCATATCTCTTGCCTGGTTGTTCATTTCCAGATTGTAGAGAGAAGTTTTCAGCGAACGTCCCATCAGGAACTCCATTGAAAGATAGTATACCTTCTTCTTGCCCGCAGACTGTGTAGCCATTGTGAAGTGTCTTCTCTTGGTTTTCAGTATGCCGACAACTATCTTTGAAAGTGCTTCGTATACCTGTGCGTCGGTCGCCTCATCGGGGATAGTCTGAAAATCGTTGTGCAGTACTTCGATGAACTGCTTTTTCAGTTCCTCCTTTGATATGGTCTTCTCAACTTTTTTTGCCATTTTATCATTCCTCCTGATATGATAGGGAAACACGGCACCATCTGACTTTCCCCCGCCGATGCCCCCAAAATATATTCGTCGAGTTAATTATAACATACTTTTGCAATAATTACAACAACTTAAACGTTTTATTTATTAATTTTCAATGAATTGCAAGAAAACTATATGTCCTTTTGTTTGTTCTTTTAATAATGACTATCAGACAGTTTCAAGCACGAAAACATAGGTCAGGGGCTTGCCGCCGTCACGTACTGTGACCGTTTTCTCCATAGCGCCTGTCTTGATGTTCTTCACCCAGTCCTTCTGAGTGGCGAGTGTAACGCCAACGCCCTCAGCCCAGCTGCGGATAAATCCGTTGCAGGCAGTTTTTGCAAAAGGCAGTGCCTGTGCCTCAAACTTTCCGTCAGAACCTGCCGCCTTGACGATATCTGCCTCACCGAATTCAACATTGCTTATCTTCTGCTTAACTGTAAGTCTGAAATCCATGATAGTCCTCCTGTTATATTACTCTTTTTACGAGAAAAATGTTACTGTTCAAACGCAATAGTCTGCCCATAAACAAATCGTCAAATCTCATTTTGTTTTCTGACATATTCTATTATAATGTATTAGTCCTCCCACTTGGCACACAGATTGTTTATGCAGTCCGTAAGCTTTGCAAGATCCTTGTTGTTGAGACCCTTGCTTGCAGCCACCAGTGCGGAAAGTCTGTCCAGAGAAGCACAAAGTCTCTGATAACCTGTGCTGGGAGCAGTTTTTCTGACAACCTTTATGGGTTCAGCCTGAGTGAACTCACCTGTGATGAGGTCGCACTCGGCACCGCTGTAAGGTGTGAGGGCGTTATAGCCCTTTTCTTCCAGATGACGCTTGTATTCCTCCATCACAGCGTCTTCGCCGTGATTTATAAACACCTTTTTCGGGCGTTCCATGGAATCTATCCACTTATCAAGTCCGTCGATATCCGCATGACCGCTGATACCGGGCAGCACCCTTATCTCGGCGGCAACGGATATCTCTTCACCGAAGAGTTTGACAGTCTTTGCGCCCTCAACAAGGCTTCTGCCCAGAGTATTGTTTGCCTGATATCCCACGAAAAGCACCAGACATTCCTTATGCCACAGATTGTGCTTCAGATGATGCTTGATACGTCCCGCTTCACACATACCGCTGGCAGAAATGATTATCTTCGGCGTTTTATCGAAGTTTATCATTCTCGATTCGTCACTTGTCACCGCGATGTTCAGGTCGGGGAAAGTGATGGGGTTTATGCCCTTTTCAACATATTCCAGAGCTTCTGTGTCAAAGCAGTTCTCCTTGTTTTCCATGAATACTCTTGTAGCTTCTATCGCAAGAGGAGAATCCACGTATACAGGGAAATTAGCGTGGTTCTTCACCATTCCCTGCTCCTTTATCTGCCTGATGAAGTACAGCAGTTCCTGAGTTCTGCCAACAGCGAAAGAGGGTATCACCACATTTCCGCCGCGGTCGAATGTGCGCTGAATCATCTCAGCAAGGGACTCCACATAGTTGGTTACTTTCTCATGTCTGCGGTTGCCGTAGGTGGATTCCATAACCGCGTAATCAGCACCGTCGATGTACTGTGGGTCGCGAATAAGGGGCTGGTCAAGGTTGCCGATATCGCCCGAGAATACTATCTTGCGGGTCTCACCGCCCTCAGTCAGCCAGAGTTCTATACTCGCCGAACCCAGCAGATGTCCAGCATCGGTAAATCTTACTTTTACGCCCTCGCAGAGTTCTATAACTTCACCGTAAGGATGAGGTGTCAGCTTTGATATCGCACCCTCAGCGTCCGCCAGAGTGTACAGCGGTTCAACGTCGTCCTGACCTTTACGTCTGCCCTTACGGCTTCGCCACTCAGCTTCAAATTCCTGTATATGCGCCGAATCACGGAGCATTATCGAACAGAGATTGCAGGTAGCCTTAGTCGCATGGATATCCCCCGAGAATCCTCCCGCATACAATAGCGGCAGAAGTCCCGAATGGTCGATATGCGCATGGGTCAGCAGCACAAAGTCAACAGCCGAGGGCGAACATGGTACCTTGGCATTCTCAAAAAGGTCAGTTCCCTGCTCCATACCGAAGTCAACAAGAAATTTCTTGTCACCGACTTCAACATAGGTACAGCTTCCTGTGACCTCGTGATTTGCACCAATGAATGTTATTTTCATAATACAGCCCTCATTTCTGCGATGATTTTTGTTTAATGTGCTTATATTATACCATATTTCTGTTTAAATGTAAAGAGAGAAGAAAGTAAATTCTCTGATATACAATGCACATAACATACTATTTATGGACGTAAATACGCACCTTGACTTTGTTACCATCTGCATCCAGCTGTGAATACAGGTCGGCGGTTTCAAGGAATGCAAGATCGGGGCTGTCGGTACAGACGGTAGGCACTATGCCGTTATCGATGCTGTTGTTTTCAATGAATATACTGCACTTTCTTCCGTTGAAGTCTTTTCCCCTGAGGATATATCTTGCAGACAGAAAGAACCCGTTTTCGTTTTCACGCTGTGTATCATAGCTTCTGAAAACTGTCTCTCCGTTAAAATAGTTTCCGACGGCTTCGGCAGTGAAAGGCACCATGTGTACTTTCATCTTTCCGCCTTCGACGCTGTATCCTTCGTATGTCGTTACATTGATAGTCATGATAAGTTCGTCCATGATGACCTCCTATTATAATAGTATAGTTTACCGTTAGGCTTTTCTGTTTATATTTATCATACCACATTACGCACAAAAAATCAACATTTGGTATATAATTTCATAATATTTCAGAACATCGAAAAACCGCCGCACTGTAATTTACAGTACGACGGTCTCCCGAAATTAATATGATAAGCAACTAATAAGCTTATTGTGATTAACCCTTAACGGCACCGAGTGCGATACCACGGATAATGAACTTAGAGAGAATGAGGAATACGATAGCAACAGGTATGATTGAGATACCTACAGCCATGTAAACTGCACCCATATCGAACTTAGCAAAATCGGCACTTCTGATGATACCGATAACGATAGGCAGAGTTCTCTTGTTCTTATCATCGAGAATCAGTGCAGGAATAAAGAAGTTATTCCAGCTGGATACGAATGTGAATATTGCCTGAACAGCGATCGCAGGCTTCAGGATAGGAGTTACCAGCTCATTGAATGTTCTGAACTCACCTGAACCATCGATACGAGCCGCTTCAACGATCTCCAGAGGCAGAGCACTGTCCATGTACTGCTTCATGAAGAAGAATGTAGCAGGAGCTGCAATGGAAGGAATGATCAGCGGGATAAAGCTGTTGGTCAGACCCCAGCTTGACATCTGCTTTACGAAACCAAGTGCGGATACCTGGTTAGGAACCATCATTATCATCAGAATGAAGGTGAACAGGAACTTCTTCAGCCTGAAGTCGTAAACGTGGATCGCATAAGCGGTCAGAGCTGAGAAATATGTAGACAGCAGAGCTGTCAGACCGGAAATGATAAGGCTGTTCTTCAAGCTGTTGAGCATCTTCCAGTCGTGATTTTTGATTACGGTATTAAAGTTCTTTATAAGATATGAGCCCGGCAGAAGGGAGAAACCTTTCTGAATCGCGTGGGTATCACGGGTCATATTTACAATAAGTATAAAGAAGGGGAACAGCGATATAGCTGCAAACAGAGTAAGGATAACATAGCTGAATATGCGTCTCATGCGCAGCTGCTGGGAGTTACTCATCTCGCCAACTGCATCTACTGGTGCTGCCATTACTTTATACCCCCTTTCTTTACTTTCTTCTTGGGTTCTCTTTCAGTTGTAGCATAGAATACCATCAGGCTGAGTACTGCGGCAACAACGAAAAGTATTACCGACAGCGCACCTGCCATACCGTAGTTCTTGCTATACAGATGCTTCTGCAGATACATAACAACGGTCATCGAAGTTCTCTGAACCTGCTCACCGTTTCTGGTAATGATCTGAGGTACGTCGTACATCTGCAGACCACCGATCAGTGATGTGATAAGAACATACAGAAGTATAGGTCTGATAAGGGGAAGAGTGATCTTCCAGAATGTCTGCGAAGGAGTTGCACCGTCGATCTGAGCGGACTCATACAGCGAGGGGTCAACACCGTTGATAGCAGCCATGAGCATGATTGTAGTATTACCATACCACATCATGAAGTTGATGATAGCGATAACGCCTCTCTGTGACCATACATGGTCAAAGAACATATAAGGTGATTCTGCGTGTGTTATAGTTGTGTAGATGCTGTTGATAGGGCCGTTCTGAGCGAACATTGTATAGAACAACATACCCATTGCAGCAGCCATGATAACGTTTGGCAGATAGAATATTACCTTGTAAGCACCAGTCTTGAGCTTCATTCTCAGGTCAGTGAACCATGAAGCGAAGAGCAGTGAGAAGAATATCTGGGGGATAAAGCCCAGTATCCACAGAATAAATGTGTTTCCGAAATATTTACCCAGCTCGGTCTTGGGGTCAAACATGGTCTTATAGTTATCAAGACCTATAAAGTTAGGACCCACCTGTACCATACCGCCTCTGCCCATATAGTTTTCAAAGAGCGAGTTATAGAACGTCGATACGAGCGGGATAAGATTAAACAGAATAAATGCTACAAAAAATGGCACAATAAAAATATAGCCCCATTTAGCGTAGCTTATTGACTTATGTTTCATTAAAGCACCCTCTACATCAAAATTGCATTACAATAACTTACCAACATAACAGTAAATCGGGAACGGGTCAATTCCCGTCCCCGATCTATGCTAATATACTATATAATTGTCAAGCAGGTAAATTACTCCGGAACCTTCAGATCAGGATACTTCTCCTGAACAGCAGTGTAGAAGTTCTTCAGTGCTGTATCCTTATCAACAGAACCAAGGAAGTAATCCTTGAACTTGCCCTGGAAGGACTCGTTCAGACCCTGGTCGTATGCGCTGATCTTGGAAGCGTCGATCTTAGGAGCTGCTGCAACGAACAGAGCGATGTGGTTCTGACCGCCGAGGAAGTCAGAAGAGTAATCCTTAGCCAGCTCTTCCATAGCAGCCTGGTTGTTGGTGTAGTCTTCAGTCTTCTTTGTGATATCCAGCATGATATCCTTGTTGCAGGTCAGTGCCTTCATGATGTCAGCAACATCTGCCTCGTTATCGGTACCGTCAGCTGCGCAGATCCATGTGCCGCCCCAGTAGTAAGCCTGAGGACCTTCGCAAACTGCATACTGACCCTGGAGATCATCACCGGCATTGCCCTTCAGAGTGAAGTTGATGCCCCATGTGGAGTAGAAGAAACCGAATACCTTACCAGCAGAAGACTGGTCAGCGTTCCAGGTCTCATCCCACAGAGATGTGCCGTGGTTGTAACCCTTATCGGTGAACTCCTTAGTCTGGTCAACCCACTTCATCAGGTTGTCATCGATCTGTACTTCGTAGCTGTTGTTTACCCAAGACTTAGAAACGTTGTTAGAGAATGTTCTGAAAGAATCATCGTAACCGGAGAGCATGAAGTAACCAGCGTCCTTCATCTTCTTAGCTACCTCGTTGAACTTATCCCAGTCAGCCAGCTGTGCCTGAACCTCATCAGGATCATCTGTGCCCAGAACTTCCTTAGCTATGTCTCTTCTGTAAGCGAACAGACCGGGAGTTGCCTGCCAGGAAACACCCTCGAGAACACCGTTGGTATCGGTAACGATATCCTTGGTGTACTGATACTGATCCTTCAGATCATCATCAGTGATGCCCAGATCCTTGATAGGCTTTACATACTTACCGTTTACATACTTCAGTGCGTAGTCAGCCTCGATCAGGAACATATCGATCTTGTCGTCAGACTCAGACTGCTTAGCCAGATCTTCGTCCAGCTTGTTCTGGTATGCGTTATCAGCGTTAGGAGTTGTAACCCAAACGATCTCAGTGCCGTTCTTCAGGTACTCGTGCTCGCCAACAGTCTCTGTACCGTCAGCTGCAACGGAGAAGCCGGACTTCTCCTGATCATACTCAGGATAGAAGTTTCTGAGTCTGCTCTTGAACTCGTCGTTCCAAGTGTAGATCTTCAGCTTCTTCTGAGAATCTTCGCTGCCCTTAACCTTCTGCTCTTCATTTTCCAGCTTAGCTTCCTTCAGGTCAGCATCCTTATCACCGATGGTGCCGTTGTTGCTCTTCTTGTCATCCTTCTTGCTATCGCCGCAAGAGGTGAACACTGCACCTACCATGCAAAGTGCCATTGCACCAGCAAGTAATCTCTTGAAATTTGCCATGATAAATTTCCTCCTTATTTGCATTATCATATTATTGTTTAGCGACATTGCGCCGCTATTAATGCCTTAAACTAATTTCTTGACCGACGCGCCCTCGATGAGCCGTCCGTCTACTGTTATGACCTCCGTAAAGGTGGTCTGTGGATTTTCGATCAGCGATATCAGCTGTTTGGCAGCCTCCGAACCGATCGTCGCCGTATCCTGTAAATAGGTGGTGAGCTTCGGTGAAAGCAGCTGTGAATATGCGATCCCGTCATATCCTACTACTGAAATATCTTCCGGCACTGACAGTCCCGAATCCTTGATGGCATTGAACCCGCCCATTGACGAATAATCGTCAGGCATAAATATACAGGTGGGTCTGTCGCTCATCGCAATAAGCTCCTTGGTCATCTCGTATGTCTTTTCGGGATTGTGGTAGTCCCCCGCAAGCAGCAGCGCAGGATCAACTTCTATTCCCTTATTCATACAAGCTTTGCAGAAGCCCGCAAGTCTTCTGTCCGCAACGGCTGATTTGTTTCCCTGTATGTAAGCTATGCGTTTGTGACCCATATCTGCCACATAATTCACAAGCTCCTCGATCCCTTTCTCATTATTTGACATTATCGCCGTGCGGCAGTCAAATATATGGTCGATAGTCACAACAGGTATATCACCGTTTATGACCTCATACACATCCTGAGTAGTGAAATCGGTACAAGCAATCACCACGCCGTCAACATTACGGTACTTGCAATGCTCATAGGTTGACATTTTCTGACGTCCCACATTCTTGTTGATGAATGTGATGTCATATCCTGCCGACTCAGCTTCAGTTTTGAAACTATTGAGCACTTTTGCAAAGAATTCGTGTGTAAGACCGCTTCCCGCATCGTCCGAGAACATAACACCGAGATTCAGTGTCCTGTTCGTTTTCAGCGCCCGCGCCTGGGAGTTCGGGAAGTATCCCATCTCCTTAGCAGCTTTCAGCAGCCTTTCTCTCGTCGCCTCACTGACGTCCTTATGTCCGTTCAGCGCCTTGCTGACCGTAGCGACCGAAACGCCGCAGCGCACGGAAATATCTTTTAATGATACCAATGATGTTTCCGCCTTTCTGTTGGTTAAACGTTTACGCGTCCGACCATTTATTATCTCAAACGTTTCCGCCATAAAGAAATATACTATATTTTCGCTCAAATTTCAAGTGGTTTTTGCAATTTTTCTGCCTGATGTAATAAATTATGTAGCAATAGACAAACAAGACTTACCGCTTTTGTGCATATTGTAAATCAAGGTGTTAATTCTGTAACCGATTCGTAACCAATGCACTGTCAATATCTGTAAAAAGCGCAACCCCCGCAATAATGAGTGTACAAGTTCTACATAAAATGTTACGAACTTTTATAAAAATTCCACCACGTGTACGAATATATGTACCTTAAAAAATGACCACTGGTTTTTTTAAACGTTTTCGGGTGTTTATAGACCTTGTATTTCACCCTTTGTGCAATTTTCCAGTTTAATTACCCACTAACAGTGTGCCTGTACACATCTTTGTTCATACTAGATATAGTATTTTGATTTTTTATGGTAAAATTACCAACCGTTAACAGTTTAGTGCCTGGTTTTTACACACTGTTTTTCAAATCATTTCGTTTCTGAAAGTATGAAACTGTTTCGCTGTACGTGCAGATGTACAGTTTCTAAAACGTTTCCTGAAATTTGCAGTTTTATAGGCAAAATTCAAGCGGCAGGAAAAATATCCTGCCGCCTTTATACTAATTTTTTAACCATTTACGCCTGTCTGTATGTCGCAGTCTTCAAGAGTTATCATATCCTCAGCACCGCAGATCACTTCTCCGTGACCCGACCTGAATCTTATACCGCCTGCGCACTTTTTCAGGGTTATTTTCGATTCTGAACTCATTCCGCCGATACCGATAGCACGCGCTCCCTCGCCGTAGATATCGAAGTCGCAATTCTCGGCATCTATCGTAAGCGCTCCCTGTTCCGAGCCTATACCAATTATGTTCTTGCCCAGCATTCGCATGGTCAGCTCAGTATCCAGCAGTCTCGCTTCGCTGTGTATACCGCCCGTAGCGTTGATACACGAGATATTATCTCCCGAGGCATCGTATGTCAGCTTGCTGTGTTCCACCAGAGCCGTCAGCTTGCCCTTTGTGCTGCCTATACCTATGCCAGTCACGCAGTGGGTACTCATTTGCAGTTCGCTGTCCCTGACCGTTACAGGCACGTCTGATTCGATACTGCCGATACACAGCAGATGCTTGCCTGCCAGACTTATATTCACGTATGTTGAGGCAAGGTCTATCCTGCTGTTGGCTGATGCCAGACCTCCGCCTATGCCTATGCAGTATTCGCCGTCTATGGTGATATCCAGCCTGCCGCTAAGATGTACGCCTATCACGCCGAATTCGCTCAGGGGGTCGGAGCCTATGCCATAGCTCTGTGTTGTGGCAGACCTCATTATCAGGGTGCCGTCTCCGACTACATCAAGCCACGCCCCAGTAGGAACGCTTATGGGCCCGCCCAGTTCGACGGTTCCCTCAATCTCCAGAGTCAGCCTGCTGCCCTTGCCTACCACTATGCAGGCTTCGTTGTTTTCACCCGAAAGATGAACGCCATCAAGCCTGAGATGACAATCAAGACCGTCCTTTATCTTTATACACAGGTGAGAATAATATCCCTCAGCGCCTTTCAGCACACAGTCACCCTCGGATACGAACACCTCAGTGTAATCATCGAAATCCAGTGACATAAGCGAAAGTTCCTCTTCAACACCTGCAAAGTACGTCTTCTTTGTCTTGAAGTTTTCGTTGACGCGGTTGCATTCTCTTATCTTTTCCTTGATATCGAGACGTATAGACTTTATCAGCTCAGGTGCGGGACGTGCTGTGAAATAGCCCTGTATCAGGTCGATGCCCATGCCCGTCAGCATTTTAAGCTCTTCCATCTTCTCAACACCCTCAGCAAGCACCTTGAAGTGGTTATCACGGGCATAGTCGATGATGTTCTTGACAAAGTGCTGTCTGCGCTTATCCTCGTGGATATTCATTATAAGGCTTCTGTCTATCTTTATGCAGTTGGGCATGAAGGTCAGCAGATTGCTTATATTTGAGTATCCTGTGCCGTAGTCGTCTATCGCTATACCGAAGCCGTAGCGCTTTCGTCTGTCGAGAACTATCTCCAGCTGTTCTTTGCTCGCTTCGGTCTGCTCGGTGAATTCTATAACTATCTTTGATACTATGTCGCTGTAAGTCGTACAAAGCTCCTGAAAGTCCTTTTCGGGCAGGGTACAGGAGGGTATGCTGTTTATGTAGAGCTGTTTGTCGCTCATTTCCTCCTTATGTGCGTGTACGAATCTGAACAGGTTGTACATGGTGTGTCTTTCGACATCGTCCAGTCTTCCCATAGCCGCCGCATGGTTAAGTATGGTCAACGGAGATATCTTCACTCCGCCCTCGTATCTCATAAGGGCTTCATAAGCCACTATCTCGCCTGATTTTGCACTTACGATAGGCTGGAAATGGTAGGTCAGCAGGTCATCGTTGAGTATCTTTGCGACCAGCTTTCTCTCATCTTTGTCATAGCCGTCAACAGGCTGACGTGCCTTGCCCTCCGCGATATTCGTGCGTTTTTTGTTATGGTTGTCCTTCGCCATCGTGCGCTGATAGTTCGCCTCATAGGGCAGAGAATCCAGCACATCAACCGAAGTCAGGGGTGCAGTCACCCTTGATGTATAGAAATGCACACCGAAGTCCACGGTAGATACAGTGTTGAAAGCTTCAAGGTTCCGTTCCAAATCAACAGGGACATCGTCCACAGGCATATCAGCGTCCAGAAGTCCGCATATAAAGAACTCATCACCGCTTACTCTTACGCAGATATCGTCCTCGCCTGCGCTGTTGGTAAGCACCATAGCCAGCCTTTGCAGTACTCTGTCGCCCTCGCTGTAACCGTAAGCCGAGTTTATTCCTCTGAGGTTCTCAACATCCACCGAGATTATCCTCATCAGCTTATCAGGTTGTTCGAAGCTTCCGCACTTCTGGGTCATGACCTTTTTATAGCCCTTGACGTTCAGCAGACCTGTCAGAGGGTCTCTTATCTGGTCATCGGTAACGCTGTCGTTGTAGAGGATACGTTTTCTCTGCTTTTCCATAGCGATAGCCGCATACCTCAGCCACATAACATAGTGCTTATCGAAAAACGCACCAGAATCGCCGTAGGAAAGCACAGCATAGCCGTAATTAACGTGCCTGAAATGCAGACAGTTGAATATGTAGGCACAGGGCTTGTCCCTCTCATTGAATATGGCAGGAAGAAGTTCGTGCCTGTTGAAAGCCGCACCGCCCGGTACTGCGCCCTTGCCGTTTACTCTGCTGTATGATATCGAAACAGTCTCCGAGAAATCTTCAAGCCTATCCCCGGGGACGTGGAGTATACCGTCGTTTATGCACAGCCAGAAGCCCTCGAAATCTCCCAGATATCTGGTATACCAGTCAAGCCGCCACATATATTCTTCAAGACTTTCGGCATTCACCAGAGTTTCTGACATATCGTTGAAATACGAATCAAATCCCGAATTTCTGTTATACACCATATTATCCATTGCCGCCTGTGAGAGTTCGGCTAGATTTATCCTTTCACAGCCGCAGGTAACGCCCTTGAGGAATACACAGCAGGGCTTTTTATCCGCAGGGACATACTTCTCCCCTGTTATCTTCACGAACAGCCTTCTGACAGCTTCCACAGCCATAGATTCGGGTCTGCGTTCGATTGAGGTTATATTCATATATTCCGATGCAAAGGGTTCATTCCTGCTGTAACCTGTCACGATAACGTCCTCGGGTATCTCCACACCTTTCGCGGAAAGCGCACCTGTGATACCTGCCGCCGTGAAATCGCTGCAGCACACTATCGCATCGGGTATACCGCGGGCTATGATATCATCGGCGATAATGCTGTAATCGTATATCCAGTCATCACTGTGGAATATACTGTCATCGGTGAGGTCTATGCCCTGTTCGGCAAACGCCTTTCTGAAACTTTGCAGTACGCGGTCATGGAATCGGCTTTCCTTCGGACCGCTGACGTAACAGACATCACTGACATGGTGCTGTTCGGTAAGATGCCTTACTATCTTATCGGTACACTCGTCATTATCGAACAATACGCTCTCTATGCCCTCTGCGTAGTACCCGACATACACCGCAGGCATATCGCTGTGTTCTATTATACGGCGTATCTCAGCCGCCGCTTTTTCGCTTTTTATCGTATAGCCGAATACCAGCATACCGTCAAGCAGATCGGGTTCGATCAGGGAGAACACCGTGTTTTCCACATCAGTCTGATCGGACTGTGTCAGCAGGGTATTGAATATTGCAGCATCGGCATTATGGGCAAAGATCTCCCGCTGGACATAATACAGCGCCTTGCTGTAAAAATCCATATCGGGTTCATTTATTACGATGCCTATCAAAGGTCTTTGTTTGGGATTATTTTCCATATCCATCCCCCATTGCTTCAGCTTACGCTCTGTTTGTAGTAATATTTTTACATATATAAATTGATCTTCCTTATTATTATATCACATTCATCTAATTATTACAAGTATTTTCATGCAAAAATTAAAAGTTTACATTCTGTGCTGTTATCACAAAAAAAGCGCCTGCACCGTTATGGCACAGACGCTCTGTATAGGCTTTGTATCAGACAGAAAGTCTTATCATCTCGTCGATGCAGACTTTCGCCTTGGCGATAAGTTCATCGCTCATGTTTATCTCGGTCACATCGAAACTGCTGTCGCCGCCGATCGCCTTGCAGCTGCCGTAAACGTCCATAAGGGTGGTCAGCTTCATGTTGGGGCAGATAAGGCGCTTGGACAGGTTATAGAACCTCTTTTCGGGGTACTTGTACTGGAGATGCTCGGTTATGGATATCTCGGTACCGATGATGAATTCGCGTGAATCACTCTCTGCGGCATACCTCATGATATCAGCAGTAGAACCTGCGTAGTCAGCCAGCTTGGTGACTGCGGGCTTGCACTCGGGGTGTACGAGGAGCTTTGCATTCGGGTGAGCTGCACGGGCTTCCTCCACCTCTTCAACGGTTATCGCGTTGTGAACAGGACAGCCGCCTTTGAGGAGCATGATATCCTTATCGGGACATTCGTTAGCCACAAATGTGCCCAGATTGCAGTCGGGAATGAAAAGTATCTTATCAGCGTCCATATTCTTGACTATCTTCACAGCGGAAGACGAAGTCACACAGACATCGCACTCGGCTTTCAGTGCCGCGGTAGTGTTGATGTAGCATACCACCTTGCGGTCGGGCTCGTCCATCTTGATGCCGCGTATCATCTCGGGCTCCATCTGTTCAGCCATAGGACAGCCTGCGCCGCCGTTTGCGAGATACACGTTCTTTTCGGGGGAGAGCATCTTAGCGGTCTCTGCCATGAAGTGTACGCCGCACATCAGGATATTCTTATTCTGCACCTTAGCGGCTTCAACGCTGAGCTTATAGCTGTCGCCTGTGATATCGGCTATCTCGACTATCTCAGCCGCCTGATAGCTGTGCGCCAGTATGCAGATGTCATGTTCTTTTTTAAGACTAAGTATCTTGTCCTGGATATCTCTTATCATTTTAATTCACCTGTCTTTTTTCGTTTCGGGTGTTTTTTCTTTTATAGTTAACGACATTAGAAATTGCACTTTGAAAACGAGTAAAAGTTCGATATATGCTTTTGCGAAGTTTGCAAAGTAGCAATTTCAATGTCGTTTACTATAGTATTATCCCTTATATCCTCGCAACTCCGCTTTCTCTTGCAGCCTTGCCTACTGCTTCGGCTACTGCTACGGGTACTGCTCTGTCGAATGCATCGGGGAGTACGAACTCGGGGCACAGCTTATCATCGGGAACGCAGGAAGCTATGGCATATGCTGCTGCCAGCTTCATTTCCTCGTTGATATCGCTTGCTCTTACTGCCAGCGCACCCTTGAAGATTCCGGGGAATGCTACAACGTTGTTTATCTGGTTGGGGAAGTCTGATCTGCCTGTACCTACGATATATGCGCCTGCTGCCTTTGCAACATCGGGCATTATCTCGGGAACAGGGTTGGACATTGCGAATATGAAAGGATCGGGATTCATGCTCTTTACCATATCAGCAGTTACCAGATCGGGCTTGGATACGCCTACGAATACATCAGCGCCCTTCATAGCGTCAGCCAGACCGCCGCGGAGATGCTCACGGTTGGTTATCTTTGCCATTTCAGCCTGTGCAGGGTTCTTGATATCGTCGCCCTCGCAGATGATGCCCTTGGAGTTCAGCATGATTATATCCTTAACGCCCAGGCTCATGAGGAACTTAGCGATAGCACAGCCTGCTGCACCTGCACCGCTCATAACTACTTTCAGGCTGCCGATATCTCTGCCTGTCAGCTTGCAGGCATTGAGCATTGCTGCGCCCACAACGATAGCAGTACCGTGCTGGTCATCGTGGAATACGGGGATATCAACGCGCTCTTTCAGCTTAGCTTCTATCTCGAAGCATCTGGGAGCAGCGATATCTTCCAGATTTATACCGCCGAAGCTTCCTGCTATCATAGCTACTGTATTTACTATCTCATCAACGTCATTGCTCCTTACGCAGAGGGGGAATGCATCAACATCGGCAAACTCCTTGAACAGAGCGCACTTGCCTTCCATAACGGGCATACCAGCCTCGGGACCTATATTGCCCAGACCCAGTACAGCAGAGCCATCGGTGATAACAGCCACCAGATTAGCACGGCGGGTATACACATAGCTGAGGTCGGGGTTCTTCTCTATTTCAAGACAAGGCTGAGCAACACCGGGGGTATAAGCGAGAGTGAGGTCGCGGGCATTATTGATCTTGGTTCTTGACACTACCTCTATCTTGCCTTTCCACTGTTCGTGAAGCTGTAAGGATTCTTCCATAACGTTCATTTTACTTACTTCCTTTCGATACTTTTCATAATAACGGCATAATGCCGTTCAAACGATCACGTTCTCCGTTATTATAACATATAATCCTCTAAATGTAAAGCCATTTCAATTCATAATTCATAATGCATAATTCATAATTTTTTTGACAGGGTGGCGACGTAGTTGAGCTTAGGAAAGAATGTCAAAGAGTAACGCTTTGTGGATTCTTATATTACTTATCTGTCTTTTGTGACTTTTGCACCTTTTGTCCGCAAAAAGCGCAAAAAGCGCAAAAGTCATAATTGTGGAATCGGGATTTACAAAAAGCGCAAAAAGCGCAAAAGTCAGATAAGTAAGAAGAGAACTGGGGACTGCGGTGGACAGGGTCGCCCCTTGCGGGTCGAGAAATCGTATAACAGCGACTGCGTCGGCTGTGGCTGCGCTGTCCGATTTCGGGCGCGGGCAATATTTACGCACTTAGTTTGTGCGGGGGCTTTCTTTTGCATACGCTCAGATTTTTGTTATTGCCCGCGCCTATGTTTTGTTTCGCTTTTATAGTTCGCCGTACATTTTGGTTTTGCACCTTGGTGATTGAGGACTCCGCCCTCAAACTCCCGCAAGCCTTTCGCGAAAGGCTTGACCCAAAGCTCTCCTCCTTGGCATTCTATCCTAAGTACAGCTAAGTTATCTTCCCCACCAATATAAAAAAGGGACAGCCGAAACTGTCCCTTAGATATCGTTATTCTTCTTCAGACATTGCTTCTTCCGCAGAAGTTGCATCTTCCTTCGCCTGTATATCCGAAGCTTCGCCCGCTTTCTTCGCTTTCTTCGCATTCTGGTGTATCAGCTTGAACAGCTTTTCCAGATTCTCTTCATCAGTGGTAAACTTGCCTATATGGGTCATTGTGCTGTTGTAAAGTCCGTGGAAATCCGAACCGCCTGTTACTATCAGGTCATGTTCCTCGGCATATTTCTTCAATGCCCTCTGCTGTGTATCCGTAGCAGATACGTGGAAACACTCTATGCCGTCCAGCTTTCCTGCTTCAACAAGCTCTTTCATAAGCGCGATATTGCCGAACATATGGGGGTGAGCAAGCACAGCTACTCCCTTTGATGAATGTATCAGGTCAAGCACGAAATTCACATCGGGATACTCTCTGGTAACCAGACACTCTCCCCTCGGATAAGAGAACAGCCTGTCATTTACCGAACCATAGAATTCGGTAGCATAACCGTAGCTTATCAGCGCACGCATTATGTGTGATTTATATATGCTCTTTGAACCTTTGGTATACTTCATAACAGCGTCCCTCGGTATCGGGTAACGCTCCATGACCTTGTTTATCATATCCTTGGCGCACTCTGTCCTTATCTGGCAGGATTTCAGACAAAGTCCTTCCAGTCTGTTAGGCTTCTGGGGAGCGTAGCAGAGGATATGAACTTTCTCATTACGCTTTTTATCCCAAGCTGAAAGCTCAACAGCCTGAATTATCTTAACGCCGTAGCGGTCACCCAGTATCTGGGCACGGCTTGATGATGACAATGTATCATGATCGGTTATAGCAAGAAAATCCAGACCCATACGCTTAGCCTGTGCTATGACCTCTTCTATTCCCAGTGAACCGTCCGAAAGGGTAGTATGGCAATGCAGATCGCCTTTCATATCAGTCAACCTCCATATCGTAAAATAAGCGTTGTACCGTAATAAAACCGGGCACATACGGTTATATTATTATACCATAATTTCAAACACCATGCAAGTATTTTTGAGAAATTCCCACAAATCAATCATTTTCAACGCTAATCTGCACAAAACCCGCTTAATGTTTTTGTCTGCACTGCACAGTAAAATCATGGCATTTATTGAATTTCATTTAATTTATAATTCACGATTTACAATTCATGATCCTTGGCGTTAAGGTAACTTAGCTGTGCTGTGATAAGAATATCCAAAATAATAAATAGTGACTTTATCCTATATAATACTAATTTGGTTAAATATTTAATCATATACTTATATAATATGTGGCATCGGGATTACAATATCACAATCATGACTTTTGCGCTTTTTGCGCTTTTTGCAAATCCCGATTTCACGAACATGACTTTTGCGCTTTTTGCGCTTTTTGTTGTTCTGAATCAACAATCATTCCTTTTACGTTTTATGCACATTTTGCAAATCCCGATTCTATAATCATGGATAATCAACATTATCTATATTATAAGAAGCCCCGAACTCCGAAAGTGCGGGAAATGCTGAAAGTTCACGAAAGTGATATCGAAACCACAAAAAGCGCAAAAAGCGCAAAAGTCAGATAAGTAAGAATAGAATAAGGGACAGCCGAAGCTGTCCCTTATCACTACCATCTCCAGTCAACAAAGAACCTTTCTTCGTTGGGATTCTTCGCTGCCCTCTGACGCATATACTCTGTCACAGCAGCTACCGCTATCAGCAGTACACCCGCAAGCAACAGGTATGCCCACCATGCAATAGCCGATAGGAAATCGCCTGTGATGTACAGCGTAAGCCCCAGCAGTGCCGCAGCCGATACCAAAAACCAACGCTTGGTCTTTCTTACAAACGAGAATATCAGCAGTATCAGCGATACACTCAGCACTATCAGCGAATTCATCAGCGACTGGTTCATCAGTCCGTCCGCAATCAGCAGAACAAATGCCGACATATATACCGCCTGACTGAATTCAGATGCCACCTTCTCGTCATCTTCCCATATCTTCTTAACAGCCTTGCCGAACAGCACGATTATCAGAAGCATTACCTTTGTGGTCATAGCACTTGTATCATCGAATCTCATGAAAGGTCTTACGATGAGCGCCGCACCCGCAAAGCCCGCTGCTAAAGTCATGGCAGTCCTGTTGGCGGTATAGTCGCTTTCCTTGCGCATACAGTTGCCCGCAAATGCCGCCAGTTCAAGCAGTGCCACAAACAGTCTTGCTCTCGGTGAGAACATCATGCTCTCATGGAAACAGCTGAACACGCTAAGCAGTATGCCGAAGTGTGCTATGTCTATCTGTGACCTTTCGTGAACTTTCCTGTGTATTCCGTTGGGGAATGTCAGCTTTGATGCCACTACAAGCACAGCCGTAATGAATATCGAGAACAGTACTACGATATCGCCCTCACGCATGGGGTCGTATTCAATTGCACGAGCCCACATCCTTATGCCCATGAACAGCGTCAGCATAGGTATCGCCCCATGGTAATTACTGCGCGAAGTATGTATCGCCGCAAACAGCATCACACTTACAACAGTAACTATCACAGCAGCCGTAGCGTCACGCCTTCCGCTGTACGCCATCAGCAGTGATATGCCCGAACATATCTCCATCGAGAATTTCATAAGCTCGAACTTGCTGTTATAGGGGTCAGCATATCTCAGTGCGAATGCACCAATACACAGAACTCCTGCGCATATGCCCATGCAGAGGGTGCTGTAATGCAGACCGTATTCCCTGCTGAGATAGCCCGAAAGCATCAGCGCTGTGACCATCTCGGGTACAGGCAGGAAAAATCTCATGAAGCGTGACTGTACATGGCTGTCCGAGAATGCCTGTATCGCCATGAATACCACTGCGACTGCCATTGCAAAAACACCATAGGGCAGTGCCGCACCATAAAGCAGTATCAGTGACGCAATGAACAGTATCGCCGTGTAGAGCATATCTGCCATAGGTGTAAATACTGCGGGTATGATGTAGTAAACAGCCAGTGCCGCAGCTATGAACATCGTGAATATGAATGTGATGGTGTATCCGCCGCCCAGCTTATCACCGATAATACAGCTAAGCACGTAGAACAGTACCGGCAGTTCAAGACTTTGCACCTTTATGAACAGACTGTTCTTGCTCCTTATGCCATGGAATATCATCTCAGCAGGCAGGATAGTCCATACCGCAACAGACATCCAGCTGAAATCAGGGGATTCGACTATAAGCATCAGAATGTAGAACATCATGTATACCATTCTTGTGCCCGCGATAAGAAGCCCCGCTTCAAATCGCTTTTTCTTCAGGAACTCATCAGCAAGTGTTCCCGCTGCAACTACCAGACAGCATATCAGTGCGAATACCGAGAAGCTGTCCGCATAGCGTCCTATCTGCCAGAATGAGTATGTCAGCGCGATCATCTCAAAGACAAGTATCGTCTGGCTGCGTTTGATTATACCGTAGTACAGCATTTCAATTGCAACTACGATGCCCAAGCCGAAGCACTCCGGACTCCATACACCGGAATCAGCCGCCATGCAGTAAACCGCAATAGCCCCGAACATACTGCGCATCAGTACAATAGAACTCATAGCCGTGAATCTCAGCTTGTTCTTCTTATCCAGCGTGAAGTATGCCATAGTCAGCACCGCCAGTATCGCTGTCACAAACAGTATGAACACATTGTCATTTTCGATGTGAGACCAGCACTCAAGTAGCATGAATATGTTGAGTATATTGTGTATAAACAGCAGTCCTGCGCTCTTTTTGATGATAGCATACACCAGTGTCTCCACAGCCATGCCGCCCATCAGCACCCATGATACCCAGCTGAATTCTCCATAGGATATAAAATCAGAATATACTGTCAGCAAACAGCCAAAACCGATGACTGCCTTCATGAAGTAAACAAACTGCTTTGCCCTGAACAGTGCCTTGTCACAGTGAACAAGTATCTTGTACACTGCCGTGCATATCACGCTTATGCCGAACATCACCAGCACATAAAGCTTGTCACGGTCAAGTCCGTATCCGAGATTTTCACTGGGGATAAGCACGTATACCATCATTGCGATGAACGCAAAGCGGAAGAATATCTCACGCTGTCTGCGGTACAGTATAGCATATGCACTGAGTTCGGTTATGAACAGCAGGCACATAGCCCAGCTGTATCCGTCCCAGCATGAATATGCAAACAGGAATACGAATGCAGGCAAACTCAGCAAAGCACGCATAACAACGTTGATGAAATTCGCCTTAACGAGTACCTTGCCCTTGCGTTCAAGCAGTCTGTAAACCAGAGTAGCCGCCATACCTGCACACAGCAGTATCAGCGAAGCTATCTTACCGCCGTTGTCTATGCGGTATGTGTCGAACTGTACGACCATCTCATATGCAAGACTGATCACCGCAGCACACTGAGGTATCAGCAGTGCCTGATGCTTGTAAACAGATGCCATAACAGCATAATCAACTGCCCATATAAGCACTAAAGCCAGATGAATATAGCTGTCATAGGGGTGCATGAACAGCGCAGGAAGTGCTCCCAGCATGAAAAATGCACGCATAGCAAAGTGTACTTTATCCGCCCTGAACAGCAGTCTGTCTTTCTTGTCAAGATACATATATGCCCAGCTTCCCAATGCCGAGAATACTGTTATCAGCATTGCAAATACGGAATAAACATCCTGCATCGTCATGAACAGGCTAAGTGCACCGAACAGGATAAGTCCGCCATGCAGAGCCAGCCATTTCTCGCTCTTTCCCAGTATAGCTCTCCAGAGAGCTTCACCTGTGTAAATCAGCCATACTCCCCAGCCTAACAGCGACCAGCCAAATCCAGCAGAATTGCTCAGGTCAGCTATCAGACAAGGTGCAGCCATCGCCGCATAAGCCGCCTTGACCAGCTTGTATGTGATATCAACAGGCTTTGATATCTCTTTGCCTGCTGACTTCTTGTTATGGTATACTACCGAAGCTATCAGACCCGCAGCAGATATCATCAGCGAGAATGCCGCATATTTGTTTTCAAAGTAATCTGCGAACTGTGCCAGCACCATCGTGCCCGAAAAAGCCATAGATACGCAAGCCGCATATTCGCAGAAAGGTTTCGAGAATACTTTCATCGCGCCCGCCGAGAAGAACGTCACCAGCAAAGCGCCCATCGCCAGGAAGAGCATCATTCCTCCGCCCTCAAAGCCGAACCAGGCTCCCAGCAGTCCGAAGTATCCCATTGTGATGTATGCTATCGTAGCGAACACCGAGCCCAGTATGTATACCGCAGCCGCAGTGCCCTCTATCTTCAGTTTCTTATGTGCAAATCCGAACATTGCAAAGAACAGTATAGCCTGTCCCGCAAGCACGCCCACTCTCGTCCAGTCGCTCATCTGTACCCAGAAAGCACGTGAGAATATGATACCTGCCAACGCCACAAAGGTTATACCTATACCGGTAAGCACAGCAGCCGAGCTGTACTGCTTCTTCTGACGCTTTGGTCTTTCCACCTTCTGTGGCATAGCCCAGTCGGGAAGAGGCTGTCTGCTGTTGTATTCCGCAGCCGTCATAGGTACTGCACGCTGTTCGGGAACAGTATGTACAGCCGCCGCAGGTCTTTCCTGTGCAGGCTCCTGAACGGGTGTTTCCTGAACAGTAGTTTCCTCAGCCTGAGAAGCTGTCTGCTCAGCAGTTTCGACAACGGTCTTTTCTTCCTGTGCCTCATGCTTAACAAGGTCAACACCGCTGTGATGATGCTGAGGCTGTCTCTCAGCCACAGGAACAGCAGTCTGTACCGCTGTATTCTCCTTGACCGCAGAAACAGTCTCTGCCGCCGCAGTGTTCTGAACAGCCGCAGTATCCTGTCCCGCAGAAGTCTGCTGTGCCCCGGGAACATACCCATCGCTCACAGGGTTCACAACATTGTCCTGAACGCCCTTCTGCCCGTGAGTATTACGCGCCTCGTCCTTGAAGTAAGACCTGTCGTCCCTCTGCACAGGAGAATAATTGTAAAATATCCTGCCTTTTTCTTCCGTGTCTGTTTTAAGACTGAATCTCTCCTTCGAGGATATTCTGTTTTCTTTGTACAGCCTTTCAATGAAGCGCTCCATCTTTTTCCGCTTCGCCGAAGAACCGATCGCCATAGGCAGCAGTATGATAGGTGATATCACCCATAATACGATAAAAATCATAGTTTCACCTCTTTGCCCCGATAAGGGGAAAGTACTTCAAAAATATTTGTTCTTCATATTATAACATATAGTTCACAAATATTCAAGACGCAGGGCTTTAAAACCCTTGCTATAATTATACGTTTTGTCTCTTATCTTTTTATGGTGTAATTCTGCACAAAGTATCTGTTCTATTTTTGTCCGCTTTTACGATACGAAATTACAAACCAGCGATACAACAGGATAAACTATCAACATCATCGCCCAGCAAACAGCGTCCCACTTTCCGTTTTCAACAGGAAGCATTTTTGCCATAACCCTGCAAAAGATAATGTACACTATCGGCAGTATAATCGCGGCTGCGATATAATCTCCGCCTGAGTTGAAAAAAGCTATACCGCCGTATTCGGCACTTACCATAACTTTCGCCCAGAATATCGTCATTGCCGCACATACAGGCAATCCGAGGGATAGTCTTATAATGATGTTCCTTTTTCCC
>NZ_JAILMR010000106.1 GCF_024692365.1 Ruminococcus sp. | reverse complement strand
GCTGGATAGAGCAACCGCCTTCTAAGCGGTAGGTCACTGGTTCGAATCCAGTATGGCGTGTTATGGTGGGTATAGCGTAGTTGGTTAACGCGTCAGATTGTGGTCCTGAAGATCGAGAGTTCGAATCTCTCTACCCACCCTACAGCTTCTCGGAAATATTCGAGGGGCTGTATTTTTTGTTCTGATACATTTAACCTATATAGAAGTTACGCCCCCAAGCGATCTGACACGCTCGGGGGCATTGTTTTATCTTACCAGTTTTACCGTCTGCTCATCTGCATCAAGTTCTGCTGTGATACCGATAGGTATTGTCAGCATGGGCGCACAATGGCTGAAATCGCACTCGGCAAGCACGGGGATATCGGGTCTGCCGATACAGTCGTAGATGAAGTCATAATAAGTCATCTCTGTTTCAGAATCACCATAATCACGGCACTTGCCGATTATAAGCCCGCCCAGCTTTTCAAATACTCCGCATACTTTCAGCTGACCAAGATGGCACTCGATCAGGTCAGCGTCTATTTCCGTGTCCTCGATAAACAGGATACCACCCTGCCTTATTTCGGGCATATAGGGCGTTCCCCATATATTTGATATTACCCAGAGATTACCGCCGATAAGCCTGCCTTTTACCTTGCCGCCGTGCAGTGTGATTATTTTGTTCGGTATCTGCTTTTCCTCGGTCAGGGGCTTTGTCCATTCGATGATTTCATCGGAATAGTATTCGGGGAAAGTATAGGTGTAGCTTTCTTCAAAGTTCAGCACATCGCAAAGACATTTCAGAGCGATGTCCCGATACGGGCTGAGCCTTGCATAGCTCGTCACAAAATTCGTGCCGTAATAGGTGGGCACACCTGTTTTCTCATAAAGTGCCAGAAGAAGCGCTGTCACGTCTGACATCCCCACAACGGGCTTCGGATTCTTTTTATAGAAATCATAGTCGATGTAGGGCAGCATACCGTTGGTGACGATTCCGCCGACACTCGCCATGAGGATATCGACTTCGGGGTCATGAAGCAGGCTGTTGAATTCATCTGCCCTTTCCTGGGGTGTGCCTGTGCGGAAGGCTTTCTTTTTGCCCCACAGCTTGCCATGCTTGACTTCAAAGCCGTTTTCACGCAGAAAACCCTCTGCACGCTTTGCTGATTCGGGGGAATCATATATCGTGACATAAGACGGGCTGAATATCCCGACCGTTGTACCTTTATTTATTTTCATGATGCTCTCTCCATTCTTTATAATAGTAGTAATTATATCAGAACGATGATGAACTGTCAACAGAAGCGTATCAATGTTTTGATATGTACATACCATATATAATATATCTCTGCGGGCGGTACGTACATCATCGAGGGAGAGTTTAAAATGTTGTATGTATATTATCCCATACTGTGAACGCTGTGTACATAAAAAAGTGAACGAAAGTTATAAAAAAACGCATAAACTGCGCAATAAATGGTGAGGTAATGCCAAATTATAGAATTGACACAAAGTTGTATATGTGTTATAATGTGTGCAACGATGAAGATCGCAGTTTATATGCGTCCTGCTGTCGGCGGAAACGTCGGGGCACACACAGCGGTGCGCACCAAAACGGAGGTAATTATCATGAGCAACAAGCTTGCAAACACACCTGAAGTAAAGATAGGTCTGGTGGCAGTTTCAAGAGACTGCTTCCCCATGAGCCTGTCAGAAAACAGAAGAAATGCCGTAGCTAAGGCTTACACCGATAAGTACGGCGCTGAGGGACTTTTTGTATGTCCTACAATTATTGAAAACGAATGTCACATGAGAAAGGCTCTGGAAGAAGTTAACGCTGCGGGCTGCAACGCTATCGTTGTATACCTTGGCAACTTCGGTCCCGAGACCCCTGAGACACTGCTCGCTAAGTATTTCGACGGTCTTGCAATGTTCGTTGCAGCTGCCGAGGACGACTGCGGCTCTGCTCTTATCGACAACAGAGGCGACGCTTACTGCGGTATGCTCAATGCCAGCTACAACCTCAAGCTGAGAGGCGTAACTGCTTACATTCCTGAGTATCCTGTTGGTACTGCTCCCGAAGTTGCTGATATGATCAACGAGTTCATTCCTATCGCAAAGACTGTTGTTGGTCTGAGAAATCTGAAGATCATATCCTTCGGTCCCCGTCCTCAGGACTTCCTGGCTTGCAATGCACCTATCGCAAGACTGTATGATCTGGGCGTTGAGATCGAGGAGAACTCCGAGCTTGACCTGTTCGCAGCTTACAACGAGCACAAGGATGATCCCCGTATCCCCGAAGTTATCGCTGATATGGAGAAGGAACTGGGCGACGGCAACAAGATGGCAGGCATCCTGCCCAGACTGGCTCAGTATGAGCTGACTCTGCTTGACTGGGCTGAGGCTCACAAGGGTGAGAGAAAGTTCGTTGCATTCGCAAACAAGTGCTGGCCTTCATTCCAGACACAGTTCGGCTTCGTTCCCTGCTATGTAAACGGCAGACTGGGCGCAAAGGGTATCCCTGTATCCTGCGAAGTTGATATCTACGGCGTTCTTTCCGAGTACATCGGTCAGTGCGTATCCGACGAGATCGTTACTCTGCTGGATATCAACAACACTGTTCCCGGCAATATCTACAGAGAGGATATCGAGGGCAAGTTCGATTACACTCAGAGAGATACATTCATGGGCTTCCACTGCGGCAACGGTTCTGCCTGCATCCTGAACAACCCTGTAATGAAGTATCAGCTGATCATGCACAGAGGTCTTGAGCCTGATGTTGAGCCTGATATCACAAGAGGTACTCTTGAGGGCGACATCAAGCCCGGCGAGATCACATTCTTCAGACTTCAGTCCACTGCTGACGCTACTCTGCGTTCTTATGCAGCTGAGGGTGAGATCCTGCCTGTAGCTACACGTTCCTTCGGTACTATTGGTATCTTCGGCATCAAGGAGATGGCAAGATTCTACAGATATGTACTGCTGGAGAAGGGCTATCCTCATCACGGTGCAGTTGTATTCGGTCACCACGGCAAGGCACTCTTCGACGTGCTGAAGTTCCTGGGCGTTGAGGACAGAGAGTACAACAGACCCGCTTCCACAAGATATTTTGGCGAGAACCCCTATAAATAAATTGCTTTAAAAGAAAAAAGACTGCTGCTGGTGCGGCAGTCTTTTTTTGTCTGCGTTCGGCTGCTGGCAGTGGGGGGAACCTACGGACTGCGGGTCTTACTGAGGGAAACCTTTCTGAAGAAAGGTTGTCCCTCAGACTCCTTTCCAAAGACTTTTGCATCTTTTGGGCAGGGGGCAGACATCTTTATAAAGTATACTTTAGTACGGACACTGACTTCACCTTATAGAAATAGCTGCCCCCTGCCCAAAAGAAATAGAAGTTTTAGGAAAGGGGGTTTGGGGGAATAACCCTTTTTCAAAAGGGTTTTCACCCAATAAAATACGTGGTCCGTAGGTTCACCCCAATATCAGCAGTCGGGCGGGCAACAAAAAATCCCCGAAGCGTTAAACTTCGGGGATAACGTCGCTGAGAGGATTCGAACCTCCGGCCTGCCGCTTAGGAGGCGGCCGCTCTATCCAGCTGAGCTACAGCGACTTATCAACTTATATATTATATCATATTTCAGAATAAAATGCAAGACCTTTTCTGAAATTTTTTTAAGCTGATTCAGGTGATATCAGTCGGCTGAGATGATATCCTTGATGACTTCACCTGCTAAGATAAGCCCTGCCACGGAGGGGACGAAAGCTACGGAACCCGGGACGGAACGTCTGCTTGCCTGGGGTTCTTCGGTCGAAGTGCGGGGAGTTATGGGCTCTTCCTCGGAGTAGACCACTTTGAGGCGTGGCACGTTTCGCTTTTTGAGTTCGCGGCGCATCACCCTTGCGAGGGGACAGCCTTTGGTCTTGTAGATATCGGTAACGCGGAAAGCAGTGGGGTCTAGTTTATTGCCTGCACCCATGGCGGAAATGACGGGGACGTTTGCGGCTTTGGCTTTCATTATTATCTCTATCTTGCCTGTGACGGTATCGATGGCGTCTATCACGTAGGAATACTGTGTGAAGTCGAATTCATCGGCGGTCTCGGGCATGAAAAAGCAGTTGTGGACGTTCACGGTGATATCGGGGTCGATATCCTGTATCCTTTCGGCGGCTATCTCGGTCTTGAATCTGCCGACGGTACTGTGGAGTGCGATTATCTGGCGGTTGATGTTTGTGGTGCTGACGGTATCGCTGTCGATGAGGTCGATTGTGCCGACACCGCTTCTTGCGAGGGCTTCAACGGCGAATCCGCCTACGCCGCCTACGCCGAAAACTGCCACGCGGCTGTTTCGGAGTTTTTCCATAGCTTCACTGCCGAGAAGCAGTTCGCTTCGTGCATACTGTTCTTTCATATTTTTACCTCCAAAAACGGCAGAGCGCATAAGCGTTCCGCCGTTGATAGTTTTATCTTTTAGGGAGCCCGTTTTCCTCTTCGTATTCGACAACTTCTTCTTCGGTCAAGCCGAGGTCTTTGCTGAAATCGTGTTCGATGAGGTCGCGCTTTGTCTCGATGGGCTTTTCGTCGTCAACGCCCTCGGTAGCATCGGGGACGAAGACTGTTCTTGCTGTGCTGAGGATTATCCTGAGGTCTTCCCTGATTGACTGGTGCTCGATATACATGAGGTCGAGTTTCAGCTTATCGTAGGGGGTGGTGTTGTACTTACCCATTATCTGGGCGTAGCCTGTAAGACCTGCCTTGACTTTCAGCCTGTATTTGAATTCGGGCATTGTCAGCTCATAGCGCTCTGCAAGCTCGGGACGCTCGGGGCGGGGCCCTACGAAGGACATATCGCCTTTGAGGATATTTATCAGCTGAGGCAGCTCGTCGAAACGTATCTTTCTGATGACCTTGCCCACAGGGGTGATACGGTCGTCGTTTTCGGAAGCTAGTCTTGCTCCGCCTTTTTCGGCATTGGTTATCATGCTGCGGAATTTCAGCACCTTGAATTTGCGTCCGTTGGTGGTAAGCCTTACCTGTGAATACAGGACAGGTCCGCCGTCGTAAAGTTTTATGACGAGGGCTGTTATCAGCATGAAGGGCAGCAGTATCAGCAGCATCACACCTGCAAGGGAGATATCGAAAAATCTCTTCAGCATACGCTGCTCCAGTTTAAGACCGTCGTTGCGGGAGAGGAGCAGGGGAGTATCGAAAAGGTGGAAGTCGTCTGCGCCGCGGATAATGATATCCGAGAGTTTGGGGTTGATGTAAGTTCTGATGGAATGTTCAAAGCAGAACTTCACCAGCTTGTTTCTTAGGTCGCCGGGGATATCGGTGATGATAGCGCCCTCGTAGCGGAGTATGCGCCTTTCTATCTCATCAAGACTTTCTTCACAGCTGACAGCTGCGCAGATATTATACTTATCCGTTCGCTGTGCCATTTTATTTACAAGATACTTGGCGTTTGAGTTGCCGTAGATGATTATCAGCCGCCGCGGCGGGTACATCTTGGTATATATCATGGTGAAGATATAACTCCACGGGTATGCAAATACTATCTCGACCGCTGCAAGGACGAACATGGTTGAAAGGTCCATTCGGTTACGTCCGATGAGGGCGATAAGGACAACTTCTACGGCATTTGTACTGACTATACCCAGCACCTGAGAACCGTATAGCCCCAGAAACTTTGAATAGCCCAGCCTGAATCCATTGAAAAGGCTGGTGAAAGTCGCATACATCACGCAGTAAATGCCAATCATCAGGAAGTTTCCGTAATGCCAGAAGGGGTCGTGCATTTTACTGTTATAATAGTTATACCACACGAATGAAAATCCCATTACAAAGAACAGGAGTATCACCAGTGCGGCTATGAAATTCAGCAGCCGCTTATACTGTTCGCGGTTTTTTGTAATATTATCCAATATATGACATCCTTTTTGGTTTTGGTTATATTTCGCTTTATGGTTATCCTTTTATAACGCCGTGGTATATGTGGGGTCTTCTTTCCCCCGCCGCAGGCGGGGGAAAGAAGACGTATGCCATCATTATCGTCTGAAAAGCACAAGTCGATGCGGTGCGTCAATGGGATGACCATAATTTCGTTTGGTTATTTATCAAGTTTCATATTATCAGATTTTCATTATAGCATACTTTCTCGGATTATTCAAGCATTCTGATTTTTTTTCAGTTATTCGACACATTACTGTTATGGGGTTATGTTCGTATTTTGGGACAGGTGTGTAAATCGGCGGGTAGAATATCAGCGGAAAATAAAAGGGGGAAGACCCTTTTTTGAAGAGCTTTCCCCTTTGGTTATTATCAGATATCTTCGTAGAGGCGAATATACTCCTTGGCGGAGCGCTCCCAGCTGAAATCCTGCTTGAATGCGGTGGATACCAGTCTTCCCCAGCGCATCTTGTCGTCGTAGTACGCTCTTGCACGTACTGTGGCGTTCAGCATATCCTGAGCGTTGTAGCTCTTGAAGGTGAAGCCGTTACCGTTTTCACCGCCTGCATCGCGTATGGTATCGCGGAGACCGCCTGTTTCGCGGACTATCGGGATAGTGCCGTATCTCAGGGCTATCATCTGGGCAAGACCGCAGGGTTCGCTCTGTGAGGGCATGAGGAACATATCAGCACCTGCATATACTTTTCTTGAAAGTTCGGGTACAAAGCCCAGACGCAGACCTACTCTGTCGGGATAGCGGTAGTGCATCTCGGTGAAGAAGTCCTCGTATATCTTTTCGCCCGAACCTAGTATGGCGAACTTATAGCCGAGACGTATCATATCCTCGAATACATATTTTATGAGGTCAAGACCCTTATGTGAAACGAATCTTGTGACTATGCCGATGATGGGTTCTTTGCCCGGGGCTATGCCCAGTTCGTCGCAAAGGGCTTTTTTACAGACAAGTTTGCCCAGTCTGTCGTTAAGGCTGTAGTTGCGGGCGAGGTTCTTGTCGGTGGCAGGGTCGTAGATGGTCTGGGATATGCCGTTTAAGATACCGCTGAGTTTATACTGGTGGTGTACAAGTTCTCTGTCGAGAGAATGTGAATACCAAGGGTCGAGAATCTCCCATGCGTAGCTTGGGGATACTGTTGTGACTCTGTCGCTGACTTCTATTGCGGCTTTCATGAAGTTCACGTCGCCGTCATAGCTCAGCATATCGGTATGATAGAGGGGTATGCCCATGAGGTCGTTTATGAGTTCAAGACCGTACTGACCCTGATACTGGATATTATGTATGGTGAAGACGGTCTTGATATCTTCATAGCCCGGCTGATAGCGGTAGAAGATATCATAGTAAACGGGCACCAGTGCGGTCTGCCAGTCGTTGGCGTTTATGACCTCGGGTTTGAAATCGATGAATTTCAGCAGTTCGAGAACTGCGCGGGAGAAGAATATATATCTCTCTGCGTCATCGTAGAAGCCGTAGAGCCCGTTTCTTGCAAAGTAGTATTCATTATCGAGAAGATAATAGGTAACGCCGTTTTCGACACCTGTGAAAACTCCGCAGTACTGGTTGCGCCATGCTACGGGCACAGTGAAGTTGGTAACGTAGTTAAGTCTGTCTTTAAGTTCCTGACGGATACTGCTGTATAGAGGCAGTACAACGCGGCAGTCCTG
This sequence comes from Ruminococcus sp., assembly GCF_024692365.1. Classification (GTDB taxonomy): domain Bacteria; phylum Bacillota; class Clostridia; order Oscillospirales; family Ruminococcaceae; genus Hominimerdicola. The sequence goes on along the minus strand of NZ_JAILMR010000106.1, from coordinate 25,409 downwards.
TCCGAGTGCATTAAGTGCGGCGGGCAGTGAGCCTGCAACATCTGCGAGTCCTCCCGATGCGGAATAGGGAAATCCCTCGCTGGCTGTATAGAGTATCTTCATAGTATCACCCTCCTTTTGCGAATATAAAATGACTTACTATGAAAACGCGCACGGCACCGACCGACGGCGCCGTGCGGCGTGGTTTTTTATTTATTGCTGTTATCCCTTTAACATTTCATTGAAAACGGCAGTTTTACGAGAGATATTCAGAACGGTGTTTTCTTCCCCCGCCTAAGGCGGGGGAAGAAAACCGCTTGTCATCGTTATCATCTGCAAACGTGCTTATCAATGCTGCGCATCAGCGGAATATATTATACGGTAGCGCCCTTGGATACGTACATCTGATATTCTGCGGAGCTTGTCAGGACGTGCTTGGGTGCAACGGTGACATCCTTATCGGTGATGACGTAGTTCATCTGTGCGCCGTCGCCTACAACGGTGCCCTGTCCGAGTATGCAGTTCTTTATCTTTGCGCCCTTGCCGATCTTTACACCTCTGAACAGTACGCAGTTCTCAACTTCACCCTCGATAATGCAGCCGTCGGCTATGAGGGAGTTCTTAACGATGCTGTCGAGGTCGTACTTAGCGGGAGCGTTGTCGCTGACCTTTGTATAGATAGATCTCTTGGGAACGAAAAGCTGTTTTGCGTTCTCGGGATCGAGGATATCCATATTAGCCTTGAAGTAGGTGCCGGTGGAATTCAGCTTGCTGAAATAGTACTTATACTCATAAGCCATTATCTTCAGTTCATTGCATCTTTCCTGAAGGATATCCTTCTCGAAGGAGACTTTGCCCCTTGCGATGGAATCTCTTATCATATCAACGATGAATTCCATGTTCATAACGAACATATTCAGGCTGCAGTTGCAGGTGCCGCTGAGTTCGGGCTGGATCAGCACGCTGGTGACCTGACCCTCATCGTTTGTGTTCAGTACGGTGGCAGTCTTGAGGTCTTCGGAGGTATACTGACCTGTGTGTGAAACTACGGTTATATCAGCACCGCTTTCGATATGCCTTGCAACTATCGGCTTATAGTCGATGTTGGTGATAACGTCGCAGTCGGTCAGTACCACATACTTTGCGGTGGAATGTGTGATGAAATTCATCGCGCCGTAGATAGCTTCGATCCTGCCCCTGTAAAGTGTGCTTTCAACATTGCCGAAAGGAGGGAGGATATAAAGTCCGCCTTTCTTTCTTGCCAGATCCCATTCTCTTGCGCTGCCCAGATGGTCAAGCAGGGACTGGTAGTTGCTTTTTGTGATAACGCCCACCTCTGAAATGCCGCTGTTGACCATATTCGAGAGGGGGAAATCTATCAGGCGGTATCTTCCGCCGAACATTACAGAACCCATAGTTCTGTTTTTTGTAAGATCGCCGAGAGTCGTGTCGTGCATATTTGCGAAAACAAGACCCAGTACATTACCCATATTAACTTCCATTTTACTCGGTCTCCTTCCTTACATATCTTCGTAGATGATAGCCTTGGGTATTACATTGCTGCCGTCGGATATTTTAAGGTTGTGACCTACAACGGCTACGCCCCAGCTGTCCTTGTTCTCGATGGTCTCGGGTCTTGCACCTATCTGGCAGTTCTCACCGATGACGGAGTTTTCACCTACGATGGCATACTCGACCTTAGCGCCTTTCTTGACTACTGCGCCGGGCATGAGTATGGAGTCATATATAACGGCGCCCTCTTCGACGATAACGCCGTCGGAGATCATGGAGAATTCAACTGAACCGTCTATAACGCAGCCCTCGGTTATCATGCAGTTCTGTATCTGGGCATTCTTGCCGATACTCTGGGGAGGGAACACGGGGTTTCTGGAATAGATCTTCCAGTTGGGGTCATAGAGGTCGATGGGGATATTTGGATTGATAAGATCCATATTTGCTTCCCAGAGGGATTCGATGGTTCCGACGTCCTTCCAGTAGCCGTCGAAACGGTAAGCTACCAGCTTTTCGCCTGCTTCTCTCATATCGGGTATGATATTTTTACCGAAGTCCTTGGAAGCTGTTTCGTCCTGTTCGTTGGCGATGAGGTAAGCTCTCAGCTTCTCCCATGTGAATATGTATATACCCATGGAAGCCAGTGTGGATCTTGGAACCTTGGGCTTTTCTTCAAAGTCGATGATATTATCGTCGTCATCGGTTATCATGATGCCGAATCTTGAAGCCTCATGCTTGGGAACATCGAGTACAGCGATGGTAGCAGCTGCGCCCTTTTTCTTATGGAATTCCAGCATCTTGTTATAGTCCATCTTATAGATATGGTCACCTGAGAGGACTACTACGTATTCGGGGTCGTATCTGTCGATGAAACCGATATTCTGGTAGATAGCGTTAGCTGTACCCGAATACCAGTCAGCGCCTGTTGCTTTCTGGTAAGGGGGCAGTACGTGAACGCCGCCGTGGATACGGTCAAGGTCCCAGGGCTGACCGTTGCCTATGTACTCGTTGAGTACCAGAGGCTGGTACTGTGTGAGGACACCTACTGTGTCTATACCTGAATTTATGCAGTTAGACAGAGGAAAGTCGATGATACGATACTTTGCGCCGAAAGGCACTGCGGGCTTTGCAACGTCCTGGGTCAGGGCGTAGAGTCTGCTGCCCTGGCCGCCTGCCAGAAGCATAGCCACACATTCTTTTTTGTTGAACATAAATTTTCACCCACCATATTAATTAGATTTTTCTATTGTCTTCTGTCCCGCTGTGATGAGGCGGAGACAGATGTAAGCTTATTAGTTATTTTTATCCGACTTTTTCTTATCGGATGCGTGTTCTGTCTTTTTGACAGTTGCTTTTTTCTTTTCGCCGTCCTTTTTTACTTCAAAGTACAGGCAGGCAAAAGGCGGTATATCAATGCATACCGACTGGTCGAAACCATGCATGGGAACGTCCTTCGACTTGACTGTGCCGTTGGTCATAGGTGCGCCGTCCGGGGAAGCGGAGTTGAATACCTCGGTATACTTGCCCTTATACGGAACGCCGAAGCAGTAACTCTTTCTCTCTACAGGTACGAAGTTGCAGAGTACGATGACTTCGTTAGCGTCAGCATCAAATCTGCGGAAGATTATGATACTCTGGCGGAAATCGTCGTTTGCTATCCAGCTGAAACCCGACCAGTCAAAGTCCTTCTGCCAGAACTGGGGATGTTCGAGGTAGAACTGGTTAAGACGTTTGGAGAATGCATGGTAATTGCGGTGGTTCTCGTATTCGTCAACTAAGAACCATTCAAGACCGTTCTCGTAGTCCCACTCTCTGAACTGGGCAAATTCGGTGCCCATGAACATGAGCTTTTTGCCCGGGTGAGCCATCATATATGCGTTGAACAGCTTGCACTGCTCGAACTTTTTGTCAACATCGCCGCCGTACATCTTATTTACCAGCGAAGCTTTGCCGTGTACCACTTCGTCATGGGATATAGGCAGTACGAAATTCTCTGAAAAGGCATAGAAGAAGGAGAATGTCAGCATATCGTGATGGAATGCTCTGTCTATGGGGTCGTAGCTCATATATTTGAGCATATCGTTCATCCAGCCCATGTTCCATTTGAAATTGAAGCCCAGACCGCCGTCGGTGACGGGCTTGGTTACCATCGGCCATGCGGTGGATTCTTCGGCTATCATCAGTGCTGTGGGGCATCTGGAGAATACTGCTGTATTGAGGTCGCGCAGGAACTGCACTGCTTCAAGGTTCTCATGTCCGCCGTATATATTGGGAGTCCATTCGCCGTCACGTCTGTCATAATCGAGGTAGAGCATTGAAGCGACTGCGTCAACGCGGAGACCGTCGATATGGTACTGCTCTATCCAGTAAAGGGCATTGGAGATAAGGAAACTCTTTACTTCGCCCCTGCCGTAATCGAATACTCTTGTACCCCATGCGAGATGGTCGCGCTTTTTTGGGTCGGCATATTCATAGGAAGCGCCGCCGTCAAATTCAAACAGACCAGCTTCGTCGCGTGGAAAATGTGCGGGTACCCAGTCGAGGATAACGGATATACCTGCCTGATGGAAGAGGTCTATCATCGCCATGAACTCGTGAGGAGTGCCGAAACGTGAGGTAGGTGCATAGTAGCCTATGCCCTGATATCCCCAGGAACCGTCAAAGGGGAATTCTGCCAGGGGCATGAATTCGATATGAGTATAGCCCATATCCTTGAGGTAAGGTATTATTGTATTTGCGAATTTGGTGTAGGAATAGTATACTCCGTCATCGCAGGACTTCCACGAATTCAGGTGAACTTCGTAGATATTCATGGGGCAGTTGTAAACGTCCTTGGTCTTGCGTTCTTCCTGCCACTTATCGTCTTTCCATTTGTAGCCTTCGATATCGAATATCTTAGAACCCGTCTGGGGCTTCAGCTCCATATGTGTTCCGTAGGGGTCAGCCTTACAGCGGCGTTTGCCGTCACAGCCGACTATGGAGAATTTATATGTATCGTATGTCTTCAGACCGGGAATGAATACTTCCCAGACTTCGGATTTTTCAAGCTGCTGCATAGGTGTGGCGTTATCGTCCCAGTTGTTGAAATCGCCGACCAGAGAAACGGCGCGAGCCTTGGCAGCCCATACTCTGAAATAATAACCGTCATTTCCGTCCTTGGTGCCTTTATGGCAGCCGAGAAAACGGTATGTCTCGTAGTTGGTACCGTTATGAAAAAGGTATAGAGGTATCTCATATTCCTGAGGTATCTTATCCATGAAAACTCTTTCCTCCTTTTAGCAAGGCATAGCTATGCCTTTTTATACATCTATTTTAACTCTTATTTAACAGTTTTGCAAGGGGTTTTGTAATTTTTTTCAAGTTCCTACATATTTTAACCAGTGGGTTTGTGCAAGTAGTATATCGCGTTAATAAAAAACGTCGGATTTATACACTAAAAAGTACAAATGTATACATAATTAATCTTTACGCAGACCGATACGCACCGCGATAACGGTTATATCATCTGCTCTTGCGCCCTGTCTGCGTTCGAGTATCATGCTTCCCAGATTGTTCACAAGTTCTGTCATATCGCAGTTTGTTTCCGCTGCTGCTGTTTGTGCTATCAGCTGTGCGGAGTCTTCATCCGCACCGTCTGAATTCATTATTATGATGTCGCCGTCGAAAAGCTTTATCTCGCATTTATCGGGGGGACAATCTGACAATATGCCTGCGGGGAGTGAAGTGTCTCCCAGCGGGACTACTGCGCCATCGCGGCATAGCCTGCTGTTGACTGCACCCGCTTTAAGCAGGGATGCCCGTCCTCCGCAGAGGTCGAGATGCAGGATATCCATGGTGGCGAAGCTTTCCTCCCAGCCCTTTACACGCAGCATTGAGGATACCAGCCTGTGTACGGTGGTGAGAGAAAGTCCCGAGGTGAGAAGCTTGCGGCTCAGGCTGACTGTGAATGAAGAATCCAGCCTTGCACGCTTGCCTGTGCCCATGCCGTCGGAAAGGAGAATATATTTCTCACTGCCGCCCACATCGAAGATATCATAGCTGTCGCCCGAATACTCGCCGCTGGCAGATGCCGAGAAAACTGCGGCTTCCGCGGTAAAGCAGGGAAGTTCGGAGAAGGATATCCTCGTCATGCCGTTTTCTTCGGTGATATCGGGGAGAGCCATATCGCAGTCGAGAATAGACGAAACCGAGGCTGTCAGCCTTGCGACATCTCCCGAAAAACTGCCTTTGATAAAGGCGTCAGCTCTTCGGCAGAGGTCTTCATCGATATATACGCAAACCTTTGCGCCCTTATATCCCATAAAAGCCAACTGTTCTCGCACGCTTTCGGAGAGCCCTGTATCTATGGACTGCACCTGCGATGAACGGTATGAAAGGTCGGAGAGGATATCCTCCATAGAGAGAAGCTGGTCTGTAAGCATGGTGCGCAGTTCTCTTATGCGGATATTCTCGGCTTTGTCTGCGATGATATGTCTTTCAAGGTCGTTGAAGGCGTTTGAAAGAAGCTGAGGTCTGTCGCAGCAGAGTACTGTCTGTTTGACCTGTTCATCGGTGACAGAATCGCCGCGGTCGAGTGTGCTTTGCAGGATATCAAAAGCCTTCTCGGTGTTTTCGTTTTTCTCAAAACAAAGGTGGTAGGAATGGCAGTCGCTGCACACGCATCTTCTGACTTCGGAAGAAGCTTTGCGTGAAGCGGTATTCCTGTCCATGGTCACCGTGACCATATCAAGGCGGCGCCTTATCTCGCCAAGTGTCCTGCCTGCCATTGAAAGACGGGCGGCGGTGGTGTGTCCGATAAGTTCGGGGGTACTTTGGAATCCTGATATATGTTTGCTGATGCGCTTGACTTTTTCAGCGGGTATGATAAGGAACAGGAGCGAGCCTGTTACGATATCCGCGAACATATGATATGTATCGCCGTTTACACCCACAGCCACAAGGCTAATCAGGGAAGTCACGAGAAAACTCATGACTGCTGCAAGCTTGCCGAAGCGTATGAAAACTCCGCATATCAGCCCTGCTGTCGCGAGAAGAAGAGTGTTCCGCGCTAAGCTTGGGTCGCTGACAAGAACTCCGCAAGCTGTCAGTGCGCCTATAACTGCGCCGCCGAAACTGCGGTATCTTCTTGATGCCTGCAACAGTATGAATGCGCCAAGCATCCTGCCGGGATTAACGGCGAAAATATTCACCGAAGCGAAAATGCTCACCATCATTATGAAGAACATTCCCGCGAACATACCGTTCATGCCTGTGAGGTCGAATACGCCGCTGTGCTTTGCGGCATCACGTACTGTCATGGTGATGAATACGGTGCAGCCTGCAAGCAGCGAGTTTATCATGCGCATGGACGCAAGGTAGAAATCGCTTGGCACCGCAGCTGTTACGACGCAGGAGAACAGCATCAGCACACCCGAAACCACAAGGGAACGGTAAACGGGCTCGTTTCGCCTTTCACCAAAGGGGTCGATGAAGTGTATGGCTGTTATCACAAGCACCGAACATATCTGTACTATGCCTGCTTCGATACCGCGGTTCAGCAGGAAAGCCAGCAGCGTCCCGAGGAAAACGGCGGGTGAATAGTCACCTGCCAGAGATGCTGCCGCGCCGCACATGAATGAGGGGAAACCGAGGGTGACAGAAAGACCTGTCAGCAGACCTCCCGCAAAAGCACCAATGCGGCATGACCATTTCCGTGCTGTTGCCGTACCTTTTGATATCCGTCTTTTTTCGGCAGTTTTTACGGCGTTGGTTTTAACATTCTGAAGCATATTTCTCACGTCCCAATAATAGAATATATGAACATATTCTATCATCGCGGAAGCGGGAAATGTGTCGTATTTACGTGAGTTTTTTCAGTTCCTCGCTGAATCTCACCAGTTCTTCCATGGATAGCTGTTCGGGACGCACATTTGCCCCGAGACCACTGTTTTCCACGGCGGCGGTGACTGTCTGCTTATCGGTGCCCAGACCTGCGGACACTGAATTCACCAGAGTTTTTCTGCGCTGTGAGAATGCCGCCCTGACCATTTTAAAGAAAAAGGCTTCGTCGGTCACACCCTCGGGGGTGGTATCGTTGATGTCGAAACGCACCACGCAGCTGTCAACGTTTGGTGCGGGCATGAAACTTCCGCGTGAAACGTTGAAAAGTATCTTCGGTTTTGAGAAGTAGTTGACGGCTACGGTAACGGCACCCATATCCCTTGTGCCAACAGGTGCGCAGAGGCGTGTTCCTGCTTCTTTCTGCACCATTACGGTGACGGAACGTATCCGCAGACGCTGTTCGAGAAGCATCATGAGTATGGGTGAAGTAATATAGTATGGAAGATTCGCACATACGGCGACTTCCAGTCCGTCGAATTCTTCCTCGATAAGTTTGTGCAGATCGACTTTCATTACATCTGCATTTATGACCTTGACGTTATCATGTTCGGCGAGGGTCTCTTCAAGTACGGGGATAAGGCGTTCATCTATCTCGATGGCGACTACCTTATCTGCTCGCTTTGCGAGTTCGTTTGTAAGCACGCCTACGCCTGTGCCTATCTCTATCACACCGAAACCCGGTTTGGCGTTGCCCATCTCGGCTATGCGGGGGCAAACCGATGGGTTTACCAGAAAGTTCTGTCCGAGGGCTTTTGAAAAAGTAAAGCCGTGGCGCTGCATGACGTCTTTGATAACGCCTATATTCGATAGATTATCCATTACATTCTCCCCATTTATCTATCTGTCGGCTTATCCGTTTATCGGAAAGACCAACATTGTTTTCTGTCGTTTTATTTTAACATTTCGTAAGCAAACAAAGTAATTTGTTATTTGTGTTAATTTTCAGCTATAAATCGATAATATAATTTTAACATATAAGTGACATTAAGTCAATAGGCAAGCGCATTATTTATCGAATATGTGGTATACTGATGAACAGATGAATGGAGTCGGTTTTAAGGGCTGTACAAAACCGACCATAGGAGGAATGCGTATGTATAATTTCGGAGTTTATGCAGAAAATGAGATAACGCCGAGAATTGTCGGAAGAGCAGGATACCGCGGATTTTCGGGCGCTGACGCTGATAGTATGCGTGCGGCACAGAGACTCTGCAAGGCTCGCACAGGGACGGAAACGGTTCGGGATATATCGGCGATAAGCGCGCTGAACAGGGCTGCGGGGGTCTTTTATTGATGTCGTGATTTGTTATTTTACACAAGAAATCTTTTTATAACCTTAACAAATTCTATATGGAAAACTGTTGAAATTGTCCCGAGAATATTGTACAATATTTATATGATATCGGAGGGACTACCCTCCCTAAAAGCCGCATGGCGCAGGACAGGAGTATCGTATGATGTATTCGGGAATATGTAAAGATTCAAAAGCTTTATATTCCATGGGCGGAGCGACCGATGGCTGCCGCTTTGTCTCATCACACTCTAAGTACACCCATGCAAGTAACAAGTATGACCAAATTTGAAACTGCAACGCAATAGCTGCAGTTTTTTTTGTTGAAGAAGGAGTTTGATGCTGATATGAAGAAAGTAGCAGTTATCATGGGTTCGGACAGCGATTTTCCTGTGGTATCCAAGGCGTGTGCCGAGCTGAAAGCTTACGGTGTGCCTTATGAATGTCATGTTATGAGCGCCCACAGAACACCTGCCCTTGCCGCTGATTTTGCAGACAAGGCTAAGGAAAACGGATTCGGCGTTATCATCTGTGCGGCAGGTATGGCTGCACATCTGGCAGGAGTTATCGCGGGACACACTACACTGCCTGTTATCGGTATCCCCTGCAAGTCCAGCAATCTTGATGGCCTTGATGCTCTGCTGGCTACTGTACAGATGCCCAGTGGCATACCTGTAGCGACTGTCGCTATCGACGGTGCAAAGAATGCGGCTTTGCTGGCTATACAGATGCTGGCTCTCTCCGATGAGGGTCTGGCTGAAAAGTTGGAAGCTGCAAAGGTTGAGATGATCGAGGGCGTTAAGGCTAAGGACGCTGCTCTGCAGGAAAAGCTGGCTGCACTGTGAGTAGATACAAGTTCCTGCTGTTCGATCTTGACGGCACACTGATGGATACTGCACCAGGCATATTCAGCGTGGTGAGATACACCATGGACAAGATGGGTCTGGAAGAACCTCCGAATATGAGAAGATTTCTGGGGCCTCCGCTGTTTCGGTCGATGAAGGAATTCTGCGGACTGGACGATGAACGCGCCTGGGAAGCGGTCAGGATATACCGCGAAAAGTATCCTGTGGACGGACTTTTTGATTCTGAAAAGTTTGAGGGCGTTGAGGATATACTTAAAGAACTCAGAAACGACGGATTCGTCCTCGGAGTTGCTACAAGCAAGCCCGAGCCCTTTGCAAGAAGCCTTTTGGAGCATTTCGATATGGCGAAGTATTTCACCTTTATCGGAGGTTCGGGAGTAGACGGCGCAAGGGACACCAAGCGAGAAGTCATCGAGTACACGCTGGAAAATCTTGGCGTTACGGACAGGAACAGCGTGCTTATGATAGGCGACAGGCTTCACGATATCGTGGGGGCTAAGGAATGCGGGCTTGATAGCGTATATGTGCTGTGGGGCTACGGCAGCAGGGAAGAAGCGGAAGAATGCGGCGCTGACGTTATTGTTGAAACGCCTGCGGACTGCCGCATATATATAACTTCAAGAGATTGATGAAAAACGGATATGCGCGTAAAAGGGCGTATATCTGATAAAAATAAGGTATCGGGAGATTTGATTTATGGGCGGATTTTTTGGCGCAGTGTCAGCTAACGACTGTATACAGGACGTTTTCTTCGGCACTGACTATCATTCACATCTGGGCACAAGAAGAGGCGGTATGACCTCATATGCGCCCGAAATAGGTTTTCAGAGAAATATTCACAGCATTGAGAACTCACCTTTCAGAACAAAGTTCGAGAAAGACGTTGAGGCTATGCGCGGCAAGGTCTGCATAGGCTGCATAAGCGATACTGACCCTCAGCCTATAATGGTGAGATCAACTATGGGTCATTATGCTATATGCTCCATAGGTGTTATACATAACGCAGAGGAGCTTTCAAACGAGCTGCTGATAAACGGCTGTGCAAACTTCGAGACCATGAGCAGCGGCGCTATCAATTCGGCAGGACTTATCGGTGCGCTGATAGCTCAGAAAGACAGCTTTGTAGACGGTATACGCTACGCTCAGGAGAAGATACAGGGCACTATGTCACTGGTACTGATGACTGAGGATTCCATCATATGCGCAAGAGACAAGGCGGGCAAGCTGCCTATCATCATCGGTGAGAGATCGGACGGATACTGCTTCTCCTTTGAAGATTTCGCTTACCAGAAGCTGGGCTACAAGACCTGCCATGAGCTGAAAGCGGGCGAGATACTGAAGCTCACCAAGGACGGCTATGAGATACTCTCCGAGGGTACTGACGAGATGAGCATCTGTACTTTCCTCTGGACTTACTACGGCTACCCCAACGCCAACTACGAGGGCGTCAACGTTGAGGGCATGAGGATACGCAACGGCATGATAATGGCGGAGAACGATATCAAGAACGGCAGACTGCCCGATGTTGACTACGTATGCGGCGTTCCCGATTCGGGTACTCCCCACGCTATCGGTTATGCCAACAGGAGCGGTATCCCCTTTGCAAGACCTTTCATAAAGTACACTCCCACATGGCCCAGAAGCTTTATGCCTACAAATCAGTCCATGAGAAACAAGGTAGCTAAGATGAAGCTGATACCCGTTCATGAGTTCATCGAGGGCAAGAAGCTGCTGTTCGTTGATGACAGTATCGTAAGAGGTACACAGATGAGGGAGACAGTTGAGTTCCTTTATGAGAACGGCGCTAAGGAAGTACATATGAGATCTGCCTGTCCTCCTATAATGTACGGCTGCAAGTACCTGAACTTCTCGAGAAGCACTTCTGAACTGGAACTCATCGCAAGGCAGATAATCGACGAGAATGAGGGTATTGAGGGCGTTAAGTACATCAGCGAATACAGCGATACCAATACCGAGAGAGGCAAGTATCTCAGAGATGAGATATGCCGCAGACTGAAGCTCACTTCACTGGAATTCCAGTCCGTAGAGGGTACAGTAAGGGCTGTGGGCAGACCCGAATGCGGACTTTGCACATATTGCTGGAACGGCAAGGAATAACACTTACAACAAGTTAAAGTATATGACCGAAAGGAAGCATTTATGAACAAGAACAGTTATTCAAACAGCTACAAGGATGCAGGCGTTGACGTTACTGCCGGTTACAAGGCAGTAGAACTTATGAAGCAGTACGTAGGCAGAACAGTTACCAAGGGCGTTATCGATGGTATCGGCGGTTTCGGCGGACTTTTTGAACTGGACATCACAGGCATAAGCAAGCCTGTTCTGGTATCGGGTACTGACGGCGTTGGTACCAAGATAAAGATCGCTTTCCTGATGGACAAGCATGACACCGTGGGCATCGACTGCGTTGCTATGTGTGTAAATGATATAATCTGCTGCGGCGCTAAGCCCCAGTTCTTCCTGGATTATATTGCCTGCGGAAGAAATATCCCCGAGAAGATCGCAAGCATAGTATCAGGTGTTGCAGAGGGCTGCGTTCAGGCAGGCTGCGCACTGGTAGGCGGTGAGACTGCGGAGCATCCCGGTCTTATGCCTGAGGAAGAGTACGACCTGGCAGGTTTCTCTGTTGGTGTTGTTGATAAGGACAAGATACTCGACCCCACCACACAGAAGGCTGGCGATGTAATGATCGCTATTAAGTCCAGCGGTGTACACTCCAACGGTTTCTCGCTGGTAAGAAAGGTATTCGATGTTAACGAGGAGAATCTGGCTAAGCACTATGACGAGCTGGGTACAACTCTGGGCGAGGCACTGCTGACACCTACACGCATCTATGTAAAGGCTGTCATGAGCCTGCTGGACGCTGTAAAGGTAAAGAGCATATCCCACATCACAGGCGGCGGATTCTATGAGAATATCCCTAGAGCACTGCCTAAGGGCATATCTGCTCAGATCAAGAGAAGCGATGTTCAGGTACTGCCTATATTCGACCTTATCGCAAAGACAGGCAATATCCCCGAGAGAGATATGTTCAACACATTCAATATGGGCGTTGGTATGACTGTTGTTGTTGACAAGGCTGACGTTGATGCGGCTATCGCTGCTATCAAGGCTGCAGGCGAGGACGCATATGTTCTCGGCGAGCTGGTAGAGAGCGACATGGGCGTTATCATCTGCTGATAAAAAAGTCATTTTCAGCCACTCGGCGCGGCTTGTGTCGGGTGGCTTTTTTGAACAGGTAGGAAAGAAGTTCGGTGTTATGGAATCTATTTACAATGACATTTTCGATATCCACTCGATGATGGTATGTTTCAGGGTACTGCCCGAGAGGGTCGGTGCTTATTTGCCTGCACTCAGGGAGATATCGGATAAACTTGCAAAGGCGGCACCTTCAGAGGGCTTTGTAAGAAGTGCGCTTCGCGGGTACTTTGATAAAAATGATGATATATTCGCGTGGGTGTGCGGTGACAAGCCCGATGACGGCAGACGTGCTGAACTTTCGGGCGAATACTGCGCTGTACTGTCGCGGGTGATAAGCGAGATGGCGGAATGTCACGGCGACCGCGGCAGAGAATATCTGCTGTGCGACTGCGTGCATAATTTCCCGCTGATGATGGCAGACGGCGAGTTTCAGCACAAGTCAGCTGATGATATGCTGAGGGATTATCGCAGAAAGTATGACAAGGATTTTCTGGAAAACGAAATGGCAAAACTTCGGTGACAGATATGTTTAAAAACTATTTCCATAAGCTTCTCAGTCAGCTGGCTGTTGACTATAACTGCACGGCTGAGGACTTCCTCAAAGACAGCAACACTGTTGTGGCATCGGCTTTGAACGATGGCAGAAGACTGTATTCAACGAAAAAGACCTTTCTTTCAATGGCGACTGTCGGCAGGGGAACAGTCATTTCGGCTGACGAATCTATACATGAGTTTTTGTATGGATTTGCCAAAAGCAAACAGGGACATCAGCTGATGGAACACAGAAACCTTGCGGCGATAGACAGAGAACTTGCAAAGTTCGGGTACGGTCTTACACAGACACACCATATGTTCCTGCCCTGCCGTGATGTAACACCGCGGGCAGACTATGCCGTAAAGTGGTACTGCGATAAGGAAATTCATCAGTTTTACAGCGATGAACGTTTTGAAAATGCCATATGCGAAGCGGCACTTTCCACACGTCCCGACAGGATAGCGGTTGTCGCTTATGACGGCGACAACATCATGGGCATGGCTGGTTGTTCCGAAGATGCACCCTACTGGATGCAGATAGGCATTGATGTTATGCCCGAATACCGTTCAAAGGGCGTTGGTACTTATCTTGTGACGCTTCTGAAAAACAGGATAACCGAAATGGGTGATATACCATTTTACGGAACAGGTGCGGGAAATCTCCATTCGCAGAATATCGCGCTGAACTGCGGTTTCAAGCCTGCGTGGGTGGAGATAGAAGCTAAGCCGATAAGAGGGTGACATCACCATGAAGACAGTTATTTTCGGTGAGAAAAACAGCGATACTATCATTCTTCTCCACGGCGGCGGTCTCTCATGGTGGGGATACCGCGAAGCTGCGCAGATACTTTCAAAGCAGTATCGTGTGGTTCTTCCTATTTTAGACGGTCACGCAGGCAGTGACAAGGATTTCACCTCGATAGAAGACAACGCGGCGGAAATTATCGCATATATAGACGAAAACTTCGGCGGAAGAGTGAAGCTCCTCGGCGGGCTGTCTCTCGGCGGACAGATAGCCCTTGAAATGCTGTCACAGCGGGGAGATATCTGCGAAAATGCAGTGATTGAAAGTGCGCTTGTGATACCCTCAAAGGTGACAGCGGCACTTCTGCCATCATCACTGAAAATGAGTTACGGGCTGATACAAAAAGAGTGGTTCGCGAGGAAACAGTTCGCGGCACTCAGAATCAATGACGAACTTTTTGAGGATTATTTCCGCGACACTAAGGAGATAACTCTTGAAAACATGACGGCATTTCTCACGGCAAATCAGCGTTATGAGATGAAACCCGAACTGAAACAGACTTCTGCGCGAGTGTATGTTTTCGCGGGCGGTAAGGAGATTAGTTCGGTGAAAAGGTCGGCAGAGTTGATACACAAAGCCGTGCAAAACAGTAGTATCGAGATATTCGACGGGCTGTATCACGGAGAGTTCTCCATGAGATACGCGGAGAAATATGCCGATAAGATAATTGATATCTGCGGAGGAAAATAGCAGTGGAAAAGTTTGACAGTCAGGTGACTGATTTTCTGATAAGGGCGAAGAAAGCCACATATGCGGGCAAGGGTGCGGAAAGCGCAAGCAGCCGCCCACAATCCCATGATTTGCAGTACAGTGAGGGCGGACTTACCTACATAGACACTTATCTCGGCGGAGAGAAATTTGCTGGTGAGGAAGCTTTATGGCGTGACGGAGAACCATTCTGGTCGATGAATTATATCGGCAGAGTGACAGGCGAAAATTTCAGCGGAGATTTTCTGAAAGCGGCACTGCTGAAAGTCCCCGAGGACAAGCCGTTCAGAGGACCTGCGCGTTATGAGGACGGCGCCTATGTTTACGAATGTGAAGTAAACGGCGACACCTCATGGTTCAGCGGACGTGAAACGATATCCCTGAACGGTGTGCAGATATATGAATGTATTTTTCATGGGGGAAGCATAAAGTGATAAGCGCACAGCCTTTTATACAGATATTTTACAAGCTGAGATGCGAAGCGGAGGGTTTATCGTGAGAGAATTCGACAACAGGAAGTCGCTGAAGACATTCTGGCGCAGGCACGGGCATCAGGTCATAGGTCTGGTGATCCTTGCGGTGGTGATAATTATCTGGGTCATCGGTTACAGGGAAACTCACCCGAAAGAGCAGGCTTGTAACGAGGTTTACGGTATAGAGAAAGTCGTTATAAACGAGGATATTGAAGAATAACGGCATAAGGAGAAAGCTATGCTTGAAAACTTCGACTACTCGTACATAAACGAACAGTACTACAGCGGTTTTGAGGGCGAGGGTGAGTATTCATTTTTCGTTATCGACCCATCAGGCAGAAAGTGCGGCTATGGTATATGGGACGGATATCTTGGTGCTGTGGTTGACGGTATAAAACCGGAAGAATATGGATTTATCGGGTTACAGCTCTATTATCATGTTGATATGTTAAATGAGGAACTTTGTCCCGATGACGTATACGAATTTAAAGACCCTGTGACAGTGTACAGACAGCTTGCGGCGGTGGATAAGACGAAACTGAGATTTTTGCCTAAAAGCGGCGAGGTGTTGGATGTATTGAAAAAACTATTCAGGGACGCGGCTGAAACAGGCAAGCCAGTATGTGTTTATTATTTTTGATCGAAAGGAAGTATCATTATGAAAAATATAGTTGTACTGGTCTCGGGCGGCGGGACTAATTTGCAGGCGCTGATAGACGCTCAGGAAAGAGGAGAGATAAATGGCGGAAAGATAAGCTGTGTAATATCCTCAAAAGAGGGCGCATATGCCCTTGAAAGAGCGGCTAAGGCAGGTATACCCTCAGTGGTGCTGCCCAGAAAGGAGTATGCTGACAAAAAGGCATACAGTCAGGCTATACTTGAAGAACTGAACAGACAGAAAGCCGACCTTGTAGTGCTGGCAGGATTCATGATAATACTTGACGAGGTCGTTACAAAGGCGTACCCCTACAAGATAATCAACGTTCATCCCGCACTGATACCCTCTTTCTGCGGCGAAGGCTACTATGGTCTGAAAGTTCATGAAAAGGCTCTGGAATACGGTGTCAAGATCAGCGGTGCGACTATCCATTTCGTAAACGAAGAAGCTGATGCAGGTGCAATAATCCTGCAGGGAGCTGTTGATATCGCCAACGACGAGACCCCCGAAAGCTTGCAGAAGAAGATAATGGAAAACGTGGAGTGGAAGCTCCTGCCCAAGGCAGTTTCGCTGTTCTGTGAGGACAGGATAACTATCCGCGACGGCAAAGCTTATGTTGACTGACGGGACTATCTGAAAAAAATAGTGATATTTAGTCGCTATGACTTGCAATCGGCGGAAATTTCTGCTATAATATATAGTTGAGGTGATTTGCGTACAGAAAATTGTGCGCGTTCGCGATATTCAATAAAACTGAAAAAGAATATGAAGAAAACATTGGTAAAAATCATTGATGGAAAGATCAATGACAACCCTAAACCTTATCAAGGAGGTCAAATCAATGAAAACACTTGACATTTATGAGGAACTCAAAGGCAACGCTTACCCCGGAAGAGGTATCGTTATCGGTAAGAGCGCTGACGGCAAGCACGCTGTTACTGCTTACTTCATCATGGGCAGAAGCGTAAATTCCAGAAACAGAGTGTTCACCGAGACCGAGGACGGCATCAAGACTGAGGCTGCCGATCCTTCAAAGCTTTCTGATCCTCACCTGATAATATATTCGCCTGTAAGAGTGCTTGGCAACAAGACTATCGTTACAAACGGCGACCAGACCGATACCATCTATGAGCTGATGGACAAGCAGCAGACTTTCGAGCAGAGCCTGCGTACCCGTGAGTATGAGGACGATGCTCCCAACTACACACCCAGAATTTCCGGTATCATGCACGTTGGCGACGGTCAGTACAACTATGCTATGAGCATACTGAAATCCGCTGACGGCAACCCCGACAGCGTTGAAAGATTCACTTTCACATATTCCACTCCTATCGCAGGTTTCGGTCACTTCATCCACACCTATATGGGCGATGGCAATCCTCTGCCCAGCTTTGAGGGCGAACCCAAGAAGGTGACTATCCCCAACGATATCGACGAGTTCACCAACGGTCTGTGGAACGCACTGAACGAGGATAACAAGGTATCCCTGTTTGTAAGGTTTATCGATATTGAGACAGGTAAGGCTGTTTCAAAGATCGTAAACAAGTATTCAAAGTAATGGCACGCAGGCTGATAAGATATTTCTCTATCGCTCCCGGTAATGGGTACACCCTCGGCATGACTGAGGACGGTCGGTATGTCTTCGCAGGAAATATCGGCAATACTCAGATGACCGAGCTGTTTGACATCGGAAGGGAGCTTTATGAGAAATTTACCGACCCTGCCAACAAGGATAAGCTGCGCGATATGATAAAGGATATATATTCGGAATGTAAATGTATAGCCTCTCAGGGTTCGCGCATCGAGCCTATGCCGATACTTGTCCCCGAGCACAAAACTCTGGCAGAACATATGGAGTATTTCCGCTTCATAAACGAGAACCATGTCATAGGAGGCATGATCGAGGACGAAAAGGTCATACTCCTGACCGAGAACGGTAAGCAGAGCTTTGATATGTAATAATCCCCCAAAGGAGAAGAATTATGGAACTGCTATCCATGAAATGTCCAAACTGCGCAGGTGAGATAAATTATAAACATGGCAAGACCAGTTGCAAATGTCCTTATTGTGATTCTGTCATAAAGATATCCATGTCCGCAGAAGATCTGGACTATGAGCAGATGATGAGAGATAACGCTGCTGCTGAGGAAGCTAAAAAAACTTATCTTGCAAAGCTTAAAAAGTGGCAGACCATAAAGTATGTCTCAATGGTATTTTGCGTAGTTATAGGCTTTGTGTTTGGCTTTGCCCCTGAACATTCAAGTCTGCAAACGATATCAGGATTTCCTGTTATCGTACTGCTTTTCGGCGGCGGCCCGATACTCCACTCCTTTGCACCTACTCCTCCCGATATAATTCTGAATAAGATCACCCCAAAGGAAAGACCCAACTCAACTGGCGCCCTTTACGGTATCGTGATCGGCATGGTGCTGCTGGGCGGAGTGCTCAGAGAGATGGTCAAGGGAGACAGTTCTTCCGAAAAGGACAGCGAATCAAGTGTTGCTTCGGTAGTCTTTGAAATGAGTCAAGGCAGGTAATTACATGGAAATAACTGATATGAAGAACTCTGACGGCTCGGGCGATATAAATAATATTCCCGATAAGGAAAAGTACCTGAAAAAGCTGAAGATATGGCGGATAATATTCTATATCTCGCTTCCTCTTGCTGTTGTATCGGGCGTACTTTCAGGTCTGGTGTACCGCAATTATGTGAGATTGCCTATGAATTACTTTATCGCAATTGCCACACCTTTCCTGAATTTTCTGAAACCTATAGTTCCAAAAGATCTTGAAAGCTCGCTCTCAGAAAAAGAAAAGCCAATATCAACTGGAGCTTATTTGGCGATATTTTTCGTACTGTGCATAGCTAGTTTTGTAGTGACAGTCTTTATCGCCAAGTGATGGCAAATACAGTTAAACGAACATTTTTCCATCGAAGGAGAATAATATGGAAATAATGGCAATGAAATGTCCGAACTGTTCGGGTGATATAAACTATGCCCCCGGTCAGCGGGTGGTAAAGTGTCCTTACTGCGACTCGACTCTGAATATCGACACAGCGGGTGTTATGGCAGAAGCGGAGCTTCAGAGAGAACGTGCCCAGCACGCGGATATTCAGGTTGAAAGAGATAATTACCTTAAAAAGGTCAAAAAGTGGCATCTCATAAAGAAGATATACTACGGAGTTATAGCGGCGGCAACCGGCACGGCTTATCTTTTGGATAAGTTTGTCAGGGACGGTCTTGGCACGCCTATAGTAGTTGTTTTGTTGATGTCAATGGTAGCCTGTCCTATATGGCTCAACGGTAAAGTCCCTGACGCACCTTTGTCGGTGGAGAATGGTTTCAAGCTGAAAAGGGGCTTTGGTACTACGGCGAAACTTTTTGTGATGACTCTGCTTTCTATACTGGGCGGTTTATTGCTCGCCGTAATAATCGAGGAGATCTTTGAATGAGTTGACGGAGGCTGACTATGGCGGACTTACCTATATTCAGATATCACCCCGACCCCATAGGCACAGGGGCTTTCAAAAAGGCTGACAAGCCGCAGATATGCGAATGCTGCGGCAAAAAGACCGGATATGTATACGAAAGTCCATTCTATTCGACAGAAGATGTTGAGTGTCTGTGTCCTTGGTGCATAGCCGATGGCAGTGCCGCAAAGAAATTTGACGGCGAGTTTCAGGACGCTTACAGCTGTGAGAAGATAGATGATGTGTCCAAGCTGGACGAACTTATACACCGTACCCCGGGATACTGCGGGTGGCAGCAGGAATACTGGCTCGCCCACTGCGGCGATTACTGCGCATTTGTGGGATATGTGGGCATGGCAGAACTTGAAAAGATGGGTCTTTCAGATAAACTGGAAGATATCTACCGCAAGGACGAGGCTATGTTTGATATCGAGGATATCAGAGAATGTATGACAAACGGCGGCGGCTTGCAGGGCTATCTCTTTAAGTGCACTGTATGTGGTGAATACCAGCTTTATGCCGACTGTGACTGAACATCGCTTTTGGAGATAACACAAAGATGGGCAATAATAATGGATTTACCATTGGAAGAAAAAAGTCGATCCCGATGATTTCTTCGGTAAAGTCCCGATAGTAAAAGCTGATAAAGACGCGGATGATCCCGCGGATAAGGATAAAATTATATTTTAATCGGAGGTAATAACAATGGCAAACGAGATGCTTTTGAAGTACGGCTGCAACCCCAATCAGAAGCCGTCGAGAGTTTATATGGAGGATGGTAAGGATCTTCCTATCGAAGTTCTCAACGGCAAGCCCGGCTATATCAACCTGCTGGACGCTTTCAACGGCTGGCAGCTGGTAAAGGAGCTGAAAGCTGCTACCGGTATGTGCGCTGCAACTTCTTTCAAGCACGTATCTCCCGCAGGTGCCGCTATCGGCAGACCCCTGACAG
This sequence comes from Ruminococcus sp., assembly GCF_024692365.1. GTDB lineage: Bacteria > Bacillota > Clostridia > Oscillospirales > Ruminococcaceae > Hominimerdicola. The sequence goes on along the minus strand of NZ_JAILMR010000106.1, from coordinate 5,057 downwards.
AGACTGAGGCTAAGATATACTTCGTTGACGATCTGGGCGAGCTTTCTTCACTGGCTTGCGCTTATGCAAGGGCAAGAGGTGCAGACAGAATGTCCAGCTACGGCGATTTCATCGCACTGTCCGATGTATGTGATGTTCCTACTGCCAAGATGATACAGAGAGAGGTATCCGACGGCGTTATCGCTCCCGGCTATACCGATGAAGCTCTGGAGATACTCAAGTCCAAGAGAAAGGGTACATACAATATCATCAAGATCGACGAGAACTACGTTCCCGCTGAGATCGAGCGCAAGCAGGTATTCGGTGTGACTTTCGAGCAGGGCAGAAACGAGCTGAAGATCGATAAGGCACTGCTTTCCAACGTTGTTACCGAGAACAAGGATATCCCTGATGACAAGCTGGAAGATCTGATGATCTCCCTCATCACACTGAAGTATACCCAGTCCAACTCCGTTTGCTATGTAAAGAACGGACAGGCTATCGGTATCGGTGCAGGACAGCAGTCAAGAGTTCACTGCACAAGACTTGCAGGCAGCAAGGCTGATAACTGGTGGCTGAGACAGAACCCCAAGGTAATGGCTCTGCCTTTCAAGGACGATATCCGCAGACCCGACCGTGACAACGCTATCGACGTTTATATCGGTGAAGAGTATGAGGACGTTCTGGCTGAGGGCGAGTGGCAGAGAATTTTCAAGACCAAGCCCGAGCCTCTGACCCGCGAGGAGAAGAAGGAATGGCTTGCTAAGAATACCGATGTATGTCTTGGTTCCGATGCTTTCTTCCCCTTCGGCGATAACATCGAGAGAGCTAAGAAGTCAGGCGTTGCTTACATCGCAGAGCCCGGTGGATCTATCCGTGACGACAATGTTATAGATACCTGCAACAAGTACGGCATGGCTATGGCATTCACAGGCATCAGACTCTTCCACCACTAATGGATAAAAAGCTGATAATTGCAGCGCTGTCGGCGGCAGTATTACTGACCGCCTGCGGCAAAGCCTCCGATAAAGATCAGGGAGCAAGCGCTCCCAAAAAAGACAGCAGTACGGCTGTTACTGCGGCGGAAGAAAGCAGTATGGCAGAGGAAAGCAGTGAGCCCGAGGAGAGCAGCGAAGCTGATGAAAGCTCCGAGGCTGAAACCGAAGCGCCTGCCGAAAGCGCACCCGAGATATCGAGTGCCGCTGAAACAGATTCTTCTTCCGAAGCTGAAACACCTGCCCCCGCAGAACCCGAGATAGTTCACGTAAACGGAACAGGCTACGGATTTGATGTCGATCTTACCAAATGGGTCGATGCCTCCGAGCTTGCAACTATCAATGCGGAAAGCAGTACCGACAGCATAGAGTGTATTTTAGGCTGGGTCGGTGATAACAGTTCAACAGCGCTGTTTTCATCAAATCAGACCATCAATGACCTCTCACAGTACGATATCAACGAAGTAGCTCAGCAGTACTACGAAAAGGATACCCCGCCCGCGGGTCAGACCCTGATAGACTGGAGTACCCTTGAGATCAACGGCAGACCTTGGATGCGCAGAGAGTATACTCTCGATGCTTCCATCAGCGGAGTTGAGTCAAGACTTTTGCAGTACACTGCCTTCAACGGATATACAGAACTGAATGTCTGCTTTACGATAGCCGAAAAAAGTGTTTCGGATATCGATAATGACCTGCGCGACCTGATGTGGTCAGTGCAGTTTGAATAGCGGTAATACCGCACAGTAAGGATCTTATGCGCATGACGCATAGTAAGGAAAGTTAAGTATACGATGTTATATCTTGCCAGTCCGCAACATGGCAGGATATCAATGTCGTTTACAATAAAAATTTTAGCCGATAAGGTTCGGCACATGAATGGAGTAATGTAAAATGAATAAGGTATTCACAAAGGTAATGATCATCGCTGCAGCAGTAGCTGCTATGTCTCTGACTGCTTGCGGCAAGAAGGAAGAGGAAAAGACCGAGGCTAAGAAGCCCGCAGCACAGGCTGTTGTATCCGATGACGTTGTTACCGATGCAGAAACTACTGACGCTGACGACGAGACTACTACCGAGGAAGAGACAGTTACCGCAGAGGAAACTGCTGAAGTTGTAATAGCAGACTAATGTTCGGCGGGAATACCGCAAAGTAGGGTAAGCGATGCGCATGGGGCGCATCAAAAAGAAAGTAAAATTTTAGCCGATAGTTCGGCGCATGAATGGAGTAATTTAAAATGAATAAGGTATTTACAAAAGTAATGATCATCGCTGCAGCAGTTGCTGCTCTCTCTCTGACCGCTTGCGGCAAGAAGGAAGAGGAAAAGACCGAGGCTAAGAAGCCCGCAGCACAGGCTGTTGTTTCTGACGATGTTGTAACTGATGAAGAAACTACTGATGACGAGACTACTACCGAGGAAGAAACTGTGACCGAGGAAGAGACTCTTGAGATCGCAGAGGTCACTGAGGCGGAATAATCCCGTAATTTTTTGACAGAAGTGTGGTTTTGAAATGAAAAAGATCGCTATCGCTGCTATGGCAGTAGTTGTGGCTGTCAGTCTTGCTGCCTGCGGCGGCAAGGAAAACAAGGACGGCAAAAAGGAAAGTAATTCCGCGGCGGCAACACCCGCGGGCAATACTCCCGGTATAGTCGTTGTCGATCCCAACGAGGGCAAACCCGCAGTCAGTGCGGATACATCAGCTGACAGTTCTCATACCGATGACAGCGAACAGACTGTCATCGAGATAAAGGATCCCGATGCTGTTGATACATCATCTTCGGCGGCAGAAAAGAAGAAAAAGGAGACCAAGCCCACCTTTACCGTAAAGGCGGACGATAAAAAGTGGGAGACCACTCAGGATTCCTCTTCGTCTATGTCCATAGTATACAAGGCGGATGATATCGCCGATGCAAAGGACAACTGCTCGATAATGATAAATTCCCGCGTAGTCGAAACTATGGCGGAAATGACCCTCAGCGAGGTCGCTGATGCAGTGATAGATTCCAAGGGGCTGAAAGACCAGATCGAGATATCCGACCGCGGCGATACCAAGGTCGGCGGACACGCAGCATATACTGTCAGCGGAGTATACTCCGTTGACGGCATATCCTTCGATCTGGATATCAGCATTTTGGCTGAGGATACCAATGTTCTTGAAGTATGGGTGGTATCCTACGATCAGTGTACCGCAGCGATGCGGGACAACTTCAATGAAGTTCTGAAGACCATACGCTTCTCAAAGACCTGATAAATTCACAAAGGAGTGTTTTAAATGAAAATACTTGTAGTCGGCGGCGGCGGACGCGAGCACGCTATAATCGCTAAGCTTGCGCAGTCCCCTAAAGCTGAAAAGATCTACTGCACCCCCGGCAACGGTGGTATATCGGCAATGGCTGAATGCTTTGACGTTGGTGCGACCGACATCGACGGTGTTGTTGCGCTGGCAAAAAAGCTGGCTGTCGATCTTGTAGTAGTAGCACCCGACGATCCGCTGGTACTGGGCATGGTAGACGCTTTGCAGGCTGAGGGCTTCAAGACCTTCGGACCTAAAAAGGCTGCGGCTATCATCGAGGGTTCAAAGGTATTCTCCAAGGAACTGATGAAGAAATACTCTATCCCCACTGCGGGCTACGAGGTATTCAAGGACAGCGAGTCTGCCATAGCTTACGTTAAGCAGCAGAACACTTATCCCGCTGTTATAAAGGCTGACGGTCTTGCACTGGGCAAGGGCGTTATACTTGCGCAGAACGAGCAGGAAGCTGTTGAAGCTATCAAGGAAATGATCGACGGCAAGAAGTTCGGCGACAGCAGCACCACAATTGTTGTTGAGGAATATCTCACAGGTCCCGAGGTATCTGTACTCAGCTTTACCGACGGCAAAACTGTGGTTCCTATGATATCCTCAATGGATCACAAGAGAGCTCTTGATAACGACGAGGGTCTGAACACAGGCGGAATGGGTACCGTATCCCCCAACCCCTACTATACCGAAGCAATCGCTAAGGAGTGCATGGAGAAGATCTTCCTGCCTACTATCAATGCGATGAATTCGGAGGGCAGAACATTTGAGGGCTGCCTGTATTTCGGACTTATGCTCACTCCCAAGGGACCAAAGGTCATCGAGTACAACTGCCGTTTCGGCGATCCCGAAACACAGGTGGTACTGCCTATGCTGAAAACCGATCTGGTGGATATCATGGAAGCTATCTACGACCATAAGCTCAGCGAACTCAACGTTGAGTGGTCAGAGGGCAGCTGCGCCTGCGTTATAATGGCAAGCGGCGGATATCCCCTCTCTTACCCCAAGGGCATCGAGATCAAGGGTCTTGACGCTAAGGGACAGGTGGACGGCGCACAGGTATTTCATGCAGGTACAAAGCTTGCTGACGGCAAGTTCCTCACCAGCGGCGGACGTGTTCTCGGCGTTACCGCAAAGGGTCTTACCCTGAATTCCGCTCTTGAAAAGGCATATCAGGGCGTTGAAAAGATCACCTTCGAGGGCGCACACTTCCGTAAGGATATCGGTCAGCGTGCACTGAAAGCACTCGATAGCGACCCCCTCCACCTCGGCTATAAAGACGATATGGAGGACTACATCGAAGAAAACGGAGTTTATCTGCGTCAGTAATCGATGATTTAACTTACGAACTGCGTGGTTGATTGGGGGAAAACCCTTTTGAAAAAGGGTTATTCCCCCAAACCCCTTTTCCTAAAACTTTTTACTTAGGTAAGCGGGGGATAGCTATTCTAAAATAGAAAACAAAATGCGGGGGATAGCTGTACTTTTAAAGTACGGCTATCCCCCGCTTACCTATATAAAAGTCTTTGGAAAGGAGTCTGAGGGAGAACCTTTCTGAAGAAAGGTTTCCCTCAGTGAATCCCGCAGTCCGTAAGTTAAACTATCGATCAGATAGCCGCAAATGCCTGCTTCAGATCGTCGAGTATATCCTCAACGTTTTCAAGACCAACGGAGAATCTTATCATACCGCCGTCGATGCCTGCGGCTACCAGCTGTTCATCGGTCAGCTGTCTGTGTGTAGCAGAAGCGGGGTGCAGTACGCAGGTACGGATATCTGCAACG
>NZ_JAILMR010000082.1 GCF_024692365.1 Ruminococcus sp. | reverse complement strand
TTAGATCGCCTAGTCATCAGTGTATTCTGAGGAGTGACAAACTCTTTTAGCAAATACACCTTGCTGTCGGCTGCGCCCTTTGCATAGTCGATACAGACCATGACTTCCCGATTACCTCCCCGGTAGCTCACACCACAGTGTTTATACTCGCTTCACTTACATCACTAAGTGGTCACGGCGTACATTGAGGTAGCTGCCATTAGGCAGGCTTGCAAATGCAAACTGTTTCAATGAAGCTGAATCATTCAGCAGTTATTGAGGTCTCGTCGAGGTTGCTTTCTCTCTCTGGCTATTCAGTTCAACTGGAGTCAGCCGTAGGATTCGTAAGTCTTACGGGAAATAGAAAAGAGTTCTCAGCACTTGCCCGTAAAAGCATACTGAAAACTCCTTGACAAATATATCAAAACCATGCTATAATATACAATACGGACATTGATGCACTCATCTGTAAAAGTCTCACAATTGCTCCGCTTAAGCATTTGTGCTGATGGCTTATTTGAACGCCAATTCATTTAAGCCACAGGTGAGTGTTTTGTTGTTCGCACTCACTGTATGCATTATAGCACATTGTTTTTTATTTATCAAGCCCCTATGGAAAATATTTTTGAATAAATTTTAATTGGTTTGTTCTTTTTCTCGCGGATATATCATTTGATATATCGTATATAATTTAGAATATTATAGATTGACGAATTATCCTCTTTTTGGTATTATTGTTCTTGTGCTTTTGCATACAGGAATATATATTATTGGAGGATATTTTTAATGTTATTCGAGAAACAGAGCAACAACACAGTAGATGAGTATATGACAAAATGGCTTATTAATACTAAGCGCCCATCATTGAAACGATCTTCGTATGATAGGGTGGAACAAAGTCTTAACTATCAGATTTTTCCTGCTATAGGCAAAATAAAGTTAAAGAAACTGACTGATGATGATATTCAATTGATGCTGAATGATCTTGCTGAACGTTCTTCTTATAGTACTACCAAGAAAGCATACGTTAACTTGAAGAGTTGTCTAGATCTTGCGGTTTTAAAAGGGGATATAAAGAAAAATCCTATGCTTACGGTTGTTCTTCCGAAAAATAATAAATCTGATGAAACGGTAGTATATTACTCTCCCGAACAGGCGAGGGCGATCGCTGCCGAAGCTATTTCAACTTATGATAATGGCAGTTTTAAATATAGGTACGGTTATTTTATAGTGTTTATGCTAAACACGGGTCTGCGTGTAGGGGAAGCTCTCGCTCTGAGTTGGTCTGATGTTGATTTTACTAATAAAATCCTTTTTGTGCATAACAGTATTTCTTCTGTAAAGACAAGAGGTAACAGCAGCATGAAGTATGAAAAGATAGTAAATACTCCCAAATCTCGCAATTCTGTTCGATATGTGCCGCTTAATAAAACTGCACTTGATGCTTTAGTAAAGATACACGCTATAATGGGTGATAATGATAGGATAGTTGCCACGGAGAATGGTCTTTTAGTTGATCCAAGTGCTATTCATCGCACTATGTCGCGAATCCTAAAAAACTGCGGAATTAACGGGAAGAAAGACGTTGTTCACGCTTTACGTCATACATTCGCAACGCTGCTTCTTAGGCAAGGAACTGATATTAAGGTCGTTTCCGAAATCCTAGGGCATTCTGACATTTCGATAACGATGAAGTTCTATTATCATGTCATAGAGGAGCAGAAAAAGACTGCGATGACAAAGCTTGATGAGATTTACTAAAGTGTGTCTATAGACACAGTTTAATTGTCCAGGAGAAAAAGATTTGTATTCTTTATCAATCCAAAATATTAACGACACTGCGCTATAATGACGTAGTGCCGTTATTTTTATGTGTACAGTTCAGGATAGTTCTTAGCCTTTTCCGTAATCCTTTTTATAAGAGACATTATGAGTCAATCCCAAATTCTGTGTAAACTACAAATAGTGTAATAAAAGAGTATATGATGAGACCGATTGTGAAAGCAGTCGGTCTTATCAGCATATTAGCACATGATTATATGATTGTCAAGATAAAAGTATTATTCGGGT
>NZ_JAILMR010000054.1 GCF_024692365.1 Ruminococcus sp. | reverse complement strand
AGCGCCTGACTTCTGTCAAACGCTATCTTTTATCGTTGTTATAAATGTGTCTTTAGCCACACTAAATGTGATGTTGACTAATTAAATTTAGTATGGTATAATGTATTGATTTCATGGAGAAGTTGTTAGGTACTAATAAATTAGGTGTTTATAACTCATTACAAGTTATTCAAGTCTCCAAAACCGCGTGTCCCGAGTTCGATCCTTGGTGCCCCTGCTTATTTAAAGCTTGTAAACTTTTGGTTTGCAAGCTTTTTTCTATGTCGAAAATATTTGTCATATCATACAAAAAACGGTTTATTCTTTCGTACAGGGTGCAGAGTGTTTATTTATTGCAAAAAAATTGTGAATATGGTATTATAATATATATCAACACATTTCTGCAAAAGGGGGTGGACTCTTTGAGCGAAAAAAATGTTCATAAGCTGACCTATGCGGCTAATACCGCTTTACTTGTCATAGTGTTGGGTCTAATGCTGTTCTTTAAAAAGCTTGAAGCCGATTTTCTTGTATATTTCAGTATCCCGACCCTGTGTGTATATATTTTCACCTATTTTCTGATCTATAAGGATAAACTCGATATCTATGTATGGATAGTTTACTCTATGATAATACTATATATGGGGGTGACTACTGTCTGCCTTGGTGAAAGCTACGGGTTTCATCTCTACTGTTTTTCGATGATACCTGTTATCTACGCCATAGATTATGTGTCTTTCAGAATTGGAAGAAGAACCGTAAAATCCCTGTATATCAGCATTTGTGTGGCGGTTTTCTACTTCATTTTCATGGGGTATGTCAGGGTGAATGGTCCTGTTTATGACAGGGACAACAAATATGCCATATTTTTCCTGATCACCAATTCGCTGATCGTTTTCTGGTTTCTGGTCTTATACTTGAATGCTATGGTGCGTTCGATAATCGTTTCTGAGACCAAGCTTACCAAAATGGCACACAAAGATCGTCTGACCGAACTTTATAACAGGCATTATATGCTTGACAGGCTTGAAGAAGTCAGCAGCGAGAAAGAAAATGCTGTGCTTGCAATGGCTGATATCGACGATTTCAAGAAAATTAATGATGTTTACGGGCATAATGCAGGCGATGAGGTTCTGAAAACCGTATCGCGAAAAATGAAAGAAGTCTGTGAGGGCTGCGATATTGCCAGATGGGGCGGTGAAGAGTTCCTGATACTGTTTTGCGGAAACAGCGGTGTTACGGAGATCCTCGAAAAAATGCGTTCGGATATCGCTTCATCTCCTGTTGAATTTGAGGGGCAGATCATTAATGTTACGGTGACTGTCGGCATGGCAGGCGGTAAAAAAGATCAGTCCATCGATGAATGGATACAGGATGTTGATAATAAGCTTTACATAGGCAAAAACAGCGGCAAGAACCGCGTGATAGGATGATACTATGTTTGATTTTGTAACAAGATTACACGAGGAATGTGGTGTAAGATACCCCGAAAAAGACGATCAGGACTGGGAATTCTGCGCGGGTGATTACAAAAGAACCGAGGATTATATCAATTTCTATAAGAAATATGCCGATGAAATGGATTCATGCAGATGGGGCGACAAGGAATGTTTAAGTAATATGATCATTCAGGGGATCGATGATATGATCTGTCTTAAAGAAGATACCGACTACATCGATAAACTATGGCTTGAAACACGACAGATACTGCTGGATGATGAACTGTATAACGTTATCGTGTACTGGTCATGTGTGGGTCAGCCTATTGAAGATTGCTTCGCGGTCACATCAAGAATGAGAGAAATATTAAGGTCACTGATATAATGATTCTGATACCCTGGTACGATAACAGTATCGGGGCTTATTGTTTTCTTTGGAAAATACGCGGTTTAAGCGCGTCAAAATGAAAATATTGTGAAATGGGTGGAAATTCGGGAAGCTTTGTGTTATAATATAATTTGGTATATTTTCTGCTTATTTATATTAAACGCCATAAATTTCGGCTGTATCCCGACCTCACGGACATTTGTCACAGTTTCATAGGTGAGTCTTTGGGCAGATCTTTATGCCGTTACTATAAAGGGCAGTTATAGAATGGAGAATGTAAATGGCGATCAGATACGACAGATCGGTGATCGGGGAGGGTATGACCCTTACTCAGATAATTGACCCGAAATACAAGACCAATATCGTCAGGGTGAGGTTCGTTGTGCCTATCGACCCTGAAAACACAGGTACCAATTCGCTGCTGATGTCGCTGCTGGTGACTTCCAACTCCGAGGTGAAGTCAAGGAGCGAGCTTTCATCTAAGTTCATGGGGCTTTACGGCACTTCCATCGGTTCGATAGCTGGTAATGTCAGCGATTATCAGGCTATGGGTGTTTCCATGAACATGATAATGGATAAGTACACCATCGGCGGTGAGGTGATATCGGAAGAAGCTGTAAGACAGCTGCTTTTATGCGTACTCAGCCCTGATATCACAGAGGGTAAGTTCAACGAGAATTACTTTAAGCTGAGGAAGCAGGAACTGCTGGATAATATCGCGGCTTCTGTCAACGATAAGAGGACTTATGCATATATCAAGGCTAAGGAAGTCATCTACGAGGGCGAGCCCGCGGCTTATACCGACTTCGGCACTGCTGAAAGGGCGGAGAGCATTACTCAGGAAGAGCTTATGGCGCAGTACAAATATCTTCTTGAAAGCGCTGTTATCGATGTGACAGTATGCGGCGGCGGTGAGATAGACGGCGCTGTTAAGATGCTGAAAGATGCTTTTTCAAAGCTGGAGAGGAAGAATGTGGTAAAGGTAGATTACCGCACTTTATCGGCTTTGAAAAATGAGGTATGCGTGAAAGAGGAGTTCATGGACGTTAAGCAGTGCAAGATGTTCATGGCTTACAAATCTGACTATGAGGATATCTATGTATGCAAGCTGATGTCCTGCCTGCTTGGCGGTTCGGCATTTTCAAAGCTGTTCCTCAATGTCAGGGAGAAGCTTTCACTCTGCTACGGCTGTGACAGCTATTACAGTGACCTGAAAGGCGTTATGCTGATAGAGAGCGGCGTTGACGCTGTGAATATCGAAAAGGCACAGGAAGCTATCCGCGAACAGGTGAAGATACTTCAGGGCGAGGGATTCACCGAAGAAGAACTTGAAAATACCAAGATGTATATCAAGAGCAACTTCATGGCGAATTACGATTCCGAGTGGGATATGGCTGCCTGGTACAGGGCTCAGGATTCCCGCGGAACTTCATACACTCCCGATGAGGTATGCGATATCATCGACCGCATAACAGCAGAGCAGGTGATAGAGTGCGCTAAGAGTTTCAAAGAGGATACGGTGTTCGTGCTGAAAGCAAAGGAGGATACTGCCGATGAATAAGGAGATCATTAAGAGCGAAAGATTCGGTGAGCAGTATTCGCTGATACACCACCCATCGGGGCTTGATATACTGATATGGAAGATGGAAAATTATTCCACCACCGAAGCGGCTTTCGCCACAAGGTACGGTTCGATAAATACCTGCTTCAAGACTTCGGAGACAGGAGATTTTATTGAAGTCCCCGAGGGCATAGCACATTATCTGGAACACAAACTGTTCGAGAGCGAGGATATCCCCGTATTTGAGCTTTATGCCCAGACAGGTGCAAGTGCGAATGCTTTCACTTTCTTTGATGAAACTGCCTATACTTTCAGCACTTCCAAAAACTGGGAGAGGTCACTGGAGATACTTCTCGATTATGTGCAGAAGCCTTATTTCACACAAGAGAACGTGGACAAGGAAAGAGGCATAATCGCGCAGGAGATAAAGATGTACGAGGATTCGCCCTCCAACGCCTGCTTCTACAATATGCTGAAAGCGATATACAAGGAACACCCTGTAAAGATAGATATCGCAGGTACGGTTGAATCCATCGCGCAGATAACTCCCGAACTGCTGTATGACTGCTACAACACATTCTACAATCTGCACAACATGGTACTTTCGATTGCGGGCAATGTGGACGAAGACAAGGTCATCGAGATATGCGACAGGATCTTGAAGCCTGCCAAGGATCTTCATCTGGAATGCAAATTCCCCGAGGAGGGACGCGGTGTTGCGAAAAAGCGCGTGACAGCAAGCTTCCCTGTGGGACTGCCCCTGTTCGATATCGGATTCAAGTCGAAAGCCTGCGACGGCATGGAGTTCGAGAGGAAGATATCGGTTGCGAGAATGGCGCTGAAAATGCTGATAGGTTCTTCATCGCCCCTGTATCAGCAGCTTTTTGATGAGGGTCTGATAAACTCACAGCTGGGATACAGTGCATTCTCATGCAGCGGAAGTTTCTTCGTGTGCATGGTATCGGGTGAATCGAGAGACCCAGACGAGGTATACAGAAGACTTCTGGCTGAAATTGAGAGAGTCAGAAAAGAGGGCTTTGACGAAGAAAGCTTCAATATAGTAAGAAAATCAAGGTACGGTTCGATAGTGAGAATGTTCGGCAGTGTTGAGGGACTTACCGATGCTATGACAGTAAGCTACTTCAACGGCACCAGCGTATTTGACGAAGCTGAACTTCTGGCGGATATAACTGCCGAGGATTGCAGGGCGGCGCTGGACGAACTGTTTGACGAGGAAAATTCCGCTATATCAATAATTGAACCGATAAAGGAGTAATTTGAAATGAACATGAATGTTATGACTGCGCTTTGCACTCTTGCAGAGGATACTGCGGCAGTCAGGGAAAAGCTTAGGGCAAATCCCGATAAGGTATATTTCCCGAATTTCGGAAACACTGACAATATTTTAAGAGAGGGCATATCCATCGACAGAACAGCCTTTACCATACCCGGTCTGAATTTCACAGTGTACTGGTACGGTCTGCTGATAGGTGTGGGCATACTTCTCGCAATGATATACGGCTACAAGAAGATGCGTCCTTGCGGCATTGACCCCGACAGGGCAACAGATGGAGTTATCGGCGGTGTTGCGGGCGCAATAGTCGGCGCAAGACTTTATTATATAGTATTCAACACCGAGGGCATGAGTCTTTCGGATTTCTTCAAGATACGTGACGGTGGTCTGGCTATATACGGCGGACTTATAGGCGCGATACTTGTGGGCGGTATAATAACCAAGCTGAGAAGTCTCAGGCTTTCGGCTATGCTTGATGTGGCTGCACCTTGTTTTCTGATAGGTCAGTGCATAGGCAGATGGGGAAACTTCTTCAATCAGGAAGCTTTCGGTGCAAATACCAACAAACCCTGGGGTATGCTTTCGTGGAAAACTGCCGCATTCATCGATGAACACTATGATACCCTCACAGACATAGACGCTTACAAGCCCATACACCCTTGTTTTCTGTATGAAAGCCTGTGGTGTCTGGTGGGATTCATACTGCTGCATCTGTATTTCAAGCACAGAAAGTTCGACGGCGAGATATTTATAATGTATGCAGGCTGGTACGGTCTGGGAAGATTCTTTATCGAGGGTCTTAGAACCGACTCACTGTATCTGGGCAATATCAGAGTATCACAGCTGGTTGCAGGTACCTGCGTAGTTGCATCTATCGTACTGTGGATAGTTTTCCGCAGCATTACAAAGCGTTCGGGCAATTACAAGTTCTTCTATGAGACCGAGCTTTCAAAGGCTCAGCTGGCAGAATACTCGGGTTACGAGGATATGCAGAAAGAGAAGAAAGAGCTGAAAAAGAAGATAGCTGAAGCTAAGCACAAGGGCGAGAGCTTTGTGGAGCTTGAAAAGGAATACAAAGAGAAATTCGGCAAGGATGCGATGAAGGCTCAGAAGCAGGCACTGAAAGATGCTGCCGAAAAGGATAAGACAGAAGTTCCCGACGATGGTTACAAGTCCATACTCGCTGATGACGAGGACGAAGAGAAAAAGGACAGCAGCGAGGACTGATAAGTTATCGCTGCAAAGGAGATATCAATGAAAAAAACTGTAATATGGGCAGCGGTGCTGGCAATGGTATTGGCGGCATCGGGCTGCGTAAAAACAAACGGTGATAAAGACAGCTCGGTAAAAGAAAAAAACGAAAGCAAGGCAGCTGCGGCAGCAAATGAAAGTTCGGCTGAAAGTGCCGCGGATGATACCGAGAGCGGGTCTGACGATGATGAAAGCAAAATCAGCGGAGATAAAAATCCTGACAATGAGGAAACAGATACTGACAGGACTGAGGCGGTAATGTCAGTTGTACTGGTACCGAAAGATGGCATGGGTTTTCAGCGAAAAGTCCGTTTTAGCAGTAGGGGTATCCGCGACAAGGTAACCCCTCATAGAGATGTTGTAAGTCTGGTGGGTGAACCTGTTGAGGTGAAGTTAGAAGAAAGAGATGAAGCTAACGGCGGAAAGCTGGCATTCTTCTATGAACCGAATGAACTCAAAGGGGTTCGTCCCGATGCGCTTATGTTCTTGTGGTATGACGAAGAAAACGACAAATACGTTGAATTTGAAGACGTTGTGCTGGATACCGATTACTACAATGTGTCCATAGATATCGAAAAGCCCGGTGTGTATATGCTGGTGAACAAATATCAGTGGTATAACGAACAGGGTAAAAAGCTTGATGACGACGGTATGGAAAAGGAATTCAAACCGCATATATCATCTAAGCTATGGGAACGAAGCATGGACACAGGCGATATACTGAAACTCAAAGATGATGATTACATAGCTAAGTCACAAACTAAAGATGGCTACGCCTACGAGTTCTATGTATCTACCCCCGAGGAACTTGCAAGCGTTGTATATGTAAACAACTGCGCTAATCCCCGCCCCGACAGCATCACTGTAAATATAGTGAACGATATAGATTTAGATGGCTATAAGTGGGCACCTATGGGCTGGAAATTAAGTGGCACAGACTTCAACTTTGACTTTACAGGTACCATATACGGCGGTCATCACAAGATAAAGAATATGCGCATCAGTGACGGCTACGAAGATCGCTTTTATGTGGGTTTTATAGGCAATGCCGAAAGCTGCACAGTGGGTGCGCTGGACTTTGAGAACGCTTATGTACATGGAGAAAGAGATATTGGCATACTGGCGGGCGATCCAAAAAGTTCTTTCTTTACGGACTGCAATGTAAAGGGTGTGACAGAGGGAAATACATCTGTCGGTACGATGATAGGCGATGATTCGTATGAGCCTTTGAAGCTGGGTAAAGATGATAGAAATCACATGGAGAATTGCACCGTTGATGTAAAGGTGAATGGCAAGAAAGTTACGGACTATCTTTCGTATACGGCTCTGAACGAAGCAGAGGTACAGGCGAGAGTAAGAGATTCCGAAGAGATATGGCTCGATGGCGGTGGCAGACCTTGCAGGAATAAAGACCTTGACGGAAAGTATTTTGATCTCGTATGGAAAGTAACGCATAACGGTAAGGTAGTACTGACAAGAAATGCAGAGAATGAATATTTCTTTGAGTGGTATTTGTGTAAGAGTATTTTCAATGAGAACGGCGAATATGAGATAGCACTGCAAGCCACTATCGACGGGGCTGATGTGGAGATCAGCAATACTGTTGTAGTAACGGTGGATGATAATACAAAGTTTATAGGCTGACCTGTAAGGTCGGATAAATAATACTTATGGGAGGAAAAGAACATGGCAAACATTATTGACGGCAAGGCAGTTTCGGCACAGGTGAAAGAGGGCATCAGACAGGAAGTCGAGGCACTGAAAGCTAAGGGCGTTGAGATAGGTCTGGCGGTAGTTATCGTCGGCGATGACCCTGCATCTCAGGTGTATGTAAAGAACAAGGAGAAAGCCTGCGAGGCTGTGGGCTTCAACTCCTACAAGTATGCACTGCCTGCTGAAACTACCGAGGAAGAACTTCTGGCGCTGGTTGACAAGCTGAACAATGACGACAAGGTTGACGGCATACTGGTACAGCTTCCTCTGCCAAAGCACCTTGACGACAAGATCATCATCAACAATATCCGTCCCGACAAGGACGTTGATGCTTTCCACCCTGTAAACGTGGGCAAGATAATGATAGGCGATTACAGCTTCCTGCCCTGCACACCTGCGGGCGTTATGGAACTTATAAAGTCAACAGGTACTGAAGTTTCGGGCAAGGAGTGCGTTGTTATCGGCAGAAGCAACATCGTGGGCAAGCCCCAGGCAATGCTGCTGCTGCACCAGAACGGCACTGTTACCATTACACATTCCAAGACCAAGAACCTGAAAGAAGTATGCGCAAGGGCGGACATACTGGTTGCTGCTGTGGGCAGGGCTAAGATGGTAACTGCTGACTACATCAAGGAAGGTGCAGTAGTTATCGACGTTGGCATGAACCGTGACGAGAACGGCAAGCTGTGCGGAGATGTTGATTTTGAGGACTGCAAGGAGAAAGCGGGCTTCATCACACCTGTACCCGGCGGTGTAGGTCCTATGACTATTGCTATGCTGATGAAGAATACACTGACAGCGTGCAAAGAACATCATAATTCATAATTCACAATTCATAATTGTTGGCAGGGCGGAAACGTCGCTGTACTTAGGATAGAATGCCAAGGAGATGAGCTTTGGGTCAAGCCTTTCGCGAAAGGCTTGCGGGAGTTTGAGGGCAGAGCCCTCAATCACCAAGGCACGAAACCAAAATGTAAAGCGAACGATAAGAGTAAACAAATAAGCGGGCGGTCACAAATTTCAGTGCGAGTGAAAAGTGTGGCTTGCCCGCTATTTTTGTACGTGTATGACCGCCCGCGCCCGAAATCGGACAGCGTAAGCGAATCCGAGTTCTCGACCCGTTAGGGGCGACACTGTCAATCGCAGTACGTCTGACCCAAAAAAGAAAATGTTCCACGTGGAACATTCGTTCTGAATATGTGGCGCAAGTTCGTCTGCGTAAAACATGACTGCTGTTGCTGCACTATCTGCCCACGGGACGATATGATGTCAAAAATGAATTGTTCCACGTGGAACAATTGTTCTAAAAATGTAAGTTGAAAATCATAAATTCCAGATTCTGCCAATGTACAAATCAACTCATGTAAAAAATGTTAACGATTACACAAAATCGCATGGATACGAAATTTGTAAATATTTCATTAACTTTACGGAAGTATACGTTTTCATCCAGAGTTAATCGTTTACTTGGCAGGGGTGGGGGGTTGCAAAATTCGCAATAATTGTGTATAATGTTTTCAAACAGCTGACACGAATGTTGGAATGTCAAAAAAGCTGTACCGGCATGAGAATATGTTAAACTAAAATGAAAGGCGGAACTAATTATGAAAACACAGATAATCAACGGTGTATCGCTTCCCAATATCCCATGGCAGGATAAGCCCGCAGACTGCAAGGACGTTATATGGAGATATGACGCTAACCCTATAATCCCAAGAGATCAGCTGCCTACTTCAAACTCGATATTCAACAGCGCTGTCGTTCCCTTTGAGAGCGAGAGAGGTAAGTTCGCAGGAGTTTTCCGTGTGGACGACAAGTGCAGGAACATGGAACTTCACGCAGGTTTCTCAAAGGACGGTATCCACTGGGATATCGAACCCGACAGAATAGTTTTTGAGCAGGCTGATAAGTCTACCGAAGAAGCTAACCAGTGGGGCTACGGTTATGACCCAAGAGTATGCTTCATCGAGGACAGATTCTGGGTTACCTGGTGTAACGCTTACGGCTGGAAGCCCACTATCGGTGTGGCCTACACCTATGATTTCAAGACCTTCTATCAGTGTGAGAACGCTTTCCTGCCTTTCAACAGAAACGGCGTTCTGTTCCCCAGAAAGATCAACGGCAAGTATGTAATGTTCTCAAGACCTTCTGACAGCGGTCATACTCCTTTCGGTGATATGTATATCTCACAGTCGCCTGATATGAAGTACTGGGGCGAGCACAGACACGTTATGGGACCCCTCAAGGCTTGGGAGTCCAAGAAGATAGGTGCAGGTCCTATCCCGATAGAGACAAGCGAGGGCTGGCTGTGCTTCTATCACGGTGTTCTGGAGAGCTGCAACGGCTTTGTTTACAGCTTCTCGGCTTGCATACTGGACAAGGACGAGCCTTGGAAGGTCAAGTACAGATGTGCAGAATATCTGCTGAGCCCTCAGAAGATATACGAGTGCGTAGGCGACGTTCAGAACGTTACATTCCCCTGCGCTACCCTCGTTGACGCTGACACAGGCAGGATAGCTATTTACTACGGCTGTGCTGATACCTGCGTAAGCATGGCATTCACTACTGTTGATGATGTTGTTGATTATGTGAAGAGCCATTCGTCGGTATGAAAACTAATTCATAATTCACAATTCATAATTATTGGCAGGGCGGAAACGTAGCTGTACTTAGGATAGAATGCCAAAGAGGAGAGCTTTGGGTCAAGCCTTTCGCGAAAGGCTTGCGGGAGTTTGAGGGCAGAGCCCTCAATCACCAAGGCGCAAAAGCGACGTGACCACAATCCAAACAATAGCAGACAATCTTCCGACCAAAAAGCGCGGGCAATAAAAGATTTCAGAGCGTGGACAAAAATAATGTCCACGCTCTTTCTGCGTCCGTAGATATTGCCCGCGCCCGCCGTCAAACAGCGAAGCGCTTTTGACGGCTCGACCCGTCAGGGGCGACCTGATACCGCAGTCCATCATAATAAGCGTGGATATTTTTTGTATATTAATATGCTTGACAGCGTTAACAAAAAATGATATAATTACTTTAGAATAAAACTACTGTTCGGGAAAATATGGAAATTGAACGGAGCGTGGCAAAATGAAAAAATTGATATTGGCAGTTTGTCTGGTTATGTGTCTGGCGGGGTGTGGTAATAATTCGACGGAAGATAAGGCTAAGGACAGCAAGGCTTCGGCTGAAAGTGCGGTAACATCGGCTGAGGAAAGCAAATTCAACAGCTATATCCTTTATTCCTGCGCTAATGCGGCGGACGATGCTGAACTGGATAAGATAGGTGATGCGCTGGACAGCCGTTTCTCTAAGGCTTTTGAGGGAAGCGATCATGAGATCGAAAAGAACTATGAGAAAAAGGAAATAAAGCTGGATTTCGACTATGCTGAGGGTGTGGAAGATTTCGCTGAAACATCGACACTTGCAAATATAGTTAAATTCAAAAAGGGCGAGGACAAGTCGGGCGAAATTGTTCTTACTAATGAGAATATCGAAAGCTGTGAAAAACAAATATACGTAGATGCCGGAGATGGTTCTGAACACTGGGTAATTTCTATACAGTTTGATGATGAGGGCAAACAGTTATTTGCAGATGCGACCATGGAACTTTCAGAAAAGAAAATGCCTATATCTGTCTGGCTGAACGATGAGATGATATCGGCACCTAATGTAAATGAGCCTATCGTGGACGGAAAATGCCAGATATCGGGAGATTTCGATGAGGAAAAAGCGACAGAGCTGGCTGAGAAGATAGCCATGAAGCCCCTGCCTTTTGATATCACTCTGGAAAAATACGAACTTAATAAGTAAATGATAGGCGAGGACAGCTTTTGTGGCTGTCCTCGATTTTTTTATCAGATAATTAGTGGAGAATGTCTGTGGGTCGAAAATTGGTTAGGACTAACTAACTAAATTGCACAAATCTTACCTGTTAAATTTTTCACGGATAGGGCAAAAAAACCGAAAAAGGTCTTTACAAACTGTAAAAAACGTGTTATACTATTAGGGTAAACGCGTATACGTTTTGTTTTGTTATGCCAAAATCTATACGCTGACCTTTTGAGAAATTATTTCTCAAATCATGTCGGGCTGTCCGCCCGTAGAAAGGATGATCGTTTAAATGGCAAGAAAAATGAAAACCATGGACGGTAACAACGCTGCTGCTTGGGCATCCTATCCCTTTACAGAAGTCGCTGCTATCTACCCCATCACCCCTTCCTCTGTTATGGCTGAGGTTACAGACCAGTGGTCTGCTAAGGGTCAGAAGAACCTGTTCGGTACTCCCGTAAAGGTTGCTGAGATGCAGTCCGAGGCTGGTGCTTCCGGTACTGTTCACGGCTCACTGAGTGCAGGTGCTCTTACTACCACCTACACCGCTTCTCAGGGTCTGCTGCTGATGATCCCCAATATGTACAAGATCGCCGGCGAGCTTCTTCCCTGCGTTATCCACGTTTCCGCAAGATGCGTAGCTTCACACGCTCTGAACATCTTCGGTGATCACTCAGACGTATACGCTTGTCGTCAGACAGGTTTCGCTATGCTGTGCTCCTCCAACGTACAGGAGGTTATGGATCTGGGTACTGTTGCTCACCTCTCTACAATCGAGAGCAGAGTTCCTTTCCTGCACTTCTTCGACGGTTTCCGTACTTCTCACGAGATTCAGAAGATCGAAACTTGGGATATCGAAGATGTAAGAGAGATGACCAACTTCGAGAAGATCGAGGAATTCAGAAAGAACGCTCTGAATCCTGAGCATCCTATCCTCAAGGGTACTGCACAGAACCCTGATATCTTCTTCCAGGCAAGAGAAGCTTGTAACCCTTACTATGATGCTGTTCCCGGTATCGTTGAGGATTACATGGCTAAGGTAAATGCTAAGATCGGTACAGATTACAAGCTCTTCAACTACTATGGTGCTGAGGATGCTACTCACGTTATCGTTGCTATGGGTTCTGTATGCGATACTATCGAAGAGACTATCGATTACCTGAACGCTAACGAGGGCACAAAGCTGGGTCTCGTTAAGGTTAGACTTTACAGACCTTTCGCAGCTGACAGACTTGTTGCTGCTATCCCTGCTTCCTGCGAGCAGATCACTGTTCTTGACAGAACCAAGGAGCCCGGTTCTCTGGGTGAGCCTCTGTATCTGGACGTTGTTGCTGCACTGAAGGGCACACAGTTCCACGATATCCCTGTTGCAAGCGGCAGATATGGTCTGGGTTCAAAGGATACAACTCCTGACCAGATC
This sequence comes from Ruminococcus sp., assembly GCF_024692365.1. Lineage (GTDB taxonomy): Bacteria > Bacillota > Clostridia > Oscillospirales > Ruminococcaceae > Hominimerdicola. The sequence goes on along the minus strand of NZ_JAILMR010000054.1, from coordinate 2,235 downwards.
AAGGCTGTTTACTGGAACGCAAGCTGGAAGGATTCCTACAAGCCCAGATTCACATTGGGTATCAAGGACGACGTTACCAACCTCTCACTGGAGAGCGAGGGCAAGCTGGATTCCGCTCCTGCAGGCACAACTGCTTGTAAGTTCTGGGGTCTGGGTGCTGACGGTACTGTTGGTGCTAACAAGAACTCCATCAAGATCATAGGCGACCACACCGATCTGTATGCACAGGCTTACTTCGCATATGACTCCAAGAAGTCCGGTGGTGTTACAGTATCTCACCTGAGATTCGGTAAGACTCCTATCAAGTCTACTTACCTGATCAACCAGGCTGATTTCGTAGCTTGCCACAACGAGTCCTACATCACCAAGTACAACATGGTACAGGATATCAAGCCCGGCGGAACATTCCTGCTGAACTGCCAGTGGGACGAGAAGGAGCTGGATAAGCACCTCCCCGGCCAGGTTAAGAGATACATCGCTGAGAACAACATCAAGTTCTACACAATCAACGGCGTTAAGATCGGTAAGGAGATCGGTCTGGGCAACAGAATCAACACTGTTCTTCAGTCTGCATTCTTCAAGCTTTCCGGCATCATTCCTATGGAAGACGCTATCAAGTTCATGAAGGACGCTGCTACTGCTTCTTACTCCAAGAAGGGTGAAGCTATCGTTAAGATGAACCACGACGCTATCGATGCTGGCTGCCAGCAGGTAGTTGAGGTTAAGGTTCCCGCTGCTTGGAAGAAGGCTAAGGATACTCCTATGGGCGTTAAGGCTGTTAAGTGTGCTAACAAGACCCTCCAGGATTTCGTTAACAACATTCAGATCCCCTGCAACGCACAGGAAGGCGACAAGCTGCCTGTATCTACCTTCACTCACATGGCTGACGGTGTGTTCCCTCAGGGTTCCGCTGCATTCGAGAAGAGAGGTATAGCTGTTGACGTTCCCGCTTGGGACGGCGCAAATTGTATCCAGTGTAACTTCTGCTCTTATGTATGTCCTCATGCAGTTATCAGACCTTGCATCATGACAGACGACGAGCTGAAGAAGGCTCCTAAGCTGGCACAGGATAAGGCAGTACCCGTAACAGGTATGCCCGGCTACAACTTCGTTATGACTATGTCTGCTCTGGACTGCACAGGCTGCGGTTCTTGCGTAAACGTATGTCCCGGCAAGAAGGGCAACAAGGCTCTGAACATGATGCCTCTGGAGAGCCAGCTTGCTGAGCAGGAAGTATTCAACTACGCTCTGACTCTGGCTGACAAGCCTGAGGTATTCGAGAAGTTCAAGGAGACAACTGTTAAGGGCTCACAGTTCAAGCAGCCTCTGCTTGAATTCTCCGGCGCTTGCGCAGGCTGCGGTGAGACTCCTTATGCTAAGCTCATCACTCAGCTGTTCGGCGACAGAATGTACATCGCTAACGCAACTGGTTGTTCTTCAATCTGGGGTGGTTCCGCTCCTTCAACTCCTTACACCACCAACAAGGATGGCAAGGGTCCTGCTTGGGCTAACTCCCTGTTCGAGGATAACGCTGAGTACGGTTACGGTATGTTCCTGGCTCAGTCCACAATCAGAAACAGAACAATCGCTAAGGTTCTTGAACTGAGCAAGACCACTAAGGCTGCTGCAGTTAAGGAAGCTTGCGAGGCTTACCTGAGCACTGTTGATGACGGCGCTGCTAACAAGGCTGCTACTGCTGACCTGATCGCAGCTCTGAAGAAGTCCAAGAGCGCTGCAGCTGATGAGATCCTGAAGGATGCTGATTACCTGGCTAAGAAGTCTCTGTGGATCTTCGGCGGCGACGGTTGGGCATACGATATCGGTTTCTCCGGTGTTGACCACGTTCTGGCTTCCGGTGAGGACGTAAACATCTTCGTATTCGATACCGAGGTTTACTCCAACACAGGCGGACAGTCCTCAAAGTCTACTCCTACAGGTGCTATCGCACAGTTCGCAGCAGCTGGTAAGGAAGTTAAGAAGAAGGATCTGGCTGGTATAGCTATGTCTTACGGTTACGTTTATGTTGCACACATTGCTATGGGTGCTGACATGAACCAGTGCCTGAAGGCTATCCACGAGGCTGAGAGCTATCACGGTCCTTCCATCATCATCGGTTATGCTCCTTGTATCAACCACGGTATCAAGGGCGGCATGAAGATCGCTCAGACCGAGGAGAAGAAGGCTGTTCAGGCTGGTTACTGGCATCTGTACAGATATGATCCTCGTCTGAAGGCT
>NZ_JAILMR010000050.1 GCF_024692365.1 Ruminococcus sp. | reverse complement strand
CAGTCGAGGGGTCACGTCTTGTGAATACAGCGGAAAGTGTGAGGTCATCATTCTGTGCAACAGCATACTCAACGCCTCTGCCGAGGTTGCCGTAGCCTAAAATACCGATACGAATAGTCATGTGTTATCTCCTTAGTATTTATTTTTGACAGTGACAGTCTGCAAAATAAACTTACTGTCCAAATAGTATTTTAACAAATAATCAGCCCTGTGTCAAGTATATCACAGAAAGTTCAGGCAATACCGCACGACCATTGTATGTCAGATGCGCTGACAAATTTTTCGTCAGATTGCCCATATCCGCCGCAGTTTTACTGGCGTAAGACAAGGTGGATTTGGGCGATATGACGGAAAATTTTCAAGCATATGGCATACAAAGGCGTAAGCCGTTGGTTGTGCGGTGTTGCCCTAATAATTCATAATCGCAGCCCTCAGATTTTTTTCTGAGGGCTGCACTCTTATTATATGTATTTGTGAAGCCAATCAGGCATATTAGAATCATCAATTTCCCAAGATTCAACTTCACTCTCATCAGTTTCCCAATTGTTTTCATATCCATCAAAAATCTTCTGTCTATGGCATTTGTACTTAACTACGGTATCGCCTTCAAGGCGGTATTCATACCAGTAGTAGTTCTGCTTACCATAGCCTTTGTACTCCTGCGTTGTATAAATAGTCATAAATGCATCCTCCTTATATAGTTTCAATATCAGTTACACTCGAGTCATCAAAAGCACAATTTTCAGCTTCTTCATAAATTTTCCGAAGTGCTGTTTCTGATGCTTGTGCTTGTTTTCTGATTACATGATTCTTTGCCTTATGCTTATGAATCAGATCACGGACGAAGAACTTGCACCCGAAAAGGCAAGATTCAAAGAGATCGCCGACCGCATAAATTCCATAGCTATTCAGGTCAATCAGACGGAAAATATTTATCCCGAATATATGCAGGAAATACGCCAGGGAGTTGAGGAAATCTCGGCAAGGCTTGCAGAGTATCAAGCAAAGTTGGAACGTTTTGCCGTGACACCGCAGACGTTCAGAGCGATAGTCGATAAGGCTCACAAAGATGTTAAGAATTAGTCGGTAAAAACTCACCGAGGAAATTGCTTTTATTGCTGCGCCCTGCACAAGAATTATTACAATTATTGTGCAGGGCTGGACTCCGAAAACGGAATAGGCTATAATAATCTTACAATACTTTTGGGAGGTGCAGTATATGTTAGCGATACCCGAATTGGCTATGCCAAGATCACGCAAGGTCAATACCGTCTGCAACGGTAAGCGAGAGGTCTGGTCTGACTACGAACAAGCAAAGGCGTATTTCCTTGAACTTATGATGTCCACCGAGGGCGAGGAGCGTGAACGTGCAGAATGCGTTTACATTCAGCTTATGCACGGACTTGACGAGTACAGTGATGAGGACGAATAATCAGCAGGGCGAGTTGTTTCGGCAGCTCGCTCTTGCTATACCCTCAGACGAACGGAAATGCCCCTCAGAGCCGTTCGAGCCTGCGGAGCGGAAAACTAACCGACTGAAAAGAAAAGACCTGAGAAGTGCTTGTGTGAGCAAATCTCAGGTCTTTGTCTGTTATTCAGTTCCAAAAGGGTATGCCGTCATTGTGGCGCACGCCATAATACTGATTTGAACCACAGTGGAACGGAAAGGGAGTGTGTCATTAGGCTTGGGGAATCAATCTTAACTATATTCAACGAATTATAGATTCATTAACTCTTTCAAAGCGTTGCTGGTCAAATCGATTCCCTCACTATTCACAACCTCGTCCCAATAGTAATAATCTAAAAAGTGAATTTTGCTCCATTTTTCAAACAAGTCATTCAATGATGTTGCGATTATTAATCCGTGTAAGTTCTTTTCCCCATCAAACACCTCATGCTCATAAAAAACAATATTGCCATTTCTGAAATCCAAACAAAACGCATCGCCATTCAGAAACTTTATCAATGGGTACCAATTGAGGATATCTTCTGCGATGTTTAACTCATCTTCGTTGACATCATAGCTTTCGCTCATTATTTCAATTAGATTTTCATGTTCCTCATCTAATCTATTATAACCAACAAAATATATACTACCAAGATATCTTCGTTCCATATTAAGCCAGATTAGTGAGAATGATTCATAGCGCTCATATAGTGTTTTAACGCTACTGTTAATTGGGAAACCAAGAACATTCGAGACGGCAATATCTGTTAATTTCTGAGAGGATTCGGTTACAATATAATTTTCATCAACATACTGCTTTAATTGAGAGAAATAATCATATATCATATTATTTTTCTCCCCAAGGATGTATTTTAAACTTATTCAACCCATAGTCATCCATCATTTGACCAGCGAACTGGTAGATATCCTTTGCTGTTGCAGAAGGATTATTATCAATGAACTCCATCCATTTGGGATTCCATTTTCCTTTACCATGTATGAGATTCATATGGGCACCACCTTTACCTGCTGTTACAGAAATGGTATACTTATCAACGTCAATGCCTCTTTTTGCAATAAAATCTGCATAAGGCTTACTATTACCTCTGAATTTTGGAATAATGTGATGATCATGTATCTCACCTGTAAAATTCAGTTTTGTTTCTAAGTGAACTGTATTTTATTTTTTCGACTGATTTCTGCAATAGTCAGGAAGCGCTTCGCCCCATGGCAGAACGCAAGCGAGCTGCTCATCAGTAGGAGCTTCGCCTAACTTCGGAAGCTCGGTAAGAAGAAAGTTAAGATAACCAAACGCGTCAAGATCGTTCATCTTGGCTGTTTCAATTATGCTGAACACATCGGCACTGTATAAATCGTTCTCCTTTTTATAATCCAAGTCCATATCCTGCCCCGATACCGATAACAGCAGACAGCAGGATTATTTTTATCGGGTGAACCTTTTTGAAGGCAAGTACGGTGGTAACGGCGAATAATCCGAGGAATA
>NZ_JAILMR010000036.1 GCF_024692365.1 Ruminococcus sp. | reverse complement strand
CACGGTCAACTTCCGTACTCATGTGAAGTCCTACAAAAACAAGAAGCGGGTGGATAACCCGAAAGATGATTGGCTGATTTTCGAGAATACCCATGAGCCTATCATCACGCAGCAGGAATTTGATCTTGTGCAGGAGCTTCGTAAACATAAGCACAGACCTACCAAAATCGAAGAAGTCAATCCCTTTTCTGGCGTGTGTTTCTGTGCCGACTGTGGAAAGAAGATGTATCTGTGTCGAGCCAAGTCACTGACAGCAGATCAGGAGCATCTGAAATGTGGTACTTATGCGAATGACAAGGACGAATGTACAGCTCATTTTATCAGGACGATCGTGCTGAAAGAGATCATTCTCGGTGAGCTGAACAAGATGATTTCCTTTGTCAAGGAGAACGAGGACGAGTTTGTACATGTAGCTATGGACAATTCTGTTCAGAAGCAGTCCTCGGAGCTTGCCAAGTCCAAGAAAAAGCTAAAAGACGCTGAAAAGCGTATAGCTGAACTGGACAGGTTATTCACACGGCTTTATGAGGATAACGTTTTGGGTAAGATCTCCGATGAACGCTTTGCCATGATGTCCGCAGGATACGAGGACGAGCAGAAGAAGCTGAGGGCGGCTGTTACAGAACTGACCGCATATATTGATAATGCAGAGCAGAAGTCAGCCGATGTGACAGCATTCATCAGGGCAGTACAGAAGTATGAGCGTATCACAGAGCTTACGCCTGAGATCATGCACGAACTGATTGAAAAGATCGTTGTCCATGCTCCTGACAAAAGCAGCGGTCACCGCACTCAGGAAATCGAGATTCACTATCGTTTCGACGTTGCCGTAGCTACTGCCGTTGCTGACAGCATGAAGTACGACAAAAAGAGAAAGGCTGCGTAACCGCCGAGGTTACGCAACCTTATCTTCAAATCATAAAAACTTCTTTACGAGTACCCGTCTTTGGTACGGCTGTTGCTTTTTATCTGTTCAGATTTTCTGGTTTTTCAAAGAAAATACACTTGATTCTTAGGACTTTTTTATTTCTTTCTCCACTCGCTGATGAACGCATATGCCAGCCCGCTTATCCCGCCCGGGTCAAGCAAAAGGGGTATCAGCGCTGTCCACGGGTATTTGAATCTTAATGCAATAAGCACGCCGACAGCACAAAATATACCGCCATAGAGCGGTGCCCCGGATGGCAGCCGCTCTTGTTCATCTTCTGGAAGTTTAGCGTTCTTTATGCCCTTAAAAATGAGACAATAGTTTATTGCCACCAGAGCCGCCCCGGGCAGAAAAAATATCATTCCCGCCAGAATCCACTGCCATGTCATAGTTACCGTCCCTTTCACAAAAGCGCCCTGTCGTTATCGGCAAGGCGCTTTGATCGTTGTGTTTATGCACATAGCCGTTGAAATGACTTTATGCAAACAAATGATTTTATATTTAACTCGGACATATTTCTGTAAAAGTTGTACAAAAACGTACAACTTTTTGCAGTTTTTCGCTGATAGTGAAAGGGTTATACTCTGATGTCGCCCTCGAATACAGTAACAGCTTCACCTGTCATGTAAACAGTTTCATCTGTGTAACGTATCTTCAGGTTGCCGCCGCGGAGCATTACTGTAACTTCCTCGTTTTTAGGACAATAGCCGTTCAGGACAGCCGCAACTACAGCCGCACAAGCGCCTGTTCCGCAGGCAAATGTCTCGCCCGAACCTCTCTCCCAAACGCGCATTTTCAGAGTATGGTCGTCTATCACCTTGATGAACTCGGTGTTCACTCTCTCGGGGAATATTGCATCATGCTCGAACTGAGGACCGATCTTCTCGATCTCCATATCATCGATATTGTTCATGAATACGATGCAGTGAGGATTGCCCATTGATACGCAGGTAACATTCTGCTTCTCCCCTGCTATCTCAACTTCCCTGTTAACTACCATACCGTTCTCGTCCGCAGGCAGTGTGCAGGGTATCTTCACTGGGTCAAGTATAGCCGCACCCATATCAACGGTAGCGCCATTTACCTCGCCATAATGTCTGCTGAGCTTTACCTTGATTATGCCTGACAGTGTTTCTATGGTCATCAGGTCGCGGTCAACCAGTCCGTTATCACGCATGAACTTAGCCACACATCTGATGCCGTTGCCGCACATCTTGCCCTCTGAACCGTCAAGGTTGAACATTCTCATACGTCCATCAGCAACCTTTGAGCGGCATACCAGTATTACGCCGTCGCCGCCGATACCGAAATGTCTGTCAGACAGGTTCAGCGCAAAGCCCTCGGGGTTATCTATCATACGGTCAAAGCAGTTGAAGTATACGTAGTCATTACCGCAGCCGTGCATCTTGGTGAAGTGCAGAGTGGTCTTTTCGCGGCGCATATTGTTTATATCAACTATCTCAGTATTGCTCTCATTGTACTTGCTCCTGATTGAGGAAGCGATAGCGTTTGCGGTATCGATAGAAGTCAGACAAGGGATATTCCACTCAACTGTCTTTCTTCTGATCTTAACGGAATCACGTGAAGGTATACGACCCTTTGAAGATGTAGAGATAACGTAGTTCACCTTGCCGCTCTCGATAAGGGTAAGGGTGTTCTCGTCGCTCTCGTGTATCTTGTTCACAGGGATAGCATCTATGCCGTGCTCCTTGAGTACCTTTGCAGTACCCTTGGTAGCGTATATGGTGAAGCCCAGTTCTGCGAACATCTTAGCTGTCTGGGGGATTTCCTTCTTATCGGAATCACGGACAGTTATGAACACGCCGCCCTTCTGCTCCAGCTTGTAGCCTGCAGCAGTCAGACCCTTGTACAGAGATTCTTCCAGTGAGCTTGATACTGCCAGTACTTCGCCTGTTGACTTCATCTCAGGTCCAAGGTGGTTATCAACGCCTATCAGCTTCTCAAAGCTGAACACAGGAACCTTTACAGCAACGTAAGGCGAATTGGGGTGCAGACCAACGCCGTAGCCCATATCGCGGAGCTTTTCGCCCAGCATAGCCTTTGTTGCAAGGTCAACCATAGGCACGCCTGTAACCTTGGAGATGTAAGGTATTGTTCTGGAAGAACGAGGGTTAACTTCGATAACATACAGTTCATCATCATAGATAAGGTACTGGATATTTACAAGACCCTTTGTCTTCAGTGAGAGAGCAAGTCTCTTCGAGCAGTCAACTACCTTGTCTATCAGTCTGTCGGATACGTTCCATGCAGGGTAAACTGCTATGGAGTCGCCCGAGTGTATACCTGTTCTCTCGATATGCTCCATGATACCGGGGATAAGTATCTCCTCGCCGTCGCAGATAGCATCTATCTCCAGCTCGATACCCATGAGGTACTTGTCTATCAGTACAGGGTTCTCGATACCCTGGTCGAGTATGATAGCCATGTACTCCTTGATATCAGCCTCGTTGAAGGCGATTATCATGTTCTGACCGCCAAGCACGTAAGAAGGTCTCATCAGTACAGGGTAGCCGATCTTGTCAGCTACATCAAGAGCTTCTTCGCAGGTCATTACTGTAAAGCCCTCGGGACGCTTGATGTGCAGGTCTTCAAGCAGTTCATCAAAACGCTCTCTGTCCTCAGCCGCATCGATAGAATCGGGAGGTGTACCCAGTATCTTCACACCATTCTCGTTGAGGTGCTTTGTCAGCTTGATAGCGGTCTGTCCGCCGAAAGCTACAACTACGCCCACAGGCTTCTCAACGCGGATGATGTTCATAACGTCCTCGTTGGTAAGAGGCTCGAAGTACAGTCTGTCAGCTGTATCAAAGTCGGTGGAAACTGTCTCGGGGTTGTTGTTTACTATAACAACATCATAGCCGTGCTCTTTCAGTGCCCATACGCAGTGTACGGAAGCATAGTCGAACTCGATGCCCTGACCGATACGGATAGGACCCGAACCGAAAACTATGACGGTATCCTTCTTCTGCTTCTGCTCAGCGATGAACTCGGCAGCTTCGTCCTCGTCATCGTAGGTGGAGTAGAAGTAAGGAGTGTTAGCAGCGAACTCGGCAGCGCAGGTATCAACCATCTTGAATACTGCGTGTGCAGGTTCAGCAACCTTTTCACCCGAGATGCGCTCGATAACCTTATCAGGATAGCCCATCTTCTTGGCTTCAAGGTAAGTTTCCTTGGAAACATTGCCCTTAGCCAGCTCTTTCTCCATATCTATCAGCTTGCAGAGCTTGTTGAGGAACCACTCGTCTATCATAGTGATTGAGTGTATCTCGTCAACAGTTACACCGCGGCGGAGTGCTTCGTATACCACGAACATTCTCTCGTCGCTAGGCTCATGAAGCTTTGCACGAATCTCTTCATCTGTGAATTCCAGCATCTTGGGCGAGATGAGACAGTCATGACCTATCTCGGCACCGCGGACAGCCTTCATTATAGCCTGCTCGAATGTTGTACCGATAGCCATAACTTCGCCTGTAGCCTTCATCTGGGTACCCAGTTCACGCTTAGCGTAAACGAACTTATCGAAAGGCCACTTAGGCAGCTTAACTACAACGTAGTCCAGTGCAGGCTCGAAGCAAGCATAAGTCTTGCCTGTTACAGCATTCTTTATCTCGTCCAGAGTATAGCCGATAGCAATCTGCGCTGCGACCTTTGCTATGGGGTAACCGGTAGCCTTGGAAGCCAGTGCGGAAGAACGAGAAACTCTGGGGTTAACTTCTATTACAGCATACTCAAAAGTCTCGGGATTCAGCGCGAACTGACAGTTACAGCCGCCCTCAACTTTCAGTGTGTCGATTATCTTCAGCGCAGCGGAACGGAGCATCTGATACTCCTTATCAGCCAGAGTAACAGCAGGTGCTATAACTATGGAGTCACCGGTGTGTACGCCAACAGGGTCGAAGTTCTCCATGGAACATACAGTTATAACGTTGCCCTTGGAGTCTCTCATTACCTCGAACTCTATTTCCTTCCAGCCTGCGATGCACTTCTCGACCAGTACCTGAGTGATAGGCGAGAGGTACAGACCGTTACGGGTTATCTCGATGAGTTCTTCTTCATTATTTACGATACCGCCGCCTGTGCCGCCCAGTGTGAATGCGGGTCTGATGATAAGCGGGAAGCCGATGCCGGGCTCTTTCGAGAATGCCACAGCATCTTCAACGGTATTTACAACCTTGGAGGGTATGCAGGGCTGACCGATGGATTCCATAGTATCCTTAAACAGCTGTCTGTCCTCAGCCTTGTCGATAGTTTCGGGGTTAGCACCCAGCAGCTTTACATTGTACTTATCGAGGAAACCTTCCTTAGCCAGCTGCATCGAAAGGGTAAGACCTGTCTGTCCGCCCAGTGTGGAAAGCAGGCTGTCAGGACGCTCCTTGATGATGACTCTCTTTACTGTTTCAAGGGTCAGGGGCTCGATATATATCTTATCCGCCATTGCGTTGTCGGTCATAATTGTTGCGGGGTTGGAGTTTATCAGTATTACCTCAAGACCCTGCTGCTTCAGCGCACGGCACGCCTGTGTGCCCGCATAGTCGAACTCTGCTGCCTGACCTATAACGATAGGTCCGGAGCCAATGACCAGAACACGGCGTATCTCTTTATTCAAAGGCATTTTTATCTATCCTTTCTGTCAGACATTTTCAGATTCGGGAGAATTTTTGTACTCGTCTATCAACTCGCAGAAGCGGTCGAAGAGGAATCCTGTATCAAGAGGACCTCCGCAAGCCTCGGGGTGGAACTGTACCGAGAAAGCAGGTTCGCTGGTATAGCGCACGCCCTCGCAGGTGTTGTCGTTTGCATTGACAAAGCTCTCCTCAGCGCCCGCAGGCAGTGTATCACTGATAACTGCATAACCGTGGTTCTGTGAGGTAATATAAACTCTGCCGGTAGCAACTTCCTTACATGGCTGGTTAGCACCTCTGTGACCGTATTTCAGCTTCTCGGTCTTTGCACCGTGTGCAAGTGCCAACAGCTGGTGACCAAGGCAGATACCGAAAGTCGGTATTTTAAGCGCACTTATCTTTTTCAGCTCTTCGATTATCTCAACGTTCTCCGCAGGATCTCCGGGGCCGTTTGACAGCATGATACCATCGGGAGCAAGTTCCTTTATCCTGTCGATCTTGGTGTATGCGGGAACTACTGTCACCTCGCAGCCTCTGTTGACAAGACATCTGCCGATATTAGCCTTAGCACCGAAATCGTACAGAACAACGCGACGCTTAACTTCACCCTCGGGAGAGAAAGTCTCCTCCTTATCGCAGGTGGTGTTCTTTACTGCCTCTACTATTTTATACTGCTTTACTTCCTCGGGCACGGTGCCGTCTGTGGAAGTAACTATCTTACCGTTCATTACGCCGTGCTCTCTGACTATCCTTGTCAGACGTCTGGTATCTATACCGTACATACCGACGATGCCGTTATTGCGCAAAAAAATGTCAAGATCACCCTCGCATCTGAAATTGCTGGGCTCTTGACACCATTGTCTTACGATATATGCTTTTACATGGGGACGGCTGCTTTCAAAATCCTGGGGGATAACTCCGTAATTTCCGATCAGAGGGAATGTCTGAACAACGATCTGTCCATAATAGCTGGGATCGGTAAGGGTCTCAAGATAGCCCGTCATAGCGGTAGTGAATACTATCTCACCAACAGCTTCGCCGACATCGCCAAAGCTTTTGCCCTCAAAAACTGTGCCGTTTTCAAGAATTAGATATGCCTTCTGCACTTTAAATCCTCCTTTAAACATTCTTCAAGATATTATAGCACATCACGACTTATTTGTAAAGGGCATTTAATACAAAATTCAGATATTTCCATCTGCCATTCATACCTCATATTGCTGTGTTGGTAAGAGTTTGTCCTTTCTTTTATATTATTGAAAAATTCCTGCGGCAGATGTTCAGCACTGTTCATCTTAACATTGGTGGATATTTATATTTTACTCACAAGAATGTGATATGCGAAATAAGCTTTGTTTACGGCATTATTCTGCGATATTTATACACTTTGGAAGTATCACAGTTCAACACGAGCACAACATTATTTACAAATTATTAATAGCATATTAACCCGAAATATGATATAATTTATAACGTATCGTTAAAAGAGGTGTACAACAATCATGGAAAAAAAGAAAACTAACAAACATCTAAATTCATTCCAGATAATCATATTTGGTTTTCTTGGGATAATACTGCTGGGCGCACTGCTTCTGATGCTGCCCATATCTTCGCAGGCAAGGGCTTTCACGCCATTCTCGGACTGCCTTTTCACTGCGGTATCAGCCACCTGTGTTACAGGTCTGGTAGTCAGGGACACAGCAACTTACTGGTCGCTTTTCGGTAAGGCTATAATACTGCTGATGATCCAGATTGGCGGCATGGGCGTTATCACGGTGGGCGTGACCATCATGCGGCTTTCGGGCAAAAAGATAGGTCTTGCACAGCGAAGCACCATGCAGGATTCAATATCCGCACCGCAGGTCGGCGGCATCGTCAAGCTTACAGGCTTTATACTCAGAACTTCCCTGCTGATAGAACTTATCGGTGCAATATTACTTCTCCCGGTATTCATCAAGGATTTCGGAGTAGTCACAGGCATCGGATACTCGGTATGGCACTCCATATCCGCTTTCTGCAATGCGGGCTTTGACCTGATGGGTGTTCGCGAACCATTCTCCTCCCTGTGTACTTATCACGATAACATATACCTTAATATAGTGATAATGCTGCTGATAATCGTGGGCGGAATCGGTTTCCTTGTCTGGAACGACATCAAGACCCACAAGCAGAATATCCAGAAATACAGCCTCCAGAGCAAGATAGTTCTTATCACTTCCCTGCTGCTGATATTCGTCCCTGCTGTATACTTTTTCTTCTGCGAATACAGCAAACTGCCTATGGGCGACAGGATAATAAGCTCGCTGTTCCAGTCAGTTACTGCAAGAACTGCGGGATTCAACTCACAGGATCTTTCCGCTATGGAAGGTTCGGGCACACTGGTGATGATAATGCTGATGATCGTGGGCGGTTCACCCGGATCGACTGCCGGCGGTATGAAGACCGCTACTCTCGCAGTTCTGTTTTTCTCGGCTATCACAGTATTCAGCCGCAGAAACGATGTTCAGTGCTTCAAGCGCAGACTTCCCGAGGAAGCTGTACGCAATGCGGCAGCACTGCTGTTCACATACCTCACACTGTTCATAACAACAGGCATAGCCATCAGCCGCATAGAGGGTCTGCCCATACTTACCTGCCTGTTTGAAACAGGTTCCGCAGTAGGCACAGTAGGACTTACACTTGGTATAACCAGCACACTTTCACTGGCACCAAGGATACTGCTGATGATACTGATGTTCTTCGGAAGAGTGGGTCCCCTCACGCTGATTTACGCGGCTCTTCCTTCTATTGAAAATGTTAAGAGCAAACTGCCCATGGAGAAGATTTCCGTAGGCTGACCGAAAGGAGAATATACTTATGACAACTGCTTTGATTATAGGTGTGGGCGAATTCGGTGCCCATATCGCACAGAGAATGAGCGAACTCAGATGCGAAGTAATGGTAGTCGATTCAAACGAAGACCGCATAAACGAGATACTGCCTTACGTTACCAGCGCAAGGATAGGCAACTGCACAGATGCCGAATTCCTTCGTTCCCTTGGCGTGAATAATTTCGATATATGTATAGTTGCTGTCGGCGGACTTTTCCAGGTATCACTGGAGACCACCTGCACACTGAAAGAACTGGGCGCTAAGTACGTCCTTGCAAGAGCGACAAATGACGTTCAGATGAAGTTTCTGAGAATGGTAGGTGCCGATGAAGTTGCTTACCCCGAAAAGCAGACAGCTATCCGCCTTGCTACAAAGTACGCATCTGAAACCATCCTCGACTTTATCCAGCTGGATAACAACTACTCTATCTACGAGCTGAAAATACCCAAGGACTGGTACGGCAAAACACTGGCGCAGGTGGATATCAGAAAGAAGTACAATATTAATATACTGACTTTCAAGCGCGGCAACAATGTTTTCCTACCCGCCGCTGATACCCTGATGCTTGAGGGCGACGTTGCTTTCGTTATCGGCGAGGTCAAGGACATCAACAAGTGCTTCAGGATATAAATATCTGTAATCCCACAGAATGAAACTTTGATATGAAAATATAGACCCGCTCCTGTCGCCTGACAAGGGCGGGTCAAACAATAGATGATATGGAAAATGGAGGATATCAAATGGCAATAACCGAAAAACTGCTTAGAAAATACGCACAGCTGATAGTCCGCATGGGCGCCAACGTTCAGCGCGGGCAGATAGTTCAGCTGACAGCGGCTGTTGAACAGCACGAATTCGCTGCACTTGTTATGGAAGAATGCTACAAAGCAGGGGCAAAAAAAGTCAACATGAACTGGTCAAGCGATATGCAGAACAGGCTCGACCTGCTGTATGCCGAGCAGGACACCCTCTCAAAGACTCTGCCCTGGGAAGAAGAAAAAATGAAGCAGATGGTGGAAGACCTGCCATGCAGGATATTTATAGTATCCGATGACCCCGACGCACTCAGCGGCATCGACCCCAAGAAGATATCCGCAGTTACCCAGAGCAGGACAGCTGTTTTCAAACCCTACCGCAACGCCATCGAGGGCAAGCACCAGTGGGTGATTGCTGCACACCCCTCAGAAAAATGGGCAAAGAAATGCTTCCCCGATGCAGAAGATGCAGTTGACAAACTCTGGGAAGCCATACTGAAAACAGTCCGCGTGACCGAGGACAACGACCCCGTTGCCGAATGGAAAACTCACATGGATACCATAGTGAACAAAGCGGCATGGCTGAACGAGCAGGGATTTTCTTCCCTTGAATACAAGAGTTCTAACGGCACCGATTTCAAAGTCACCCTGATAGAGGGCGCAAAGTGGGAGGGAGCACGCGACCTCAACCCACTTAACGGAGCCGAGTATATCCCCAATATCCCCACAGAAGAGATCTTCACTTCGCCCTATGCAGGAAAATGCGAAGGTACTCTTGTTGCAGTCAAACCACTCTCATGGAACAGCCAGCTGATCGAGGATTTCTCCATAACTTTCAAAGACGGCAAAGCCGTATCCTGCAAGGCGGGCAAAGGTCAGGAACTTCTGGAGCAGATGATAAAGATGGACGACTGCGCTTGTATGCTGGGCGAAGTCGCACTTGTCCCCAAGGAAAGCCCAGTAAATCAGTGCGGTTTCCTGTTCTACGAAACCCTCTTTGATGAGAACGCTTGCTGTCACTGCGCTTTGGGCATGGGCTTCAAGGAAGTTCTTCCCGACGGCGACAGCCTGACTGTTGAACAGGCTAAGGAACGCGGCATCAACGATTCGATGATCCATGTTGATTTCATGGTTGGCGCTGATGATCTTTCAATAGACGGCATACGTCCCGACGGCACAAGGGTAGCTGTCTTCCGCAACGGTACATGGGCATGAGCGGAGATTTTTTCAGCGAATCCGACAGCCGCAGTCAGTGGGCAGATGCCCGCGATGAACTCAGGCACGCCCTTTCAGAACTGGGCTACCCCACTGAATTTGCAGATGAGATAGCAAAGTACATCGGCAGTCCCAAAGGTATCCAGCGCATGACCTGGTATGTGAACTACGTCCGCCCCGAAAAGACCGAACTGATAGTCGATGAAATGCTTGCGATAAAAAGCGAGATAGACGCATGGCGCGAACGCAAGGAAAGCCAGCAGGCAAACGCGGCGTACAATATGATACTCAACTGCGGTCTGGATACCGACGAGGAATAATATATAAATTCAGCCGTCCCTTCGGGAATATGGCAGATATTTACAGTTAGTAGAAGCGCACTTTGCAACATCACCCAAGTGGTGCGCTTTTGGGAATATATAATTTAGCTTTTGGGAATATATAATTTATAAAAGGAGAATCGTAAAATGAATAAGACAAACACCATCAAAAGACTGGCAGCAGCTATGCTGGCACTGGTACTTGCAGCACCTGCGTTTCTGACAAAAGGCACAGCGATCACGGCAAGTGCGGAAGATTATGACGCTTATAATCTTTATACGTATGACGTTTCAGAAATCAAAAAAGGCAATACGGTATACAGAGATTTTGATAAGAACGAAGAATACAATGAAGTATACGGTAATTTCTTCACCATAATCGATAATGCAACTGACGAAGTAGTTTTCAAATATGATTCCGAAGATCAGGACGTTGATTGGATAGCTGATAAAGATTATGTTATCGTAAAAAGAGAATTCAATGAGGTCACAAGTCAAAAATATCCGGGATATTACGGATTTGTATATGAATTCATTTACTATGTAGAAGAAGTTCGCAACATAACAAACATAGACAATGCCGAAGTAACTGTTGACACCGATAACGGTTCAGTTTCCGTAGCCCTTGACGACACAGAGATCGATGCTGACGCTTATGATGTTGAGTACATCAAGCAGGGCGAAACCACAGGCACTTCCGACTTCCCGACCGAAGCAGGCAGATACACCGCAACAGTTACAGCAAAGACTGACAGCGATTACGAAGGCAATGCAGTCAGCGAAGAATTCATCGTGAACGGCAAGGTTGAAACCGGTAAAACGACCGTTCATACAAATATTGACGACACCGACTACACAAGCATCATATATACCGTAAACAAGGACGATGTAGCAGATAAGAGAACGGCTCAATTTATCCTGAAAAGCGGAGTTTATGCATTCGGTTATAATGTTATAAACTATTACAGCAGCATAAGTCTCGGCGGCATAACCTACTCCCCCGAAGACACTGACAGCGTAATGTTCATTCTGACCCTTAAAAACGCAACACCTGATGATTTTGACTGGGATTTCTATTTAAAATAAATTAACAAGTAGTATACTCAATCTAAACTAAAACCAACCAGCGGCTAAGATCGATCTTAGCCGCTTTTGTCATGCCTTAATGCAGTTTATGAAACCACTTCTTGGACTGGTTCTTCCATATACTTCCAGACAATATATGTATATACCAAAAATAATTTGTTACACAATATGATATTTAGCATTGTTAATAATTGACAAAGTCAATAGTTAGGTGTATAATTATGAACACAAAGCAAAAGCACTGTAAATAAACAGTCGGGAGGAACTATATGGAAAAGAGATACGAACTGACCGCCGCGCAGAAAATGCACTATCGGTGGATAAAAGAATACGGCACACAACAGGTGTCGGGGCTTAGCATAGTGGCGGCTTTCAGCGCTGATATCGATACTGATATGCTGAAACAATGCATCGAGCTTGAAAAGCAGAGGTACGCCTGCCTGAGACTTCGCTTCACCAAGCCCGACAAAAACGGCGAGATACAGCAGTACATAGCCGACTATCAGCCCGAGGAGATAAAGGAATACGACCTGAGGGATATGACCCTCCCCGATGCTGACAACATCATGCAGAACTGGGCTTATGAAACTTTCGACGGCGACGATATCCCCATGTGCGAATTCCGCATCGTCATGCTGCCCGAGGGTTACACCGGTTTCTTCGTGCATATGGATCACAGGCTGAATGATTCGGTGGGCGTGGCTGTTATGGCAACGGATATCATGGATCTTTACAAGCACCTGAAATATGGTGAAGAAGAACCTGCTCCCCTTGCCGACTTTGAAAAAGTCCTCACCACCGACCTCGAAAAGGCTGCCAACGAGAAGCGTCACGCAAAGGCAAAGCGTTTCTGGGACGAAGAACTTGATACTCTCGGTGAACCGCTGTATTCGGATATACAGGGAACCTCCGTACTTGAAGAAGCCCGCAGAAAGCACGGCGACCCCAATCTCCGCGCGGCTGATATCGAGCGCAAGGAACTTTTTGTGGCAGTAAAGGATTATCAGCTTGAAGTTGACAGTATGCAGCGTGCGATAAACTTCTGCCTGCACAATCAGATATCCCCAACCAACCTGATACTGCTTGTGATACGCACCTATCTTTCAAAGGTGAACGGCGGTCAGGAAGATATCACGGTAGAGAATTTCATTTCAAGACGTTCGACCCATGATGAACTGACATCGGGCGGCAGCAGAACTCTCTGCTTCCCCTGCCGAACAGTTATCTCCGGGGATACCACATTCATCGATGCGGCGCGTATGATACAGAACCACCAGAACCGCATATATATGCACAGCGGCTATGACCCCCAGTTTATCCGCGATGAGATGAAGAAGCGCTACAACACTCCCGATGATACCACCTACGTCAGCGTTTATCTCACTTATCAGCCCCCCATGACTAATCAGGATCTCGACCCGAATGCGCAGAAGCTTCCCCTTTATGTAAAGTGGTTCGCAAACGGCGCGGCTACAAAGAAGATGTACCTGACAGTGTCACATCTGCCTGACAGAAAGCTGAATTTCTCATACCATTATCAGACAGCCTGCCTTACCGAAAAGGACGCTGAACTGATGTACTACTACATGATGCGTATACTGTTCAGGGGCATAGAAGACCCCGGCAGAACTATCTCAGAGATAATCGATATGGTATAGTACCTAAAGACAAAAGAAAGTTTATATAGAATGGGGATACCCCCGAAAGGAGTTTAATTATGGAAGAAAAGTTCAAAGAGATCGCTGCACGCTACTGCAAGGGCAACGTTGGTGAGATAACACATGAAATGGCTATACGTGAAGATCTGGGTCTGAGTTCACTTGACCTTATGACATTCCTGGGCGACCTGGAAGACGAGTTCGATATAGAGTTCGATCTTGAAGAGGACGAGCAGAAACTCAGCAATCTACGCACTGTCGGCGACGCTATCGGTCTGCTGAACGAACATATCGGCTGATTCGGGGTGATGGCATGAAAAAGACTATTCACACCCTCTGGAACAGAAGTGTGCAGAACTATTCCGACCGCCCTGCTGTACGCTGGCTGGTGAAAAAAGATATAAAAGAGATAAGCTACAAGCAGGCTGATGAAGTCATCAGCGGACTGCGAAAGGGTGCCGCCGCACTGGGTTTCGAGCACAGGCATATCGCACTTGTAGGAACGAATTCGGCTGAATGGATAGAAGCTTATATGTCAGTTGTGACCAGCAATAACACTTCCGTTCCTCTCGATTCCGCACTGCCCGCCCATGACATAGTAGACCTTATAGACCGTTCCGATGCGGCGGGAGTTTTTCTTGACCCGAAGTTTGCTTCCCTTGCCGCTGAAATAAAAGACAAATGCAAAAAGGTCAGAAAGATATGGACCCTCTCCAATGAAGCAATCGACGGCACAGACTCCCTCAAAGACCTGATAGCCGCAGGCGAGGGCAGTGACGAACCCTCTGCCCCAGAAGAAGACGATATCTCCATGATAGTTTTCACCTCCGGAACCACAGGCAAAAGCAAGGGAGTTATGCTTACCCAGAGCAACCTCTACACCAATATCGAAGCCATACTTTACGATATGGACCCCGGTCTCATCTTCCTGAGCGTACTGCCTGTTCACCACTGCTTCTGCCTTGTTATGGACTGGCTCAACGGTTTCTGGATGGGCGCTGTGCTCTGCATAAATGATTCGCTGATGCATATGGTAAGGAATATGAGCATATTCGAGCCAGATGTCATGCTGATGGTTCCGCTGATGGTGGAGACCATATATAAGCGTCTGAGAACTCTCGACCCATCCATACCACCCGAAGTTATATCACAAAAGGTCTTCGGCAGAAATCTCAAATACATATTCACGGGCGGCGCACATCTTGAACCCTACTACATCGACGAATTCGCAAAATACGGCATAGATGTCTATGAGGGTTACGGAATGTCCGAGTGTTCACCTGTTATAAGTTCTAACAAAATAGGTGACAATAAGCCCGGTTCTATCGGCAGACCTCTGCCCAATGTTGAGATAAAATTCGAGAACGGCGAGATACTTGTCCGCAGTACAAGCGTCATGAAAGGCTACTACAAAATGGAGAAAGAAACGGAAGAAACCCTCAAAGACGGCTGGCTTCACACAGGCGACAAGGGCTATATCGATGAGGACGGATTCCTGTTCATAAACGGCAGAGTCAAGAATCTGATAATACTTTCAAACGGCGAGAATATCTCCCCCGAAGAGATCGAGAACCGCCTTGCGATCAATGACCTCATCGGCGAGATAGTTATTACAGGCGAAGAAAATCTGCTGACCGCAAGCATATACCCAGACCCAGATATGACTGGCGGAATGAGCGATGAAGAAATTCGCACAGCGCTTCAGGAGATTCTTAATGACTACAACAGACAACAGCCGACCTACAAACAGCTTTCAAAACTGGTTGTAAGAAAGTACCCGTTCCTGAAAAACACAACAAGAAAAATAATCCGCACCGAAGTTTACAGAGATGAACCCAGCGCATGAACAGTCTGATAAACATAATCGAAACGACCTACACACATATCTCCCGCACTGACGGACTTCCGCTGAGAGTGCTGAGGATAGAACCCACCGACCCGAAAAGCATAAAGGGCATAGTGCAGATAGTCCACGGCAAAAACGAGCATAAAGGGCGGTATGCACCCTTCATGAGATATCTCGCGGCTAACGGATACCTGACCATCTGCAACGACCACCGCGGTCACGGCGAAAGCGTGCATCACCCGCAGGACAGGGGCTATCTGTACAAAGGCGGTCATCAGGCGCTGATAGAAGACCTTCACGAGATAACACTTGAAGTCAAGGACTACGCCGAAAAAATATGCGAACGGTGCGACCTTCCTTTCGTACTGCTGGGACACAGCATGGGCTCGCTGGCGGCAAGGTGCTATATCAGAAAATACGATGGGGATATCGATAAACTCTGCCTTATCGGTTCACCATCGAAGTCACGAAAAATACGTCAGGGACTGCTGATGCTGAGATCACTTGAACGTCTGGAGGGCAAAAAGGCGCGTTCAAAACTTGCCGACCTGCTCATCATCGGCGTGAACTATGAATTCAAATTCAGGAAAGAGGGTCTGAAAAACGCCTGGACGAACAGCGAAAGAGATGCAGTCATAGAACACAACAATGACCCTCTTTGCAGGTTCAGGTTCACCCTCAGCGGATACGAAGAGATGCTGAAAATGTCCATGCTGACATACTCGGGCGGGTACACTCCGAAGAATCCCGATATGCCCATAAGATTTTTCTCAGGCAGAAATGACCCATGTGCCATCTCTAAAAAGAGATTTATCGGAGCACTTAACCTGCTGAAAAAGATAGGCTATACCAACGTCCGAGGGAAGATGTATAATGGTATGCGCCATGATATACTTCATGAAAAAGAGAAGCATAAGGTGTATTGTGATATTCTGAGGGCTATTGAGGAACAATGACATAAGTCGGATAGAATGCCAAGGAAGAGATCTTTGGCTCAAGCCTTTCGCGAAAGGCTTGCGGGGATGCACGCACAGTCAACATAGTTGACTGTTGGGCAGAGCCTCTCAGTCAAGGCACAAAAGCGACGTGACAACAACGCGATAAATAGAACATCAAACTTCCCGACCATAGGCGCGGGCAATCACAAAAATCCGAGCGTAGACAATCAAAAGTCTACGCTCTTTCTTTGTCCGTAAATATTGCCCGCGCCCGAAATCGGACAGCGCAGCCACAGTCGACGCAGTCGCTGTTATCCGATTTCTCGACCCGAACGGAGAGAGGGGCGAATTTTGCACACACCAAACATCCAACCGTTCTCACCTCATTTGTTTATCCGCTTAATCCAGTCGCACCACCTTACCTAAGATATCGTATCCAACGGAATCTGCACTAAATCCCAAGTGCTGTCGGGGTGGAGGGTTATCAGTTCGGCGCCGCGCTGTTTTGTTTCATTGGCTATGCCCGGCATGGCGAGATAGTCGATACTCATGCCGTAGGTCAGGCGGATACCTTTGTATTCAAGCGACGCATTATTGTAGTGATCGTGACCGCAGAACATACCCGTTGTGCTGCCAAGTTCGACCGCTGTATCGAACAGCTTGCTGGGATATTCTGAACAGCATACAAAGTCATTTGTTATTCCGCCGTGGTCGCCCGGGTTTTCTCCGAAGTAGTGTTTAACCTCGTCACTTCCCTCAAGATAAAGTTCAGTGGCGGTCTTGTATTCCTGGAGTGGGATATGGAAAAACAGCAACGAATTAACAGTGTGTCCCGCTTCTTTGTTCATGCGCTCGACTTCATCTGCATACCAGTTGACCTGATCATCATGGATAAAATCGTATGCATTCAAACCATCGTCCGTGTAGGCGTTTGAGTCGATCAGGAACAGACCTGTGTTCAGCGAACCGTCAGAATTGTGTATCTCGATAAGCTGATTGTTCCTGCCCGTAATATCCGGCTGAACGTAAGGGTACAGCAGATTTGCCGAAGTTTTGTAGGAGAGCGACATATAGACCTCACTGAGTTCTCTCTTGTTCAGGGTAGACATACTTTCGGTATCATGGTTGCCGTAGGTGAAAGCCCACGGTATTCCAGTGTTTCGCATAAAAGCCGCAAACTGTTGAACAGGCGCGGAGTTATTCAGCGACATCGACATGATACCCATGGGAAAACACATATCACCCGTGACTATCACAAAGTCGGGATTTGTGTGTTCTATCTCGGCAAAGCAGGCACGAAGCGCTTTCAGATCTTTCTGGTAAGAGTACAGACTTCCGCCGATGTGAATATCGGTCAGGTGAAGGATCTTGAAATCGTCGGTGGTCTTGGTTATGGTATAAATGCCTGTTTCTTCGTCATAGCTGATCTTATGGGTGTTATGCTGTACTACGGGTACGGAGTTGATATAGGTCTGTGTGTACCATCTTTCGCGCTTTAAAAAAGTTAAGCCTACAACAGCGATAACGGCAGCAGTGACCACTGAAATCCTCAGTTTATTCACCACAATGTTATCATAAGTGATCTTTTTTCTCAGGGTGAGATCATATACCAGTATCAGAATTGCAAACAGAACGCCGACATGGGGGATAATATTCAGCGGATTCATGACCTTGTCGGCTACCATTATCGTGAATACTGTTGACCCTATCCAGTATACGATAGAAAAAATCGCAATACCTCTGGTGTGCTTTTCGTACTGCTTTTGGTCAGGCATTTTTATGCGCTTTCTGAATATCCTCAGACAGAGATTATTTTTAAACACAAGGAACACAGGTATCTCAACAGCGATGCTGTTTATGAAAGCAGTTTCATTGAACTCGGCAGGTTTTGAGTTGATGTAATTATAGAAAAATATCTCCAGAAGAAGTATTATAAATATCATCGCATACATCAGTGCGATACTATTCAGCAGACGCTTTGTGTATTTATCGCTTCGGCTTCGCAGGAATTTATAGGCATCGGTGTCATACTTATTTCCCTCAGCCGCTTTCTCAGTTCGGCGATAATATTTGAATGGAATATACGCGCACAAAAGCCAGAATGAGATAAATCCTATATCCCCTACTACATAACGGCGTCGCACTGCAATGTCATGTATCAGCCAGAAGATCATCAAAAGTGTTGCTGACAGAAAAAACGATACCAGATATGACCTTATCCGCTGTTTACGTATCTCTCTTTTTATGGTCGGAAGAGCCAGCGCTTCGCCCTCTTTTCGCCATTTATCCGCAATGTCTGCGGGATAGCCTGCAAGCTCTGCCATCTGCGAGAGTTTTCCGTATTTTTCAAGCATTTCTTCGAGTGCTTCATCCTCATGTTTGTCCGCTTTTATCTTGTCAAATTCGGTATTAAGTGCAGCTTCTATCTTAGGCTGAGCTTCGTTAACTTCATCGGAATATGATATATCGTCGAACATCATATCGACAACAGCCTTGATCTTACGGTTCGGCTGAGTATCAACGGTTTTGTTTTTCTTGCCCATAGACGGACTTCCTTTCATTATACTATGATGTCAGTTTTATGTTAAATGTTCATACAATATATAAATTTAATTCTTCTCTTGTACATATATTTATTATACCAAGTTGATCGCTCTGTGTCAAGCAGATGGTGCAAAAAATATGCGATCGGAAGTTCTGACTTGTAAATAAATAGCAAAAGACGAGGAACATCACGCTCCTCGTCTTTTGCCTTTTTTATGAACATTGGATTACAGAGATCTCTCTTTCAGTAGTTGATCAAAGTACAAATTCAGTTCTTTTTCTTCCTTAACAGAAGTACCGCACTGCCTATAAGAAGTACCGATGCCAGTGTGCTGCCTATAACATTTTTGCCTGTTTGGGGATTATTGTTTGCAGTGGTGGCTGCGGTATTTGTACTGCTTGAAGTGCTTGAATTCTTGCTAGATGTTTCCGATGTTGAGGAAACAGAAGAAGATGAATCTGCCGTGCTGTCACTTACAGAAGTATCTTCCGCCGATGAAGATGTTTCTGCATTAACTGCATTTTCAGACGAAATTTCCGAAGCGGATTCGGAAGAATCACCGTTTTCTGGTGCTTCTACCTCTGCCGAACTTGGGTCTTCTATAACAGGAGACGCTGCTTCTATTACGTGGATATAGTTCTTGTGGCAGCCAGAACCCATCCAGCAGGTGAACAAGATATCACCGGGTTCATCGGGGGTAAACTCGTAGATAAAGTTCTCGCCCTTCTGCAAAACTATGTGACCCTCTTCCTTGTTGTGTGTGTCTGTACCAAATCCCAGACCGGGTATCTTTACAGTAGCTCTGCAACCCTTTGGCTCGGTGTCTTCGGGTACGGATACATACCACTGAACTGTGGTGCCTTCCTCAACTGTTATATCGGTGCTTGTCCAGAGGTCTGCATAGTCTGTTACAAGAACTTTGACGTTCTCTGCCTGCTCGGCTGATACTTCGATAGGTGCATTTGCCGAAATGATCGCTCCTGCTACCACGAATGATGCAAGTACTGCTGCACTGTTTTTAATAAATCCGTTCTTCATATTTCTTTCCTCAACTTTCTTCAATTGATATTACTTTTATTACTTCATTTTCCATTGTGCCTGTAACGGTTACATACAGCCCGTCAACACGCTCTGTTTGTTCAAGATATTCAAGTGTAAGATCTTGTCCTGCTTCATCGAACATATAGAATACCCACGAACCGTCTTCCTGCTGGATATCAAGACCGTATCCGCTTTCACGGCAGCTCTCCATGAACATACAGTTGGTTTCGTGAAGTGCAGGGTCTTCGATATCAGAACAGCACTCGTCCATCAGTACGCCGAAAAAGGTATCGTATTGTACGCTGCTGACATCTGCCTTTTGAGTTTTGACTTCGGTTTGGGTCTCTCTTACTTCGGCAATTTCTGCATTTGCAGTGGCTCCGCAGCCTGTAAGTAACAGCGCTGTCAATATAGGGATATATGCTTTTCTCATCAGAATGATCTCCTCATCTGATACCATTTTACTCCGCCTATCACCGACCCTGTTGAGATTCCCTCATTGACAAATCCGAAGCGCTCGTAAAATCCTATAAGGGATTCTTTGCAGGTGAGCACCGCACCGCGTCTGCCCTCGGATCTTGCGATGGACAGAAATTCATTCATAAGGGTCTGTGCATATCCTCTGCGCCTGTGATCGGGCAGGGTATCAAGTCCGAATATCATCTGCCATGAACCCTTTTCATTGTGCATTTCTGGCTTTGCATACATCTCATCTGTAAGGTCGGGAATGTCGGTGACAAAACCGTTGATGAAAGAAATTATCTTATTATTGTCGTCACAAAGCACCAGAAAATGATGCGGGTATTTTTTCAGCCTTGCACGGAACTGTTCAAGTCCCGCAGCCTGTTCGGGCGGAAAACAGGTACTTTCTATTGCCGCCAGTTCTTCAAGATCTTTTATATTTCCTTTACGCGATCTCACGTTTTATCCCCTCCTGTTTTGTAAGTTCTCCTGCGTTCATTCGGTATATAGTGTCGGTAAAATTTGCCGCAATGCTGTCATGAGTAACAGCTATGACAGCTGTTCCCTGCTGGGCTGTTTTTTTCAAAAGTTCAAAAACTATCTGCGTGTTCTCGTCATCAAGATCGTTTGTTGGTTCATCTGCAAATATCACAGAGGGCTTATTTATCAGCGCCCTTGCTATGGCAAGTCTTCTGAGTTCTCCGCCCGATAGTTCATTCGGATATGCGTTTTTAAGTTCGGATAACCCCACCGTTTTCAGCAGTTTTTCGACCTCATCATCGGGTACATTTCTGCCGATAAGTGCCGCGGGAAGTGTCAAGTTTTCAACGACTGTAAGTGCCGAAAGCGAGCTCTGACCCTGCGGGATATAACCTATGTTCACGGCGCGAAATTTGGAAAGTTCACCGTCACTTAGGGAGAAAATATCTTTTCCGTCATATTTCACGTTGCCCGAACTCGGCTTTATCAGACCCGAAAGGATATTCAAAAGTGTTGTTTTTCCACTGCCCGAGCGTCCGAAAATAACTGTTAATTTACCGTACTCAAACTCGGCAGAAGTGGGCTGAACCGCTGTGACCGTGCGGCTTCTTTTGATATAATTTTTACCAATGTTTTCAGCACTTATATTCATTTAATCACCCTCTCTGAGTATATTTCCTGTATCTGCACGGCTGAGTCTGTACGCCGAATATGCGGAGGATATCACACCTGTCAGCAGAACTGCCGCGGCTGCGAAAAGCGCATATCTGATATTGCTGAAAATGTTCGGTGAAAGATACGGAAGTCCTGTCTGCTGTTCGATAAGGTTTCCGAATGGGAAAACCGTTACCGATGTCAACAGTATCCCTGCAAGTATTCCCCCCGCACATATTATCCCGCTTTCAGAAAAAACCTCTGCACCAAGCTGTTTTCTGGAAAAACCTATTGTGCGCATTATTGCAAATTCACGCCTGCGTACACCTGCCAGCACGGAAAATGCGGCTGTCAGTATCACAGCTGAAAGTATCCAAACAGCGTTTCTGATGATGCCTATACTACCCGAGATAGACGAAAGTCTGTCGGCAGTGCCTGTTATCATCGAGCGTGTACGAACAGCTTCAACACCATCGACCTGAAGATTTATAGCACCTGCAACTTCCGATATATCATAACCGTCCTTGACTTTTATGTACACCGAAGATATTACATCATCGGGACTTTGTTTTGCAAGAACGCCTATGCCTTTTTCCTGCGAAGCCTTTATCAGCGTGTGGACTGTGTCGGGGGTGGTATAGATGGCTGTGTCAAGTCCTGTTCCTGTGGCATCAAGTTTGCCGACTGCCTTACATTCAATGCCGTATAGTTTCAGCGTGTGACCGACTTTTGTTGAAAGGGACGAACCAACGATGATCTCATTTTCACCGAGAGTGCCGTCGTAACATTGTTTCAGCCAAGGCTTTATGGCGAAATCCGATTCTTCATCAAAGCCGATTATCTGCACCTTGACGGAACAACATTCGGCATTTGCTGAAACCAGAAAGTACTGGGGCGAGGTGAGTTCGACACCATCTATCGCTGATATCTTATCTTCTATCGACTTATCCATGTAGAAATATCCGGGAGTGCCTTGAAGAAGAATATTTTCAAGTTCGACTTTTGCTTCTGCATCTTCGGGAACTACTATTATATCAGCACCCAACCGCTTTTCAAGGCTGTCAAGACCGTTTTTCATACTTGCCGAAGCCACCGAACCTCCGAAAAGGGCGATTGTCATAAGTGCCGCGATAAGAACCAGCGCACCTGTCCTGAACGGCTTTTTCACCAGATTTTTCAGCGGCAGAGTTTTAAGTTTCATTTTTCTTTCCCCAATCTTTTAAGGTTCGTAACTGCATCTATCACAGATACTGCCGCAAGCAGTGATGATACTACGGTAACTGCTGGTCGGAATACTGTATGACAGCGCATGGTCTTCATCATGCAGAGATTTATTGCTGTACCCGGTATGAATATCACTGCCGCCGCAAGGGTAGCTATGCCGATGGCAAGTCCAGCCTTTACACCCTTATGCCGTGTGAGAAGTTTTGCAAGTGACTGAACTGCCAGAACTATGCCGATCAATGTGACTGCATTCTGTGCCCAGTGGCAGGCCATGTGTCTGCCTTCTTCCGAATCGCAGGCTCTGAAAAAAGTCAGCGAACCGACCGCCAGCAGAAGCGACAATACTAAACCTGTTATATCCCATATTTTTTCTTTCATGTTGATTCTTCCTTATATCATATACTCGGGCTGAGGCTGTGCCTGTGCAAGTTCAAAATGCTCGAGTATGGATTTTCTCATGGACAGGAATTCCGAACCGCCGCGGTGACGTGGTCTTGGAAGATCAACATCTATTATCTTGCTGATCTTACCGGGACGTGGGGTCATTATAACTATCCTGTCGCTCAGATATATCGCTTCGTCGATATCGTGGGTGACGAGTATCATTGTTATGCCGTTCTCTTTCCAGAGTTCAAGTATCTTGTCCTGAAGATCGGCACGGGTGAAGGAATCCAGCGCACCCATCGGTTCATCGAGCAGCAGAGCTTTGGGTTCATTTATCAAGGCTCTAGCAATCGCAACTCGCTGTGCCATACCGCCTGATATCTGGTGTGGGTAGGACTTTTCAAAACCGTCAAGACCCACCATTGAGATATATCTGCTTATCTTGTCTTTGTTTTTCTTATAGACTTTGCGGGCTTTCAGACCGTAGGCGATGTTGTTCTCAACATTCAGCCAAGGGAATAGACCGCCCTGCTGGAATACATATCCGCGTTCGGGAGATACATCGTTTATCCTACTGCCGTCTATGGTAAGTTCACCCGACTGGGGTTTATCAAGACCTGCTATAAGACGAAGCAGTGTTGTTTTTCCACAGCCTGAGGGTCCGATAATTGAAATGAACTCACCGGGGCGGATATCGAGGTCAACATTATAAAGAGCGTTGACTTTGTTGCCCTCGGCATCGGAATATATTCTGTTGACATTATTTACTGATATGGTACTGCTCATTTTTTCAGCACTCCTTCCTGCCAGCGCAGTGCACGTTTGCGGATACGTCCTATAAGGTAATTAATCAGAGAGAACAGCACTGCCATTATGACGATAGCTGCCAGCACTTTGTAATATGCGCTCCAAACTTTCGACTGGTTTATGTAGTAACCCAGTCCGCCGGGCTGACCCAGCATCTCGCTCATGACGAGGGTAGTGAAAGCCATGGCATTTGCAGAGCTTATGCCTGTGAAGATATCGGGCATAGCGTGAGGTATGGCAACGTTGAATATCAGACCTAACTGGGAACTGCCGAGGATACGTGCAGCTTCATAGTTCTGTTTGGGTGTAGACTGTATTCCCTGTGCGGTGAGGAATGCTATCTGGAACCACGCACATATCACGATGAGGAACACAGCTGCTGTGAATGAGTTAGGCAGTAAGGTAAGTGCAAAGGGCATCCATGCCACTGCGGGGACAACGCCTGTTATTTTCAGTATCGGGAAGACCCAGTAATATACTTTCGGGAACCAGCCTATGAGTATGCCTGTACCGACTCCGAGGAGTACACCGCTGGAAAATCCTGCTGCGTATAGCCTGAGGGAATAAAGGGTATTCTGTACGACATATTCACCATCGGCAAGATATGCTTCAATGACCTGTGCGGGTCCCGGGAAAAAGGGCTGTGCGAACACCTGTAATTTTGTTCCGCCTATATCCCATACCGCAAGGGCGATACCCAGCGCAAATCTGAATGCTGCTGCCTTGCAGAATTTCTTGCGTTTTTCTTTATCTTTCAGTGATACGATGCCTGCGCCTGTGAATATCAATATCAGCGCTACAAGCACAAAGATATATGCATCATTTATGTTAAGAGTGACGCTCAGACCAAGAGCATTTATCACATAGGTCTTGAATTCGACTGCCGCCTTCTGTGGAAATACTATATTGATTATTATGGCAGCGACAAAGCCCGAGATGGTGAGCAGCGCTTTCAGGGCATAATAGCCGTTGTGCCTGTATCCCCATTTTGCTTTCTTTTCGGCAGTCGGCTTTTCCTTTTCAGCGGAGTTCCGAAGGCTGCCTTTTAAAGCTATCTGTCCGTTCATACGTTACTGTATCTCCTCTCTGTACTGATTATTATTTTACTTCAACTTTCTGGTAGATATCCTTTGCGAATTGGTCGGGATCACTCTTGAGGTAGCCTATCTGTGAAAGACCGTCAACGAAATACTTAACGTCCTCTTCAACGTGAGTATCCCAGTTTTCATCATGTTCGGCTGCTGAGGGGAAACCGTAGCTCTTTATCAGATCGACTGCCAGTTCCTTATCCTCGATGGAAGCGTAATTCTTGTTGATAATGATATCTACCGCTTCCTCAGGATTTTCGTATATCCAATCCTGAGCCTTGCGGTATGCTCTGAGGAGAGCTGCGACCTCTTCCGGGTTTTCTTCCAGTACCTTATTAGATGCATAGAGGAAGCAGCAGAAGTGATCTGCAAAATATGGATCGGTACCGAGATCGAAGAGTATGCGTACATCGCCTGCTTTTTCGTGTATAGAACCCAGCGGATCCCAGAGGGCTGCAACATCTATCTCGCCGTTTTCCAGTGCTTCAAACTCCAGATTGCCGTCGGAGTATGGCAGGAATGTTACTTCACCATCGGAAGGATCGGCGGAGATACCTGCGTTTTCCAGCCAGAGAGATGCTACCTGATGAGGTGTGCCGCCTATTTCGTCAACGCCTATCTTTTTGCCTTTGAGGTCATCAACTGAGGTGATATCGGAATCAGGGCTTACTGCAAACTTGATACAACCCTCGTGCAGACCATCAACGACCTTAACATTTATACCGTTCTCGATAGATGGGAAGAACTGGAAATCTCCGTTTACTATCGGTATGGAACCGTTGTTGAGACCGATCTTTCTTGTTTCAAAATCGGCAGATATAAGGGTCACATCGAAGCCCTCTTCTGCAAAATAGCCGTTCTCGTAAGCTATATAGATAGGTGCGCCGCAGAGGGCACCGTCCTTGCCGGGGATATCTATCTTGCCGTATTTGAAATCACCTGTGCTCTGTGCAGTGCCGTTACCGGAAGTCTTGTTATTATCAGAACTTCCCTGTTCGCTTACCGAACATGATGCCAGCAGTATTGCCGACGCCATTATTGCTGCTAAAATACTTTCCTTTTTCATTTCCAAAACTCCTTTGTGTTTGCTGTTGTTTTCGATGACTAAATTCTATCCGAAATATCGGCAAAAGTCAATTTGGAAATGTGATAACGTTGTCTTTTCCATCGTTTTAGACGGCGCACGATATATCATTTCAAGATGCTTTTATTATCGGATACGACATTTTACCGTCATTCTCATACCATTCGTGACAACGATATCTTTCCCGATAATAAAGGGTTTGCGATATCATATTGACGAGATAATATTTCACGGGCGGTGATTTTCGTGATATGATAAGAATACGTTATCGTGAAATAGCTTTGTTATAAATACAATTTATATCCTGTAATAGATGACGTATATCGGGCGGACACGGTTATGTTTTGGTACTATATAATGAAGAAAAATCCACGAAAAAAATTTGAAAACAGCTATTGACACGGGTGGAAAAATGTGTTATAATCTAAAAACATACTAAACCTATATGAAAACTATAATGTAAAGGAGAGCGAGCGTATGCCAATTAGATTAAAAGAAACACTGCCCGTTATTGAAAAGCTGAAAAAGGAAAATATCTTTGCAATGACAGAAGAACGCGCGATGCACCAGGATATAAGAGAGCTTAAAATAGCTGTCCTGAATATAATGCCTGACAAGGAAGAGACAGAGCAGCAGCTTCTGCGCCTGCTGTCTAATTCACCTCTGCAAACAGAAGTCACATTTATAAGGCTGACGACACATAAATATAAGAATACTCCCATGAGTTATCTGCTGAAAAACTATCTGCCCTTTTATCAGATAGAACACAAGTATTATGACGGTCTGATAATCACAGGTGCGCCTGTTGAAAAGCTTGCCTATGAGGACGTTGATTACTGGGGTGAGCTTTCGGCTATATTTGAATGGAGCAGGATACACGTTACTTCGACATTATATCTGTGCTGGGCAGCTCAGGCGGGACTTTACTATCACTACGGTATATCAAAGTATGATCTTGACAGAAAGCTTTCGGGTATATTCAAACACACTGTCACCGAACCGGGTAATGAGTTAGTCCGCGGATTTGATAAGAATTTCTATGCGCCACATTCGAGATATACAGGCATCAGCAGAGATGAGATACTGAATACAAAAGAGCTTTCGATTATTGCAGAATCCGAAGAAACTGGTGTATATATAGTTACCGACGGCGGCAAGAATATATTTGTGAACGGTCACCCCGAGTATGATCTTTACAGGCTGGCGGAGGAATATATCCGTGATACCGACAAAGGTATCTCTCCTGATATACCTAAGAATTATTTTCCTGATGATGACCCTGATAAAGAGCCCGAAAGCCGCTGGATATCGGCTTCGAGTTTACTTTTCTCAAACTGGCTGAACTATTTTGTTTATCAGATAACACCTTATGAATTCTGATATTATGCGCGGACGATATGAATTGTCCGCGCTTTTTGATATGCAATGGTGTTAATAATTCGTTTACAACATTTCATATTGACATTATAGGAATTATATGATATAATCTATTTATCATATTGATTTAATAGGATTAATTCCATAATATGGAGACGCATATAAGGACGTTAGCTTCTATATAAGGAGGAAAAATGGAGAATCAGCTTATATATAAAGGAAATTTCGGTGTAGAGCGCGAAACTCTGCGTGTTGATAAAAACAGAAGGCTTTCACAGACACCTCACCCATTCGACGAAGACAATGAGATAACCCGCGATTTCTGCGAAAACCAGATCGAGCTGGTAACACCTGTCTGTACAAGCATTGACGGTGTTATGAAGGAACTTGAACGTCTGGATAAAAAGGTGAGAGCACAGCTTGATGATATGAATGAGAACATCTGGCTTTACAGCGACCCTCCGCATTTTTCAGATGACAGCGAGATACGTGTTGCAGATTTCAGAGGAAGTCTTTCAGGCAAGCGTTTCTACCGTGAAAAGCTGGAACAGCGATACGGTAAAAGGCTGATGCTCTTTTCGGGAATACATTTCAATTTCTCTTTTGATGATGAATATCTGAAAAGCATATCAACAGGCGGGGATTTTGATGAATTCAAAAACAGCTTCTATCTCAGGCTTTACAAACAGCTAAGCCGACACAGCTGGCTGCCTCTGCTGCTTACTGCTGCAAGTCCCGTATATGACCGTTCCCTTTATGAGGACGGTGCAAAGGGTGCTGCGGTCAGCAAATATGCTTCAATAAGGAGCAGCGAAAAGGGCTACTGGAACAGATTTATTCCGACACTCAGATTTGAAAGTCTTTCGGCATATGTGGACAGCATACAGCGATATGTTGATGAAGGAAAGCTGTTTTCTGCAAGTGAGTTGTATCTGCCCATAAGACTGAAACCAAAGGGCGAGAACAGTATCGAGAATTTCGCAAAGGGTGTCAGCCATATCGAGCTGAGAATGTTTGACCTCAATCCGCTGGAACCTCTTGGCATAAATTCGGAGGATCTGCGCTTTGCACATCTTCTGGCGGTATATCTTTCGGAACAGCCGGATTTTGAATACACAGATGAATTACAGATTCAGGCTGTCGAAAATCACAAGAATGCGGCTCTGCTTGATCTTGAAGGTGTGACGATAGACGGTATACCGATACTCGAAAAAGCCGCGCAGATACTTGATAAGATGGCGGAGCGTTTTACTGACAATGAAGAATATCTTAATGTCATAGCATATGAAAAAGCTAAACTCAGTGACCGCCTGTGCAGCAGGATAATCAATGAAAAAATATATAAATAGAAGGTGATACAGATGTGTGAACTTATCGGCTTTTCCGCCGCAAAACCAACAGATATCAAAGAACAGCTCCAGGAATTTTTCTCTCACAGTGTAAGCAATCCTCACGGTTGGGGAATAATGTACGGTGACAGGCTGATAAGAGGCTGCGAACGTGCATCTGACAGCGCTGCCCTAGAAAGGCTTTTGCAAAATATCGAAGATCAGAAAACTGTACTCGGGCATATAAGATTTGCAACTGTCGGTTCGATAAAGCTTGAAAACTGCCACCCTTTCACAGGGCGAGATATCACAGGCAGACAATGGACGCTTATCCACAACGGCACTATATATTCGGGCAGCAGACTGATACCATATCTTAACAATCAAAGCGGCGATACAGATTCGGAAAGATTGTTTTTATTCCTGATGGAGACTCTTGACAATGCCCAGAAAAACGGCGAACTTTCACAGCAGGAGCGCTGCGAACTTGTGGACAGTCTGCTTCAGGAAATGTCACATAAAAACAAGCTCAACATAATGATATATGACGGTGAGCTGCTTTATATACATAAAAATATGAAAGACACAATGAAATCCCGAAGACTTGGCACGGGATATATTTTCGCGACAACTGCCCTTGACGGCGGCGATTGGGAGGAAGTCCCTATCGCACAGCTTCTGGTATACAAAGACGGCGAACAGATATACAGCGGCAGACAGCATGAGGGGATTTTTGTCCCAAGTCTGCAATACATCAAGGCGATGGATGCTATGCATATCTGACCCGACTATCGTGTATATTGTCTTTCGTAAACAATATCCAGGGCGCTCATCGAGATAGCAATACCGATGAGCGTTTTCGTTTATACAATCCAATCATCAGGAGGTTAGCCATGACACTTCAGCAGATAAACTACGCCCTCATGATAAGCGAGAGCGGTTCAATGAACAAAGCGGCAGACAAGCTTGGGATATCCCAGCCTACACTGACCAATGCAGTTCGGGAACTTGAACGTGAGATAGGTGCAGAGATATTCCTGCGGACACCAAAAGGTGTTGTTCCCACGGCAGAGGGCGAGGAATTTCTTTGCAGTATCGGACAGCTGTACAGGCAGTATGAACTAGTCTGCGAGAAATATATCAACAAGGATATGAAGCGGAAATTCGGTGTGTCGACCCAGCATTATTCATTCGCTGTTAGTGCTTTTATCGAGACTGTAAAGCAGTTCGGCACACTTGAATTTGAATTCGCTATACGAGAAACGGAGACACTGAATATCATACATGATGTGGGAAGTCTGAAAAGTGAGATAGGTGTTTTGTATATCAGTTCATTTAACCGAAAGCCGATAACAAAAATGCTGGAGGAAAACGAGCTTGAATTCACAGGGCTGATAAAATGCCGAGCATATGTATATATGTGGCGCGGGCACCCTCTTGCGGGAGAAGAATCTATCGGACTTGAACAGCTTGCGCCGTACCCTTGCCTTTCATTTGAACAAAACGGAAGCAACGGATATCTTTTTGCAGAGGAAATATTAAGTGAAAATATCTATCCGCGAATGATAAAAGCAACAGACCGTGCCGCTATGGGTGAGCTGATGAAATCGCTGTACGGATATACACTTTGTTCGGGAATACTCTGCGAAGAAATGAACGGAAGCGATTATGTTGTAGTTCCATTCCGTGAGGACAGCGAAAATCATAATACCGTTATGGAGATAGGATATATCCGCAAGAAACACGGTGCGTTAAGTGAGATAGGCGAGCGATATATCGAGGAGCTGAAACTCAGTCTGCAAAAGAATGCAAAGTCAGAACTGATAAATGACGTTTATCAGGAGTAATAAATATCTTTTATAGCAAGTGATATATATGATAACGTATTCTTATTATCTCACCGATGATATATCAGAGGGCTGGAATATGACATTGTTCTGATATCAAATAGCCCGTATTTACGTGCAGATAACGTTGTCACGTTTTCGTCGAAGCTAGCTTTTGATATGCTGAAAACGGTATATATCGATACCCCGTAAAGCTGATATACAAGCATATTATGTCGGGTATATGACAACGATATCACCTTTTATCATTGACCTTTCTTATGTTTTCGGGTAAACTGTAAACATCGAAAACAAACCAAAACCGAAAGGAAGATCATCATGGCAGAATTAAGATTTGATACCAAGAAAATAAAGGCAGGTTACAGCCCACTGGATAACAACCTCGCGATATCACCTCCCATATATCAGACAGCGGCTTACGATTTCAAGAACACCGAACACGCACAGAATCTGTTTACATATAAGGAAGCTGGATATCTTTATACCCGTGTGGGCAACCCTACTGTTAACTATTTTGCCGAGAGAGTAAAGGCTCTTGACGGTGCAAAGAACGCAGTAGCAGTTGGTTCGGGAATGGCGGCAATCAGCTACACACTGCTGAATCTGGCTGTTGGCGGCGGAACGATACTTGCATCACCTTATGTATACGGCGGAACGATAGATGCATTCGACAGACTGTTCCCTGAATTCGGTATAAATATCAAGCTCACCGAAGCTATACTTGACCCCGCAAAGCTTGATGCTGAAATAACCGATGATGTCAAGGCTATTTATGTTGAATCTATCAGCAACCCCAATGCATATCTGCTGGATATCGATGCTATATCAGAAGTTGCTCACAAGCACGGCGTACCTGTTGTAGTTGATAACACCCTTGCAACACCTTATCTTTACAGACCTCTCGAACATGGTGCCGATATCGTCGTATACTCCGCAACAAAGGCGCTGACAGGTCACGGAAATATCATCGCAGGACTTATACTTGACAACGGTGATATGTCACTGTACACCAAGGAAAAATATCCTCAGTTCTACAAGCCGATAGTAATGCTGGGCGGAAAGTCTCCTGCGGATATATTCCCCGATAATTTCTTTATCTTCCGTGCGATACTTGTATATCTGAATCTGCTGGGCGCTGCGCTTTCACCTCAGGACGCATATCTCGGTATAATCGGACTTGAGACACTTTCAGAGCGTGTGGCTAAGCAGTCGAGGAACGCTGCAAAGATCGCGGCATATCTGGAAAGCTCCCCTGCTGTTGAATGGGTACGTCACCCAAGCCTTGCAAGCTACAAGTTCAAGGAACTGGCTGAAAAGAATCTGCCCAATGGCGGCGGCGGAGTGCTGTCCTTCGGTATAAAGGGTACTCCCGAACAGGAGGCTGAGTTCCTTAATAACATCAAGCTTTTCCACTATCATGTAAACCTCGGTGACGCACGTTCTCTCATAGTTGACTCACCGAATACAACTCATTCCGAGCTGACCGAGGACGAGTTCAAGTTGGCTGAGATACCACGCAATCTCATACGTATTTCCGCAGGATTAGAGGACGCAGACGATCTTATCGAAGATCTTGAACAGGCATTCAAGGCAGCCGGACTGCTGTGATAATTCTGACATCAGGACATCTCTGTATTTTGCAGAGATGTCCTTTTTTATGACAAAGCAAATTACAAAAAATTAACATTTAACCTAGTTGACAAGTAGGAAATAAAGTGCTATAATCATATCTATCAGATAGGATTACTAAAATTAATTCAAGGGGGCAAAGAAATGTCTCTGAAAGAAATAGCAAAAATGACGGGGGTATCGGTTTCGACCGTTGGCAGGATACTCAGCGACCCGAACCATAAATGTTCCAGTGAGGAAGTCAGGCAGAAGGTCATCGAGGCTGCCCGAGAGATAAACTATATCCCGAATGCAAGTGCTCGTTCCCTCAGATCAGGCAGAAATAACGAGGATAGGATATATCATATAAATATCCTTGTTACACGCTCCGGCAATGATGCAGCAGACCCATTCTATGATGAGCTGCTGATGATTCTGGAAAAGGAACTGCGAAACAGCAGCTGTATCGTTAACAACGTATGGCATCGAGCTGAATTTTCCGATGAGAGGATAATGCAGAGCGACAAGCTGCAAAAAATGGTGGCTGACCTTTATCAGGACAAATCACACAAGTCCGATGGTCTTATACTCATAGGCAAGGTTACGAGCCGTGCGCTGAAACAGCTGAAGACCGAGGAGAAAAATATCGTTTCGATAAACCGAAACTCAACCAACTATGAAGTTGATGAGGTACTGTGTGACGGTAGCAGGATAGCCCGCACTGCGATCGCATATCTTGCAAAGCTTGGTCACACGAAGATAGGTTATGTGGGTGACTGCCACAACGAATCGAGATTCATGGGATATCAGGCGGCAATGACAACTTTTCATCTCTCGCCCGATATTGACTATATCTTCGATACCACGCCCAACGAAGCCAACGGTATCGCGGCACTGGAATATTTTTCGGGGCTAGCCGATCCGCCGACGGGTATATATTGTGCCAATGATATTCTGGCGGTGGGTATGCTGAAAGCGCTCAACCGCAGAAGATCAAAAATATATTCTCCATCGGTTATATCAAACGATGATATCGACGCGGCGCAGTACACAAAACCCATGCTGACAACGATATCACTTCCAAAAAACGAGATGGTGCGTTTTGCGCTGATGCTTCTGCTTGATAGAATAAAAGGCGGGCACAGGATAATCTCACGACTTGAAGTTGAGGGCACGCTGATAATACGCGAAAGCTGCCGTCCTTACGGCGAATTGAACGAACCTGAATACTATATCTGAGAGCGTGATAACGTTATCACATTTAGGTATTATTTAGGTGTTGACAAATGGCAGAATATGTTGTACAATATAGTCACGATATAAATCATACTAAACAGATAAGAATAATATGAAAGGAAGTATGAACTATGAGCTACAACAATATTGAAACTGCTCTGATACACGGCGGTATATCAATAGATGAAAGAACAGGTGCTGTGAATATACCTATTTACCAGACCTCGACTTTCAAACAGGACGGTCTTGGAAAGATGCGCGGATATGAGTATTCAAGAACCGGAAACCCCACAAGAGAAGCTCTTGAAGCACTTATCGCAGAACTTGAAGGCGGTCAAGCTGGATTTGCTTTTGCAAGCGGACTTGCTGCTGAAACAGCAGTTCTTAGTCTGCTTAACACAGGTGACAGAGTGCTGATATCTTCAAATGTATACGGCGGAACGTTCAGACTGCTTTCCAAGGTATTCGATCACTTTGATATAAACTATACCATATCTGATACAGAGGATCCTGCGGCTTTTGAAAAGGATATAACACCTGATGTAAAGGCTGTACTGATAGAAAGCCCCGCAAATCCGCTGATGACAATAACAGATATCCGTGCGATATCCGAGATCGCTCACAAGCACGGTCTGCTGGTGATAGTGGACAACACATTCATGACACCATATTTACAGAGACCTCTTGAACTTGGTGCTGATATAGTTCTTCATTCAGCTACCAAATATCTCGGCGGACACAGCGATGTCGTTGCAGGTCTGGCAGTAGTCAAGACACCTGAACTTGCAGAAAAGCTGGCGTTCATACAGAATTCCACAGGCGGTGTTCTTCCTCCATTTGACAGTTTCCTGCTGATAAGAGGTATCAAGACACTGGGTGTACGTCTCGACAGACACGTTGCAAATGCAGAAGCTGCTGCAAAGTATCTCACTGAACACAGTGCTGTAAAGAGCGTTCACTACCCCGGGCTTCCTACCGATAAGGGCTACGAAGTCAACAAGCGTCAGGCTAAGAACGGCGGTGTGATGATATCTTTCGAGCTGAAAGACAACTACGATATCAACACATTCTTCGAGAACCTCGAACTGATAACACTGGCAGAAAGCCTTGGCGGTGTAGAATCGCTGGTATGCCACCCATCGAGCATGACTCATGCTTCAATACCCGAAGAGATACGCAAAAAGGTCGGCATAACTGATGGTCTGATAAGACTTTCGATAGGTATCGAGAATATTGATGATATACTGAACGACCTTGATCAGGCTATCGCAAAAAGTGAGGTAAAGTGATATGCTGTATGAGAATATGCATGACCTTATCGGTCACACACCACTTGTCAGGCTGACAAATATGGGGGTCTCCCCCGATGTACATATTTACGCAAAGCTGGAAATGTATAATCCCTCGGGAAGCGTCAAAGACCGCATAGGTGAATACATGGTCAAGGCAGCCGAAGAAGAGGGTCTCTTAAAAAAGGGCGGTACGATAATTGAAGCTACCGCAGGCAATACGGGACTGGGAATTGCATTCGCAGCACTCGGAAGAGGTTACAGAGTGATCTTCACTGTCCCGACGAAATTTTCCGCTGAAAAGCAAGCTCTCATGAGAGCCCTTGGTGCGGAGGTAATAAATACGCCGCGTGCAGAGGGTATGCTCGGTGCAGTACGTAAGGCTGATGAGCTGAAAGCTCAGATACCTGATTCGATATCTCTGGGACAGTTCAAAAACCCCAACAATCCTCTGGCACATTACGAAGGCACAGGCAAAGAGATATTCGACGATCTGAATGGTGATATCGACTATCTGGTAGCAGGTGCAGGCAGCGGCGGAACTTACTCGGGTATCGTAAGATATCTGAAAGAACACGGCAAAACGGTCGGTGTCCTCGCCGATCCCGAAGGCTCGACCATAGGAGGCGGCGAACACTTCGACTATAATATCGAGGGCATCGGCAATGATTTTATCCCCGATACGATGGATATCAGTCTTGTGGATAAAGTTATAAAAGTCAACGATGAAGAAGCTTTTTCAACAGTACGCGATCTCGCAAGGAACGAGGGAATAATCGCGGGTTCGTCTTCGGGCGCGGCTGTTGCGGCGGCTTTAAAGCTGGCTAAAACGATAGATAAGGGAAATATCGTGGTCGTACTTCCTGACAGAGGCGACAGATATTTCAGTACAGGATTATTCTGATAGCGGTGAGTTAATGATTTATAAAATAGCATTTGCAAGCTCCGACGGAGTTAAGGTAGACAGTCATTTCGGTTCGGCAGAAAGGTTTTATATCCTAACGCTTGATACCGAAAAAGAGGAATATGACATTACAGGTCAGACAGAAGTTCGTCCCCCGTGCAACGGCGGCTGGCACGAAGTATCAAAGTTCGGCGCAGTGCTTGAACAGCTGAACGATGTGTCTGCGATAGTTGCGCAAAGGGTTGGTCCCGGGGCAA
Source organism: Ruminococcus sp. (assembly GCF_024692365.1). Taxonomy (GTDB): domain Bacteria; phylum Bacillota; class Clostridia; order Oscillospirales; family Ruminococcaceae; genus Hominimerdicola. Next base: position 65,046 of record NZ_JAILMR010000036.1, on the reverse strand, counting down.
AGAAGTATATTGAAGAAAACGGAAAGACTGTTTATCAGATACCGCTTGATATCGAGCAGGCAATATGTCTGCTAATGGAAGAAAAACAATGGGAGGTGGACAAATGGCGATCTCATACGAAGAGCTGACTACAAAGCATCCCTGCTTTGCCAGAGGCGAGAAAAACGGGTCGGGACGAATACATCTTCCCATAAGCCCGAGCTGCAATATCGAATGTCGGTTCTGCGAACGAAGTTTCAACAATTACGAGATCCGACCCGGTGTCAGCAGGACAGTTATAACCCCGGAGGAAGCATTAGATGCTATCAGAAGGGCACTTGAGGTCTGTCCCGATATACACGTTGCTGGAATAGCAGGACCGGGCGATACACTTGCAAGTCCATATGCACTGGAGACTTTCAAGCTGATAAAGGAGGAATATCCCGAGCTTGTAAAATGCATGAGCACTAACGGATTACTTCTGGCAGAGAAAGCACAGGAGATACTTGATGTAGGTATCGATTCGCTTACGGTCACAGTAAATGCTGTGGATCCCGAGATAGAGGCAAAGCTCAATGATGGAATCATCTGGCACGGCAAGCATTATACAGGTGTAGAAGCTGCAAAGATACTTATCGAGCAGCAGCTGAAAGGTATAAAGATACTCAGTGATGCGGGTATGACACTAAAAGTCAACACGGTATTCGTTCCCGAGATAAACGGTGACCATATCGAAGAAGTTGCAAGAACAGTTGCCGAAGCGGGAGCTACGATATACAATATCATACCGCTGATACCAAATGCAAAGTTGAAAGACTGCCGTGAACCCGACTGCATGGAGCTTGAAAGAGCTATACTGAAAGCGTCGAAATATATCGATGTATTCAGACATTGTCAGAGATGCCGTGCAGATGCTGTCGGTATTCCCGGCGGTAAGGATTACGGTGAAGAGATATATCAGAACTTGCAGAGATTGACCCGAAAGGATACATTCTCTCACGGTTAAAATACCATATGAAATATATGAGTATACAGAAAAATACCATATACGGTATTTAATATAGAAGAAATCAATATAAATTTGAAATGAGGTAAAGTAAAATGGCTAAGGAATTAAGACAGATAGCAATATACGGCAAGGGTGGTATCGGTAAGTCCACCACAACACAGAACCTTACCGCAGGACTTGTTGAGCGCGGTAATAACGTAATGGTAGTAGGCTGCGACCCTAAGGCTGACTCCACCAGACTTCTGCTTGGCGGTCTGCATCAGAAGACCGTTCTGGATACTCTGAGAGATCAGGGTGAGGACGAGATCGAGCTTGACTCTATCCTGAAAGAAGGCTTCAAGGGCACAAAGTGCGTTGAGTCAGGCGGACCTGAGCCAGGCGTAGGCTGCGCAGGACGCGGTATCATCACATCTATCGGTCTGCTGGAAAGACTTGGTGCATATACCGATGATCTGGATTATGTATTCTATGATGTACTTGGTGACGTTGTCTGCGGAGGTTTCGCAATGCCCATACGTGAGGGCAAGGCTAAGGAGATATACATCGTTGCTTCGGGCGAAATGATGGCTCTGTATGCAGCAAACAATATCTCAAAGGGTATCGCAAGATACGCAAGACAGGGCGGTGTACGTCTGGGCGGTATCATATGCAACTCCAGAAACGTTGACCGTGAGGCTGAGCTGGTAAGAGCATTCGCAAAGGAACTCGGCACACAGATGATCCACTTTGTTCCTCGTGATAACGATGTTCAGCGTGCAGAGATACGCAAGAAGACAGTTATCCAGCATTTCCCCGAGTCCAAGCAGGCTGACGAATACCGCGCACTTGCTGAGAAGATTGAGCAGAACGATATGTTCGTAATACCCAAGCCCATGACTCAGGAAAGACTTGAAGAGATACTTGTTGAGTACGGTCTGATGGACGATCTCAAGGACGATTACAAGATCTGATATGATCTGAAATTATTGACATACTTTATCTGAAACACAGTCATATACAGAATCGGGGATACCCATTCGGAATAGGAGTTTTGATAATGAGTAAAGTTAATTTGAATATACCTGAGGTCGAGATACGTGAGATACGTCTGAACTCGATCACGGGATTTCAGGGAACAGCTAAGGAGCTTGTAGATGCTTGCTCTGCCTGCGGCGGAAAAATGAAAGACAAGAACCGTTCTTTCAGCCAGTGCCTCGGCTGCGGAACTTCCAACGCTGCCTGTACGCTGACACTTATACAGGACGCTGCGATAATCTCTCACGGTCCTGTAGGATGTTCCACCTGCCTGCATGAATTTGCTTTCACCTACCGCGTAAATGCATATCTCAGACAGCTTGACCATCCTACACAGAGAAAGATATACTCCACCAACTTGGAGGAAAAAGATACAATCTACGGCGGCAGCAAGAAGCTAGAAGCTGCTATACGTGAGGTACACAAGCGAGCTAAGCCCAGTGCAATATTCGTTATAACCACCTGTGCGGCAGGTATCATCGGTGATGATGTTGAGAGCGTTACCAATGCTGCTCAGAAAGAACTTGGTATACCCGTAGTTGCAGTATTCTGCGAAGGCTTCCGTTCAAAGATGTGGACATCGGGCTTCGATGCGGGATACCACGGTATCGCAAGAAAGATAATCAAGCCTGCAAGACAGAAGAGAAACATCATCAATGTTATCAACTTCTGGGGCAGTGATATTTTCCGTGAGTGGTTCGCAGAGTTCGGTTACGAACCCAACTATATCACTCCCTTTGCAACTGTTGACAGCCTGAGCTATTCAAGTGAAGCTGCACTGACTATACAGGCTTGTTCCACACTTGGTTCATATCTCGGTGCAGCTCTGGAACAGCAGTTCGGCGTTCCCGAGATACGCAATTCGCCACCTTACGGCATTGCACAGACAGATCGCTGGTTCAGAGAACTGGGTCAGATAATCGGCAAGGAAAAGGAAGTTGAAGAATTCCTCGCACGCAAGAAAAAGGAATATATGCCCAAGATCGAAGCTCTCCGCGAGAAGCTAAAGGGCAAGACCGCTTACGTTACGGCAGGTGCTTCCCACGGACATTCTCTGCTGGCTCTGCTGAAAGAACTGGGCATGGAGCCTCAGGGCGCTGCGATATTCCACCACGATCCTCAGTATGATAACGAGGACGAGCGTGCTGATACCCTAAGACATACCGTATCGGATTACGGCGATGTTCCCAACTACAACGTCTGCAACAAGCAGGAGTTTGAACTTGTTAACGTACTCAACCGTATCAAGCCCGACATACTTCTTGCACGTCATGGCGGCATGACACTATGGGGTGCAAAGCTTGGTATACCCTCGCTTCTGGTCGGTGACGAACATTTCGGCATGGGCTACGAAGGTCTGGTAAACTACGGCGAGCGTATACTCGAAACTATCGAGAACGATGAGTTCGTAAAGAATCTGGCTAAGCACTCAGCTAACCCTTATACAAAGTGGTGGCTGGATCAGGAGCCCTACACATTCTTGGGAAAGTAAAGGAGAAATAAATATGGCAGGACTTATTGAACAGGAGCGCTACACCTGTGCCATCGGCGCATTGCAGACTGTAGTAGCTATCCCCCGCGCTGTACCGATACTTCACTCGGGTCCCGGCTGCGGAGTTATGATAAAGGGCTTTTTTGAACGTTCGTCAGGTTACGCAGGCGGTGAAACTGCACCCTGCACGAATTTCAGCGAGAAAGAAGTTGTATTCGGCGGAACCGACAGACTCCGCAATATTATAAAGAACACCTACAAGGTTCTGGATACAGATCTGCAGGTTGTCGTTACAGGATGTACCGCAGGTATCGTTGGTGATGACGTTGCAAGCGTCACAGACGAGTTCCTTTATGAAGAGGACAGACCCATCGTTCACGTTGAAACTTCGGGCTTTAAGTCGAACAACTATGTATCACATTCGGCAGTTGTGAATGCTATAATCGACCAGTATGTAAGCCGTTTTGAGGAAGAAAATCCATCCCGTTCGGAGAAGAATCTGGTGAACGTTATAGCTTCCATACCCTATCAGGATCAGTTCTGGAAGGGCAACCTGAAAGAGTATAAGAGGCTTCTGGAAGGTCTCGGTCTGAAAGTAAATATCCTTTTCGGACCTCATTCGGACGGCGTAAAGGAATGGCAGACCATACCCAAGGCGAACTTCAATGTGTTCGTATCTCCCTGGTACGGTGAGCCCATCGTAAAAAATCTCAAGCGCAGATACGGTCAGCCTTATTTCAAGTTTGGGTACCTGCCCATAGGTGCAAATGAGACTACAAAGTTCCTGAACGGCGTAGTAGATTTTGCACTTGAACAGGGTGCAGAGATCGATGAAAAGAAGGCAAGAAAGTTCATCGAAGAAGAGGAAAAAGCTTACTATGAGGAGCTTGACAACCTTGCAACTTTCCTGCTGGAATTCCGTTACGGTCTTCCCAGCTATGTACATATCCTCCACGATGCCGGATATGTTGTTGGTCTGACAAAGTTCCTGCTTCACGAAACAGGACTTGTTCCAAAGGAGCAGTTCATCGTTGATAATGTTCCGAAAAAATATCAGGAACAGATCGAAGCAGACATCAAGGCTACATCTGACAAGCGTGAGATCCCTGTATATTTTGACCCCGATGCAGGTGCTATGCAGGACGTTATCAGAGGTCTTGAACACAAGGGCAGAGGACTTATCCTCGGCAGCGGCTGGGATAAGGAACTTGCAGCCGAGATCAATGCAGACTTCCTCTCCATCGCTTGTCCTACACCTTACCGCATAGTTATGACAACGAATTATGTTGGTTATACAGGCGGACTCAGAGTTATAGAGGATATCTACAACACTGCGTTGGCAACATATAAATAATAACAGATATCTCCTGTCAGACGGCAGGAGATATTTTTAAAAGTGAGGTACATAAAATGTCAAAAATAGCAGTAGCAACATCCGATGGTTTTACAGTAAACGAACACTTCGGTCATGCAAATTTCTTTAGAGTATATGAGCTGAATGAAACAGGTCATAAATTCCTTGATGTACGCGATGCAGTAGCTGCCTGTCAGCATTCACTCGGTCATGATACTACACGTTTCGATAAAATAATCGAACTGCTTTCGGACTGCGATGCTTTGCTGGTACAAAAGATCGGCGAGGGCGCAGCAGCATATCTGATATCCAGGAACGTACGCGTGTTTGAAGTAAGCGGACAAATAGACGCTGTGCTTGATAAGTTTATTGCAGATAAAATTATATAGATATATCCCCTGTCAGATGACGGGGGATTTTTTTTACAGCAGATAGATTATAAAGTTAACTGTTGACATTATCAATATTTAGCAGTATAATATTAATCACAGACAGATCAAAAAACATAAAGGAGACGACACCATGAAAGCAAGAGCAAAGAAAAAATTTTTCATCAGTTTCACTGTACTGATGCTGCTTATAATTGCAGCAGTCTGGTATTTTCAGTTCACAAAGATCGGCTATATCCAAAGTATCCCATTCAGACCGGAATTTCAGGAAATAGAGAATAATGTATATCTCAACAAGGATAATTCACTGACCTCCGACGAGATCCTTGAAGTGACCGCAGAAGCAAAAGCACGTGTAAAAAACTTTTACGGGGATATGCAATGTCTTGATAACACCATGGTCGTCATCTGCGATGACAAGAAGATATCTGATAAGATAGGTGAAAAAGACACAACAACGTTTCCATTCCCTACCAAGAAAGATTATATCTGTTTATCGAATGATTATTTCAATGTTGATGTTGTCGCACATGAATTTACTCACGCTGAACTGCATTCATATATTTCATCCGATACTCAGCGAAATCTGCCCGTATGGTTCGATGAAGGGCTTGCAACACAGAATGATTACCGCGAAAAATACAGCTATGAGAACTGGGTCAAAAGGACCGACAACGGTAAAAAAGCTACTCCTTTGAAGGATATGGATTCATTCTCCGAGTTTCAATCAAAAGATGAAGACGAGCGTCAATTCCACTATTTATGTGCGAAGCATGAGATCAAAGAATGGCTTGACAAACATTCCGTACAGGAATTGATAGACCTTGTTAAGGCTGTTAATGATGGCGAAGATTTCTATGTTTTATATAGCCAGCCCTGATATTTTCATGACAAAAAATATGACCCCCGAAGTGCAGATCTGTCCGCTTCGGGGGTATTCATTTATAAGTATTATCAGATATAATACATATAATTTTTCTTTTCGGTGGTTTCATTCTGACACTCTTTTATGAGATCTGCAAGAGACATCTGCTCGGTAAAACGCCGCATATAGTTGTTGATATTTCCCCAAAGACAGCTGTTTACAGAAGCCCTGATATTGTTGTTTTCCTGATCATCATCCGCCTCGTAAGTATCGGCAAGGATATTGTTATCGAGGGCGTTGAGTATCTCAGAAAGGAATATTTTCTCCGCAGGACGTGTGAGGACATATCCGCCGTGGGAACCTTTCTGACCCTTGACAAATCCGCCCTGACGAAGTCCGAGAACGATCTGTTCAAGATACTTCTGGGATATGTTTTGTCTTTCCGCTATCTCCGCGGACGATACAGTATTGCCTTTCTCCGAATTCACGGCAATATCTGCAAGTGCTACGATACCAAGCTCAACTCTTGTTGATATCTTCATATCAGCTGTCACCTCCATTCAGCAGCTTCTCCATTGTGTTCCAGCTAAGCATTGCACATTTCACCCTTGCGGGCATTTTTAAAACGTTCTGCAATGCTCCTGCTTCTTCAAGTTCTTCAAGTTCTTCGTCGGTTATTTTTCCCTCGATCATCTTATGGAAAAGTGAAGCATAGTACCTTGCTTCGTCGGGAGTTTTTCCGATTATCAGCTCCAGCATTATGTCTGCCGATGCCTGAGATATCGCGCAGCCCAGACCTGTAAAGGAACCGTCAGTGATAACACCGTCATGTATATCGAGATGAAGCTCGATATCATCACCGCAAGTAGGATTCAAGCCCTTACACACATGGGTCGCGCATGGCAGTTCATGCCTGTGGAGCGGGTGCAGATTGTGGTCGGCAAGCACCTCGCCGTAAAAATTATCTGTCATATCCCATTCTCCTTCTTATTGTTTTCAGCGTTTCGATAAAACGCTTTATATCCTGCTCGTCATTATAAAATGCAAGGCTCATTCTTGTTGTTGACTGAACGCCCAGATGCTGATGTAAGGGCTGTGCGCAGTGATGTCCTGCACGTATCGCAATATTGTCTGCATCGAATATCGCTGCGACATCATGTGGGTGTACACCCTCGATAGTAAATGTCAGTATACCGTGGTGATCTTCTGCTTTTTCTGAACCAATGATATTCACGTAAGGTATCTTTTTCATCTCGTTGAAAGCAAGCTCTGTGAGTTCATTCTCGCGTTTCTCGATAGCTTCAAAACCGAGATCATTGATATAATCGATAGCCGCCGCAAGACCAACTGCACCGCCGACATTTACTGTACCTGCCTCGAACTTATGTGGAAGTTCGGCATAAGTTGCACCCTCGCGGGTAACATACTCTATCATCTCACCGCCCGACAGGAATGGAGGCATTTTTTCAAGAAGTTCTTCCCTTCCGTAAAGTACACCGATACCCATTGGTGCCAGCATTTTGTGTCCCGAAAATGCAAGGAAATCAACGTCCAGATCATTGACATCAACTGGTATATGGGGCACGCTCTGTGCACCGTCACATACGATAAGTGTACCGTTATCGTGACAGATCTTTGCAAATTCTTTTATCGGATTTACCCTGCCGAACACATTGGAAATCTGCGCAATCGCAAAAATCTTTGTCTTGGGTGTCAGGGCTTTTTTCAGATCATCTGCTGTATATTCACCATATTTATCACAATCAAGATATTTGATTTCTGCACCTTTTTCTTTCGCCAGCAGCTGCCACGGCAGAAGATCGGAATGATGCTCGGATATTGCAACAAGTATCTCGTCACCGCTTTCGATATTCGCCCTGCCCCAGCTGTATGCGATAAGGTTCAGGCTCTCGCTTGCATTTCTGGTAAATATGATCTCCTTGGTGGTGTTTGCACCGATAAATTCACGCACCTTTTCGCGGGAATTTTCATATGCATCTGTCGCCTTTACGCTGAGATCATAAAGTCCTCTCAGCGGATTGGCGTTTTCTTCCCGATAGTATTTCTCCACACGTTCAAGCACCTGACGGGGCTTTTGCTGCGTTGCGGAATTATCGAGATAGACCAGATCTTTATACTTTTCAAAGACAGGAAAATCTGCCTTTGAAATATTTTTTTTACTCACTGTCTTCACCTCTTCCGAGACTCTCATTAATTCTTTCGAGTGTCTCTTTGTCATCTATCCTGCTGATGACCCTGGCAAGTTTAGCCTGTGCCGCAAGGTCATATATCTTATCTTCGTCGATACCTCTCGACTGCATATAGAAGAATTGTTTTTCATCGATACGTCCAACAGATGCACCGTGATTTCCCTCAACATTTTCTTCGGCACACAGTATCAGAGGAACTGTCTTGTTGACTGCTTCATCACTGAGCAGAAGTACCTCTTCTTTTTCAGCACCCTTGGCACCGTCTGAGCCGTTTTTGAAATCGATAGTGCCCTTGAAAATCTTTTCTGCACTGCCGCCAAGCACACCGCCTGCGTTTATGCTTGATACAGTTTTTCTGCCGAAATGGTCAGCTATAAGATTGATATCAAGCTTATCACCGCTTTCAAGTTTGAATCCGATATCAGCTTCAAAAGTTGCTTTTCTTCCTTTCAGTTCGGTAACTATTTCACTCACAACATCACCGCCGAGGTACAGCTCAACAAGTTCAAGAGAAGCGTTTTCGTCAAGTTCAGCTGTAACTTTTGAGCGTGCCTGACCCTGTACATCGAACACACAGACAAGTTTAATCTTTGAACCATTTTCTGCACTGATACGGATATCAGTTGCAGATTCACTGTCGATATATACGACTTCCGATTTGCTCTCGTTTTCGGGAACGGAGATCTCTTTGATATCTGTATCAAATTCTTTTATATCATATTTGTAGTCATTCACCCCGAGCCATCTGAATGTGGGCACGGGCAGAGTATTTATTCTTTTTTCGCTCATATTAATCACCCTATGCCTCCTTGCATTTCAAGACCGATGAGGTTGTTCATCTCAACTGCGTATTCCAGAGGAAGCTCCTTTGAAACGTTATCTGCAAATCCGCGGACGATCATCGCTCTCGCCTGTTCTTCACTCAGTCCTCGTGACATCAGATAGAAAACAGTTTCATCACTGATGCGTCCGATCTTAGCTTCATGTCCCACATCACACTGTTTTGTGCGAATATCCATAACTGGAACAGTATCAGATCTTGATATGCTATCCAGCATGAGCGATTCACAGTTGACGGAACTCTTGCTGCCCTTAGCGTTCTCCTTAACGACAACCGCACTCCTGAAAGTGCTTACGCCGCCACTCTTCGAGATGGATTTTGTGTTCATATACGAAGAAGTCTCGGGAGCATTATGAACCATTTTTGCACCTGTATCAAGGTTCTGACCTTCACCTGCAAAGGTTATGCCTGTGAACTCAGCGCTTGCTCCTCTGCCGTTTAATATACTCATAGGATAGAGATATGAAACGTGTGAACCGAAGCTTCCCGATACCCACTCTATGGTTCCATTTTCTTCAACCAGAGCTCTCTTGGTGTTGAGATTGTACATATTCTTCGACCAGTTCTCAATCGTCGAATATCTCAGCTTTGCACCTTTGCCGACATAGAGTTCAACACAGCCTGCATGAAGTGATGCTTCATAATATTTAGGTGCTGAACATCCTTCGATGAAGTGCAGATAACTGTTTTCTTCAAGTATTATCAGCGTATGCTCGAACTGTCCTGCGCCCTTTGCGTTAAGTCTGAAATAGCTTTGCAGAGGTATATCAAGATGTACGTTTTTTGGTACATATACAAATGATCCGCCTGACCATACTGCACCATGCAGTGCTGCAAATTTATGATCCGTAGGGGGCACAAGCTTCATAAAGTGGGACTTTATGATATCAGCATACTTAGGATCGTGCATTGCACTTTCAAGGTCAGTATATACAACACCTGACTGTGCGACCTCCTGACGAACGTTGTGATATACAAGTTCGCTGTCATACTGCGCACCTACGCCCGCCAGTGATTCACGTTCTGCCTGTGGAATACCCAGTTTTTCAAATGTTTCCTTGATATCCTCGGGAACATCTTCCCAGTCAGTCTTCATACGATTTTTCTGACGGATATATGCAACGATACTGTCAACATTCAGCCCTGATATATCGGGACCCCAGTCCACCATAGGTGTATGATCGTATATTTCAAGAGATTTAAGACGAAACTCACGCATCCATTCGGGATCGTTCTTTTCATCGGATATCGCTTTGATTATTTCCGGCGCTATGCCGCTTTCAAGATATTCGCTCTCATCTTCCTCATATCGGAAATCATATCGCGAACGGTCGATATCGACCACCTGTGTTTTTTCCTTCATGATATCACTCCCTGCCCGCGAACTGTTCAAAGCCGTTTTCGATGACCTCATCTACCAGCTCAGCGCCGCCTTCAGATACTATACTTCCTGCTGAAAGGATATGTGTCTTATCAACAGTCAGCGCCTCGAGAATCTTGGTATTATGTGTTATAACGATAAGCGCACCGTTGGTTCTCTTTTTATATTCTTCTATACCCTTGGATACTGTCTTAACTGCGTCAACATCAAGACCCGAATCCGTTTCATCGAGTATCGCAAGCTTAGGCTCCAGTATCAGCAGCTGAAGAATCTCAGCCTTTTTCTTTTCACCGCCTGAAAATCCAACATTCAGGTCACGGTCGGCATATGAACTGTCCATATCAAGAAGTTCCATTGCCGCAGCCAGCTTTTTCTTGAAATCCCAAAGCTTCAGATGCTTCCCTGTTACCTGTTCCAGAGCATTTCTCAGAAAATCCGAAAGTGTGATACCCGGTATCTCTATCGGGTTCTGGAATGAGAGGAATATACCGAGCCTTGCACGCTTGTCCGCGCCCAGAGCTGTAATATCCTCGCCGTTAAATATCAGCTTTCCGCCTGTAACTTTATATTCGGGACTGCCCATTATCACCGAGCCGAGAGTTGATTTACCTGCACCGTTATGACCCATTACAACGTGAGTTTCACCCTCCGACACTTCAAGCGATACACCGTGAAGCAGTTCCTTATCCTCAGCCGCAGCCGAGAGGTTTTCTATCCTAAGTAATTCTGACATACTTATCTTTCCTTTCTTATCTGAGGAAATAATTTATTCCTATGAATTTGCTATGATTTATTATACAAGGTAAACTCTAGTTTGTCAATAGGAATTATATATTTTCATCTAAAGTTTACTTTTCATATATAGTTAGTCGGAAATTGTTGTGCATTATTACCAGACATTTGCATATAAAATAACAGCCCCCGACTTGCGGAAGCTGTTATCAGTTTTCAATTATTCAAGCGGGAAAGTTATCTCCCAATCCCCTGAAATATAATCATCCGAGGTCACAAATTCTCCGTACAGATAAGAACCACTGAGTTTTTCATATGGGATCTCAATAATACTTTCACTATAGGTATCGATATGCCGTTCATCCCAATAGTCAGCAGATTCCCATAAACAACCGTCAGTGATTTTTATTCCGTCATTATCTATGATGCTTAAAAATCCATGGTTATCTGTATGGTGTATATCATCATATTTTTCAAGGATATGAAGTGCTCCGTCGATATAACCCACATTCATTATCGATACACCATTTGCAGGGATGCATATAGGTTTTTCGGGGATAGTCAGAAAACGCTCAGCACCGAGTTCATCAAGACTTTGTCCGCGCATTTCAACATTATCAAGGGTACGTGTCTGCGGTTCATATGGGATATTTTCCATATCTACACCATCGATAATGCCATCTGTTTTTTCTTTGCCCAGAAGCATTTCTCTTACCGAAAAAGTTATCTTTCCTTTCGGCATATCTCTGCCGTCCATAGTTTCAAGTTCAACCAGAAAATATGCTGTTCTTGTATCACTGTCGTATTCTGCGAAACTGCAGGTTCCTGACATATCAGTCGGGACATTTATATAATAGCTGTCAAATAGATCCCACTCCCCCTCGGGATATTTACCATCTACATCATGCATAGCAAGATAAACACTCGCCTTGCTGCCTTTACGTTCTGCTGATATAACCGTCATTTCTATCCCCTTATCTTCGCAGGACTTTTCAACAGGCTTGAACGTCTGCGCAACAGCAGGTGCAAATTGATAAAGCAAATAATATGCAGGCGCAACTCCGAAAGCAGTCAACGCGGGCAGCGGACATAGTATCAACGCAGCAGCTGCCGCCACGGAGATTATCCTACGTTTCCATTTTATCTTTGTTTTCTTCGGAATATCTGTTTTAAGATATTTATCATCTATCATGCCCATAGCATTGATAAAAGTATCAGCATTCATATCAGACCCTCCTTTTTCATTTTTGCGTACAATTTTTTACGCAGACGAAACAGCATGGATTTCACTTTACTCTCTGAAAATCCGTGATATTCAGCTATCTCGGATATTGACTGCATATACCAGTAACGCCGAACGAACACGTTTCTTTCTGTTTCCGATATCCCTGCCAAAAAATCATTTATAGAATCTGCTGTCACTTGTTCCGATATTTTGCATTCTGTATCATCTTCCGCCGTGAGCCATTCTTCTATCTCTTCAAAAACCACACGTACTTCCGCTGAACCGCGCTTTAGCGCCTTATCGGAACGAACTTTGTTCAGGCTGATATTTCTGGTCAGTTTTGCAAGAAATGTCTTCAGATGTTCAGGCTTATGAGGCGGTATCGCATTCCAGGCAGCGAGCCATGTATCGTTAAGTGCTTCGTCTGTGTCTTCTTTGCTGTTAAGTATACGTGCCGCGACACTTCGGCAGTAAAGCGAATATTTATCTTCTGTATGAGCCAAAGCCTTTTCGTCCCGTTTGAAGAACATTTCTATTATTTTATCATCATCCATGTTGTTCCTCCTTTCCTTTGATATAGAAGCTTCCACTTTACTACTAACCAAACAATATGAATCGGTTGCATTTTTTCAGAAATAAATTATACCACATTAGGAGAGATAGTTCAACACTCATTTCGATATTCCATTCTGCTGCATATAAGCCGAAAAACGTCCGTACCACTTTTGTGTGATACGGACGTTAATGTTATATATCAATTTGGTTCTATCATTATACTGCCGCTTATCTTGGGTAAATGAAGTCGGTACTTTTCAGCCAGCTGAGGACCGCAGGCAGCCGAGCCAACTCCTGCCATTGCAAAATCAACACATATAACATTGTGCTCGCACTTTTCAAGCTCGAAGTTGTGACGCTTGGCTGCAAGTTCTTCCTGAGTGTATTCAGATGCGCTGAACGAGAAACCGTCAGGATTTGAAAAACTCAGTGTATCGCTCACTCTTTTCACCGACATTCTCGTACAGCCGAAATGAGAACCGTTCTCCTGTGGTCTGATGTAGTCCTCATGCATATCGGCTATCTTTGCGCTGAAATTGCCGATATATGAAGCCTGATGCTTGTCGATATAGCTCTCATATTCTCCGTAGCCATAATACTCAACACTGTCAAAAGACTTCTCAACAAACAGCCGCAGACCGAATCTCGGCAGGAACGTGACCTTGTTTGAGAACTCCGCATCGCATTTGATATCCAGTTTTCCGCTGCTGTCGATACGATATTCGGCTGTCATTTTTGCAAAAGGCTGATGTATACTCCAGCCAAATGACTGCTTCACACGAATGACAGCGCAGCCGTCTTCCTCTGATATACTCGTTTCATATACTTTTGTTACATGGTCATTCAGATGCGCCGCGTACCAATCGTTTTTCATCGTATCGTTGTCAACAGGGGCTCGGAAGAAGTTATACTCCATCGGCTTTGCAAACAGATTTCTACCGCCTTTGAAAATGCCTTCAAACTGCGCTGTTCGCCTGTTGAAGATATATTTTATATCCCCTGCCGTTATCTCAAATACAAGCGGAGTTTCGGTATAATCGGGAGCCTGACCAACAGCGGTCAAAGATTTTCTTTCGGCTGTGAATATCTTTATCTGGTCAAAGCAGACTTCCTCACCATCAGCAAACTCACCGTAGCTGTTTTTAGCCGTAAAAATAAAACGGATATATGCGTCACGCTCAAATCTCTGTGCGGCTTCGGGAATAGTGACTTCCGTACTGCCCATAGGTTCGGCTGAAAAATCAAAACTTCCCGACGCTGATTTTCCGCCGTCGTAAGTTATCTCCCAGTTGCAGGTGAGATATTCACCTGCATCGATAAAACGAAGAAGATTGTTTACCAAAAATTTGTCGGCAGATATTTGTTTCACCCGCACAGGGCGATATACCTGCTTGACTTCGGCAAGACCGGTGTGAGGTCTACGATCGGGATAACAGAGTGCGTCCATGCAGAAATTGCCATCATCGTGACGTTCGCCGCTGTCACCGCCGTAGCCGTATTTCGGCTTGCTATCTGCGGTATATCCAAGGATCACCGCATGGTCAGCCCACTCCCAGACAAGTCCGCCCATAAGCCTGTCGCTTTCCATAAATAGCTCATGGTATGTTTCAAGGTCGCCGGGGCCATTTCCCATGGCATGGCAATATTCGCACAGTATAAAGGGACGTTTTTCGTCCTCTCTTTCAAGGAACTTGCGAATATCATCGGGTGAAGTGTACATTTCCGAAACCATATCAAGAACATCATCGGAAGTATTATCCAGTTTATGGGTGCTCTCATAATGTACGGGACGAGTGCTGTCCAGCGACTTTATCAGCTTTGCGGCTTCACGCAGGTTTTCTCCGTAACCCGATTCATTTCCAAGTGACCATATCACCACGCAGGGATGGTTCACATCACGACTGACGAGAAGGCGCTCACGATCGAGTATAGCCTCTCGAAAAAGAGGATCTTTTGCAATAAGTGCGATACCGTTATATGCGTTCTCCGCTGACCACTTAAGATCATTGTAAACATTCACACAGCCGTGAGTTTCAAGGTCGGCTTCGTCTATAACATACAGCCCCAGTTCGTCGCACATGGCATAGAATTCGGGGGCATTCGGATAGTGAGAAGTACGCACAGCGTTTATGTTATTTCGCTTCATAAGTGTAAGGTCACGAAGCATTTTCTCTCGGTCGGCGTAGTAGCCTGTGTCGGGGTAGCTGTCATGACGGTTCACACCCAACAGTTTGATATGCTTGCCGTTCAGTTTGAAAATTCCGTCCGTGATCTCGACTTTTCTGAATCCGACTTTCTCGCCGATCAGTTCGCTCTCCGTTTCGATCTCCAAACTGTACAGATAAGGACTTTCAGCTGACCACAGCTTTACATCTGTGACCTCACATTCAAAAGGCTTATCCTCAGATACATCACCCTCACAGATAAGGATCTTTCCGTCATACAGGCGTATTTTTGCCGATGAACCCTCTACCGAAACACGAAATTCACCCTTTGTAAAAGTGCTGTCGGGTTCGGCTGTGATACGGAAATTTAGCAGACGCTTTTCGGGACGCGAAAGCATATAAACATCACGGAATATACCCGAAAGCCTGAACATATCCTGATCTTCAAGATATGTTCCGTCACACCATTTAAGTACAACAACTATCAGACGATTACAGCCCTCATGCAGAAGATCGGTGATATCAAACTCAGATGTGTGATGTGATACCTGCGAATAACCCGCAAAAACGCCGTTCACGTAAAGATACAGACAGCTGTCAACACCCTCAAAACAGAGGATACGCCGCAGACCATCTGGTGTAAAATTATATTCTCTGCCGTAAACGCCCACAGGGATATCATCGGGAACATAAGGAGGGTCGTAGGGTATCGGATAGTTTATATTGGTATACTGTGCCTTATCATATCCGTTCAACTGCCAGTTTGAGGGCACAGGAATACTTTTGCACTTTTGCATATCCGTGAAATCATCGGGCATATCGATAATGCTATCGTAATAAGAAAAGTCCCATTCTCCGTTCAGAAGTTCAAAATACTGCGAGTTCCCACGCGCGGCAAAAGCGTCCTGATCTTTCCCGAATGGTATAAAATATGCATGATCTGGCAGTGTACCGATATGGAGCATACGCGGGTCTTCGTGGTATATCATCTCTGATTTGGGTGAACCTTTTTTTGCAATGCTGGAAATATCCATAGTTTCTCCTTTATAATGTTATGGTAAATTATATAACGATTTTCTCATAAGCCAACCACTATAACTAATATTGTGATATAGTCGGAAATAAATCTGTTACTATATATTATACCCATATTGACAAAACTGTCAATAAATGATAGTATATTATCATAACAATAGTACCATCTTTTTTGAGGAGGATCGAAAATGTATTTCAATGATTATCCCATAAAAAACAAGGAGCTTGGTCTGCCTATATTCATTGACAATATCGGCAAGCACACCTGTCAGCCGCACACTGCCAGAAGCGGTGGTTTCCCACACCCGCAGATACTCTACTGCACCAAGGGGAGCGGAATTCTCAGCATTGACGGAAACATCTCTGAAATACCCCCGCATACCGCGATATTCCTGCCTGCGGGATACCCTCACGAATACTATCCGACTTCCGATGACTGGGACATTCACTGGGTCGTGCCCGACGGATATGCCTGTGATGATCTGCTGAAGTACATCGGAATGGAAAAACCAACAGTCTTTGAGATAAAAGATCTGGCTTTGCTGGAGCATTTCTTTTCACGTATGCATGAATCAATACTCGGTGACAGCATCAACGGCAATCTCAGAGCCTCCGGATATTTGTATAATTTTCTCATCGAGCTATACCGTCAGAAAAACTCGGCAAGAGTTGTCAAGACCTCCAACCGAGCTATCGTCACGGCTATCGACCACATAAACAACTGCTATATGAACAAGATCACAATGGAAGAATTATGCGATGTGACAGATCTTTCAAAACAGCAGCTTTGTCGGCTTTTCAAGCGATACCTCGGATGCCGCCCAATGGAATATATCGCCAAGCGGCGTATTCAGACCGCCAAGGAACTGCTTTCAACAACGGATATGTCCGTTGAAGCTATATCCGAAAAAGTAGGATTTTGCAGCGGAAGCTACTTCACAAAACTGTTCAGCCGCTACGAGGGCATGACACCCACACAGTTCAGGATAATATAAATGTACAAAAAAACGGATAGCCACCGATATTGACGGTCTATCCGTTCTTCATGTTATAGTTTATCAGCCTTCGATAGCCTTGATAAGGTTTATCATCTCGATAGCACCCTCAGCACACTCGCTGCCCTTGTTGCCTGCCTTTGAGCCTGCACGCTCGATAGCCTGCTCGATATTCTCGGTGGTGATAACGCCGAACATAACGGGTATTCCGCTTTCAAGTGAAGTCTGTGCGATGCCCTTTGCAGCTTCGTTGCAAACCAGATCATAGTGAGAAGTGCTGCCCCTGATTATCGCGCCAAGGCAGATTACTGCGTCATACTTGCCTGACTTTGCCATCTTCTTTGCGATAAGCGGTATCTCGAAAGCACCGGGTACCCATGCAGTGTCGATAGCGTCCTCGGATATGCCGTGACGTACAAGAGTATCAACAGCGCCGCCCAGCAGTTTCGATGTGATGAATTCATTGAAACGTGCAACTACGATACCAACTCGCACGTTCTCGGGGATAAGTTTTCCTTCAAAAGTGTTCATAATAACAGCTCCTTATAAATTTATCAGTAGTCAAGAATATGACCCATTTTATCACGTTTTGTCTTTAAGTAGAACAGATCATATGCGGTGGCAGACATCTGGATCGGCACACGTTCCTTTATCTCAATGCCGAAACCGCTCAGACCGTATATCTTATCGGGGTTATTGGTGAGAAGTCTGAGAGTCTTACAGCCCAGATCACGGAGTATCTGTGCGCCTATGTAGTACTCTCTCATATCTCCGGGGAAGCCAAGTGCTAAGTTAGCTTCAAGGGTATCCATACCTTTGTCCTGAAGTTCATAAGCACGCAGTTTGTTTATAAGTCCTATACCTCTGCCCTCCTGACGCATATAAAGCAGTATACCCCTGCCCTCATTCTCTATCTCGGTCATAGCCGCCGCAAACTGCTGTCCGCAGTCGCATTTCAGCGAACCGAAAGCATCACCTGTCAGGCACTCGGAATGTACACGACAGAGTATATCCTCGCCATTTCCGATATCGCCCTTAACAAGTGCCACATGATGCTCGCCATTCAGCTTGTTGATAAAGCCTATTGCACGGAAATTGCCGTACTTGGTGGGCAGCTTTGTATCAGCCACACGTTCCACAAGCTTATCGTGTACCTTGCGGTACTCTTTCAGCTGTGCGATCGTTATGAACTTCATGCCCCATTCCTTAGCTTTTTCCTGTAGTTCCTCTGTACGCATCATGGTGCCGTCATCGCGCATTATCTCACAGCAGAGACCGCATTCTTCCAGTCCTGCAAGTCTCATCAGATCAACGGTAGCCTCGGTATGTCCCTCACGTTCAAGAACGCCGTTTTTCTTGGCTGTCAGCGGGAACATATGACCGGGACGACGGAAATCTTCTGGCTTGGAGTTCGGGTCAGCGAGGGCTCTCGCGGTATATCCCCTCTCCTTGGCTGATATGCCTGTTGTAGTATCCACATGGTCTATCGACACAGTAAATGCCGTCGAATGATTATCGGTATTGTAATCCACCATCTGCGGCAGATGCAGTCTGTGACAGATAGCCTCGCTGACAGGCATACATATCAAACCCTTAGCGTGCGCAGCCATGAAATTCACATTTTCGGTTGTGGCGAACTGTGCCGCGCATATCATATCGCCCTCGTTCTCTCTGTCCTCATCATCGGTCACAAGTATGACCTCTCCGTTTCGCAGAGCTTCCAGTGCTTCTTCAATAGTATTATATTCAAACATATACCCACTCCTCAGATAAATCCGTTCTTCATAAGCTGCTCCATGGTAACGCCGCTTTTTTTCGGCTCGGCAGGACGCAGCAGCTTTTCCACGTATTTTCCTATGATATCCGTTTCGATATTTATTATATCCCCTACTTTTTTATACGGCAGTATGGTCTGCTCGGCAGTGTGTGGTATCACGGATACAGTAAAGTCCGAATCCGTCACCGCTGCCACGGTAAGACTTATACCGTCAAGCGTAACCGAACCTTTCTCGACTATATACCTAAGCAGCTTATCATCTGCCGAAATGGTGTACCTCACAGCGATACCGTCCTGCTTTATACTGCTGACAGTACCCGTGCCGTCGATATGACCCGATACTATATGTCCGCCGAATCTTCCTTCCGCCGACATCGCCCTTTCAAGATCAACCTTGCTTCCCTGTTTAAGAGTTCCCAGAGAAGATCGGCTAAGGGTCTCGTTCATCACATCAGCCCTGAAAATCTTGCCGTCGTGATCGGTAACAGTAAGGCACACACCGTTTACTGCGATACTGTCACCGACTTTAGTCCCCTCAAGGACTTTCTCAGCGGCTATGCGTATAAAAGATGCATTTCCGTTTCGGCAGACCTCGCATACAGTGCCTGTTTCCTCTATCAGTCCCGTGAACATTTCTTCACCCGTCCTTCTATAAGTATATCGCCGTCAAGTTCGGTTATCCTGCGGTCTTCCATCATTAAAGCTTCATCGGGCATAGCCACGCCCTGTCCGCCGACAGGAGTTTTCGCGGTACTTCCGCCGAACAGCTTAGGTGCAACATAAGCCATGACCTTATCAACTATGCCGCTTTCAAGCGCAGACCATCCCAAGGTTCCACCGCCTTCGATAAGCACACTGTCAATCTTTTCTTTTCCGAGATATGCCATAAGTGCCGCAAGATCGGTACTTCCATTTTTATCAGGCATACTCAGCACTTTACAGCCGCATTTCTCATACTCACCGATACGCCCGCTGTCAGCATCACCGCAGACTATCATCGTGGGAACTTTGTCTGCAGTACGCACGATGTTGCTGTCAAGAGGTGTCCGCAGATGGGTATCACACACTATCCTCAAAGGATCTCTGCCGTTCTCGATGCGGCAGGTCAGCATTGGATCATCAGCCAGTACAGTACCCACCCCCACCATTATCGCCGCATGATGAAGTCTTTCACGGTGTACGTGATTTCGTGCCGTCTCACCTGTTATCCACTGAGATTTTCCTGTATAGCAGGCGATCTTTCCGTCAAGGGTCATGGCATATTTCAGGGTAACAAATGGAAGACCTGTCGTGATAAACTTGAAGAATATCTCATTCAGGCGGTCGCATTCATCTTTCAGCACGCCCTCGGTGACTTCTATCCCGTGATCCCGCAGTATAGCTGTGCCCTTGCCAGCTACCAACGGATTAGGGTCACTGGAACCTACAAACACTCGCCTGATGCCGTGTTCGATCACCGCATCGGTGCAGGGCGGCTGTTTTCCGTGATGGCAACAGGGTTCAAGGGTGACATACATATCCGCCCCTGTACAGTCTATCCCATTTGCATCACATTCAGCAAAAGCACTGCGTTCGGCATGGAGGTCGCCGTACTTTTTATGATAGCCTGAAGCAATGATCTCACCGTCACGAACTATGACAGCACCGACCATAGGATTCGGTGAAACATGACCCATACCCTTTACCGCCAGCGCCAGCGCCTTTCGCATATAGTCTTCATGTCCCATGATTACACTCCCTCCTGTAAAAACACAAAAAGCCCCCGTACATACGGGGGCAGAAAATCCGATTTACCGTAAAAATGGCGCAGTCATCTTCTTTCATCCGGACTATACCGTCGGCTCCGGGATCACACCGGATCAGCCGCATTGCGGCTCGCAGGCTATAACTGCCGGTCAGGAATCACACCCTGCCCCGAAGACAACTCCATTATATCACAGCATAACGCTGTTGTCAATAGGCAGAATGATATTTCTGCCATAAATACATCCGTGTTTTTCAGACCTCAGTTTTTCCTCCAGTTCATAAAATCATCGTATACCAGAGGTCTTGAATAATAATATCCCTGAAAACTGTGAACATCATACTGCCTGAGTATCTCGCTCATGCCAGATGTTTCTATGCCCTCAACACAGACTTTTGCTCCGCAGGTGTTCGCCA
This sequence comes from Ruminococcus sp., assembly GCF_024692365.1. Classification (GTDB taxonomy): domain Bacteria; phylum Bacillota; class Clostridia; order Oscillospirales; family Ruminococcaceae; genus Hominimerdicola. The sequence goes on along the minus strand of NZ_JAILMR010000036.1, from coordinate 43,868 downwards.
TCATCACGAAAGTCTTTATCAGATCACGTTCCTTGCTGTCCTCTTCTATCTTGCTGACAAGGCTCCTGTCTATCTTTATCGTGTCAAAGGTAAGATCCTTGACTATGCCGACAGATGAAAAGCCTGTTCCGAAATCATCAAGTGCCACCTTTACTCCCCTGCTTCGCAGACTGCACACGATATTACTGAGCATATCGATATCAAGCAATCTGCATCTTTCTGTTATTTCAAGACAAAGGTGCTCGGGGGGATAACCTGTCTTATCAAGTATATCCATTACCATATCCACAAAATCTGCCTTTTCAATCTGCGAATAGGACAGATTTACATTTACAACGAACTCTGGATAGCTTTCAAGCATCTTCTTTGCATCTTTTACCGCTGTTGTGAGTATCCATTCACCCAATGACGGGAAGATAGGATCCTGTTCCAGCAGAGGTATAAAATGGTCTGGGGGCACCATGCCATATTCGTCACTTTTCCACCTGAGAAGTGCTTCTGCACCTTTGAGTCTCTCTGTCTTTGCGTCCACAACAGGCTGATACATCAGGTAGAATCCTGCAAACCCCTGTGCTATCGAGGCTCTGATCGCATGGAATTTCTCTATTCTCTGCTTATTGCCGCTGCCCAGATCGTTATTGAATACAACTGCATCTCCATGCCTTTTAAACTTAGACTCATTGTACGCAAAGGACAGACAAGTCATTACCGTCTGCGAGTCGATATTGAAATTATCTATATCGATAAGACCCACATTGAGTTCAAGCATTATCTTCTTATCATCGATGACAATGCCTTCCCTGAAACGTGAACGCAGTTCATTGTATTTATTTTTAAATCTTTCGGCAGAATCGATATCCGTGCTGAGTATTGCAAACTTAGTGCCGTCCAGCCTGTATACACATCCGTTGTTCCCGATGTGATCGAAGAGAAAACGTCCAACCTTCTGCAACACAAGATTACCGAAATGATATCCGTAGATCTCGTTTATCTCCGAAAACTTCGCTATGCCCAGAAGTGCAATACGCATCTTATTGTTTTTGACAATGTTCGACTGTATCTCATCGAAGAAGCCATATTGATTGCTGAGTCCTGTAAGGCTGTCAATATTGCTGTACACACCGTGATCTCTAATCGCGCCTGCAAAATATTCGGGTTCACCGTTCTCATCTTTCAATACGATGCCGCGGCAGGTGCATACATTGTACTCGCCGTTTATCCTTCTAGCCCTGTACTGCATATCATGACCTTTGCTTACGCCAGAAAAAATATCAGCCATTCCACGGTGATACGCTTCCTTATCTTCTTCGTGGATATGTTCCTCCCAGATATCGCCCGCGCCGTACATATACTCCGACGGCAAACCATAGGAATCCACTGCGGCTTTTGACCACCTGGAATAATCATACCTCATATCACATATGTAGATATACATACCGTCCGCAGAAATGCAGTTCATCTCAAACATACTGTCCAGAAGTCGTTTGCGTTCCGCTGGTATGCGCTTTTTAGTTTCCTCAGGCTTCTTGCTTTCAACGACAGGTCTGCCCTCTTTCAGCCTGAGTTTGTCCTGATACATATTCTCGTCAGCACGCTTGAAAACATCAGCGAACTTCTTATCATTCAGCTTATCGTAAACACCTATGCCGACAGCCAGAACAGGACCGTCATTCTTAATATAGTTTTCCATCGATAATTTGCGCAGTGTTTCAACAAGAGATACACGCTTTTCATAATCAGAACCCGCAAGCACCGCTGCAAATTCATCGCCGCCTATCCTGAACACGGGGCTGTGGGCAAAAAGTCCGCATATTATCCTGCACGCAGACTTGATATATTCATCGCCCGCTTTGTGACCGTCATGGTCATTTATCGTTTTAAGATCGTTGATATCAAAGATAACAACAGCAAAGGGAGAATGTCCCGCGCCGCTGTCTATGCTTTCCTGTATTGAAGCCTCGAATTCACGGAAAGCGATCATATTTCTGGTTTCTGTCAGACCATCGCGCCTTGCAAGATCATTTGCTCTGTTGAGTGCTTCTATCTGCTCCTGTTCTTTCTTGACCTCTTCATCTATATTCTCAAAGCCGACAATAAAATGGGTCTTGTCGTCCGAGCGCATTATAGTCAGCCTTGTGTACTCAGTCCTGCCATGTGTCCTGAACCTGAAATCAGCAATGTATTGCCTGTTGTTGTCGAGAGCAGTTATGACATAATCCTTGTTGCAGAGCGTAAGGATCCTGTCCCTGTCTTTCGGGTGAACCTGTTTATTTATAACGATTGCCGCAGCGGCAAAAAAGTCCTTGCCGTCCAAGCTCAGTGACTTATCGATTGCCGATTGATATGAGGAATATCTTGAATACTCACCTGTACTGCAATCGATATAGTAGATAACATCATAGCGCAAAGCAAGGGAGTCCACAATACGACCGTAAGCTGTTTTCTCTTTCATAGTCTCTTCGAGCAGCTTCTGCGCCTTTACTTCATCATTGATGTTCTCAATGCCCACGAGGATATGCTTTTTATCGCTTGCCCATATCTGTAAGCAGCGGCAGTGCATCACAGAACCGCCCACCATGAGCCTGTACGTCAGGCTGAACGACTTTACTTTTTGCAGATTTTCAAGTATCCTCTGCTTTTCAAACTGCGTGATAACTTTCTCCTGATCTTCAGGGTGAACATATTTCTTCAGATTCTTATTGCTCTCGCTGAAAAAATCATCACCTGTTGCAGGAACATTAAGGCTCTTGAATGCATCGGTTGAGGAATACTCAAAGTAACCGTTAGTTTCAATATCAACATAGTAAAGTGTATCATAATGCGCAGCAAGGCTGCCCGCGATCTGATAATAGACCTCAAGCTCATGCTCGTTCTTTTCAGCCTTCTGACGTTCTCTTACTTCCTTATCAACATTCTTTATGCCGAGAACAAAATGATCAGCATCTTCACCCACACCCCTTATAAGACTCAGGGCATGATAAACAGGCTCTCCGCTGAGTATCACGCGATACTCTATCCTGTACTCGTCACCTTTCTCCAGAAACGAGAGAAGCTTCTCTCTCCTGATGTCCTGCAGGAAAATATGTCTGTCCTCTTCATATATAACACGTTCAACATCTTTTTCCAGATCAGCAAAAAAGTCCTTGCCGCCCTGTTCAGCTTTAAGCGACCGTGATGAGGCATCAGTGGAATACCACCAATACTCGCTTGTTGCCGCATTGATGTAATATATACCTGTAAATTCGACCAGCAGTGCTTCTGCGATCTTTAAGAAAACGGGATCATTGTATATCATAAATAATACCTCCTGCACTCAAGGCAAAGTGTATTTATTATAGTATACACTATTTTGTCAAGGAAATCAATACAACAATTAATATTATATGAAATTTCAAATAACTAAACAAATATTCATTAGCGATATTGGGCGAAATCACAAGATATTAAAAATTTTAAGCAAAACAGATCATCATTCGGCTGCACACGTATTTACAGCATAATTAAACGCCCCTCAAGGAGTGACCGATTGAGGGACGTTAATATGGAAGAACAAAGTTCTGGAATGCTAAGTTATATCAGCTTTTGAAGTTATCTTGCGGAATGCGCGAAGTTTGCAATGCATTTCTGCTTATCGGAATATTTAGCCTTTTCACGGGCAAATATCACGATGAACGCAGCTGTATTTATCAGCAGTGCGCCTACCCACGCGAATATCTCAGCGAATGCTGTGGCTTTGAAGCCCAAACCTTCAATAAGCAGAACTATCGCACCGATACGAAGCACCATTTCAGCTATGCCCGAAAGCATAGGCACAAAGGGGAATCCCATTCCCTGCACGCCGTTCCTGATAACGAAAAGCATATCAACGGCAAGTATCATAACTCCGCATACAGGCAGGAATTCAGCCGCGTAGCTTATCTGCTTTTCGCCTGAAAGTATCAGTGAAGCAAGCCATTTCGGGAAGAAAACCATTACCGAACCGAACACAAGATATGCCGCACCTGCTATACCAAGACAGACCTTCAAGCCGTCCCATATCCTGTCGAAACGCTTTGCGCCGTAATTCTGGCTTGTGTAGGAAGACATTGCAGCACCCGCGGTTGCGGCAGGCTGCATGAACATATTCAGATACCTGCTGCAAGCAGAATATGCCGAAGTGAACGCAACTCCCAGACCGTTTACAAAATACTGCACTGCCATACAGCCGACAGCAGTTATGGAATTCATAAGTGCCATAGGTATGCCGTTTCCGAGAAGAACGGAATACATTTTTGCGTCATGTGAAAAATCAGACTTTGAAAGCGCAAGGAAATCGGTTTTGTGCAGTTTATCAAAACATACCGCACCCGAGAATACCTGAGAAAGTATCGTTGCTATTGCTGCACCTCTTACTCCCCAGTGGAAAACGAAAATGAATACCGAGTTTAGGGTGATATTCATGACCGATGATACTATTATAGCTTTCAGCGGTGTTTTGCTGTCACCCAAAGCACGCAGGATACCCGCGCACATATTGTACATTATGGTAGCAGCCAGTCCGCCGAAAAGTATATAGCCGTATTGTAGGCTTTCCTCGATTATCGAAGGATCTGTTCTAAGCAGTCCGAGTATCGGTCTGAGGAACACAGCACTGAAAAGTGTCAGCAGTACTGTTATAATAACAGCAAGTTCAATAGAATGTGCAAGCGTTCTGCGAAGCTTATCCATGTTCTTTTCGCCGAAGCTCTGCGCGATCAGAATCGAAAAGCCGTTTGAAAGCCCCATCGAAAAACCTATTATCAAAAAGCACAGCGATGACATATTTCCTACTGCCGCAAGGGAATCGTCACCCAGACCTTTTCCGACTATCGCTGTATCAGCGAATGAATACAGCTGCTGTAAAGAATTCGTCAGCAACAACGGAAAGAAAAAGCGCATAATAAGCTTGAACGGTCTGCCTTGCGTAAGATCGGAAGTACTGTTCATTAAAAAGATCCTCCCCTTTTTTGATTACAGTATTGATTTTTCTTAATATTTGTGTTACAATAATTATATATAAATGGAAAAAACTGCAATATTGAAAGGAATCTGCCTATGAGTTCCCTTTTTGAAAAGCAGGACAGCCTTAATTCGCCTATTGAAACTTTCGTTTTTGATACCGAAAAAATGAGCTTTCCCGTAAAACCCCACTGGCATTATTTTGCTGAATTCCTGTACATCCTCAACGGCAACGCCGCTGTTACCTGTGATGGTGTTCAGTATGATGTAGCCGAGGGAGAACTGATAATTCTGTACCCCTCTGCTGTACACTCCATAATGTCTACTGACGGAAAACCTATCCTTTTCGCGGGACTGAAATTCGACCCCGCCAAATTTCAGAATTCTTCGTCATATGCACCCTCCGTTACGGCTATTTTCAAGTACGCAAGGTCGAATGATATGCAGATACATTTCAATACTCCCGAATCGGAAGAACTCAATTGCCGCGAGATCTTTGATGACTGTGTACGCGAGACCGAGCATTATCTTTACGGCAGAGATATTATCCTGCGTGCCCAGATATATCGTCTCATTTTCGGGATAGTCAGAAAATGGATAGCTTCGGGACTTGACATCAACGGCTGCCCCGCAAATTCAGCAGATGTTTTCGGCATCGAGAATATCGCAGAATATATAGACAGCTGCCTTGATGAAAATATCCGCGTCACTGATATTGCCGACAAATGCCACATGAGCTATTCTGGCTTTGCGGTGAAGTTCCGCGAACAATACGGCATGAGCTGCAAGGAATACATCGAGCGTATGCGTATATTCAAAGCCGAAGAATATCTTCTGTTCACAGATCACGACCTGACTTTCATCAGCCAGCAGACAGGCTTTTCCGATTGCAGCCACTTTATCCGCAGCTTCAAACGTCAGCGTGGACTCACGCCTAAACAGTTCCGTCTATCCAAAAAGAGATCGGGTGGATAACGTATTACATTATAACACCACTTGGCGGATAAAAATATCATTATTAGACTCAAAAATTGTATAAATCTATAAATGTTTCCTCAGACCGTTGAAAAGCACCAGAAGATTTGTTATTATATGGACACGGAAAAACAACAGACCCACCAAGGAGGTTGACCATGAGAGTATTGCTTATCGGCGGCACGGGAACTATCAGCATGGCAATAACGAAATTGCTTTTGTCAGGTGATAATGAAGTATATCTGCTGAACAGAGGAAGCAGAAACAGCGGACTTGAAGGAAATATCAGGTTCATAACGGCTGATATCAACAACGAGGAAGAAACTGCTGAAAAGATAAAAGATATGGAATTCGACTGCGTGGCGGAATTTATCGGATTCGTTCCCTCACAGGTCGAAAGAGATTTCAGGCTTTTCAACGGAAAGACTAAACAGTATATTTATATAAGCTCGGCTTCTGCTTATCAGAAACCGCCTCAGAGCTATCTCATAACCGAGGAAACTCCTCTTGAAAATCCTTACTGGGAATATTCAAGAAACAAAAAAGCCAGCGAGGAGTATCTTTTTGAAAGATACTGCAAAGACGGTTTTCCTGTTACTATCGTCCGACCCAGCCACACCTATGACGAACGCAGCGTACCTCTCGGCGTACACGGCAATGGCGGAAGCTGGCAGGTCATCAGACGTATCATAGACGGAAAGCCCGTAATAATACACGGCGACGGTTCATCACTCTGGACGATAACCCACAACAGCGATTTCGCAAAAGGCTTTGTGGGACTTATCGGCAAAAAGGAAGCTATCGGACAGGCTTATCATATCACCTCTGATGAAAGCGTCAGCTGGAACACAATATACAAGGCTATCGCTGATGCGCTGGGTGTTGAACTGAAACCCTACTATGTATCCTCGCAGATGCTTGCTGACATGGGCAAAGATTACGATTTTACAGGCAGTCTTATCGGCGATAAAGCTAACTCGGTGATCTTTGATAATTCAAAGCTGAAATCGGTCGTTCCCGATTTCAAGGCGGAAATAAGCGCAGCCAAGGGTATCGAAATGACAGTTAAAAATATCCTTGCACACCCCGAATATCAGCATGAGGACAAGGAATTTGACCTTTGGTGCAACAAGGTAATAGATACAATCGAAAAAGCAAAGGAGAATATGAATGGTTGATGTAAAAGGACGCTGGGCGTTTATCACAGGCGCGGCAAGAGGTATCGGATACAGAGCGGCTCTGTTTATGGCTGAACGCGGCTGCAATCTTATAGTTCACGGCAGAACTCCCGAACACTGTGAAAAGATAGTCGCAGAAGCAAAAGCGCTGGGCGTACAGGCTTATGCTGTCGGTGCTGAATTTTCCGACATAGCACAGGTCGAAAAAATGCTTGCCGATATCGATGCTCTTGGCGTGACAGTTGATATCGTCCTGAACAATGCAGGCATTCAGGTGGCTTACAGAACAGAATATCTTGATACTCCCGCTTCGGATTATGAAGCAAGCTTCAAAATAAACACCATAGCACCCATGATGATAACCTATCATTTCCTTTCAAAAATGGGCAAAACAGGTTTCGGACGCATTGTCAACACCACCAGCGGCATCCGTCTTGAACCCGAGCAGGCAGGATACAGCGCCAGCAAGGCTGCACTCGACAAGGTGACTATGGATCTGGCATCTAAATATAACGGCACTGACATCTGCATAAACATTACCGATCCGGGCTGGTGCAGAACAGATCTCGGCGGTCCCCATGCACCAAATGACCCTGACAGCGCTTTGCCCGGAGTTGTGGTCGGTGCATTCATCGATGACAAAAAGTCGGGAAGAGACTTTGCAGCAGGCAATTTCCATGGCATGACACTTGAAGAAGCAGTCAAGAAAGCTGAAAGCGAGATTCCCGTATACACAGGTTCAATCGGACTTTAAGACCTATATAAAGGAGGATATCTATGAATAACTTCAATTTTTACAGCCCCACAGAATTTGTATTCGGAAAAGACAGAGAAAATGAGTGCGGAACTTATGTAAAAAAGTTTGGCGGAAGCAAGGTTCTTATCCACTACGGCGGAAGTTCGGCAATAAAATCGGGTTTGCTTGACAGAGTCAAGAAGTCCCTCGAAAACAGCGGTATCGCTTACTGCGAACTCGGCGGAGTTCAGCCCAATCCTCGTGACGGTCTTGTATACAAGGGCATCGAGCTTTGCCGCAAGGAAAATATCGACTTTATACTTGCAGTAGGCGGCGGTTCTGTTATAGATTCTTCCAAAGCGATAGCTGCAGGCGTTCCCTATGACGGCGATTTCTGGGATTTTTACAGCGGAAATCGCATCGAGAAAGCTCTCCCTGTCGGCACTGTTCTGACCATAGCTGCGGCAGGCAGCGAGGGTTCGGGAGATTCAGTTATCACCAAAGAGGACGGTATGCTCAAAAGAGGTGCAGGTTCTGACGCACTGCGTCCTAAGTTCTCGGTAATGAATCCCGAGCTGACCCAGACACTTCCCGCTTATCAGACAGCCTGCGGTGCTACCGATATCATGGCGCACGTTTTTGAAAGATATTTCACCAACACCACCGATGTCGAGATAACTGACCGTCTTTGTGAGGCTGTGCTCATGACTATGGTAAAAGAAACCCCCAGAGTTATAGCAGACCCCAATAATTATGAAGCAAGAGCGAATATCATGTGGGCAGGAATGGTCGCACACAACAATATCGTAGGCGTTGGCAGAGAGCAGGACTGGAACAGCCACGGCATCGAGCATGAACTTTCCGCTTTGTATGATTGCGCTCACGGTGCGGGACTTGCCGTTATCATGCCCGCATGGATGGAGTTTGTTTATAAGCATAATATCATGCGTTTCTGCCAGATGGCTGTTAGAGTTTTCGGCTGCAATATGGATTTTGAAAATCCCGAGAACACAGCGATCTCAGGCATAAAAGCTTTCCGCAGATTCCTGCATGACATCGGTATGCCGATAAACTTTGCAGAACTTGGTGCTAAGGAAGAAGATATCCCAGCCCTCACCGAAAAATTCGGTCTCGGTGACGGCAGAACAGGCGGTTTTGTTCACCTGTCATCGGAAGATGTAACACAGATCTACAAGATCGCTGCAAAGGCTTCACTTGAATAATATCAGATATAGTATTTAATGTCTTTCAGAGGAATATATTAAAAAGGTGGGATATGCAGATATGGATAGATTTATGGCATTGGCTGTTGAAGAAGCAAGAAACGGTATCCACGCAGGACACGGAGGTCCCTTCGGGTGTGTTATCGTAAAAGATGGCGATATCATCGGCAGAGGACATAATGAAGTCATTCTGCAAAAAGACCCCACCTGTCACGGAGAGATAATGGCGATACGCAACGCCTGTAAGGTGCTTGATACATTCGATCTGTCAGGCTGTGAACTCTACACCACAGCAGAACCTTGTCCTATGTGTCTGGGTGCTATCCAATGGTCGAATATCCGTAAAGTGTATTACGGCTGCAATATTTCCGATACGGATAAGATCGGTTTCAGGGATCAGCAGTTTTACAACGAACCCGCAGATATCCTCGAAGAACTCGACCGCAAGGAATGCCTTGAAGTTTTCTGCGAATATCGTGACATTGAGAACAAAACGAGTTACTGAATCGGATTATCCGTTTCAGCTCAACATCTTTATACACAAAAAAACGGCAGTTTCAAAAGAAACTGCCGTTAAATATTCTCCAAAACCGATAATTACTTTATAGTAACAGTTATAGCATTCTTGATAGGATCGGTCGTATTCCACTTGCCGTTAACTCTTGCGGCAACTGCAACCTTGTAGGTCATGCCGGGAGTCAGATTCTTGGGAGTTACATAGCTGTTAGTTGTGATGTTGGACTTCTGTATTCTCCACTTGCCTGCAAGATATACTGCGATACCGTATTTATCAGCGCCCTGTACCTTATCCCATACGAACTGTACCTGGTGATACTGTGAATTTGTTATAGCCCTGACATTCTTAGGATAATCATCACCCTGAGGCTCGGGATCAGGAATGTAAGAGGTATCAAACGTGAAATTAGAATTGTTCAGGAATTTCATATCAGAGGGCTTTATAACATTTTCCCACTTTTCTCTGCTGCCGTAGAATGTTATATTAGCACTGCCGTTGATATCACTGAAAGCATAGTCCTCGATCTTTGTAAGATCACCTGAAAGCTTCAGTTCGCTGAGTCTGTTGCAGTATGAAAATGCCATCGAACCAACGTAAGTTGCACCCTTGATATCAACAGAAGTCAGGTTTTCGCAATAGAAGAATGTGTTGTCGCATACTTCCTTGACACCTGTAGGGAATACAACGGAAGTAACATCGTTGTTTCTTGCAAATGCGCTGGGCGATACATACTTTACACTTGAAGGTATAGTAACATCACCCTTTGCGGTAGAAGCATCGATAAGAGCTCCGTTTACAATAACGAGCGAACCCTGCTGACGCTGTGCTGTCATCCAGGGAGTTGAATCAAAGCAGTGGTCGTGTATCTTGACCAGCTTGTTCGGGAATTTTATAGTTTCAAGATTATTGCAGTTCTCGAAAGCGTGCATCTCAACAACTTCAATGCTTGAAGGCAGAGTCAGCGATGTCAGGTTATTGGACATCGAGAATGCATAATAGCCAATAGTCTTTATACTTTCAGGCAAAGTGATGCTTGTGATGGAGCTGCACTGGAAAGCATATCTCGAGATACCTGTAACAGGCAGACCATCAATAGTCGATGGGATATTTAAAGTAGTTGTACCATCGTTGCAGTCATATATCTCTATATGATCGGAAAACTTTTTATACTTGAGATTTCCCGAAACGCCCTGAGTGTAATCATCATCGTTAAGATCATATAAAGCGTTAGCAGTTATCTGTGCTGCTGGGAATACGCCGCTCTGTGCCGCCATAGAAGATACGCTTGCCGCCATAACTGCAAATGCCAGCGCAGCAGTTCTTATTGTTTTTCTTCCTGATTTTTTCATATACACACACTCCATCTTAATAAATAGTTTTATAATTACCGTATATCGGAAAACTCCATCGCCCAACCAACGATATAAATGTTTTAACCAATATAACGATTTTATTATATCATATAACAAAGTTCTTGTCTACAAAAACTTTCAAATTTGAATGTAAACTTTTTACGCTTTTGTCAAAGCCAATTTTGTTTTCTTTCAAGCGAAGTTTCAATCCTTCTTCTTACGGTATTCAAGCGGAGTGATACCGCAGCGTTCTTTGAACTGCCGCGTGAAATGTTCGTAATTCCGATAGCCGCATTTTCCTGCAATATCATGTGCTGTAAGATTTGTGGAAGTCAACAGCATTTTCGCATACTCCGTTTTGGCATTGATGAAATCCTGAACGAATGTCACACCGAAGTTCTTTTTATAATAATACTGAAATGAAGCAGGGCTCATTCTGACTTCGTGAGCCGCCCACATTATCGAGCGAGGTATGTAAGGTTCGGCATATATCTTGTGGCGGATAGTAAGAAGCATCTCATGCTCGGCATCGTTTATCTGCTTATCGGGCAGATGAAGCGTGTCACTGACGCGGTTGAATATCAGCCACATATAATGCTGCATATTCTCCTGCGCATAAGGCGATTCCGAGGTGTATTCATCGGCGATAGCCTTGATGCACCAGCTTAAAAACTCAACAGAATCCGTCGGTATCCCCTGTGCATAGGGTATCTTTCTTTTCAGAAATTCCTCTTCTTCGCCCTCATCAAACCGAAAATGTATCCAGTCATTTGCAAATTCATGCTTGGGAACACACCTGTAATACTGCGCCATTCCCTGAGGATAGATGAAGAAGGAATTCTTCGGGACAAAGATATCTTTACCGTCTATCGTGAAGATGGTATCGGTTTTGAGTATCAGCAGCAGACAGTCTCCGCTGCCGTTGGGACGTTCGATAAAAAAGTCCGTATCGTGCCTGTGATTATAGCCAACATTATTGATTATCATCATATATCACCCGATTTTTTCAAAAAACATCATTCAAGTTATATTATATATCATTGAATTCTCATTGTCAACAGTGTATAATAAATTTAGTTCAGGGGATAGGATCATGCGCATTTTTCACAAATGGGTATGTTGTTTAATGTACATTACCTACAAGGAGAATATTCAGTACACACTGAACAAGCGGTTAATACAAGTCCGGATATTCCCGTTTTCCCCCACAGTCAATGGTCAGATAAGGCTGTGAAAGCTAACTAAGAAACAGGTCTGCCGACTAAATGTGAGGAGTGACCGGCAGACCCGAACAAGTTAAAACTTTTGATCAGAAGGGGTAGTTTGTTATGAAGACAAAAAGCAAAAAGACTCTTGCGCTTTCAATGGTCTGCGCTATGGCAGTTTCATGCCTGTCAGTCATTAAGCCTGTCCGTGCAGAAGCCGCTTTCGAGAAAAATGCCAAGCAGACAGTTGCCGATATGGGTCTGGGGTGGAACCTCGGCAACTCGCTTGACAGCTATTCGGGCACAACGGTAGGGTCTAACAGAGGAAGTACATCTTCCGAAACAGCATGGGGTAATCCTGCTACAACAAAAGCCATGATCGACATGGTAAAGAAATCGGGTGTAAAAACCGTTCGTGTACCTGTTACCTGGTACGAACACATGGATCCTGTAACTTACAAGATCGACGAAACATGGATGAACAGAGTTGAAGAGATCGTAGATTACGTTCTTGAAGATGATATGTACTGTATCATCAATGTTCACCATGATACAGGTGAAAAGGGCTGGCTGAAAGCCAACAGCACGAACCTTCAGACAAAGAAAGCTATGTTCACATCTATCTGGGAACAGGTGAGCGATAACTTTGCAGATTACGGCGACAAGCTTCTGTTTGAAGGCTTCAACGAAATACTTGATGACAGTGCAAATCAGTGGTGGATACCAAGTTCGGAAGCTTGTCCCATCGCCAACGATCTCAACCAGATCTTTGTTGATACTGTCAGAAAATCAGGTGGAAACAATTCCAAGAGAAATCTTATCTGCAACACCTACTGCGGTGGTGCAAACAACGAGATCACAAGTCAGTACGTTCTGCCAAAGGATACCATAAGCGACAGACTTATCGTTGAGGCACACGTTTATCAGCCTTTTGAGTTCACCCATGAAAGTTATCCCGAGATAACCACATGGACAAAGTCTCCGCTGGATAATGTACTTGACAACCTCAACAGAACATTCTCCCAGAAGGGTATCCCTGTTATCATAGGCGAATTCGGCTGTGCAAACAAGAATAACATGGATGAGATCACTTCATGGGCAAAATATCTTGTTGAAAAGTGCACTAACTACGGTATGTGCTGCATATGGTGGGATAACGGTTCACAGTATAAGATCTACAACCGCCGTACACTGAAAGTTACTCAGCCCGAACTGCTGAACACTATGCTTGTAGCAGCAGGTTCACAGGTAAACGTTGATCCCGCTAAAGAGGTAAAGGGCGATATCAACGGTGACGGCAAACTCAATTCTACCGACAAGGAACTGCTCCAGAATTATCTGGTAAGACTTTCCGATAACATCAGCAGAAAAGCCGACATCAACATGGACGGCGAGATAGATATCCTCGACCTCGTTGAGATGGAAAGAGCTCTCAAGAACCCCGAGACCGTTCCCGATGAGAACAATCTTTGTGCTAACGAAGATAACTGGGCAAGCTGGACAGATACCTCCGAAGGCGGCAAGGGCGAGCTGTTCTATGTTGACAACGGTGTAGCAATGCAGGTCGAAAAGGGCGGCAACTACGAATGGAACGCACAGTTCTTCTATGATGCGATCACCCTTGAACAGGGCGCAACTTACAAGCTCTCATTCGATTATATCAGCGATAAGCCTCAGTCCACAACTGTTATCGTAAACCAAGGTCACGGTGATTACTTATCATATTACAGCGATACACTGAACTGGACAACAAGCGCTCAGCACTATACTGCTACTTTTGACTATACTTCAAAGACCGACAATGCCTGCCGAGTAACATTCAATCTTGGCGGCAAGAGTGTGAACGTTCCTTACAAGGTAACTGTTACCAACCTTTCACTCGTAAAGGTCAGCGGCGGTTCTTCTTCCACAACAACACAGCCTTCTACACAGGAACCTTCTGTTACAACAGGCACAAACATGACTGCTGATGCTTCCAAGTTCTCAGGCTGGGCAAACACCGAAGGCGGCGCTTCTGCTTCATTCAAGAATCTGAGCAACGGTCTTCAGATCGCTGTTAAAAATGCAGGTACAGATGTATGGCACGTTCAGGGTATGTACCCCGACCTCACACTTGAAAGAGGCGCAACATACGAGATCTCATTCGACTATCAGGCTGACAAGTCTGTAGAAATGGGCTATAAATTCCAGCAGAATTATGACCCATATGATCAGTACTTCTACGCACCTCTGAGCTTCACAACTCAGAAACAGCATTATTCCAAGACGTTCGCTATGACCGAACCTACTGATGATAATGTTGCCTGCGTATTCACCTGCGGCGGCGTGAACGCTCCCGTAACAGTTACTATCACAGATCTCGTTATTAAAAAGATCTCCTGATAATTACCTCATAGGTTAAGGATCATCTCATAAAAAACTCTCTGTCCGAGTGATCGGCAGAGAGTTTTTTTATGTCAGATTTTTTTAGTTAACGATCAGCAACCAAGAAGTTTACGCTTCATTTCAACAAGATCAAGAATATCGATCTCGCCGTCCTTGTTGATATCGCCCTGCGAAGCATCGTTCAGTCCGCCGAGTTTTGCAAGATATCTGTGCATCATATCCACATCATTTTCGTCAAAAACGCCGTTTCCGTCAACATCACCGCTGAGAGTTTTTACAACAAAGGCGTTCTTTGAAACAGGCTCAAATACGTAACTTGATTCCTGACCATCGGAAGAAACCAGCTTGTAGCTACCGTCTGCGTTGCACTTAATTGTGTAAGTTCCGCTCTTGCCGTTTTCTTCGGCGAGGGTATATCTGCCGTCATTCAGGCGTTTTACAGTGCGGTTTCCTGTCACCTTGCCGTCTGATAATCTGCGGAAACTGTACACGCCATCATTCACAGCAGGGCACACTGGCGTTACGGAGAACAGCTGACAATCGAAAGTATTGTAGGGATACTGTGCGATATTTCCGCCGTTTTCCTTCGACCACTCAAATACATCAAGTGAGCTTTTTGCACCCGAACACTTGGTCAGAAATGCATAATATCCGTTGCTTTCAACAACCTTGAACAGCTGATTATCAGCACCCGTGTAGGTCGCAAGTTCAACATTTGTTCCGTCAGCAGCGGTATTATATGCAACAGAAATTACCTTTGATTCATCACCGACAGATGCGATCCTGCACCAACCATCTTTCTCAGCAATGATACGGAATTGCTGTGCAAAACAACCATTCTGATCCCACTGCTGGATATTTGTGCCGTTTGCAGTGCTTCCGTTTGGCAGATCAAGTGAGAGGTTGCTGTTCTTGTTGACGATATAATAGCTGACACCCGAAAGTAGATCAGTACCGCTGATTTTCAGAGATGCACCGGGCTTTTCATTGGTTACAGAATCAGGGGCATAAACAAGATCATATCCTGCATTGGTGAAATCACCTGTCCACTCGCGTTCAGTGCCATAAAACTGATCGTTCTTAGCACCCCAGACAGTCTGGTTATTGCTTCCGACCGCAGTAAAACTCATGACCTTTTTACCCTTCTCATTCTTGCCCGCATAGAAATAACCCTTGTAGGTCTTGCCGTCAATGACCAGAGTTGCATCTGCAGTAGTACCGCTCTGTTTCCAGGTACCGCTTGCATCACCTGAGATAGTTCCGTTTGAATTCAGATTGATGGTCTTGTAGTTTATGATCTTTCCATCGGTGGAATTGCCGTGGTTGATGTATTCATATTTGCCAACAATATCGCTCTCATTGTATCCGCCCTTTGAAAGCTTATCGCCTGCATACTCAAAAGGAGTCACAACAGGCCAACCGTCAGCATTGAAATACATCTGATGAACGCGCACCTGATGTATCTCATAGCCGTCATCAAATCTTGCATGATAGAACAAATACCACTGACCGTCATCATCGCGCAGAACGGAATTGTGACCGCAAGCCATGTACGCCGTATCAAGGCTGGAGAACTTGTAGTTGCCCATAACTTTCAGCCCAACTGAATCGAGATTGGTGTTCGAGTTCAGCACTGCGGGATTTCCTGCCGCATCAACAAAAGGTCCAAGCGGAGATCTTGAACGTGAAACACGCATATTGTATCCGCCCGTAGAAGTCAGTCCGCCGTAGGTCGTCCAGAGATAGTAGTACCCCGTATCCGCATTGTATTCAATAAACGGACCCTCACCCGATTTGCCGTAACCGCCTGCTATCTTCGTACCGAAATAGCTGTCCACCATTCTGCCGTCAGAGGTCTTACCTGTCTTAGGGTGAATACACTTTCCTGTTTCGGGGTCAATCTCCAGTGTGAAGATACCGCCCGACCATGAACCATAGGTCATGTACATTTTGCCGTCTGTGCCGTAATATATAGTCGGGTCGATGGCATTCGGGAACAGCTGATTATTGAAATCATGATTGTTGAACCAGCTGTTATTGTAAGTGACCTTGCCGCTCGCCATAAGTTCATCAATATTGGTTGAGGTATATTTGCGGTTCACGCTCTTGCTGGAACTGTAAACATAGCTGTCAGTGTCGTAAAATCCCGAATATATCAGAGTATCACCAAAGGTATAAGTGCCCTTGATATTCTTCGACCATGCATAGCAAATTACCGAGCGCTTGTAGGTGGAGCTGGTGCAGAAATACATAACATAAGCGCCGCGGCTTCCGTCGGGACATTTAAAACCGGGATTCCATATCACATCCGGAGCCCATACAGCAAATCCGCCCTTGCAGTCCTCAAGGTCTTCACCCGCCCATGCAAAGGCTTTTTTCAGGTTTTCGGAAAGATTTCCGAACTCCACATTGTTGGTGCGTGCATAGCCGTTGGAAAATGTATCCCAGTTCATGAGATCTCCCGACTGTGCCGCATCAATATGCGAACCGAAAACATAGTAAGTACCGTTAGCCTTGATTATAGACGGATCATGCACGGAAACTCTTCGTCCTGCTGCATTTGCACCGATGCTGCTCATGCCCGAGATTCCCAGACTAAGTGCCAGCATAACGGCGCTAATCCTGCGTTTTTTCATTATAATTCCCCCTTAGGATAAAAATGTCAGATAGCGACATGGTATTTTTAAATATTATAACATAAAAATCCGAATCTGGCAATGACCTATACGGTCATTTTGCTAACATTTTCGGTAAAAATCTTTACTAATGCAAAAAGTGCAGCAGATGGTTCTGCTGCACTAATATATTTATATATTATCATTTTTCACTCACTTGATATCGACCTTGTGACCATTCATCTTTCTGAGTATCTTGTGGTAGTACATAGCTTCGTCAGCTTCAAGTATCAGGCTGTCAAGACGTATATCGTCCTTCATGTTGCCCAGTGCCGCACCGATACTTGCTGTTACATTATAGGGCTTGTCCAAATGTTCCGTATTCTTTTTCAGCGCCTGATAAAACTGTTCTTTTTTCTGGACAAGTGCAGCATCATCATACTCTCCAATGCCGATAATATAGAACTCATCTCCGCCCGCACGCACACTGATTTCGTGTTCGCCCGTTACTGAAGCTACTGAATCGCCGATAAGTCTGATGGCAATGTCGCCCTCCTGATGTCCGAAAGTGTCATTTATATATTTCAGCCTATCCATATCAATAACGCAGACAAACAGTTTATCCTCGGGCGCCGCTTTCCTGCGCATTTTTTCGTATTCACTGTACATTCCCCTGCGGTTGAAAAGTCCCGTCATCTTATCATGGAATGACATATCCATAAATTGATGTTTTGAGCGCACCATTTCAAGGGCATTGTTTGCAAATCTCAGCCAGTTGCGGTAAACAAGATTTATCTTATCCTTTTCCGAAAGCTTTCTTTGCATCACAGAATATCCAAGTGTATTATCACCAAAGTGCATGGGCGAAAAGTAATACACATAGGGAACATCATTATCATCAAACATTCCCGGCAGCATTTCTTTCGTGCTGAATACCTTTGCATCAGTATCCGAGTAGTAATCGTCGCGGCATTCTCTTGATCTTCGCATAACCAGCTTCATTCTGTCAGTATAACCCTTGCCGTTTTTTATGTCCATATCCAGCCAGTCTTCACGAAGACACAGATAAACATTCTCATAAGGTGAAAGAATGAAAGCCGCATCATAAAGATTGCTTATACATTCATCAGGAGTCTGCGATGCTGTCAGTTTTTCGGGGATATAACTTTCCATCAGAGTTCCTATATCGATATTATCCTGGAACATATCCGAGTAATAATTTTTTGAGATAAAGTAAATGGAAGCTTTTACCATATCCAGTGTTCTCTCAACGTCAGGCTTGCACCCACAACTTTTACCCAGATGAAGCATATGTGCAACATCAGGCTCGAAAGGAACTATCTCCTTATCGGGATCGATCTCAGCCCTGATAAGGTCAACTGCATCGGCAGCACATTTTGCAAAGTTTGATTCTATGGTGGTAAGGGATATATTGTTAAGGATAGCTTCCTGTGTAGCTTCAAATCCAAGCACGCGGATATCCTCGGGAACTCTCACATCGTTGGCGCGCATTTCTTCCATAAAACCCAGTGCCATATGATCGCTTGCTGCTATGACAGCATCGGGCATGGAGATCTTTCCCGAAAGCATATCATCTGCCAGTTTTTTACCGCTGAAATACCAGAAATCGCCGTAGACGATATGTTCGTCCTTCACCTGTAACCCTAAGTTTGAAAGCTCGTCCAGCATGACCGCAAGACGTGATTCAGCTTCGGGATTTCCCTTAAATCCTGTAAGCAGACATATCTCCTTACAACCGTGTACATTTACGGCATGACGGCAGAGTTCACGGAACATCAGGTCATTATCGCTCCTGACCATTGTAACATCGCTTATGGGGATACCTATTCCCACCAAAGGGGCATCTGTCTGTTCCCTTATCCTGTGGCATATCCTTTCCGCACGCTCTGTCTTGTTCTGAAGCACAAGGCTGATGACATCTATCACTATACCGTCAAACTTTGTGAAATCGGGAAGTTCGTATATCGTCAACTCGCCCTCGGCATACTCTTTAAAAAAGAAATCAGGGGTTATCATCGAAGAAAACACTGCCACATTGTAACCGTATTTTTCGCACTGCTCAAATATTCCTGACGCCAGCCTATTGGCATGAACCGATTCGGGAACCGCAGTCAAAAAACATATGGTTTTACGGTCGGACATATCATCACCCCTTTTCCTATCCTGTCAGCCGCGGGTATGACCCGATGCTTTCAGAACTATTTATCACAGCTGTTTCTATGAAATAATTATACAACATAAAACAATTAATGTCAATACAAAAATTGTGAAAAACTTACATTAACATAAAATATTATTTTACGCATACAGCAATGATGCACAAAATCTTACGGCATTTTTTTACATTAATAAAGGATATTCAAGTTATCCGATTATTGTTTACATATATAAAACTTTACTGCTTGTATAATCTATTGACAAAGTCGTAAAATTTCGGTATAATAAACACGCAGTTTTAACTGTAATTAGTTTTGAAGAGTAAAATTACGTTCGTTAAGTGTTGACTGAACGGGGAGTTGTCAGTCAAACGAAAAGCCTAGCATAAAAGCTTCAGGCTTGCGGTTCGTATTTTGCATCCCGCTTCATAGGACAATAGATAAAAGACCCTTGGCAGGTATATCTGCCTATATGCCTTCTTTTCTGTCGTATGATGTGGAAAAGGAGGTTATTTTTATGCAGACAAACAACACAACAGCAAGAAACAACATCAGAGTATTCGGAACATTGGCTGTACTGACGGCTTCAGCGATACTCGCAGCCCTCAGTATCATTCTGGGCAAGTTCCTCTCCATACCTATCGGCAACAGTATCCGTATAGGTTTTGAGAACCTGCCGATAGTCATTGCGTCCATCTTCTTCGGACCTGTAGTAGGAGGAGCCACCGCCGTAGTTGCGGATATCGTGGGCTGTATTCTTCACGGATACACCATCAATCCCATAATAACTGTGGGCGCACTTTGCATCGGTCTTATTTCCGGTTTTGTTTACAGAGAGGCAACTAAAAAAGACAAAGAGTTCATATCTACCGACAACGCTATGCATTGGGTAAAAATATTTTTTAGCGTTATTGCAGCTTATGCTGTCGGTTCAATGGTTATTAAATCACTGGGACTGTATATCGCATACGGAACACCTCTCCAGACCATCATTTTCCGTGTTATCACCGCATCTATCAGCGCGGTTATCGACACAACTATAATCTGGGGGATAATGCAGCATAAGGGTCTTATGAGAGAACTTAGAAGGATAATAAAGAGATGACATACGAACAAGCACTTGACTATTTGAAGACAGCCGCCGCACGAGGCAGCGTACTTGGTCTTGACCGAGTAAAAGAACTTCTCCGACTGCTGGGCGACCCGCAGGAAAAAATCAAGATAGTCCACATTTCGGGCACTAACGGCAAGGGCTCATTCACGGCTATGCTATCATCAGTACTGCATTGCTCGGGTTACAAAATCGGCAGTTTCTGCTCACCTGCAATGACAGGCGTGACCGACAGCTACCGCATAAACGGTCGTGAGATCACCAAAGAACGTTTTGCCCAGCTTATCAGCACTATCGAGCCATATATAGAATCCATGGCAGAAAAGCCCACCGAGTTTGAAGTCATAGCAGCAGCGGCTTATCTGCTGTTTGCACAGGAGGACTGCGATATCGCTGTTGTGGAATGCGGCATGGG
Source organism: Ruminococcus sp. (assembly GCF_024692365.1). Taxonomy (GTDB): domain Bacteria; phylum Bacillota; class Clostridia; order Oscillospirales; family Ruminococcaceae; genus Hominimerdicola. Next base: position 23,002 of record NZ_JAILMR010000036.1, on the reverse strand, counting down.
CGGCGACGGCGACGCCACCAACCTTATGAGCGCTCCCCTGTTGTCGGTCATAACCAATGTGGCACTTGACCACTGCGGATTTCTTGGCAGCACCATAGCCGAGATCGCAGGTCATAAGGCGGGCATAATCAAGCAAAGCTGTCCCGTTTATTTCGGCGGCAGAGATAGCGATGCCCTCGCAGTTATCTCAAAACGTGCCGAACAGCTTGACGCACCTCTCACTCTGTTTGACGACAGTCTGCTTACCGATATCTCATACAGCCTTGACGGGATATCCTTCTGCTGGAACGGAGAGAATTTCACAGTTCCTCTTTGCGGCACATATCAGCGCGATAACATCGTAAACCTTATGTGCTGTGTGGAGATACTGAGAAAAAATGGTTTAACTATCGGTACCGAAAATCTCCGCAAAGGTCTTGCCGAAACCGTATGGCAGGGCAGATTTGAGGTTATGCGCCGTGACCCTTATGTTATATTTGATGGTGCCCATAATCCCGATGGTATCGCCCGTGCAGCAGAAAGTATCGAGATGTACTTCACTGAAAAGGTCGTTCTGCTTATCGGCGTGATGGCAGATAAGGACTATAAGCTGTACACGGATATGCTGGGGAGGTTCATCGAAAAGGTGTTCACCGTTACTCCCGACAATCCCAGAGCACTGAATAGTGCCGCACTTGCCAAAGTATTTACCGACAAGGGCATTCCCGCCGAAAGCTTTGAAAAACTTCCCGACGGAGTATCAGCGGCGTATACTTACGCCAAAGAAAACGGCTTGCCAATGATGGCACTTGGCTCACTTTATATGTACCGCGAATTCAAGGAAGCTATGGCACTTATACCTTAAATAATATCAAAAAAGCAAAGATCATCGGAGTTGATATTCCGATGATCTTTTTTCATTATGACAGAAAAGGATCCCCTGTCCTTACGAACAGAGGATCCTTCCTCGGGGAAATGTTATATGTTAGCTAAGGCTCCAACTATCTACAGAAGCCAAATCGTTGAATACGAAGTAAAATCGTCTTTGCCGCCTGCGCTGCAGGTGCATACCTTAGCTTTGAACTTTATTGGAAATTAACCCATGCTCCAACTGTCGAGAGTTGCATTGCCGCTTGCTACGAAATACAGATCCTTTGTACCGCTTACGGAATCAATAGCTGCAACAGTTTGTTCGCTCATAGAGCCGTTGAGCTCAACATAGCCTATAACATTGCCTGTGGGGCTGCCTGTGCAAACCTTGATAACAGTGCCGTTACCGGAACCCTTGATGGTGATGGTGTCAACACCCTTGCTGAAGTTAACGCCGCTAACCTTGATCCAGCTGCCGGACTTCATGGATACAGTAGTATTTCTGAGACCGTTTACCTGAACGTCATCGGACTGGTTGGACATTGTTTCAGCCTGAACGGTTGTGTAAGGATCGAGCCATTCGATCTGAGAAACGCCCTTCATATTGCCGTTGCAAGACAACTTGCCATTGCTGAAGGTAGCTTCATTGATCTGAGTAGAACGATAGTTACCGTCTGCACTCAGTTTACCCTGGTTAGTGTAGACCTTGATGTTTTCAGCCTTGATCTTGCGGATAGCATACTGACGGCTGTGGTAAACAACATAGTACTTGCCCTTGAAGTAGACGATAGAGTGGTGGTTGTTACCGCCGTTGTCTATATGCTGTGAAGCTGTGTTCTTGAATACATTACCTGCAAGCTTCCAGGAATTTGCATCCAGAGGTGTCTTTGAAGTCATGTAAAGAATATCAGCGTTTCCGAAGTTTACGCCGTTGACTGTCTGGTTTCCTACGTCCCAGTTAGAGCAGTAAGAATAATACCATGTATCACCGATCTTGATAACGCTTGAATCTTCAAAGAGGTAAGGGATATTCATGGAAACGGGGGTGCCTGCAAGAGAGATCATATCATTTCCGAGCTTAACAACACGGCCTGTGCCGGGAGTAGCTGCAGGAACACCGTTCTTGCGTCCGCCGCCGAAGAAGAGATAAGCTTCATTTGTATTCTCATCGTAGTATACACCGGGGTCGAACATCCACTCAACGTTTGAGCAGTTGGGTGAGTTGTGCGAAAGCAGTGCATGACCGAGAGGATCGCTCCAGGGACCTGTGGGGCTGTCAGCAGTTACAACGCCGATACCGCCGCCGCTGTTTGCAAAGTACAGGAAGAATTTAGGCTTACCGTTGATCATCTTCCAGCAAGCATCGGGAGCCCATGCTGCACTTGCCCATGAGCAGCAGCCGTTCTGAGTTCTGCCGTTTCTTGCAGCTATCGGGATAGCACCGTGGTCTGTCCAGTTGACCATATCTGCGGAAGATACGCAGTTGATAGTACCGGAGTTGTAGGTGTTTTCCTGATACTGTCCGTCGCTTCTGGTCTCAAAAGCGTCGTTAGTGGTGTAGATATAAAGTCTGCCGTCGTAAACCATCCAGCCCGGGTCAGCACCGAAACGTGTTGTTGTGAGAGGATTGTTCTCGCCGTCATACTTATAGCTCTTGCCTATTCTTACATTATTGAATTTAGCTTCCATAGCTGATACATCAACTGCCTTTGCTGCAACAGGGAATTCGGTTATACGCTTAGAGATGAACTGTGCCAGATAGTTAACATCGTCGTTGTCAAAAACGCCGCTCTGATCAACATCGGCAGCCTTTTCAGCATTCTTATCGCTGAATCCCTTCAGCAGACCGCGCTTAGCCTCGATAAGGTCGAGAATATCGATATCACCGTCGAAATTGATATCGCCTAAAGCTTTAAGCTTCTTTCCGCTACCTGCAGAACCGCCTGCGCTTACGACCTTTGCTTCATCAATGTAGAAGTTGCCTGTAACATCAAGAGTTTCAACATAGAGTATCATGTCGCTTGCGTCACTTGGCAGTGTGTAACTGGGGTTAGAAAGTTCCAGCCACTTTCCGATAGAAGCAGTGCCCTGAGCAATGTGATCATACTTCACGGTACCTGTCGAATCAGTGTACTGCAGTGAGAGCAGGAAAGTCTGCTGGCTGTCGCCATCCTCATAATCAACGTTTACGCTGAAGCTGTAGCACTCACCCGGGAAGAAATACGAAGTATCAAGTGTCTTCTGAAGACCCTGCCATGCACTTGTACGATCCTTTATGAGAAGTGCATTAGTTCCTGCGAAAGGATGTCTGCCGCTGAGAGTGGTCTCGCCGGCTCCACGTGCTTCCCAACCGTCGTTGCCGTCTTCAAACGTATCATGGTAGTAATAATTGTCCTCGGCATTTGCCTTGAGTGCAACGTCTGCCGGGAGTGCTGATTGTGTAAAAAGCATAGCGCCCGCTAAAGCCGTGGAACTAAGCTTTTTAACATTCGAGCTGATTTTCATGTCTATTCCTCCTTCTGATTGTGTATAAAAACAATCAAGAACTGCGCCATTATATTGGCACATATCCTATTTTGTTATTTTATTATACTAAATTTATTCAAATCGGTCAACTCACATCGTGGATATTTGGCGTAAAAAGTGGATATTATTTTGTTCAAATATTTATTATTTTTATCAAAAATACAACATAACAATCATACGCTACACATCAACAAAACGGCGTATCAGCGAAGCTTTTGGGCATAAAAGAGCTTTCTTGATGAGAATTTCTATAAATGTTAATATTCCAACATCGCCTCAAACGTTTTCATAAAATAATATTATCTCAAAAGAATAATATTTTTGCACATAGCGGCGTACAAATATCGTCGGATCTTCACCTTGACTTTCTTATCAACTTAACCTTTCACAGCATCGATCCACTCCATTTTCAAAATCTATTTCATGAATGTCACGAAAACATAAAGCAGATATCGTTCAATTCGCGGAAAAATGTTTTTACTTATTGACAATCTCCTTATAATATTGTATAATATCACCATATTAAACTGCCTGCAAATATTTTCTGACAGGCAGCCGAAGAGGGGAATGTATTTTATGTTGAAAAAACTGATCTCAGGTATGACCGCAGCAGCTACTGCCTGCACACTCGTACTTGCAGCAGCTCCGTTTCTGAACGGAAAGAATGCAGTTGTTGCATCCGCAGCAGCTCATGATTCTTACCACGATGACTGGCTCCACGTAAACGAAAACGCCGAAGTAGTTGATATGAACGGTAATCCTGTATGGATGACAGGCTGCAACTGGTTCGGATATAACGTAGGAAGTCAGGTTTTTGACGGCGTATGGAGCATAAATATGCACCAGGCGCTCAACGAGATAGCCGATCACGGCTTCAATCTGCTCCGTGTACCCATGTCCACTGAGATACTTCTCCAGTGGAAAAACGGCGATCCCGACCCCATCATCAAGCTTAACGAATGGAAGAATCCCGAGCTCACCCTTGAAGGTGTAGTAGGCGGAACTCCCATGTACAGCTTTGATATCTGGAACAAGGCTGTTGAATGGTGCAGAGAGAACGGTATCAAGATAATGATGGACGTTCACTGCGCTACTACCAATGCCGCAGGTCATAACTACGCACTGTGGTACGACAGCAACTACAGCGAGAAGGACTGGCTCGATGCACTGGCATGGTTCGCTGACTACTACAAGGACGATGATACGATCATCGCCATCGACCTCAAGAATGAGCCCCATGGCAAAAAAGATGATGGTATCTTTGCTAAATGGGACGGCTCCAGCGACGCCAACAACTGGCGTTATGCCGCTGAAAAGGGCGCTAAAGCCTGCCTCGATAAGAACCCTAACCTCCTTATAATGGTTGAGGGCATAGAGGTTTATCCTAAGTTTGAAAAGGGCTTCGACTGGAATTCAAATTCAACCGATTACGCTCACTACGGCGACCCCGATTATCAGCCATATCACGGCGCATGGTGGGGCGGAAACTTCCGCGGTGCAAGGGATTATCCCGTAAATCTCGGCAAGTATCAGAGCCAGCTGGTATACTCACCCCATGACTACGGTCCTCTGGTTTACGAGCAGTCATGGTTCCACCTGCAGGGTAAGGGTCCCAACTATACAAGTTATGAATTCGACAGAAAATCTCTGCTTAAAGAGTACTGGTATGATTCATGGGCTTTCCTTGTTGAAGAGAAGATCTCTCCCCTGCTGATGGGCGAATGGGGCGGACGTATCGACTCAGTCAACGACCCCTCTGGTGCTAACAAACATTGGATGGAAGTTCTCCGTGACTACATGATCGATAAGCGTATCCACCACACATTCTGGTGCTTCAACGAAAACTCCTCCGATACAGGCGGACTTATCGCAAGCGACTGCAACTGGGATCACTGGGACGAAGAGAAGTATGAATTCGTTAAGCCCTCACTGTGGCAGGACGAAAAAGGTAAATTCATCAGCCTTGACCATAAGATAAAGCTTGGCAAGTCCGGAAACGGTATCTCGCTCAGTGATTATTATTCAACTTCACATACAACTCCTGATCCCGATCCTCAGCCTCAGAATAATGATTATCCTAAGAACATTAAGGTAAATTACAACACTCAGTATCACCAGGTACAGTTTATCTGGGATAAGGTACAGGGTGCTGATAAGTACGGTATCGCTGTTAAGCTGGCTGGTAAGTGGAGAGTTCAGAAGTCTGACATCACAACCAACAACTATATAACTCCCAAGAACCTGACTCCCGGCATGACCTACAAGGTTGCTATTGCTGCTAGAGTCAACGGTAAGTGGAACACGACCGATCCTATCAAGAACGCTGTCACTATCACTATTAAGTAACAGATAATTTCACAGAACCTATAACGGCTGTTTCTTCGGGAACTGCCGTTTGCTTTTGTATATATAAAAACACCGCCCATACCATAAAAAGTACGGACGGTGATCTTATTGTATCGGAAGATCCGACGATATTTTACTACCTGCTTTTTCTGCTGAGGATAGTTCTTTTAAGTGCGCCTGTGGGGTCTTTCACCAGTAAAACGATGACCCATATTACCAGAGCCAGTGCAATTACTGACAAACCAAGGAAGGCATCATTCAGCATATCTGCACCTGCGGGCTGGAAATATTCAGCGCCGCTTTCGAGATACTCAACTACCGCATCAACCAGCCACATCAGCGAAGCGCCCCAGAACATATACAGCAGAACGCCTGTTTTCAGCTCTCTGGCTTTCTCGCTTGAATACCAGACCACTGTGGAGATCACAGCTGCAATTACAGTTATAAGAAGTGTCATGCCGTCGCACCTGCTTTCTTATCAGACTTATTGTCAGAAGCCGTTATCTTATTTGAAACGATGACCAATCCTGCCCAGACCACCGTAACAAGTACCGCCATAGCGCTGCCCGATGTTGCCATCTCATGCAGCATTTCAGCAGTATCAGCAGGATCATTTGCCGCTGTCAGGAATGGGAAGAAAGGTGTTACCTCACCATGCCATACGTGTTCAAAAGCCAGCAGTCCAGAACCGCCCCAAAGCATACCGTTGAGCCATTTCAGCTTATCAGCAAAACCGATCTTCATCTGGCTGCCGTCCTTGTTTTCATTTTTCTCCTTTTTTGCGACTACCTTCTGTATAACAGTCGTAACTATCGCCTCTGTTGCAGGCACTACAAAACAAGCCATTTTTATTCCTCCAAATTATTTATACCAGCCAAGTGCTTTTCTCTTGGCTTTCATATCAGCAACTATCTTCTCGCCCAGCTTAACAGGGTCTGTATCAACGTTCATGGACGAACCCAGAGTTTCAAGCGTACCGTATTTCAGGAACTCGATAACGTTCTTTGAACCGTAAATCTGCGCTTCAACACAGTGGTACGAACTTATACCGTTCAGCCTGAATCCGAGTGCCGCATCTATGCCCTTTTCGTTGCCCCATTCGGGCGATGAAAATGCAAAAGGCATCTCATACATCTTATGGTCCAGCGCACCTGCAACACCTGCAAATATTCCCGATGAACGTGTATTATCGATACATTCTCCCACGTGCCATACAGGGGGCAGATCGGGTTCAAGAAATTCTCTCAGGCTCTCCCCTGCTTTTTCCTTGCCAGATACAGCACAGTATCCCAGCTTCATCAGCGGGAAAGAAGCACAGCCGTTGGAGATTATCAGAACATTGTTTTTCAGCAGAACATCAGCCACATCAACTATGCACTTTTCGTACAGCACCTTCGGATTGTTACAGCCGACCATGTTGACGATACCCAGTATCCTGCCGTCCTTTATAGCTTCCGCAAGGGGTTTCATGCTGCCAAAACGCTTGTGGATATACTCAACGGAGAAACCGACTTCTGCTTCGACCTCGTAAGGCGGTATGTAAACGGGAATTCCCTTTCTCGCTTCAAAGCTTTCGATAGCACGGCGAACTATCTTCTCGGCAAGTGCCTTAGTTTCACCGATATTGGAATGATGATGATCGTATTCATATCGTTCAGCACCGGGAAGTCTTGCGGACTCACTTGTAGTAACAACAGTGGTCTTAAAGCAGTGTGCAACTTCCATGATTGACGGAAATACGTCCTGAACATCAGCCACCCAGAGATCAAGTGCGCCTGTTCCCAGTACCAGTTCAGCTGATACAGCATTTGAAAGGGGGATAACTCCCGCATATCTGTACATAGCCGAAAGTCCCGAACAGCAGATGCCGTAAAAGCGTATGCCCTTTGCACCTGCTTTTTTGGCGAGTTCTATCAGGTCTTCACGCTTTCCTGCTTCAACTATCTGGCTTACAAGCAGCGGCAGATGTCCGTGTACCGCTATATTTACATAACCCTTTTCGAGCGCACCGATATTGACCTTTGAAGTAACTCTGTCGCCAACGCCGAACAAGCTGTCCGTTGCGATAGATGCACCTACAACTCCCGAGAAAGTGAAAGCCAGACCACATCTTAAAAACTGCTGCATTACCGACTTCCAGTCGCCGTCGGTCGCACAGCCCGATTTGTGATAAGCTTCAAATACTTCGTGATATGCACTTATAGGCAGGATATCCAGATCTTTCCATACCTTCTGTCTTTCGGGAACAGCACAGGCTGATATGGTCTTGTACTCACCGGGCACCGATCTCGACATATCTTCCAGCAGTGCGTCCGCAAGATCTTTAGCAACATTTTTCAGTTGACGGTTCTTCTGCTTTATGCCGAAAGCTTCCGCAGTTGAACGTATCTTCTGTTCGCCCATTATGGGAACATCAAGTTTGCCCTCTGCCGCCCATTTCAACGCCAGCATAACTTCTCTTGCGTGCATACCGTGCTGTGCAGCACCTGCCGCAGCGGAACGAAGCAGATTCCTTGCAACGATAAGATCAGCATCAGCACCGCAGATTCCCTTAGGGGATTTTGCGGTGATACGACATGGTCCCATGTTGCATATCTTACAGCATATTCCCGCCAGACCGAAATTACACTGGGGTTTCTGCTTATCAAAACGGTCGAATGCAGTATCTATACCAAGCTGTTCCATACGCAGCAGCATTTCCCTTACAGCAGGGTCGGGGGTCTGATCGATAACGTCCTGCTTGCTGGGAAAAGTCTTTTTATACTCGGTAACAGCGTTCATATAATCCCTGATGAATGCCTGCGGATCATCAGCCTCACCCTCACCGTGACTTGCCTTTAGTATCACAGTAGGGATACCGTGTTCATCAAAGCCGATGATGTTTCTGTGTGAATGGATATGTGCAGGCGAATGATGATGGTCATGATCGTGATGATGCTCGTGATGATGCTCATGCTCGTGACAGTGTTTATGTTTATTCTCGCTCATAATACCAGCCTCTCTTAAAAATACAATTCATATTATACCACAACACTATGAATTGTTCAATACCCTGTCTGAAAAAATCACCTGATAAATCAGATATAATACTCTATATATTCGTCCGCTTTCATATTGAACAGTTCAAATATACGGTCACGGACATACAAAAAGTTCTCCCCTGTCCTGTTGCGGTTTGAACCTAACGGTACCTTGACGATACTCTTTATCCTGCCCGGGTCTGCCATCATCACAACTATCCTGTCAGCAAGAAATACCGCTTCTTCAATATCATGGGTGACAAAAATTATGGTCTTTTTCTCCTCGCGGGAAATTCTGAGGATATCCTCCTGAAGCTTCATTCTTGTGATAGCATCAAGGGCACCGAATGGTTCGTCCATGAATATGATATCGGGGTCAACCGCGAGACCTCTTGCGATAGCAACTCGCTGCTGCTGTCCACCCGAAAGCTGCTTGGGATAACGCTTTTCGTACCCGCTGAGTCCCACAAGTTCAAGGTATTTCTGTGCAATAGCTGCACGCTCAGACTTGGGAACTTTTTTTGATTCAAGTCCCAGTTCCACATTTTTCTGAACATTTCTCCAGGGAAGAAGTCCGTAGTTCTGGAAGATGGTTATGTTGTTGATCGAGGGTGAAGTTACTTCCTTTCCGTCTATCTTGACGGTACCGCTGTTGACCTTTTCAAACCCTGCCAGTGCGTTCAGAAGTGTACTTTTTCCACAGCCGGAAGGTCCCAGAAGGCATATAAATTCTCCCTTGTCAATGCTGAGAGAAACGTTATCAAGGGCAACAAACTCTTTGCCGTCTTGAACATAATTTTTGCTGGCATCTTTTACCTCGATATACATTACGCAGCACCTCCCCAGGATTTAAGTATAACTTTTTCAACCAGTTTCAGCAGACCGTCCAGCAGTATGCCGATTATACCGATAACGAGTATCGTCGCCAGCAGGATATCCGCACGGATATTATTTCTCGCATCGATTATCTGATAGCCGAGTCCCGACTGCGCACCGACCATTTCACCTGCTACAAGGAATATCCATGCAGTACCCAACGCAAGGTGAATACCGTTTGCTATCTGCGGGAACGCCGCAGGAAAAATAACTTTCCACGTAAGCGCAGGCTGTTTGATACCAAAGTTCTTTGAAACTTTCAGGTAAACAGGGTCGATATTTCCCACCGCCGATACCGTTGACAATAACACAGGGAAAAATGCGGCGATAAAAATTATAACGATAGCAGGAACATCACCTATACCGAACAGCAGAACGATAAAAGGCATCCACGCTGTAGGTGAGATAGGTCTTAAAAGCTGTACCGCAGGATTTATGTACTGAAATAACTTCGGTACTCTTCCTAGTATCAGTCCCAGTACCACAGCAACGATCACCGAGCTGAAATATCCTGTAACAAAGCGGTACATACTCGTTCTTATATTCTCAAACAGTTTTCCGTTCTCTATCAACTCTACCAAGGCATCAAATGCCATTTTAGGTGAAGGGAACAAAGCCTTATCATAACTGCTGACAGAGAACAGCAGCTGCCATATCAATATCAGTATCGCCACCGATATGATAACGTTTTTCAGTGAGAGCAGTTTTTTCATTATTATCACGCCTTATCAAAAATCATTTTTTACAAAGTCCGCATATGCGGGAGGGTTTTCGGAAAGCCCGTATGCCTTGACCTTCTCGGCAAGTGCATTGTAAGCTTCCTCTGTTATGTCAAGATCGTTGTAGGATATCCACTGCAGCGATGTGTCAAGTACTTCATCGGTCTGATTCAGGTACTTTTTCGCTACCTCTTTAGCCTTTTCCTTATCGAGGGCGTTTCCTGCCGCCTTATAGCTTTCAACGAATGACTTAGCATCATCATGACGTTCATCGATGAACTTGTCAGTCAGCACAAGTCCGCAGCAGAGGGATTCTTCCCAAAGTTCCTCGGAACTGAAAAGCACCTTTCCTACCCCGAGGTTAACGCCCATTGCACCAAAAGGTTCAGCAACACAGTAGCCGTCTATCTGACCGCTTGCAAGTGCCGAAGGCATCTCGGTAGGCGCAAGTTCTGTCACATTTACATCGGCAGTAGTAAGACCCGCTGTTGCAAGTGCATCATTCAGCAGTATGTTGTGAGATGACTGTCTGTGAGGTATCGCAAAGGTCTTGCCTTTAAGGTCAGCGGCAGAATCTATATCATTTGAAACGATGATAACATTACCGTCACGGTGTCCCAGTGCAACAGCTTTCAGTCCGATGCCTTCCTCTTTTGATTTCATCGCAAGTTCTATCAGCACAGATGCACCGTCAACTCTGTTTGAATTCAGTGCGTCAAGCAATTCTGCCCATGAACCGTACTTTACAAGTTCAACTTTCAGTCCCGATTCTTTTTCAAGTTCCTCAGCTTCCTCTAACACAGCCAGAGAATGAGTGATAGGCAGATAAGCTATCTTAACAGTGTTTGCATCGTCTTTATTCTTGCTGTCGGATTTTCCGCAGGAAACAGCAGAGAATGCCAGTGCGGCAGAAATTATAAATGCAGGTAATCTTTTTTTCATAGTGATATTCTTCCTTTCAAATATAAAAATGTCATGTCGTAAACTTTCCGATACCAGATCATACCAACGTATACGAATTTATACCACCGTATACGACCGTGTACCAGATCATACGATCGTATATTTTCGTATGCCGCCGTATCACGCGCATTATTCCGATATCGTACCTATTTTTTATAACTAAACATACAAATGCAACCACTCATATATTTCATATCAGTTTAATAGGCTTTACTTATTATACACTACAATTCCTATCATGTCAATAGGAAAAGTAACTTTCAAGAAAAATCGTCTAAACTTCTACAAAATATAAAAATCAGCAAATAATAATTGTTAGTATTCACCCAATCAACGCGCTGATAAAGACCTCACGACTCCACAAAAGAATTTACAATTATAATATATAGTTGACTTAGCGGCGCTGATTGGATATAATATTATTGAACATTCTATTTTAATAACAACAAGGAAGATGATAGATATGAACCTGAAAGATCTGCTGAAAAAGGTCGGCAGAAAAAAAGCGGTAACTCTGATTATACTGTTTTTGATATGTATCGGTGGGGTGATCTTCACCGAAAATGACTATTTCCTTTATGACAGAACCATAGCGGAAGTCGTATCGGTGTCGGAAGAACTTACGTCAACTTCCCCCGCACTGATAAACTCAAAGGAGTATCAATACACCCAACGACTGACAGTTGAGATAAAAAACGGCGTACACAAAGGCAAGTTCGCCACGGTAACAAATAAGTATTCCTCATCACTGGTGACTGACGAAAAATACTCAAAAGGCGACAAGCTGTTTGTTGATGTAAATGGTTCGGGTGATAAACTCAAAGCGACCTGTACGGGTGTAAAACGTGACGTTTATGCCGTCGGTGTTACTATGCTTTTTGCACTGACCATAGTTATCGTCGGGGGTAAAAAAGGCGCACTTTCTCTCCTTTCTGTTACGTTAAACACACTGATCTTTATCGCCGCCATAGAATTCTACCACCGCGGTCTTGACCTTTTCGTGCTTTGTCTCGGAGCGGCTTTTCTGTTCACTGCGACATCGCTTACTATCGTCAGCGGTGTAAACAAAAAAACTGCGGCAGCTGTAATTTCTGCACTTTGCGGTACCGCTGTCACCATCGCCATTGCCTACACAGTACTTAAACTCACCAACGGCAGAGGTGTTCGTTTCGACCAGATGCAGTACCTTATCAAACCCTACGAAGAAATATTTATATCCGAACTTCTGGTGGGCGGTCTGGGTGCGATAATGGATATCTCGATAACCATGTCCTCCTCAATGTCTGAACTTATCGACCGAGATAACAGTATCACTTTTGCCGCACTAAGACATTCGGGACGCGAGATAGGCAAGGACATAATGGGTACCATGACCAACGTTCTGCTTTTCACCTATGTATGCGGCTGTATACCGCTGATAATACTGGCACTCAGGAACAATGTCACACTTACGGACGTTCTCAACAATTACCTCGACCTTGAAATAGTCCGTGCATTCGTTGGCGGAATAGGCATAGTCGTAACCATACCAATAGCGATTTTCATTTCGACCCATATGCTGAAAGGCACAAAAAAGGTATCACCTCAGCCGAAAGAAGGCGATGCGTAATGGAATTCATACTCGGAACGATTCTTCTGATACTGATGATAGCGGTAGGCGGGATAAGAGGAGCAAAGACCTTCGCCGCCATGTACGCAAACATCATCATACTGATAGTGACCGTTTTCCTGATAGCCTGCGGAGTGAACGCCGTCGCCGTGACGATAATCGGCTGTGCAGTCATAGGCGTAGTGATACTTTTCTGGATAAACGGCGTGAACATCAAGACCGTTACAGCCTTCGCGGCAATAGCGACTGTGCTGTTACTTTTCGCGGCGGTGATGCTGTACATCGGTTCAAGTTCCCACATACAGGGCTTTGCTGATGAAAATACCGAAGAGATATGCTGGTACAGTCCTGATATCGGACTTGATATGCGGCAGGTCACTCTCGCCATGATGCTGATGGGACTTATCGGCGCCATAACTGACACGGCTATCGCCATAACTTCTGCGCTGTTTGAAGTTCATGAAAACAATCCCGAACTCAGCATGAGTGAACTTTTCATCTCGGGAATGAATATAGGCAGGGACATAATCGGCACTACGACCAACACCCTTTTGTTCGCCTATATCGGTGAATTCATGACCCTTGTTATCTGGTTCCGCGAGTACGAATATTCCCTTGCGGAGATAATCAATTCAAAAGTTTTCTGTCAGGATTTTCTCCAGATAGTATCCAGCGGTGCAGGGTGCATGACGATAATTCCCATCGCCGCTCTGTTCATGGCATACAGCCTGACCCACAGAAAACCACCCAAAGATGAAGAATCAGAGGAAACTGATGATCAGGAAAATACCGAAACAGCAACCGTGAATGATACGGCTTGCTGAACATCACAAGTGAACGATTCTGACGTAATATCAATATGCTAAAAAATGTAAGCTGCCCCTCAAAAAAGTTTCAGGCGGCTTACATTTTCTTTGTCTATTTTTACAAAATTAATTTGAGAGTAACTTTCATTTTAGCAAATGATTAGAATATATCCGTATATCATTGACAAAAGGATTCCCAACAGATATAATAGAAAACTGAAAATGACTGCATACAGATATTTGCAGAAAACGCGAGGTGAACAGATATGTCAAAGAGAAGAAACAAAGCTGTATCATGGTTGATGATAGCAGTATTCAGCCTTGTCATATTCTGCTCCTCTGCATTTATAATCACTCACGCCGAACATGACTGCGACGGTGAGGATTGTTCTATCTGTATGGAACTTGCAAAGCTTCACAAGACACTTCATGAACTAGGCACAGCCGTTGCGGGTGCGATCATACTGACTCTGATGACCTGCATCATTGCCATCCCATGCAAGATGACTGCGAGTTCACATTCAGCACACACGACACTTATCTCGCTTAAAGTGGAGCTTCTGGATTGAATAATGAAACCACCATAGGTAAATATCATTCATGGATAGGTGCGCATTTTTCTGCGCCCTATCGGGTTATTCAATTCGGAGGTTCTATATTATGTTAAAGAAAAAAATCGGCATTTATGCTTTGACACTGGTAATGGCGGCGGTAGGTATGACAAGCTGTTCATCGGCTTCTGCGAACAAATCTGACGGTAAAGGTAAAAAGAAGTCAGCTGACGGTTCTGAGTCTTTCAGTGTGGTTTGCACAATATTTCCCGAGTACGACTGGGTAAAAGAGATACTTGGCGATCATGCTGACAATGTTGAGCTCACATATCTTCTGGATAACGGCGTTGATCTTCACAGCTATCAGCCTACTGCTGATGATATCCTGAAGATATCTTCCTGTGATCTGTTCATATATGTTGGCGGTGAATCAGATGAATGGGTGGAAGATGTGCTTGAAACTTCAAACAACAAGGATATGAAGGTCATAAACCTTATGGAAGTTCTCGGCGATTCGGCAAAGGTTGAGGAACTCAAAGAAGGTATGCAGGAGGACGAGCATGAACACGAACATGAGCATAAGACCGACTTTGAGGACAGCGAAGTAAAAGACCGTACTCTCGATGAGTGGAACGGAAGCTGGCAGTCAACCTATCCTCTTCTGCTTGATGGTTCACTCGACGAAGTATGGGAACACAAAGCCGAGGACGATGACACCATGACAGCTGAGGATTACAAGAAAAAATACACAACAGCTTACGAGACAGATGTTGCAACTATAAACATAAACGCGCCCGAGGTCGAGTATGTAACTGCTGATAAGACCATAATGGCTGAGTATGATTACAGCGGATACTATATAAGAACAAAGGACGACGGTACAAAACAGGTTAGATATAAATTTGAAAAGAAGTCGGGAGATGACGATGCCGCAAAATACATCGTATTCAGCGACCACAACATCGAACCCTCCGAGCCTGAGCATTTCCATCTTTACAGTGGAAACGATGGTTTTGACACCCTTGTTGAAGAGGGCGATCACTTCCCTACCTACTATCCATCTTCACTTACCGCAGAGGATATCGTTGAGGAAATGACAGGCGGACACGAGCACAGTCACGAGCATGACCACAGCAAGGAAGTTTCCACCTTTGAGGACGATGAGGTACAGGACAGGAGCCTTTCAGACTGGGCAGGCGAATGGCAGTCTCCATATCCTTTCGTGTTGGATGGAACACTCGATGAAGCATGGGAAGCCATGGCTGAAACAAAAGGTAAAATGACTGCCGAGGAGTATAAAGAATACTACAAGACAGGCTATGAGACAGATATCAAGTCTGTGAAGATCGACGGTGATAATATCACATATACCTATGATAACGGAAAGACTGTAAGTTCGGATTACAAGTATACAGGATACTTTATTCAGGATTGGTCAGGCGGAACAAGAGCTGCAATGTACAGATTTGAAGCTGAGGACAAGGAGTCGGGCGCACCTGTTTATATCGAGTTCAATGACCATATGATCGAACCTGCAAAAGCCGAACATTTCCACCTTAGAATGAGCAATGAAAGCTATGATGCTATCGTCGATCCTGAAAAGTACTGGCCTACATTCTTCCCTGCTGAAATGAGCGGAGAGGATATCTGCGATCATCTTGCAGGTCATGACAAGGATGAGGAAAAACACGAGCATGAACATGAAGAGGGCGAAGAAGAATACGATGAACACGTATGGCTCTCTGTAAAAAATGCAGAGGTACTCTGTGCAGAGATAGAGCAGAATCTTGAAGCTATCGACCCTGCAAATGCTGAGGATTACAAGGCAAACCTTAACGGCTATGTTACAAAGCTTTCCGAACTTGACAATAATTTCCAGACACTTATTGACGGTTCATCGCTCAAAACGCTGATATTCGGTGACAGATTCCCCTTCCGTTATTTTGTTGATGATTACGGTCTTGATTATTTTGCCGCTTTCATCGGCTGCTCGGCTGAAACAGAAGCAAGTTTTGACACCATTGTATTCCTTGCAGACAAGGTCAAGGAGCTTGACTGCAAGACAATATTCACTCTTGAGAATTCAAACAAGGATATTGCGAATACCATCATAAGCACCTCGGGCAAAGATGTTGCTATTGCCGAGCTGAACTCACTCCAGTCAGTATCAAATGAGGATATTGAGAACGGAGCAAGCTATCTTTCGCTTATGCAGAAGAACTATGATGTACTTGCAGGTGTTATGAAATAAAGTATACCAAATGTTTCGGCATGATACGAAACGATACGAAATTATACCACTGCATACGGTCGTATACGATCGTATGCGGTGGTATTTTTATGTGCGAAATGTTGTAAGAATGCCAAGGAGATAAGCTTTTGGTCAAGCTTTTCACGAAAAGCTTGCGGATGAGCACACCATCAGCAAAGCTGATGGTTAGAGGCAGAGCCTCTCGGTCAAGGTACAAAAGCGAAGTGACCACAATAAAATCAATAGCAGACAGACTTCCGATCTAAAAAGCGCGGGCAATACCAAATGATAGAGCGTGAACCAAACCATTCCACACGCACAAACTAAGTCCGTAAATATTGCCCGCGCACGAAATCGGACAGCGCAGCCACAGCCGACGCAGTCGCTGTTATCCGATTTCTCGACCCGAGGGCGCTGCCGACGCAGTCGCAGCTGAGGGGCGACCTGATACCGCAGTACGTCTTTACAAAAGCAAACACGGGTTTATTATATGTACCAGAGGTATTCCATTATTACCAAAGTATACGGTCGTATATTTTGGTATCGGTTGGTATACGAAAATATACGACCGTAGTTTTTGTATAAACGTACTGCGGGTTTGTCGACCCTCTCTTCGTTCGGGTCGAGCCGTCAAAGAACAGCGACTGCGTCGGCTGTGGCTGCGCTGTTTGACGGCGGGCGCGGGCAATATTTACGGACAAAGAAAGAGCGTAGACGTTTGATTGTCCACGCTCGGATTATTGATATTGCCCGCGCATTTTGGGTTGGAAGATTGTTTTGCTCTTATGGTTCGCTGTACATTTTGGTATCGCTCCTTGGTGATTGAGGGCTCTGCCCTCAAACTCCCGCAAGCCTGCTAGCGCGAGGCATATGCCGACGCAGTCGCATAAACCGCGCGCTTTGTTTCCTTGGCATTCTATCCTAAGTACATCTATGTTTCGGCTTGCAGAAATTGAATAAGTTAAAATAATGAATAACTTCACCACAAAATTTCCGTTCAAAAACTATTGAAATTTATATATTTTTATGGTATAATAATTTATAAACATACTGTATACATTTTTTTACAGAAAGCGAAGTGATGATATGTATACCGACCAGCAATATAAAAGTGATCTTGCTTTTATTGAAAAGATCGATAAAAAGGTTTCTCCACAGGTCGTGTTTTTTCTGTACTTTTTCCCGCTCGTCGCTTGTCTGGCTGCACACGCTCTTTATCTTACGCTATTCGCTTTGGCTGAAATACATTCAATGGTAATATTTAACATCGGCAGCGTGAGCTTTTATGCGTTGCTGATAATCTTTGCTCCCAAGTTCAAAGAGAAGCTCAATTTTGTCTATGCTTCAATGGCTGAGATAATACTTCATGCGGTAGCCGCGACGATCTATGTGGGACTGAAACCTGATTTTTGTATGTTCCTGCTTATGATAATACCACTGGCATTTCTGGTGCCAAATAAAAAAAAGAATATTCCATTTGTAATAATGTTCATTTCTGTACCGTCTTATGGAATACTCAGGTACATCTACCTTATCCCCGGGCGCGAGCGTTATAACATGAACGATTCATCTTACACAACGGTATTTTATGTTATAAATATTCTGGTTGGTTCCTTTGTACTTATTTATGTTGCTATAATATTTACTTATATGCGCTATTATAACGACTGCAAGGCGAGAGTTCAGAACGAACAGCTGAGGACTCTGGCTTCCACCGACCCGCTGACAAAGCTGAACAACCGCCGTGAAATGGGCAGGATACTGAATGATATCGTAAACCTTAGTCGCGTATATGGCAACGATTATATAGTCGGTATATGCGATATTGATGACTTCAAAAAGGTCAATGACAGTTATGGTCATGATATGGGCGATGATGTACTTTCAGATGTAGCAAAAGTTATTCAGGACAGCTTACCTGCTGACGGATATGCCGCAAGATGGGGCGGTGAGGAATTCCTGTTTGTGCTTCCGGGTTCGGGAATGGAGGAAGGTATATTCTGTGCAAACAACATAGTCAGCAATATCAGAAAACAGCGATTCAAGACAGATGATGCAGAATTTTCTGTCACGATGACCATAGGCATCTGCGAAGGTCACCCGGGCAACAACATCGAAAAAGTGATAAGCCAGGCTGACAGCAGGCTGTACATAGGCAAACAAAGCGGCAAGAACCGTGTGGTCTGCGCTGATTAAAAATGCACTGATGCATGGTACAAAAATATGATATTTTATCCCGCCGCAGTAAATAAATTCGGCGGGATATTTGTTTATGTATCGGGCAGATAGGGACGGAAGATATTGAATAAGTTAAAAGAATGAATAACTTCACGCCAAAAAATATGTT
Source organism: Ruminococcus sp. (assembly GCF_024692365.1). Classification (GTDB taxonomy): domain Bacteria; phylum Bacillota; class Clostridia; order Oscillospirales; family Ruminococcaceae; genus Hominimerdicola. Next base: position 4,139 of record NZ_JAILMR010000036.1, on the reverse strand, counting down.
CAAAATCTATTGAAATTTTTGTAATTTTATGGTATAATAATTCAAAGGTGGTGAGACCATGATAAACGGCAAAAAAATAATAGCCCTATGCACATCGAGGATATATGATTCTCAGCAGCATAGTTTTATAAAGAAACTTAACAAGCGCCTGAATGAACTTGATATGTGCCTGTTCATATACACCCTTAATATGGACCTTTATTGGAATGAGGATTCGACCAATTCCGAGGCGGGTGTTTTTGACCTTATCCCCTACGACCGCATTGATGCCGTTGTACTCATGGACGAGAAGATAAAAAGCAGGACTGTCAGCAGCAGTATAATCGCACAGGCACGGTTCAATTCTGTTCCTGTTATCGTGGTCGATGCTAAATATGAGGGCACCACCAATATCTACTACGATTATTCGGCGGGTTTTGAAAAAGTCGTCCGCCACATTATAGAAGACCATGGCATAACCAAGACCCACTTCATGGCAGGCATAAAAAACAACCGTTTCTCCGATGAAAGGCTTGAATGCTACAAACGGGTGCTAAAAGAAAAAGGTATGCCTTTTGATGAAAGCATGGTAAGCTATGGCGATTTCTGGGCGGTGCCTACGAGAGAAGCAACGCGAAAGCTGCTTGCACGCGATGAACTTCCGCAGGCTATTATATGTGCTAACGATATAATGGCAATAAATGTCATGGACGTGCTGACGGAAGCAAACATCCGTATTCCCGAGGATATGATAGTCACAGGATTTGATGGAATACTGGAGGGTGATATCTGTTCACCGACCCTGACTACCGCTTCATGCAGCAGCACACAGCTTGCAAATGCTGTAACAAAAGCCATCACCGCAAGGCTTAACGGTGAAGGCTGCGAGACAGTAGCTGTTGTTCCCGAATTTATGCCGAAAGAATCCTGCGGGTGCAGCGGACACTTATCCGCCGACAATGCCACCAATAGCTTCAACATAGGTTTCTACCGCTATGAAGACGATATGCGCGTGCTTTATGAGATGTCGGTCAAGATGCAGATGTCCGATTCGATAGAATCCGCGATACACTGTATTCGTGATGACAAGACAGAAGAAATGTGCTGTGTCATCAGCAAACAATGCCTGTTAACAGACCGCAACTTCTTCCTTGAAGATATTGATATGGATATGGAAGATATGTGCGTGATATATGACTCCTACAACTATCCCAACGAGATAATGGATTTTAACGGCGAAGATATCGCACCCGACATAGAAAACCTGATAAACAGCGGTTTTCCGCTGATATTCAATATTCTGGACTATATGAACAAGCCCTTCGGCTACACTGTATTCTCATATCATCGGTACGATATAACAGAATATTCCAAGTCGGCAGGTGTTACAAACACCCTGAATCTGGGCTTAGGCGGACTTATGACCCTGCGTTATCAGCGGTTTTTATCCAGCAAGATTGCACAGATGTACCTCAACGACAATCTGACAGGTCTTTATAACAGGCAGGGCTTCATGACAGCTATCGACGGCGAGTTGGATAAACCTGTGAACTTCGGCAAACAGCTGACAGTCATCATGCTTGATATTGACGGACTTAAAGCTATAAATGACAATCACGGTCACGATGCAGGCGATAAGGCGATAGCAAAAGGCGCTTCTGCCTTGAAAGAAGCTTGTCCGCCCGATGCATACTGTGTGCGCTACGGCGGAGATGAGATGTTCGCCCTCATCATAGGCGAATACAACAGCGACAAGATAATATCACAGATATACTCCCTGCTGGAAGAGTGCAGCAAAAACGAGGAATTTGAGATAAAAGCAAGCTGCGGCGCATTCTCGCAGCCAATAACACAAGGCATGGATCTCACTAAAGTCATCAAGCGGGCAGATGAGGAGATGTATGAGATAAAGAAAGCCCGCAAACAGAACAAAAAATAATATTTAAGGCGTATGCATAAGTTCTGCATACGCCTGATTTTGTGCTGTTTCAGCTTTTCGACATCACCTGTATTTCCGCTCGGGATATCGGCGATAGTACTCTTTCTTGTCGTCATACATACGCTCATCCGCGATGCGCATGGCGTTAAGGATATCCATATCTCCATCAACATAACATACACCCACGGCAAAGTGACCGTCTTCTTTTTCCGACTGTTCCCTTAGTCTTTCAAGCCTTGAATCTATTTCATCTTTATCAGCCTGCTCGACCAATATCATGAACTCATCTCCGCCTGCACGGTATATCTCAGTGTTGAAAAATACACGCTGAAGCATGGCTGCTACCTTTTTGAGCAGCTGATCGCCTGCGCTGTGCCCCTCAACGTCGTTCACCTTTTTCAAACCGTTCAGATCAGTGAACAGGACAGCATATGGAGCGTTCAACAACTTCTTTCCTGCTTTTATTTCGTCTACAACATTATTCATTGCATTGCGGTTCTTTACGCCCGTCAACATATCTACCGAGCTAAGTATCTCAAGCCTTTGCAGAAGCTGGCAATTGTCTATTTCCGAAGCAATAAAAAATGTGCTGAGTTCGAGTGTCTCTTTTATCTTTACGGTATTATCCACGTTGAAATCGCTTGCAAACATATATCCCAGCAGTTTACCGTTATGTTTCAGCGGGAACATAACTATACTTTTTGCGCCCGAATCACACAGCGACTTATGCCACATAGGATTTATAGACCTCAGCCATCCCATATCCGCTTCATCCTTTATTATGATACAAGTGCTGTCGCCAATGGTATCCTTCCAAGTTTCTACTATATCATAAAAAGCATCGTTGTTGTAGTTGTCTATGGAATCAACAGGCACACCGTTCCTGAGTGCTTCACACAAAGTGGTGCATCTGCGTTCTTCTTCATCAACAAGAAGAATACAGCAATAATTTGAATCACATATATTGCGGATATCCTCAATAACTTCACGAAATGTCTGACGTGTGTTACCGGCACCGTGGAGTTTTATGCAAGTCTGCAAAACCGCGTTAGAAGTATCGGCAGAAAGCGCTGCCCTTTGTTCGGTATCAGCTTCAGGAGTAACATCATATGAATAAATACAGTATCCGATATTTTCCTTATCCGATTCAAGGGGAAGCAGGAACATATTCAGCCACAGCCCCATCTGCGGGAGACTGACATAGGAATGAAGAGGCTGTCCTGTAAAAGCACATCGGCAGCAGAAATCCTCAAAATTTTTATTTTCAGGGAAATATTCCTCATAGGGAGAATCAGGTATAAAGGGACGGTGCATAACATTCATCATGTCATCACAATGGGCTTTATTTCCCGCCGCAATGCGTATATTTCCATATTTCCCGTCAGGAAATCTCTCAACTGAAATAATACAGGTCTTACTTTTATATACAGAAAGAATACTATCAAAATCCATGATGTGACCTCCTATATTACTTTTGTATTATTATAGCACAAAAGATAAAGTAATTCAAGAGGGGAACATAAAAACTAAATATTTTTTCATGAGTGATCTAAAATAATTCGATAGTTCATGATTCGGATATTTATTTGATTAATTTCATATTTCATTTTATGCGAATAGTATATTTTCAATAGCTTTGTGAGTGCGGCAGCAGCTGCTGTCACATTAACTTTCGGAACAGGTATTTTGCCGACAGTGTGGTCGCAATAGAAGACAGTTCATTCACAAACTGTCCGTAAATGAGATCAATTACTATTCCTAAAATGTCTCACGTTTAGTATGGCAAGCGATCGGCTATTGGTATGATGATGCTAAAATTGAAGCAAGCTTACAGGAATACTTAAAGGTTTACTGCTACGCCAATTCCGAAGGTTTTACATATGCTCACTCCGAAGAATTAGACCATAAGCTCATCACTGCAACAGCATCTACTCCAGTCGCAGTTCTTGAGGGCAGAGATAAGGATACACTGAAAAGATGGCTTGAAAAGAACAAACATATTAAAGCTGTCACACGGGACAGAGCAAGCGCGTATGCAGCCGCAATAGAGGAAACTCTTTCGGCTGCAATGCAGATAGCCGACAGATTTCATCTTCATCAAAATCTGCTTGAAGCAGTCAGAGGAGCACTTAACGGCAGTATTCCGTCGACAGTCAGTATACCCGTAAATGCGAAAGACTATGTTCATAACGAAGATAATGCTATAAAAAAAACCGCTAAC
>NZ_JAILMR010000021.1 GCF_024692365.1 Ruminococcus sp. | reverse complement strand
AAAGACTAAGTCAAAACTTAGCGATGAAAAGCGCTATCACTTGATGTCAGCATTTGAGGAGCTTCAAAAGGCAAAGTTTCAAATGACCGAATATGATGACGTGACCGTAAGAAAAGTCATCGAGTGTATCAGGGTGCTGTCAAAGGCCGAGGTGCAGATCATCTTCAAGAGCGGTTTTGAGATGAATGTGGAAGTTGACAGATAAATAAAATGCCCACCGAGCCATTAAAGACTTGGTGGGCATAATGTTTAGTTGTTAGAACCGAGCATAGCGGCATAATGTGCTTGATCGTCTTTAGGAATTCCTAATGCATCCATAGCTTGCTCTGCGGATAATTTTAGATTTTTCATAAGATTTCTTATGCTTTCAAGCAGTGACTGCTCTCTGCCCTGAGCTATACCACGATTTACACCCTTTAATTCAACAGCCATACCGAGATTACACATTTCAAGCACCTGCTTTTACCTGTCAGAATCAAGCATAGCAGCGTAGCGTGCCTGATCGTCCTTGGGGATTTCCAGTGTATCCATTGCCTGCTGTGCAGTAAGACCAAGATTCTTGATCATTTTTTTTATGCTTTCAAGCAGTGACTGCTCCTTACCTTGCTTTACACCCTTTAATTCAACAGCCATACCGAGATTACACATTTCAAGCACCTCCTCCTCGATTTCCTTTGTCATGGGGATATTGAATTCGCTTTCAAGTATCTGCTTTCTCTTTTCGACACTCTCTGTTGTGGACAGAAGCGTGCTCAAAAGACGTATGATACTATTATCACCTTCCATACCCTTATCATTCAAGGATATGATAATGATCTTCATTTTGTCATAGTTCTCGACAGGTTCATTGACCTGACCGATAGTCTTTGTCGGTTTCAGACCATACTCCACAATAGAGTTGGAATTATCACCGCTTGGGCTGGGACATATCCATATGGTATACACCTTTTGTATTTTGTCATAATCGGAGCGCTCAAAGACCGTTCCTTTCTGACGTGAGATCAGCCGTGCAGCGTAGTAGACACCTCTTGTCACGATAGCATAGGACATTTTTGTATCGACCTGTATCTCGATGTTGATGACAAGTCGAACGACCTTGCTTGTTTTAGGGATAATGGCATCAAATACCAGATCGTAGCGGACTAAGCCCTCGCTGTCGGAATTGTCCTCAGTATCAGAGCCAACGATCGCCGAATCGGCATTGGGAACGTCCTGGTCAACAGATACCTTATTCACCTGGACTTCGCCGGCAAAACAGTTTTTCTCAATATATTTAATATCGTATCCCTCAAATTCCTCGACACATTCTTTCAGTATCTCGGCGAGTATGATACGATGTTTTATCAGCTTCTTAGCAACTGCATCGAGCTTGGCACGGGTATCGGAAGCATCAATGCTGTTGGCAAGACTTGTAGGAACGGTAGCCATTGGTATCATCTCCTTCTTTCCTATACTAATTATATCATATGAGCGGTAAAATGTCAATGATGATTTTACGGACTGAGGCTTATTTGAGGGGGAAATAGGCTTTAAGTTCACGATTAATCAAGAGGGTAGAGCATAAGAAACAATATTGGAAATCTGAACGTTCAATATCGTTATCCGAAAGATAGATATATAGGTGTTGAAAGAATAGTATATAATGAAGTTGGTGAAGGGTGGTCATCTATAGTTTTCAGCTAATGATTATTGACTTGAAACTGCTATAAAATGGCGATATATCGTGGTAAAATGGCTCGTCATTCGTTTTGTGTTAATGACAATTGCTTGGTTTACCATGAATAGGGAGACCAGTGCGGGAGGGATGGGCATTACCACTACTACGATGCCGTATGTAATTGAACCATTGAGCGGAGGAAACAATATATATCAGGATTATCATGATAAAGTGATGAGCACAGATGCCATTATCTGGGCAATGACTTCAACTGATAAAATGAATAATAACGACGAAAACGTAGATAGCGGAATTAAACCTGGACATTCAGGCATGATTTCTTTTTATGTTAAGCCGAGCAAGGAATCAGTAAATCTTGATCTTACATTTGAAATCGTTGGATATAGTTGTACTGAAACAAACAATGCAGTGACAGGGAACACCGATATTTCGATGACGCGTGTTGCAGACGAATATCAAAGATACCTTGCAGGACATATTTTTCTCTTTGCAGGCCGAGATGATATAAAAGATCCCGAAACGGACGCGGTTATAGGCCATACTTATTCGACACCGATTGTGTCAGGTGCCGACCTAAAAAAAACATTACTTAATCAAAACTATACAAAAGCGAATGAGAACACGCCTGTAACCATATACTGGATTTGGCCGCAAACATTAAGCACCCTTATAGATGCAAGAATTAATTCAAATGTAAGTATTGAACCGATAACAAGTGGAACCGACCGTGATAATATAGTTACAAACATTGCAACTTATCCTTCGTACTATTTCTATAATTATGCTGTATCAGGGGTTACGCTTACCGAAGCAATCATGGCGGCTGAATATGACACATACTGCGATAAATATGATAGTGCTGACAATGCTATAGGCACGAACGTTAATTATATTACTTTGAAGATGACAACGGATGAAACATCAGAAGGGGAGTGATTGCGTGAGAATAATTAAATACTTCAAAAAACTCTCTGTCAGGCAAAAAATTGAATTCTCTGTGGCATCTCTTCTTACAGTTGCTCTTTTGGTTGCGCTTCCCGTATTTGCATGGTTTGCTCAGAATAAGAATCTGGAAACATTGACTAAAATTCAGGAGCCTGGAGATATCATCATACGTGCTGGAAGAACAATAAAGCCTGATGAAGCAGATCCGGTTGTCAATTTTGAAATGCAGGATATTGACATTGAGGCAATTAGCGAAGGCAATCCTCAAAGATATGTTTTTAGTGTAAAGCCTAGTGATTACAATACAAAATATGATCTCCAGCTTGCCCATACTACTAATATTCCATTTACTTACACGCTTTACAGAGCATCAGAAGCGGATGTTGCGGGATTGAATGATGATCAGATAAACACACGGATTAAGGAAGCTTCAAGCTCTGCCACTGCTCTTACGTTGTATCATCCAAGAGGAGATACTACAAAAAAAACCTATTACCAAATAAATGGTTCTGCTATTGTAATGACACCTCTTAATCTGGATTCAGGTAATTATGGCAGGTATTTGGGTCAAAATGGTGATGCTTACTATAATAAGACCTATGTTGAAGGCGTTGACGATCCGGAATTGTATGCCATCCCGGTTTATTTGCAAACAACAGGAGATAATTATATTACACATCCGGAGAATGCAGGTTCTTATGATTATTTTATTTTGGAATTGAGCTGGGATACAGGTAGCGGGATTGATAATCAGGCTTTTGAAAAATGGAATACTGCACAAAACAATAAAGAAACGGATATGATTTATATTACCGCGAGCAGACGAGCAATTCAATGATAACAGGTGGTGAGGGAAATGAATAAAATTCTTAAACAACTGAAAAACAACTGGATACGAATCTGGCTGCTTGTTATTATGGTAAGCTGTTCTGTATTTGTTGTATATGCAGCGTATACAGACGTATTCTCAGTAAAGAGAGTAGTTTCCACCACCAATTCACCCGAAATGCCGTTCTCGTCGAACTGTATGAAAGCAGAGCTGTCCAGCTATCAGCTGCCTTCCTCGGTGTTTTCTGTAACAGTATGTAATTATGATCAGAATTATCCAAATGACTATTGTAGTTCACGTATCACCTATTCATTTGAAGCTGAACTAATGGTAAAGAAAGATGATGGAACATACGAAAATGCCGGTTCCTTTTTGACTAGACTTGCTACGGCACGGGATAATTATGAAATCACTCAGGAAACATATGATTCATATGTGAGTAAAGTAGCGAAGTATTCAATCTCAAAGACAGAGGACGATGACACAGGCATCATTTCTTCGGCTATAGATAATAAGTTCACCTCGGATAATGGATATAAACATTCATTTGGCGCAGATACTCTGGCAACTGGAAAATCCAGCACAGATACCTATACGGTCAAAATAGATCCCGATGACTTAACGCAGACAAACACACAGTTTTTTGTATTTGTTAAAGCTACTCCGACAGAAGGAGTACAAACCGAATTGAAAGCGAGACTGTTTGCTGCTGAAGGTAAAGATATAGAAGCATCCTGGAGTGGAAGTATTCAGGAAGTACTTGTTACTATCGATGGAGGAATTACTATTCCGGTAGATTATGATTTTTATAACTACATCGTTACGGGAAGTGGTACAGGCTCGATAGATATCCTTTGGGATCCGAGTCATGTCGAAGTAAACAAGTTTTTCCTGACCGAGGAAAACAAAACTGCGGATATTATTTTGTCGACTGATACAACACAGACAGGAGACAAGACAACTACTTACGGAGCTAGATACGCCAATTGGAAAAGAATAACTATTCCTGTAAATTCTACTAATAGAAACAGGTATGAGCTCCAGATTTATAAGACAAATGAAAATCAGACTTTGGTTTCGCCTTCATCATACATTTCCTGTGAATTCAAAAAGACACAATGAACAGGCGAATAAAAGCGTAATTGCAGTTATGAATTTTAACAAATAGTGTGGTGGTAATATGCGTAAAAACAGAAAAATCAAGCAAAAAATCATAAGTATGGCTGTTTCTTTTGCACTTATAATAAATGCTCTGCCTCTTTCGGGAGTGTCGGAGTTTTTCGGTGTGCCCACGGTTTTAACCGCTTCTGCATATACAGAGGAAAGCACATGGACCGGCGTACATGATTATAACTTTCAAAATTCAGACGATTTTGTTTCATATTGTCATTGGTATGCCACAGATGCAACGTTTGCTAATAACCATAAAAATGATACAATTAGTATTTCTCTTACAAATGCCACTATTTCTGATGATTATCCCGGACTTGGAACCAGCGCAAATCCTTTTCAGGGAACGGTAACTTTTGCGGATTCAACAAGTCTCACTATAACTACAAACAGAGCTTTCTTCTCATACTTGTCTGACAAGGCTTCAATTGTTGGTACAGGAAGTACGCCCTCGGATTTTACTTTGATAATCAACAGACCTGGCAGTGTTGCTGAGGGCACAAGCGCTCCTGTGCTTGCAGACCATATTGTTCATTACACGGGTAATCCAGAGGATGAAAACGATAATGAAGTAACCGTCGCTAAGGGCTGGAAGGTTCAGGTTACAGGAGGAGGTACATTCTCAGGCGCTATAGGAGAAATTGGAAATGGCGCATTGGTGGATCTGACATTTACAAACAACACGGGCAATAATATAGAATCGAAAGCAGCCAACGAAGCTGGTAGTATTCCCGATGCTGGTCTTTTTTGTGGCTCGATGGGAAGCAATTCAGTATATACAGTAAAATATGTGTCTTCAAATGCTCTTTCTCATGATACAACCTCAACTAATGGTAATGCCGGTACTTTTGTCGGCACTATGGGGACAAGTTCAACACTCAATGTTGTTACTGATATTACCACAATTTCATCAGATGTAAAAGCGAGTGGTGCGGAAGCAGGTGGCAAGGGTAATGCAGGCGGACTTGTCGGATATATGGATTCCACAGCTGTGGTTCAGCTTAAAGAAACCGCAGAAGGAAATGCTGACAGAAGTTTATCGACACTTACAATTGGCGGTTCTGCAACGGGGAATAATGGTGCGGGCGGCCTTTATGGAAGATATGGATTTAACTCGGTCGCTTCACTGAATTTAAATGATTACAACGTAACTGCGACAGTTTCAGGTAAATACTGTGGTGGTCTTTTTGGCGTACTCGAAAC
>NZ_JAILMR010000019.1 GCF_024692365.1 Ruminococcus sp. | reverse complement strand
GAGGTTATTATATTATCATCAACGACCACTGGTTCATTTACAACCTCAACGTCATAAGCAGCAAGCTGTTTCTGTCTTACTCCGTCATTAAGGTGATAAGTTGTTGCTCTCTTTCCTCTCAGTATTCCGCTGTGAGCAAGTACAAGTGCTCCGACACAGACTGATGCGATAGCTTTATTACAAGTTTCAAAGTCTTTTATCAACTTGCCAACTTCCGCTGAAAACGCTTCATCATAAAACCCGTATTCTTCAAATCCGCCTGGTATAGCCAAAGCATCATATTCATCTTAACAAACATCTGATAACAGGACATCGACCTTAACGGGAATGCCAAAGGCACTTGTAACGGTTTCCTGTACACCGCAAGTGACTACCTCAACATCATATCCGTAAGAGATCTTAGCCCAGCCGAATACATCAACGAATACGCTGGCTTCCATTGTCTCAAAGCCTTTGGCGAGGAAAAGCAATAATTTCATATGTCTGCACCTTTCTGTACTTTTGTGTTGCGTGGAAAAGAATATAGCTATATCTGCATAAACTTCGGCTCAGGATAGTCTATCGCTTTCTCCATGACCATATTCGTCAGAGCCTTCTTCGCTATCCTGCCTGGATCACTGTCAGGGCGCACCCACTCACGCAAGCTGTCTTTGCCGAGGATAAGGGGCATTCGGTTATGGATAGAGCTTACGGGTTCAACCGATTCTCTTGTTATGACTGCGAACATCGGTATCTAAATACCTCTATGCTCCTCAAAGCGGTACAGCCCTGCAAGGTATGTGATCTCAGCCCCTTCAGGCTGTATCGCAAACTTTTCTTTTTTGATGTTCCGCTGTTCATTTGCGTTATGGTAGCCGACCTTGGAGGGAGATATGCCCCATTCGTAGTACCACGATGCCGGGATCACGCACCGCCGCCTGAACCAAGAGTCTTTCCATACGGGCTTCCGGTCCGCTGTTTCGATACGGCAGTTGATTAGCGGTTTTGATGATTGATCGACCGTGAAACCCCATATCATCGGGAACACCGCCATATCGCCTTGCTTGTTCGGAGCGAACACCGCTGCCATATCGGTCGGACGGATATTGCCGGACATTTCCGCCGAACGTGACATAGCGTTCCTGAGCGTATCCGCAAACGGAAGCTGCTGTGCCTTTTGTGATGATCGGCGACAGCGCGGTTTTTTCAGCATAGCACCGGGTACACATGGGGTTCGCTCATCATTAATTCATTTACTTCGATCGGAATTTGTACTGCGAAATTATATTGTATCAGCCTTTACAAAAATCAAATTATTCACCTTTTCTGTAATATAAAGCTCTGTATCGGTCTCTGCGAGGTCATAACTGCTGATGACAGCTTTGTCATGCTTTTTCAGTACTTCCTCATATCCCCAAGCAGTATCCTTTTTCTTTGGAAATCGGATCTTGCTTTCAAAGCCTTCCGAGAAACGAAGCCCGCATTTTTGGCAGATATCTATCCATTCAGCCTTTGTATAGAACTTGATATGCCCGTCTTTTTTCAATCGCATATAGTCATCAACAAATCTATCAATATCGCAGTCGTTAGGACACGGATCTGATATACAGAACTGACCGTTTGCAGCAAGCACTCTGCTCACTTCTCTGATACTGTGTTCTATATCGGGAAAATGGTGTAAGGCATATCTTGACACGATAAGATCAAAGTGTCCGTCATCAAACGGAAAGTCGATCCCGTCATAGCTTACAAACGACAGATCATCAAGCCCCTTTTCCTCGGCTATTTTACGGTTCACATCAATCGCATTACTTACGATATCTAAACCGATCACTTGACAGCCCGGATGATTCTCGGCAATAGGAAAAGAAAGGTACCCGCTTCCACATCCGAGGTCAAGTATCTTCATGTTGTCCTTGATCTTTATAAACCGCAGGATATTTTCTAAATGCTCCGCATCCTGCGTTTGCCTGTTGTAAAAATCCCCGGAAGCAAAGCTTTCCTCAAAGTGCTTTTTTGTAGCAGATATACTCGCTTTTATATTCATTTCATTCCCTCACTTTTTCTCTGAAACATATTTCGATGTGCAAGCACCCTCGCACATTGCTTTCATTACCAATTATACCACAATCAACCCAGATTTTCAATTCGGTATACAAAAAAACGGGAGCAACCCTGAGTTGTTCCCGTTGTATTATCACAAATCGACCTTATCAGAAAAATCACCGTTGATAACGTAATAAACCGCTTTATCTTCTGGCTTGATGTAAAACTCGACAGAATTAACACTGCCCTTGAATTTATTCTTATAATCAGCTTCAACAGCCTTCTTGATCTCTGCAAGATCAAATTCATCGCCAAAGAACTGAATCTTAACTGTCTCTACAGGAGCAGCTGCGTTCTTGACTGCTTTTTCAGTCTTAGCAGTGTTCGTAGTTGTTTTAGCCTTAGTAGTAGTTTTCTTCGCATCTGCAGTCTTTGAAGCAGCTTTTGTTTTAGATGCCGGCTTTTTAAGATCTCAGAAAACCGACTTGGAATTTCTCTTTTTGAACTGAAAACGGCATAAAAACCAGCAGAACATAACACCCCCGAGTCCTCTTTTTTGAAGAGGGCTTGGGGGTGTGCGCTCTGAAACAGCTTATTTCACCAGTAATTATGTTTTTTTACTCTGATGTTCGGATATGATTAGAGGGTGCTGCGGTTGCAACAGCCTCTTTTATCTTATAGCTAGTACAAGCAAATCAGGTATAAAACCGACTGACGGTAGTTTAAATTAATTCTCATATGGTAACTTTCCCTTTTGAGAGGTCATCTCGGAATCTTTTATACAAAGATTCAGTTAGCCGTGATTTGTTGTATAGATCTAGAATAAAACCACGATAGCTTACACCGTTTATAAGTACATCACTTGACTTTGTCAGAAGCCAGTTGCCATTACCGCTTCCAAGAGGGCGAATGAACCAGTCCCTGGTGTATTTTTTTCCTTGAACAGTCTTAGACTGACTTGGAACGAAAACAATTTCCATAGGATTTCACCTGTTCGTTCCTGATTTCATCATTCTTCATTATCTAGGTATTCGTTGCCGTTATCTTCAGGCTCTACCTCAAATAATTCTCCGTCATAGCCTACCGCCAATGCTGCTTCCATAAGGCGCTTTTCTGAGCAGTCATCAGGGTCATAACCCCATTCTTCCAATTTCTTTCTGACAGCTTCTTCTCGCATGTTTTCAGCTTCAAGTTCAGATCTTGCTTTACTTGCTGGTCCGAAAACAACTTCACCATCGTTGATTACATAGAATCTCTTCATAAGATATTCCTCCTAAAAAATAGATATGTAAGTAGCTTTCGCTTACTACATACCCATTATACTTTATTTTCTTTTTGTAGTCATTGACAGTTGAGTCTTTTTTTAAGCTTATCACACTGATTGGAGGTAATTCGTTAAGCTCTACCGTTATACTGTTATCAAAGATTGTGATTCTTTCAATCTGTCTTCTTACAAAGAACATTTATTCGAGATGATTTATTTACTATTAAATAGTTTATCGATAAGTTTTCTTTTATAATATATAAAATTATTTGTTCATTCTCTTGCATTTTTTGTCTAAGCATGCTATACTTATAAGTAAATATGTAATATTTTGAACGTCTTGCGTTTTAGACTGAATAATGCAACTATTAATCTAATAAGTTTAACAGCGGAAACAGTTTGCGTCAGAGAAAACTTTCCGCCGTAATTTCAAACTGCGTAGGCTAACGAGTCTTAATTTATTGGAGTAATAATATGAACAATATGAAGCCCCTTCTTGAATGCGGGAGAAAGATTATTACACTTGATGATCTTAAATCTTTACTTAGGATATCCGGAGCTGATATAAGTGAGCTGTATGAAAGCATAACTTCACTAGTCAATAACGGTTTACTGGAGCCTGTAAAAAATTCAGGTCTGAATGGAAATAAGAAATATCCGCTGTATAAAAAATACCGTATCAAAGCCGAAGAAGAGATCAGTACAGATATTGTTGACAAGATCGGCAGACTGCACCCGTCGCTCCTTAAAAGCGGATATCTTTCGGCTCACCCTAAGGAATATGAAAACAACTGCGTTCTGATAGAAAAACTGAGCCGATATTTATTCAAAAGAACGACAAATGTTCCTGTATCAAGAAAAGAACGCTCATTTGAGATATTCGGACGTGAAAAGATATTAGACGACAATACCTTCAAAACATTGCTTCACAATATGGAAATATCAAAGGAGAATCTGTGTTTTTATGATACGCCCGAATACTGCTTTCATGACTATATCCCCGCAAGAAAAGAACGTATGGTGCTGCTGATATGTGAGAACAAGGATATATGGTTCAATATCAGACGCTGTATGTTTGAAGATGGTTTTAAAAGTCTCTTCGGCGTTTCGATCGACGGAGTTGTTTACGGCAACGGAAACAAAGTCTCTCAGAAACAGGGTGCTCTCATCGAATATATCAGGTTTATGGGAGAACCCGATGTGAAATTTCTCTATTGGGGAGATATTGACCGGGAAGGCTTCGACATTTTCAGGCGTACAAGGGAGGTCAATGCTTCATTGGATATGGAACTGTTTATTCCGGGATATCGGAAAATGCTTGAAAAAGCTCGGGATATTGAGTTGGAACCCAGTCCTTCATCTAAAAAAGACGGCATGAGTTTTGATGATCTTATAATGGATTTTTCGCCTGCGGAAAAAGAGTTTCTTAACTTTGTCTTCACGGAGAATAAATTGATACCGCAGGAAATTATCCCATATACTTTACTTAGTGAGAGGTGAAATAATTGCTTCGTTCCGATATAAAAGAGATGCTTGCAGGCTTTGAAAACAGAATGAAGTTTATCAATATCGTACGCAGCATTACGGTAACAAGCTGTCCCGATGACATTAAGGCTATGTTTCACGGTGACTACGACATCATAAACAATCTTGTTGTTGCAGTTCTGTTATATATAAAGGAACGTACTCTCAGCGATATGCAGACCTGCACATTGAAGGATATCGAATACTTTCTTGACAGTATTATACAGATTATTCCCGAAAAATATGAGATAGATACAAGCAAGCTCGCATATTTCACAGTGGTTAATCTCTTGCAGAATAACGGAAAAATGATAGAGTACGATACCTTTTTCTTCGCATCGGAAACCTTCAAAAGTATGCCGCTGCGTTTGCTGAATGAAGAAAAGGGCTCGTATTATCTGACAGATGATGTCTTTGATTTTTTATACAGGTCAAAGGAGATCGAATCCGAACTCGATTATTCAGTGACTCGTTTCAAGATGCAGGAATATATGAAACGAAAGAATTATTCCGAGGCACTGACACAAAGCAGAGAACTTGTAGCAAGACTGAGGAATATGAGCCACAGTCTGGATGATTTCATGATAAGATGCCGCGAGAACATTACAAAGATAACCGTTGATGAATATGAACGTATTGTCGGACAGTTCAGAAATCTGATGACTGATGAGCAGAAGGAGCTTGAAGATATACAAAAGAGCGCGATCAAAGAGGCAGATTCAATAAGAACAGCGCTTGACAGCGGCGCAGATACCGAAGAAGCGAGAAGAAATCTGAAAGCTCTTAATGAGATAAACCAAAACCTAGATCTTACTATATCAGAGCAGCGTGCGCTGATAAACACAAAGAGCTCTGTATCAGATTCGTATAATCAAATACTGCGCGACAGCTTTGCGATCAAGAGCTTTGAACGAATGGATTTTGAGCAGGACATAATGGCAAAACTTCGTAAAATGGGCGACGGTCTTGGTGATGCGGTAATGATGCTGTTATTTCCGCTTACAAAGCCCGATCTTGATAAACGATTCAGCATAGAAAACTTTTACGCTGCCTATGGTGTTATAAAAGAAACTGAAACCGAACACGGACTGGATATCGATGATGAAGATATGCAGGCAGAGGAGAAAAACAAGGAGAGAAATAAGCTATACATGGATATATGTTCTTCTTTCTTTGGATTTCTCTGGGATAAAGAGCTTTTTCATATAAAGAAATATATCAGCTCATTATCGATGGATGATCTGCTGATATGGAGCAGGGATGGTTTTCTGCCCAATACCCTTATGTCTGTTTTTCAAAAGGGAGAAATAAATATCGGGGATATTAAGAGCTCCAAAGATCTTATCATTGCAGAGCCGCTCGGTGAGCTTGACCTTCTGTGGGTAATGTCAAATCTTCCGAAAAACTATCTGAATATGAAACGGATTGTTTTCACGACATCTGATGAAAAATTTGAATTCACCATAACTGACGGAGATGCAGCTGCAAAAATAGAAATGACAGATTTTATTGTCGAGGTGGAGCGATGAACACAAATTCACTTATTCTGTTTCATGAGCTTATGAAAATAGGCTGGGTGGACAGAAATGAAAACAGAATTTTATGGAACTATGCAGAAGATACGGATGCAAGAGATGAACTGGAACAGATGGGGAAAGTGCTGGGCTTTGAGATATTGCAGGCACAAGACCGTATTTATATGGTCCCGACTCAGGATAATGATCTGTTTCTGAAAAACAACGTTGATTTTCGTTCGGATATCAAAGCAACAAACGAAGTGAAAAGCAGAGATCTGTATCTTTTGAACTACCTTGCAATATACATAATGTATCTCTTTTTTCGCGGCGAGGGAAACGACGCTCAGATAAGAGATTATATAACTAAGGAAGAGCTTATAAAAGAGTTCTCCGAGCACTGTCTGTGTGTCACCCGTGAAGATATCGGCGATAATAATCTGACTGACGATTACAGCGAGAATTTCCGTTTGCTTGCAGAGGACTGGTTAAGCAAAAAGGAAGGCGATCCTGCCAGCAGAAAAATAGAAGACAGATACGGCATAGTTAATAAGATACTTCTCAAATTCAAGGTCGATGAGTTGTTTACTACCGATGACAGTAATATCATAAGACCTACCAAAAAGACTAAAGACCTTATGCCGTATGTTCTGAGAAAAGACAGAGTACGGATGATAAACAGCTGGATAGAGGGAGAAAACCATGCCTCAGATAAATAAGATACGCATCGTAAATTTCAGCTATAATGACGGGAAACGATTTATTCCCGATGAGTTGTATGACCTCTCTTCACCTGATTCCGGTGAAGCATTGAATACTTTATTCAACCTTAATAACGGCGGCGGTAAGACCGTCCTTGTACAATTGATGATGCAGCCTGTACATCCCAGAGCGATGGCAGGCGGCCGCCGCATTGAGGATTATTTTTTGCGTCCCGGAGACCATTCGTTTATATTGTTGGAGTGGGATATTGATGACAGCAAGGATAAGCTGCTTATCGGTATAGCCATTGCTGCGAGTTCCGGCAATACTGCTGATGAAAGTCAAAGAGGGAACTACATAAAGTACTATACCTTCAAAACGACTTATGAGGGATTTTCGCCTTACAGTATCTCGGAACTGGAACTTTCAAAAAATGAGAACGGGAAATTTGTGCCTGCTGCCTTTGATCATATCAGAGAAAAAGCGAAAACAAGCAGAGGTGAATTGGAATATTATTCGTCTGACGATTCCGTAAAATGGGCTGAAATGCTTTCGGAAGAGTATGGGATCCACAGGACGGAATGGGAAACCGTGATAGAGGTCCTTAACAAAGACGAAGGCGGTCTGAATCAATATTTTGAAGAAGCAAAGACATCGGATAAACTGATATCAAAGTTTTTCATTCCTGCCATCGAACACAAACTGAAAAGTGCATCATCAAAAAGATCGGATAGTTCTCTTGAGACCATGCTGATAAACTATGCCAGAAAGATCACAGATAAAGAGAACGTTATCCGGGAAAGAGACACCAACAACAGGTTACTTGGTGAGCTTTCTGAAATAAATGATATGGTCGGAAAGCTGTATTCCGTAAATGATGAACTGACAGCAAGCGTATCTGAGGCTGTCGGTTTTAAAGCTGCGCTTTTAAAACGTATTTCAGAAATAAATGAGGAAATCAGCAGTATAAGTCAGCAGATCGAAGAAAAGAATAAACAGATCGCCGATATAGAATACGAAGAAAAATCAAAAGAATATTATATTGCAAAAGAAAGATTTGAAAAAGCGGAGTCTGCTCTTGCAAAGATAAACGAATCACTTGAAAAATGCAAAAACGATCTCGCTGAGACAAGGCATAAAGAAGATATTCTTCACTGTGCAAAGCTTTATGATGAAATACAAAAATCAAATGCTGCAATAGAAGAGATAAAAAAGCTGGTAGCGGACAAGGAAAACAACTCTGAGGACGCTGAAAGGATAGCTGCTCTCAAATACTCTGTATATGTAAAAGCTAAAGAGACAGAAAAAACACAGTCTGATAGTGCAGCTGAACTTTCCGTTCAGATTGATAAAGAAAAAGATGTACTGAAAGACCTGGAAGCTGTCAAAGATAAAGCCGAAGCTGCTTTTAAAGCAGCAAAGGAGAATTATAACAAAGCTTGCTCCGATCTTACTTCCGCAAAGTATACCACTGACAAGCGGTTGAATAATCTTGGGATCGAGCTTATAAGAAAATTTGACGATTTTTATTCTGCCGACGAAGCAAAAGCTGAAAAATCGGAAAGAATAAAGCGTCAGGCACAGCTGAATGACGACAAGGAGAAAACAGATTTCGCTGTTGATCGGGCTGAAAAAAGAAAAGCTGAGATACCCGAGAAAAAGGCGGCTATACAAATAAAGCAAAGTTCTGTATCCAATGATCTTGAAAAAGCTAAAAATGAGCTTAAAGAATATGATTCGCTGTATGAGAAGCTTACAGCAGTCTGTGAAAAATACAGTCTCTCCGAGACTGCGGTTTTTTCGGGCTTATTGAGAGATACTATCCGCAAGGACATGGATACTGCACAGGCTGAACTCACAGCTGCCAAAAGCAAGAAGCAGGAGCTTGAGGACAAGAAAACAGCTGCCGAAAAGGGCTGCCTGCATATCCTGCCTGAAATAATGAGATATGTTGAGTCAACCGGTGTTTACTGTAAGACAGGTGAAGAGTACCTGAGCCGTCTGCTTGATGATGGAAATATATCAAAAGAACAAGCCGATCGGATACTTTTCGACTATCCGGAATTTGCATATTCGCTTTTGTTCAACACACCGAAGGATATGCAAAGACTTTTATCTGCAGGAAATTTAGAATGGCTGCCTGCTGTTGTTCCTCTGTTCACAATGGAGCAGGTAGGGAATATTTTAAATGGCAGTATGGAGAAATCTGCATTCTTGTCAGCCTGTGACTGCACATATTTTGCGGACAAAGATGACTATGTCTTCCGCATTGATGAAGATATAACTCGCACCAACGACAGAATAACCCGCTTGACGGAGCAGCTCAGACAAGCAAAAACAGACATAGAGCTCGCAGACAACTTTAACTATCCCGATGATTGGAGAGTGCAGCAGGAAAAAACTATCTCGAAATATGAAACCGAGCTTGCAGGATCTGCTAAGAAAATCAATGAGCTTGAAAAGGAGTCTGAAAGACTTGAAGCTGAATTGACCGAATCAAAAGATACGCTTGAAGCAATTAAAAGAGAAATACATGAGATCGATGGTTGGTTCAGATTATTTGATGAGTTTGAAAGTATGCTTTCCGATGAGGAAAATCTATATGACAGGCAACAGTGTACTTATAACGAGGTGAAAAATGCAGAGGATCATTTTAAAACCGCATCCGATAAATATGAACTCTGCAAAGCAGATTCGGCGTCATTGCAAAAACGGCTTGAAGAACTCAACAAGTCTTTAGGAAGGACAAGAGAGATCTTAACTGAAGTTGACGGCGCTGAGGAAGCCTCCGTGACAGAGGGCGAGCTTGAAACACTCTATTCGCAGTATAATTCCTGTCTTGAAAATATGAATGAAAGTCTTAAAGAGCTGCAAAAACGTCTTTCATCCGCTCGGGAAACTCTACGAGAAGCAAAAGAGGAACTCAGCACATATTCCTGTGATGAAGAAGAATACAAGACCGTATCATATTCACCCGAACAACTTCGTAAGGTGAAAGAGGAAAATGACAGGCTTAATAAAGAAAAAGAAGCCTGCCAGTCAGAATATAATAGCAGAAACAATGAACTCGGCTCAGCTGAGAAGGGCTATAATATAGCAAAGGAATCGCTTGCCGAATATGACGGTATACCACTGTCAAAGGATAAAATCGGCGGCAATTTCAGAGAACGCAAAATAGCTGCTAAGGAAGAAACCAAAATACTGAACGATAAAAACAATGATCTTGAAAAAGAAAAACAATCTCTCGAACGACTGAGCTATAAGTCTGAAAATCTGCTTGGCGATCATAATACGGATATTGTCATCAGCGATGTGGTTCTGAGTGATGATCCAGAAGAACAGTGGGGCTCGATAAGCGCTCATCTTTCAAAATGCGGAAAGGAATATTCGGATAAACAAAAAGAATTGAATAATAAACTCATAGACACCATATCCGAATACAAGGATTCTGCTCTTGCGGAAATAATCGCTAAACTCTATTCTGTAAGAACTATGGTCATAAATACGGAGCTTAAAGGCGACAGACTGTTCACTGTCAGCGAAAGCATCGGTGCTATGATCGCATCTATTGAAAAGATCAACAGCAAGATAGAAACTGATCTCCGTGAGATCGAGAACGATTTTAATGATATTGTTGATCAATGCTTTATTCAGGGTAAGAGGATGTATACCGACCTGCGTATGATCGCTGCCAGCTCAAAAGCGCATATTTTTGAAGGTAAACCTCAGACACAGATGGTCAAATTGGATCTTCCCGAAGAAAAGGAAATTTCCGAAGAAGCATCAAGAGTATCTATACAAAAAGAAATAGAACAAGGAGCAAACGAGCTTAAAGAATTGCTCAAAATCGGTGCTGATGATAAACAGGTATTGAAACGAGCAAAGATCATAGTTGGGAGCGAACGGCTTCTGCATAAATATATACGCAAGGAGTCTATTTCAGTTAAAGTCTATAAGATCGATCTTAACAGTGTAAATTCATCTTATAAGAAGTGGGAGGATACCTTGACTCAAAGTTCGGGTGCTGAAAAGTTTGTGGTGTTTTTCTCAGTAGTATTGACACTCATGAATTATACAAGATCATCGTCGGGACTTGTAAGCAAAAATGCCAAAAGCGTACTTATCCTTGATAATCCTTTCGGAAAGATAACTTCTGCACATCTTTTAAGGCCGATGTTTGATATTGCTAAACATTTCAATGTACAGCTGATCTGTCTGTCAGATATAAACAAGAGCGACGTTATAAGCTGTTTTGATTGTGTAATTAAGCTTGTTATCAAGATTCATACACTTTCAGATCATGAGATATTGACTCATGAAGGAAATGAACGTATTGAGCATGGATACTATAAGATCATTAATAGACAGTTGAGTCTATTCTAAACAATTTATTGTTTAGAATAAAAAGCGGTGAGATAAAGGGATTCAAGATAGGTAAAAGAGTATGGAAAATACAGCGCAGTGAGGTATATAATTATATAAACCAAAAGGTATTGACATAATGATAAAATTATAATGGAGGGGCTGATATTATGATTGATATAAGACCAGTGACCGACCGGATAAACCATGTAATATTATAGCGCGAAACGCAGTTCAGTGTCTATTGATATTGCGCTCAAACTTTCTGTTACGCTTGCATTATCCAGTTCGACACATTGTTACGGGGAAAAGGAGTCAATCCCAAATTCTGTGTAAACTACAAATAGTGTAATAAAAGAGTATATGATGAGACCGATTGTGAAAGCAGTCGGTCTTATCAGCATATTAGCACATGATTATATGATTGTCAAGATAAAAGTATTATTCGGGTA
>NZ_JAILMR010000013.1 GCF_024692365.1 Ruminococcus sp. | reverse complement strand
GTCGGAGGATTACCTCTGTCATAGGTGGCAAAGGGAGGGAAACATTTTGGCAGAAATTCGTGTTGGCAAGAACGAAACTCTGGATACCGCTCTTAAGCGTTTTAAGAGATCATGCGCAAGAGATGGCGTTATCGCTGAGGTTCGTAAGAGAGAACACTACGAAAAGCCTTCGGTAAAGCGTAAGAAGAAGTCCGAAGCTGCTCGTAAGCGCAAGTATTGATATGACATCAGGAAGCGGATACATAATGTATCCGCTTTTTTGCTGTTCAAATAAAGAGAGCTTTGGATGTTATATGTAAATATCATTATGCTGATATTACGAATATCAGAATGAAAAATAAAATCTGTATAAGCTGTGTTTTCTGGCTTGAAATATATAGATATTTATGATATAATATATTTAACCAATTACGTCGGAGGAAAAGATATGCGCATAAGAAATGTCAGGATATATACGATGGACGATAATGACCGCGTGATAGAGAACGGTTTTGTCACTGTTGAAAACGGAATCATCACTGCGGTGGAAGAGGGAAGTCCCTCGGAGTGCGGTGAGGATGATATCGACGGCAGAGGAATGACCCTTTACCCCGGATTCATCGATGCCCATACCCATATGGGTCTGACATCGGCAGGCGTTGGTATCGAGGGTGAAGACCTGAACGAGGAATTCGACCCCTGCACACCTCAGCTGCGTATCATCGACGGCATAAACCCAATAGACCACAGCTTTGAGATGGCAAGACAGGCGGGCGTAACGACAGTTATAGTTTCTCCCGGTTCTACAAACCCTATCGCGGGAAGTATAGCCGCCGTAAAAACAGCGGGCAAGCGCATAGACAAAATGGTCATAAAGACTGTTGGCATGAAGCTTGCACTGGGAGAAAATCCAAAGCTGACTTATATGGATCACGAGCAGTCCCCCGCAACCAGAATGGCTGTGGCAAGCATTATCAGGGATAATCTTTATAAAGCCCAGAGGTATATGCAGGATATCGAACAGGCGGAGAGCGAAAGCGACCTGCCCGATTACGACAGCGCAATGGAAGCACTTCTGCCGCTGCTGAGACGTGAGATCAAGGCTCATTTCCACTGCCACCGCGCAGATGATATCTTCACAGCGGTGAGGATAGCAAATGAATTCGACCTTGACTACACCCTTATCCACTGTACCGATGGTCATATCATCGCTGAGGAACTTGCAGATGAAAAGGTAAGCTGTGTTGTGGGTCCTGTTATCTGCGACAGATGCAAGCCCGAAATGGCAGGACTTACTCCCGACAATGCCGCAGTGCTGAAAAGCAATGGTTTGGAAGTTGCAGTATGCACCGACCATTCCGAGGTTCCCATAGAGTATCTGCCCATATCGGTGGGTATATGCATAAAGCATGGTCTGAGCTTCTATGACGGGTTAAAAGCCGTGACCTGTACACCCGCAAAAATAGCGGGGATATTTGACAAGACAGGTTCAGTTGAAGTCGGCAAGGACGCCGATCTTGTGCTGTTCGAGGGCAACCCCTTTGAGGTAATGAGTTCCCCTGCACTTGTCATGATAGGCGGAAAAACAGTCAGGAGGGATAAGGTCTGATGGGTAAGCTTTACGTTGTGGGAACTCCCATTGGCAATCTGGGGGATATGACGTTCCGTGCGGTTGAGACCCTTAAAAATGTGGATTTCATCTGTGCCGAGGATACCCGTGTCACCCTTAAACTGCTGAATCATTTTGAGATAAAAAAACAGCTGATATGTTATCAGGAACATAATGCCGCAAAAGCTGGCGAGCAGATACTCGCAAGACTGATAGGCGGAGAGAATGCCGCTATCGTAACCGATGCGGGTATGCCCTGTATATCCGACCCCGGCGAGAAGCTGGTCAAGCTTTGCGCCGAGAATGATATCAGGGTGGAGGTAGTACCCGGACCCTCAGCAGTAATATCGGCACTGGCGATAAGCGGACTGAATACATCGAGATTCAGGTTCGAGGGATTTCTCTCGGTAAACAAGCGCCAGAGGTACGACCACCTTGCACAGGTACGTGATGCCGAGGAGACTCTGATCTTCTACGAAGCACCTCACAAGCTTCATAAGACCCTCAGAGATATGCTGGATTATTTCGGTGACAGGCGTATATCCCTGTGCCGAGAGCTTACAAAGCTCCACGAGGAAGTAATACGCACCACACTTTCGCAGGCGCTGGAGATGTATCCCGACAATAAGACCGCAAAAGGCGAGTTCGTTCTCGTAATTGAGGGTGCAGCCCCCGAAGAGACTGAGACTGCCGATACCATAGAACAGGCATTCGAGCAGGTAAAGGCTCTTGTGGAAAAGGGCGTGCGCGGTACAGATGCCTGCCGTGAGATAGCAAAGTCAACAGGATTCTCAAAAGGCGAGCTTTACGCTATGCTGGTGGAGGATAATTCCAGATAAAGATGAGATGTGGTTTTCTTTCACCGCCGCAGGCGGGGGAAGAACCATTATAATAAAAAATAGTTCTCGTTTAGCCTCGATTATTTGTGGTGTGTTAAAGAGATAATCAAAGCAGACTGACCCGATATAAGTACATGATTCGTTTTTAGTAAATCAAATTTCCGACCAAGTGAGGAGATCGTACGTATGAAAATGAAGATAACTGCACTTGCCGCAGCTGCGGTAATGACATTGGCGCCGATCACAGGAAGTATAAGTGCTGCCGCAGCGGGTATTCCTGCCGCTGAACACAGCAGCGATTTCCTGTCAGACTGCGGAAGCAGAGCAGGATATGAGTATCTTGGTACTATGGAGAACGGCGCAGCCATGCAGAAAGCATACGACCGTATGTGTGAAGCTGCCGAAAAACTCTGGAACGATACAGGCAGGGGTATGGACAGGATAGCAACCTACAATACCTATGCTTCCATTCCATACGATGGACTTGACTATAAATCTATCGGCAAAGTTTATCTGACTTTCAGAAACGATTTTCCTCTTTATTATTTTGCTGATTGTGTACTTGTCGGCAATAAGACGAACTTCTATATGATATCAAATAACAGCTATGTAAAGGGCAGCATAAGGGCAAAGGCTCAGCAGGATATAACAAACTATATCACAAGCTTAGCAAAAAAAGCAGAAGGCGCAGGCACGGATTACGAGAAAGCAAAGATAGTCCACGATGCTATCAACGCTGACCTTAAATACGCCTACGATAAAAACAATAACCCCTCAAACGAACCCTGGGCGCACAATATTCTGGGTGCTTGCCAGAAAGGCGAGGGCGTATGTGAGACCTATGCAAGGGTATACCAGGCTGTTCTGAATTATCTTGATATTGATAATTATTTCGTATCAGGCAAAGCAGACGGTGGCGACCATGCTTGGAATGCAGTAAGGCTCGATGACGGCAAATGCTATTATGTTGACTGCACATGGGACGATATACTTGGCAGCAATTCCTACTTTGCAAAGGGCGAAAAGTCCATGAGCAAAGACCATGTGGTTGACGTTCCTGACGATGACCCCATGCGGTTCTTCATAGAACTCCCCGATATTTCAGCAACGGATTTTGACCCATCAAAGATTTCAAAGCCCAGAGCAAAAGGTGATGTCAATGGTGACGGCATTATCAATATATCCGATATCACGCTTGTAGCTGCGCATATAAAGGGTTTAAGAATCCTCAGAGAAGAAGATAAGAAATACGCTGATGTGAACGGCGACGGCAAAATAAATGTCACAGACCTTACAAAGATATCTGCAATAATAAAAGGCAAAGCAAGATAAAAATACAGCTATCCCTTTAGCCCATCAACTTTCCTTCGTCGCAGGCGGAGAAAATGAAAAACGTCAATTATAGTCCGCCGATACGCTGCTTAATGTGGTGTGTCAGTAGGATGACCATAAATAAAAAATACAGGAGAACAAAAATGAAAAGAAACAAAACGATAGCGATACTTGCAGCAGCCCTTATGCTGGGCAGCTGTTCCGAAACACCCGAAAAAACAGAAACAAGTTCGGCAGAGGAAAGTGCCGCCGAAACAACAGCAGTCACAACAAAGGCAGATGACAGTTCAACGCCCGATGATGTCACAACCACCGATGAAGAAGATACCCTCTACGACTGGACACCCATATCAAAGGCATATCTCGCAGGCGACCCCTCGGGTCTTGATGAGATACAGACGGAGATATACAACAGGGCTTCTGACGTTATTGCTGAAATCATAACTGAAGATATGGACGATTATGCCAAAGAACTTGCTATACATGACTATATCGTGCAGAACGTCACCTACGATATAGATATGCTGGGTATCTTTGAAAAACACGGCGAACACGCAGCCGACCCCTACGGTGCACTGGTTGACGGCAAATGTATATGCAGCGGGTATACCACCACTTTCAATATGTTCATGGATATGCTGGAGATACCCTGTACGTCAATACTTGCCGCTGCTGACGATAATGAAGCCCACGCATGGAACATGGTGCAGATAAACGGTCATTGGTATTATATGGATGTCACCTGGGACGATCCGATCCCCGATAAAGAGGGCAGACCCGAACAGCACAAGTATTTTAACACTTCAAAGGAGATAATGGCTGACCGCCACATCTGGGACAGCACTAATGATCCTGTATGTGATACCGACGAGGACAGCTATGCCGCCCATGAACTTGTGACAGTTAGTTCTTCCGAGGATATAGTGAAAGCCATGAATACCGCAATAGATAAGCGTTCCATGAACGTGTACATAATCCCCGAAGACCCCGAGGGCTGGTCACTTGATGAAGTCGATGATTCCGACGATTATCTC
>NZ_JAILMR010000007.1 GCF_024692365.1 Ruminococcus sp. | reverse complement strand
GTTATGCTCGATGGTACCGTCAGCAACAGCCTTGCCCTGCTCGTAAAGGAAGCGGATAACTGTGGGGTTCATCTCGATAACGTTCTTCTCGCCGTCCTTCTCATAGAAGTCGGTCACTTCCTCGGTGAATCTGCCCTTAGCATCAACAGGGTTCACCAGCGGGATGCCGTTGTTCTTGCAGGTCCAGTAGTCGTCCTCACCGAAAGCGGGAGCGGTATGTACGATACCAACACCTTCGTCAGCGCCTACGTAGTCAGCGGTAACAACTCTGAATGCCTTATCTTTAAGATCAGCAAAGTAAGGGAACAGGGGCTCGTAAGTTCTGCCTACCAGTTCTGCACCCTTTGCAGTCTTTACTATCTTGGGTTCCTTGCCGAAGATCTTGTCATATCTGGGAAGAACTGCGGTACAAGCGATGAATATCTCGTCGCCTACGTCGCAGAAAGCATATTCAAGATCCTTGCCTACTGCCAGACACAGGTTTGAAGGCAGTGTCCAGGGAGTAGTTGTCCATGCCAGGAAGAATACGGGCTTGCCGTCGATAACTTCCTCGGTCTTGAACTTTGTGATTATCCATCTGTCCTGACGGGGTCTTGTGGAGTCGGACTCTCTTGTATCGGAGATAGAAAGAGAAGTCTCGCAGTGTGTGCAGTAGGGGGTAACTCTGTAATCACGGTAGATGAGTCCCTTATCGTAGCACTGCTTGAATGCCCACATAACGCTCTCCATGAAAGTGGGGTTCATGGTCTTGTATGCGCCGTCGTAATCGACCCAGCGCGCCATCTGCTCAACGTATTCCTTCCATGCTTCGTTATTGCCGCTTACCAGCTCAAAGCACTTGTCGTTGAACTTGTCTATACCCAAAGTATTCTCGATGTAGTTCTTGTCATCGATACCCAGATCCTTCTCGACCTGGTTCTCGATAGGCAGACCATGGCAGTCCCAGCCCCATACTCTGGGGACCTTGTAGCCCTTCATTGTCCAGTAACGGGCTATCATGTCCTTGATGAACGATACCAGTATGGTACCGTGGTGAGGCTTTCCGGTAGGGAACGGAGGTCCGTCATAGAATACGACCTCGGGAGCTTCCTTGTTGACCGATTTTTCAAATACGCATTCGTCTTTCCAGAATTTCAGGACATCTTCCTGAATTTCGGGAATGTTGGGCTTTCCTGCCAGTTCTTCGTACTTCAAATTATTCACACACCTTTTCTTGGCGGGAGCTGTTCTATTTAACCCGCGCCTAAAATATACAAAATCAATTATACCACCCTATACTGTCAATGTCAAGCATATTTTATTAACAATCTTGCAAAATCTCCCCTGAAATCATATATCTGCAAAAACAGCGCAGACCTCCCGCATCTGGGAAAGTCTGCGCTGTTATCTTTATTGTTACCGAATTGTCCGTGATGTCGGTGAAATCAATCCACTATCGACTTGACAGGGGCTGTATCACGTTCGTGTTTCTGTTTTTTAGCCGCCAGTATCTTCAGTATTATCCACCAGATGAGTATACAAAGTTCAAGTACAGCCACTGCAGCCATCGGGTAATGGTGCTTCATATATTCACGGTCGATGCCGCGTATCTCTTCCTCCACATACACTTTATCCAGCCTGTCGGAGAGATAGTTGATGAAATACTGTGACGCTTTAAGGTACAGTCCCGTGCCCGCTGCGATGAAGACGAAAGCGGGTATATGCTTTTTGAGATATTCAATGATGATGCCCGCAAGTATCAGTATATCTCCTGCAAGCATCGTCCAGCCCACCCATTGCGGGGGCTGAGGTACTATGTATCCGCCGAAGGTGCCGAATATCACGATGAGTCCGTAGTATATGCCCGACCATGCGAATGGTATCAGCATAAGCAGACGCAGGAAAAGGAATGCCCAAGGTTCCTGGCCGTAGCGGCCGTATTTCGTTTTGTTCAGCAGTTTTTTAGCGGACTTGCTTTGTCTGTTTCGGGCAGCTTCACGTTCCTCGCGTTCTTCTTCCTCAAGTTCACGGCGTTCGCGGAGTTGTTTTTGTGACTGTTTTTTTAGTCTATCCTTTTTTGACATTTTTTACCTCTTGTATATGTTAACATTTTTATTATCTGATATGCGGCGAAAAAGCCGTAATCTATTATAACACATCGGTGTGTTTTTTGCAACTGGGGAAAATGTATAAAACATTCTATAAATGAAAGATCCTGCAAAAAATGACACTTGAAAAAAATAGAGTTTCTTTTGCCATAACAAATAATACTTTATGGGGCGGCTGAATCAAACGCGGCTGACTGTCAACAATAGTAATGACTTCGGTATTCAGCCGAAAGTTGAAAAAACTTGGAAAAGGAAGAATAAAATGGAAATATCAAAATATCTTTTCAAACGCATAGCCGCGGCGGCAGGGGCTTTTACTCTGACTTTGCTTGGCGTGGCAGGATTTTATGACAGGACTCTGCCCGACAGTTACAGTGTTGCACGGGACAGTAAACTGGAGCTGAACACTTTTTTCAGCATTTCATCTCGCCCTGCGAAACGTTCATACATGACGGCGCTGACCGATATCACAAGTGAAACTTCACGCGGAAAGGAAAGCACGCTCATGCTTTTCGGGACTGTGCCTGTCAAGGACGTTACGGCTGTATGCAGTGAAAGACCCAAGCTTGTTCCCTGCGGAGAAGCTTTCGGGATAAAGCTGCTGACGGAGGGTGTGATAGTTATTGAACTCACCGATGTGGGCGGACGGTGTCCTGCAAGGGATTGCGGAATACGCAAGGGTGATATCATTGTATCCGTCAACGGAAAGAATATTCGTTCAAACCGCGATATCTCGGAAGAAGTCAGAAAATGCCGTGACAGCGGGTGCGAGGTGGTCTATCGGCGGAGCGGTAAAGAGAAGACTGTCATGCTTGAACCCGCTTACTTTGAGGGCGGCTACAAGGCAGGAATGTGGGTGCGGGATTCCTCGGCGGGGATAGGCACGCTGACATTTTTTGACAAGGACAGCGGAGTGTTCGGCGGGCTGGGTCATGCCGTATGCGACAGCGATACGGGGAATATCCTGCCGCTTTCCGAGGGGGCAGTGGGTGACATCGAGATAACGGGGCT
Organism: Ruminococcus sp.; assembly: GCF_024692365.1. GTDB lineage: Bacteria > Bacillota > Clostridia > Oscillospirales > Ruminococcaceae > Hominimerdicola. The sequence continues at coordinate 65,414 of NZ_JAILMR010000007.1, read as the reverse complement.
GATACCCTCGGAGAAAGGTTCGCCCGGGCAGCTTCTAGGGGAGTTTTCAGGTGAAGAAGTTCTGGGTGAGATAACATTGAACTGTGAGGCGGGGCTTTTCGGAACTCTGGAAAATTCGCCCGATGAAAAAGAGGAAGTCGAGCTGGGCTACAAGCAGGAGGTACACCGTGGAAGTGTGCAAATATATTCCTCGGTGGACGGCAAAGCTCCCGAGCCATATTCAGCGCAGATAGAGCATATCGACCTTAGCGATGGTGCGGAGCATGACCTTGTGGTACACATCACAGATGAACGTCTGCTTAACGAAACAGGCGGTATCGTGCAGGGCATGAGCGGTTCGCCGATAATGCAGGACGGCAGGCTGGTCGGGGCTGTGACCCATGTGTTCATTGATGACCCGTCACGGGGCTATGGGATATTCGCGGAGGATATGGTATCCTGCGCAGAAAAGTCACGATGAAAAAAGGCAGCATCACACGTTTGCATACGTGGGGTGCTGCCTTGGTATTTTATCTCTTTTCGATATCCCGGTGAGCCAGCCTTATGGTCTTGCCTGAATCGGTAAGGTGCTTCGCGACTGCTTCCGCGAAAGTCACACTTCTGTGCTTTCCGCCTGTACAGCCGAAAGCTATGACCAGCTGTGCCTTGCCCTCTTTTTCATAGAGAGGGATAAGGTAGTCAATGAGGTCTGTAAGCTTGTCAAGGAGCTTCTGCGCTTCCTCAAAACTCATGACATACCCTGAAACCGCAGGGTCAAGACCTGTTTTGCTCTTCAGCTCGGGTATATAGAACGGGTTCGGCAGACATCTTACATCGAAGGTAAGGTCTGCATCGTTCATAACGCCATACTTGAAGCCGAAAGAACGCACTTCTATCCTCATGGCGGACTGTCCCGCACTGAGGAAGATATCGTACATCTTTCCTTTGAATTCAGCTGTTGAGGTGGAAGATGTATCGATATAATAATCCACATCGTCACGAACCGATTCCAGAAGTCTGCGCTCGGTTTCAATCGCATCGCGGATATTGCCGTTGGCTATCTCGTAAAGCGGGTGCCTGCGGCGAGTTTCCTTATAGCGGCGCATTATCACTTCATCGCTGCAATCCAGGAATATCACTTTGACCTTGATGCCCATATTGCGCATATCTGTTATAGCGTCCTTTAGCTTGAAGAAAAGTGCTCCGCCGCGTACATCGGCAACGAAAGCGACTTTGTCGAAATTGCCCTCGGACTGAGCGCATATATCGGCAAACTTTACCATAAGCTCGGGAGGCATATTATCTATGCAGTAATATCCTATATCCTCCAACACGTCGATAGCGGTCGATTTACCCGACCCCGAAATACCTGTAACTACTACGAACTGCACTTCATTCATCCCCTTTTTACCCTAATTTAAGGGAGTAATTTACGCTTCGTAAGGTATGTATCTTACCTCACATTCAAGCTGTATGCCCGAATCTTTGTATACTTTTTCCTGTACCTGTTTTATTAGTTCAAGTACGTCGGCAGAGGTCGCACCGCCCTTGTTAACTACGAAACCGCAGTGCTTTTCGCTGACCTGTGCTCCGCCCACGGAGAAACCTCTGAGTCCGCTGTCCTCTATCAGCTTACCTGCAAAAAGTCCCTCGCCTGTGGGTCTTTTGAAGGTACTGCCTGCACTGGGCATATTCAGCGGCTGTTTATCACGGCGGCGACCCATAAGTTCGACCATCTTGTCCTGTATCTCGTCATAGCTTCCGCTCGGTAGTTCAAATTCACCCTCGACTATCAGTTCGCCGCTCTCGATGAACCTGCTGGTCCTGTAACCGAACCTCATCTGGTCGTTCTTGTATTCAAACTGTCTGCCAGCGCGGTCAACAGCTCTGCCGTATTTTATAACGTCCTTTATCTCTCCGCCGTATGCGCCTGCGTTCATGAATATAGCGCCGCCCACGCTTCCAGGGATACCGTATGCGAATTCCAGTCCGCTGAGGGAATGTTCAAGGGCGAAGCGGCAAAGTTTCAGCAGGGGACAGCCTGCCTGTGCCACGATGGTATTTTCGTCTTTCATATATATCTTATCCATCGAACTGCCTATCAGGAAGATAACACCGTTGAAGCCGCGGTCATCGAACAGTACGTTCGAGCCGTTGCCCAGTGCCATAGTCCTTATACCAAGACGGTTTGCTTCTTCCCACAGATGTGAGAGATTATCGGGTGAATTTATATCTATCATTGCGGTACAGCACCCGCCTATGCGGAAGGTGTTGTGTTTATCAAGCGGTTCGTTCGGGAATACTCTGCATTCCAGTTCTTCCGCCAGTTCCAGCAATGAACGTGTATTCATATCAAGTTCTTTCACTTGTTCTTCTCCTTGTTTGTTTATTGGTGCCGAAATATCTTGTCGGACATTCTGGCATAAATTGGCATGATGATATCCCGTGTCAGCAAGACATATCATGCCCTGTGATGAGCGTTATCAGAAAACGTCCCAGTTCTTAACGGATTCCTTGGTATCCATTTCAAGACCCAGATTCTGTAAAAGCTCAGCTGCTGCATTGTAGCCCATCTTCTTGTGACGGTTGTTCATAGCGGCAACTTCCAGTATAACAGCGAGGTTACGGCCGGGCTTTATCGGTATGGTAAGGCTGGGTATCTTTATGCCGAGTATGGAAGTATACTCATTATCCACACCCATACGGTCGTAAATCTTCTTGCTGTCCCAGGGTTCCAGCTGAACTATCAGGTCTATCTTTTCGGATATCTTTACGGCACCCATACCGAACAGTCTTCTGGTATTTATAATACCTATGCCGCGGAGTTCCAGAAAATGCCTGATATTATCGGGTGACTGACCTACCAGAGTTCTGCTGGAGGTCTTTCTTATCTCAACAGCGTCGTCAGCCACAAGACGGTGACCTCTCTTTACCAGCTCGATAGCGGTCTCGCTCTTACCTACGCCGCTTTCGCCCACGATGAGTATGCCCTCGCCGTAAACTTCGATAAGCACGCCGTGACGGGTGATACGGGGCGCAAGCTCAACATTGAGGTAGCCGATAAGCGCCGCGATGAACGCAGTGGTGCTGTCAGAAGTACGTGCTATCGGCACGCCGTGTTTTGATGCTATCTCTATCATTTCGGGATAAAGCTCATGGCTTCTTGCTACGATGAACATGGGTATCTTTGTTGCAAAAAGTGCATCGAGCCTCTGTCTTCTGATCTCTTCGTCGATGGAAGCCAGATAAGCGAACTCCATATTGCCGCATATCTGTATACGCTCGGCGTTGAAGTACTCATAGAATCCCATCAGCTGCAATCCGGGACGGTTGCAGTCGTTGTCGGTGACTATCAGCTCATCGATATTATCGGGCGCATAGAGCAGTTCAAGCCCAAGCTGCTTGACTATCTCGCTGACTGTTACACTGAATATCTCTGCCATAGTTATCAGCTCCTTATTATTGTTTTATCTTGTTGGCTTAAGTTTACTTTCAGGCGAAATAAACTCTCTTTTTGTTTTAATATAATATCTTGCTTGTAAAAGATGATCATCCCAATCCGCAACATAGAAATATTGATCACCGAGTCTTGACTGCAAGGCTTCTCCAAAACCATCTTCTTCAGGATTTCTTCCTATCCCCAGTTCTATGATTGCAGGATTAGAATTTGTCAATTCTTTATATCCTAGATCTTTAAATTTGATCTCTTTATTATAATACTTTTCATTTATTTCATTATAAAAAGATACACATAAATTATCATGATGAATACGTACTGATTTTATTGGCATATCATCATTAAATCCAAAACTAATTGATGCTGATTTGATTTCTGAATAAATATCTGCTAAGAACTGTGAAGATTCATATTCTTTAGCGATTCTTTTAACTTCTTTTTGATACGTTTCTTGATTTTGCTTAGAAAGTTTTTCATGATGCTTTTTTTCAAATAATTAATTATTGAAGGAGAAAAATAAACAATCATGCATAATGAAATAAAACCGATGTAAAGACTTAATTCTATAATATCCATTTCTGTCATATCGTTTTCTCTCCCATCTTTCCATTATGTCAATAATTATAAATTATGCATTATGAATTATGAATTGATAAGCTCCTGTGCAGCCAGCATTATTCCCATCTTGCCGCTGGGATAGGTTATACCGCCCTGTAACCATACGGCGTATGGTTCGCGTATCGGTGCATCGGCTGAAAGTTCGATGGAAGCGCCCATTGTGAATGCACCTGCCGCCATGATGACCTTGCTCTCATATCCGGGCATATCCCATGCCTCGGGAGTAACATAGCTGTCAACAGGGCTGCCTTTCTGTATGCCCTTGCAGAATGCGGTCAGGTTCTTTTCGTTTTCAAGCAGGATAGATGCGATGATATCCGTTCTCTTTTCACTGCTTTCGGGGAGAGTCTTATAACCCAGTTTCTCAAAAAGCCTGCAAGCGAAAACGGAAGTTTTCAGCGCATTTGCCACTGTCTGGGGACAGAGGAAGAAGCCCAGAAGTATCTCCCTGTTCATGTTAAGTGAACAGCCTACTTCCTTGCCCATGCCCACGCAGGTGAGCCTGTCCGCGCATTTTTCAACTAAGTCTGCACGTCCGCAGATGTATCCGCCTGTGCTTGCTATTCCGCCGCCGGGGTTCTTTATCAGTGAACCGACTATCAGGTCGGCACCCACAGCAAGCGGTTCCTTTTCCTCAACGAATTCGCCGTAGCAGTTGTCGGTGAGTATAATTATATCGGGATTAGCGTCCTTAGCCGCTTTTATAGCTTCGCCCATGACGTCAACTGTGAAAGATGGTCTGAGAGAATATCCGCGCGACCTCTGTATGTAGCCGACTTTCGCGCCCTTTGCTGCCTTTGCGATGGCTTCAAGGTCGGGAGTGCCGTCCTCTTTAAGCTCGACAATGCTGCTCTTCACGCCGAAATCTCTCAGCGAGCCGCAGCCTTTATCGCCCTCTTTGCCAACTACGCCCTCAAGGGTATCGTAGGGGGCACCTGTGAGAAAACACAGCATATCATCGGGACGGAGTATACCGAAAAGCGCGGTGGAAAGTGCATGAGTGCCGTTGACGAATGTATGTCTTACTATGGCATCTTCGCCCCCCAGCGCCTGAGCGTAAACCTTATCCGCAGTATCTCTGCCAATATCGCCGTAGCCGTAGCCCGTAGTGCCTTTAAGACAGCCCTCGCTCACGCGGTTGTCGATGAATGCTTTCAGAACTTTCTGTCCGTTTATCTCAGCGATGCGGTCTATTTCCGCGAATACCTCCTTGCATTCACCCTCAGCCTCAGCAGCAAGGGTCAGTATTTTTTCATCTAATCCAAAAATGTTTGTCAATTATTTCACCTCATGTAGATCTTTTTCATCCTGGATCTTTTTTAGCATAAGCCCCGTACACACAATGGTAAGCATTACCGCCACAACAAAGAATCGGGGATCGTGGTTTTTTCGGGAACCCCTGATGAAATATTTTTCAGAATCATCGGGGTCTATAAGTATATCCCTGTCGGAATAATAGTAATTTATGTCACGTGCTCTTTTCGTGATAAATACAGCCTTGCAGTTGTGTTCGCTGTCGCCAAATTCATAAGTGTAATCCACTGTGTAGGTGTAGCCGTTCGAATCGAGAGATCTTTCAACGTGTTCTGCATGGGCGGTAACACGTTCTGTGCAGCTTTTGTTTGAAATATAGAAATTAAGCGAAGCCAGACCCGCCCAAACTGCTGCCAGTGCGGATATCACTGCAAGAACTGCGAATTTTCTTGCTCCTGCAGGAAGCTTTTTTCTTTCCATATATCCACCCCTCGATTGTACTATAACTATATTAATGGCTGGGCTTTTCGTCCCGTCTTTCAAGAACTGTATCTATGCCCATGGCTTTGAAGCCTATCTCTTCGTAATAGCTTACTCTGTGGGGTCTTGCGAAAAGCTTCACGGAAATGCCCTGCTGCCATAGTCTTTCGCCTATCCAGTAAAGCAGAGTTCTCGCGTGCATTTTTCCGCGTTCCTCGGGTACTGTGCCTACCTGACCCACCAGTGCTATCTTGTCGATTATGTACTGTATGGTAGCGGTGGTATAGTCTCCCATAAGGAATGACTGTGAAAGTCCCCGTCTTATGCGGTGAGAGGTATCTGTCAACCACATCTCGTAGCTGTCTTCAAGCCTCGGAAAACACTGTGCAAGTATCTTGTACACATCGTCCAGCTTGGGAAGTTCGTCAACTTCCAGCGGGGGCAGTTTTCCTGTGGGAGAGTATGTGAATTCTGTACGCTTTTCACTTCGGTATTCATCATCTAAAAGCACAGCAAGCTTTTCGCCGTACTGCCTTTCAAGCTCTACCGAGAAAGGTTTCAGCATACGCACAAAGCCCGAAAGCTCTTCCAGCATTTCCTCGGGAAGTTCTTTGCCCTCAAAAGTCGATATCATAAGTGCGCTGTTGAATTCAGAGAACATTCCCAGTCTTTCGCCCTTGTAGTCCATAAAGAAGAACCGCAAAAAATCGTATTTTGTCCCGTATGCGAGAAAATGCGACTTTATTCGCCTGCTGTAATTATTGTCCCTGAGCCTGTTTATCAGCGCAAGGTCGATATCTTTTGTCTGATATATCATTATAAGTCCTCCGTTCGGGGGATAGGATCATTTTTACTTTCCTATACTATACTCAGCTGAGTTCGTTTACCAGCTGCTTGAAATGTCTGCCTCTGTCCTCGAACATACGGTACATATCAAAGCTTGCGCAGGCAGGTGTCAGGGATACGATATCGCCCTCCTCTGCATATTCGCGGGCGGTGCGTACTGCTTCTGCCATATCCTTAACGGTTATTATCTTCAGACCGCTGTCCTTGAAATTGGGAGCAGCTTCAACTGCTGCGCGTATCTTATCTTTGGTCTGACCCATGAGTATCAGCACCTTCACCTTTTCACAGATAGGTGCAGCCATAGGCTCAAAGCTTACGCCCTTATCAGAACCGCCCTGTATCATTATCTGCTTCTGGTCGAATGCAGCTAAGCAGGCAAGAACTCTGGTTGGGCTGGAAGCTATGGAGTTGTTGTAATACTTAACGCCGTCCAGTTCTCTTACAAATTCGATACGGTGCTCAACGCCGCCGAATTCTTTGGCTATCTTGGCAACGGTCTCGGGCTGTACTTCGCCATAAGTCATAGCTATCGCGGTGAGGTAGTCCTCAACGTTGTGCATACCGGGTATCTTGATATCCTTCATATGTACATACTCGGTAACTTTTCCGCGCTCGTTGTAGCAAAGCATACCGTCCTCGCGGAGAAATGCGCCGTTATCGGGCTTTTCCTTTATGCTGAACCAAGCAAGGTCGCCGCGTACACGGTCTTCAAGACCATGGGTCACTTCATCATCAAAGCTGAGTACCGATCTTGAATATGCGTTCTGGTGGTCGAGTATATTGCATTTTGCAAGAGTGTATTCTTCCATAGTGCCGTGAACGTTCAGATGGTTGGGTCGGATATTTGTTATGCCCGCAACATCGGGGCTTTCACGCATGGATATCAGCTGGAAGCTTGAAAGCTCGCATACAGCCACATCTGTCTCGGAGATTGTCTCTACCAGAGGCAGGAGTGCCTTACCGATATTTCCGCCCAGATGAACGCGCTTGCCCTCGGCTTTCAGGAATTCGCTTACGAGAGTAGTAGTGGTGGTCTTGCCGTCGGAACCTGTCAGCGCATAGGTCTTGCAGGGGCAGAGGTCGAAGAAAGTCTCCATCTCGGAGGTTATAACAACGCCTTTCTTTCTTGCCTTAGTAAGAGTGGGGTCGTTGTAGTACATACCGGGGGTACGGAATACGATATCACAGTTGAAAAGTTCATCAAGGTAATTCTCGCCCAGTGAGAATTCACAGCCCTTAGCCCTGAAATCCTCTATCAGCATAGGGTCGAACTCGTCTTCTTCACGCTTGTCGCAGATAACACAGTTTATGCCTTTGGAAAGGAATACCTTTATAAGGTCGGTATGGCTTACACCCACGCCTATGAAAGCAACTCTTTTATCCTTTATTGCATTGAAGTACTTTTGTGCCTTAGTCATTGTCATTTCTCCTTTATTTCAATGTCTTTATGTCACAGGTCTTATCTGCAAACACAAATTATCTATTATATTATACACTATTTTCCCGCAAAACGCAAGGGGATAAAGAAAGAATAATGAAAAAAAGCGTCAGAGGGGCGTTTCAGGAACCTTGATTTATACACAAATATGGTGTATAATCATTTTTGGTGATTGTATGAAAGGTTTTAAAAAGGAACTCGCGGTATTCGCGGGGGCGCTGTTATGCTGCTTTTTGTGGGCTAGCGCTGTTCCCTCAATAAAGATAGGCTACAAGCTGTGGGATATCGGCGGGAACGAAACATGGAAGGTAATACGATTTGCGGGTATAAGATTTTTTCTTGCGGGGATACTTGTGATAGCTTTCGCGGGTGCTGCACGCAAAAAACTGCTTATACCTCGGAGAGATGAATGGGGCAAGGTAATGTTCCTGAGTCTTTTCCAGACCATAGGTCAGTATGTTCTTTTCTATCTGGGAGTTGCCCACACAACGGGCGTAAATTCGGTAGTGGTGGATTCCCTTACGAATTTTTTTGCGATAATCATAGCAAGCGTTATACTGAAAATGGAAAAACTTACCATCAGAAAACTGACAGGCTGTCTGCTGGGACTTGCGGGAGTTATACTTGTGGAGATCCTGCCTGCGGGATTTGTTTTCCGCCCGGCCGGGGACGGGCTTGTGGCGCTTTCGGCGCTGTGCTATGGTGTATCTTCTTCAATGATAAAGAAATATTCCTCGGAACACGATACTGTCCTTTTCAGCGGCTGGCAGTTCATATTCGGCGGCGCGGTGATGACGGCAGTCGGTCAGTGCGGAATGATGGTATCGGGCGGCAGTGACGGGTCTTCACCTGTTTCTTTCAAGGCTGTGGCACTCCTTGTCTATCTGGCGCTGGTATCAAGTGTGGCTTACACTCTCTGGGGGATACTTCTCAAAAACAACGATGTTTCAAAGATATCAGTTTACGGATTTATGAACCCTGTCATGGGAGTTATGCTTTCGGCAGTACTGCTTGGTGATAAGCTTGGGATAAGATATGCGGCGGCACTTCTTCTGATAGGTGCGGGTATAGCAACTGTGAACATGAAAAAGCTTTACAAAGTGGACGATGTGTCGAATACTAAAAACAAAGTGTGAAAAAATTATAGCTAAATTATCGGATGATACTTGAAATTTTTGTGACATCGTGATATAATATATGTAACACTCGACGGTAGGATCGCTGATCTGCCGTAAATTATTTGTCGGACATGATAGTAATGTCCGATGGAAATGGAGGGGCATATGGATTTTCAGAATGTGGTTGACAGTATATCCACAGCTGCCTGTGTAGTATCGGTTGAAACTTTTGAGGACGGCAGCTGCGGAAAGTTCAGGATAGTTACAGGTAATCGGGCTTATCTTGATACTATCGAACGTCCGATGGAAAACGTTGTGATGCTGACAAAAAAATTTGTACCCAACAGTGAGTATACGGAATATCTTACCCGTGACCTGAACTTTGAGGATTCATGCTATCGTGCGGCGGTGGAAAAAAAGCTGCTTCATTCTTACGCTCACCCTGCAAGATTTGATGTATGGTTCAATATGTCATTCCTGCCATTGGCAGGCGATGAGGGAAACCTGCATTACTGTATGTATATAATGGAAGTAAACTTCAAGCCCGATGCAAAGAGGCTTTCTACCATATCGGCGGATATCGCATCTGCGGTACTGGAGACCTGTATCAAGCTGAGAAGCGACGATGATTTCAGTACGATAATGAATGATATATGCGAGGATATCCGCGAACTTTGCGATTCTGAGCACGTATGTGTACTGCTGATGGATAATGCAAAGCGCTCATGTTCGGTGCTGTGTGAGGCGCTTTCCAAGGATACCGAGCTTTGCACTATGGAAAAATATGTTGACGACAAATTCTACGATATAGCAGAATCCTGGAAGGATACCATTGCGGGAAGCAACTGCCTTATCGTCAAGAATGAAAGCGATATGGAAGTTGTCCGTGAGAGGAATCCTGTATGGCATGATTCCATAACAAAAGCGGGTGGGAAGACGATCGTTCTGTTCCCGCTGGAATTCAAGAACGAACTGCTGGGGTATATCTGGGCGATAAATTTCAGTGCTGAGGCTGCCGACACCATCAAGGAGACCCTCGAACTCACCACGTTCATACTGGCTTCAGAAATATACAGCTATAAGATGATGGATAAGCTTCATGTTCTCAGTTCAAAGGATATGCTGACAGGCGTGATGAACCGCAACGAGATGAACAACTATGTGGATGCGCTTATCAAGGGCAAGAAAGGCGAATCGGTGGGCGTTGTATTTGCTGACCTGAACGGTCTGAAAGTTATAAATGACACCAAGGGTCACACGGCAGGCGATGAACTGCTGAAAAAAGCGTCGGCGGCTTTGCAGGAGGTATTCAGTCCCCATGATATTTTCAGGGCGGGCGGCGATGAATTCGTTGTTGTGCTGACAGACGTTACGGAAGAAGAGCTTTACCGGAAAACGGAGGAACTCAGGGAGACGGCGAAAAAATACAGCGATCTGGTCTTTGCGGTAGGCTACGCTTATGAGCCAGCTCTGGCTGAAGTAAGAACGGCATTGCGCGTGGCTGACGAAAATATGTATCTCGACAAAAAGCACTATTACGAGATGCACCCCGAAAAGAAGCGTTCTTCCGTAAACAAATGATATAATGATGATATGACGACCCTCGGAAAAACGGGGGTCGTTTTATGTTAGGACAATGTTTCTAGCACAAATGTTCCACGTGGAACATTTGTGCCGAAAGTAAGGAAATCATTATAGTCGGTGTCCAAAATTGTGGTGCGATTTGGTTATTTTGATTGATAAATGTTAATTAACCTTATAAATATAAGAGAAATAACAGGATAATATTGACATATACAAATGTAAATGTTATACTTTGTGTAATATGACAGGATGCAGGTTTAATGTGGAGAGTTTCAGCGATAGGAAAATCGCTTAATGTTAACTGTATATTTATATTGTTGAAGTAGATAAGAGAAAACGTTACGGTGAGAGAAAAGATAAGAACAATAATCCGAAAATATTAAAAGAAAATGTTGTATTAACCGATGATGTTAATTAAGAAATATAGAGAAATTAAGCTACCGACAAAATGTCTGTTTGTTCTCTATTGCTAAAAAAATAAAAATGTGTTATAATAATAAACAATATATGGCGTGAAGCGGAGTGAAAGGAGATTTTTCATGTTACTTGACGGAAAATGCGTGGTCATCGGCGTTACAGGCTCGATTGCCGCTTACAAAATACCAAATCTTGCGCGTATGCTGAAAAAACAGGGGGCTGATGTGGAGATACTCATGACCCCGAATGCGTGCAATTTTATAAATCCCATAACTTTTGAAAGTCTGCTGGGGCACAAGTGTCTGGTGGAAACTTTTGACAGGAATTTCCAGTATTCGGTAGAGCACGTTGCTTTGGCGAAAAAGGCTGATGTTGTGCTGATAGCGCCCGCTTCGGCTAATGTCATAGGCAAGGTGGCTTCGGGTATCGCGAACGATATGCTTACTACCACCGTGATGGCTTGCACCTGTACAAAAATTGTCTCACCTGCGATGAATCACAATATGTTCCATAACCCGATTGTTCAGGATAATATCGAAAAACTGCGCAGATTCGGGTATAAGATAGTCGAGCCCGACAGCGGTATGCTGGCAAACGGTGACAGCGGTGACGGCAGAATGCCCGAGCCCGAGGTGCTTTACGAGTATATCCTGCGTGAGATAGCCTGCGAGAAAGATCTTGCGGGCAAGCGGGTGCTTGTGACGGCGGGTGCGACCCGTGAATCCATCGACCCTGTGCGCTTTATCACAAACCATTCAAGCGGAAAAATGGGCATAGCCGTGGCGAAAGCTGCGATGCTTCGCGGTGCTGAGGTAACTCTCGTTGCGGGTCATACCGAGGCGCAGCTGCCACCTTTCGTGAACTATGTGCCTGTTGAAAGCGCTGAGGATATGTTCAATGCAGTGACACAGCTGTCCGATAAACAGGACTTTATCATCAAAGCTGCAGCGGTGGCGGATTATACTCCAACGACAACGGCTGACAACAAGCTGAAAAAGTCCGATAATGATATGTGTATCGAGCTGAAAAGGACGAAGGATATCCTCAAATACCTTGGCGAACACAAGCGCGAGGGTCAGAAGATATGCGGATTCTCCATGGAAACGGAGAATGTTATTGAAAATTCGTCCCAAAAACTTCACAGCAAAAATTGCGATATGATATGCGCTAATTCTCTGAGGACAGAGGGCGCGGGCTTCGGCGTTGATACAAATGTCATCACTATGATAACAAAAGACGGCGCTGATGAAATGCCACTGATGTCAAAGGAAGAAGCTGCGCACAAGATACTTGACAAGCTTCGTGATCTGTAAAGGCAGGACAATGAAGAGAATACAAATATTTGAAAACGGCATAAACGTCGTTTTTGAGATAACTGATGAAAAGATGATTAAGCTCCTGCATTTTTCGACGCTGCCTTTTGATGAAAGCACAATGACATCGAGAACAGGAAATACAGGCTTCAGTTTGGTGGAATTGCAGGTCAGCGGACTTGACAGACCAGGTGAGCGTCATGGTAATAAGTATATCATAACGACACCGGGGTATCGACTGAAATATAAGGATTTTAAAGATACTAACAACTCTCTGGGACGCAAGCTGGAGATAGTCTGTTTTGATGAAGAAACAGGTCTTGAAACTGTATCGCATATGCAGTTCTACACAGGCACACGCGCTGTGAGGGTGTGGACAGATGTCAATAATTGTGGTACTGAAAATTGGACTTTAGAGTATGTTTCATCATTCTCGCTGACAGGCATCGAGAAAGAGGGTCTGCTGCCGCAGGACGAAAAAGTTCGTATAGGGATATGTCACAACTCATGGCAAAGAGAGCTGCAATGGCAGTTTTACAGCCTTGAACAGGTTGGTCTGGGGCAGTCTCAGCCCGCAGAATGGCAGCATTCATCGAAGGTTCTTGGCGTGACGAACGTGGGCAACTGGTCGTCCAAGGAGTATATCCCGATGGGATATTTCGAGAACACTGAGGTTGGTGCGGCGCTGATGTGGCAGATCGAGCACAACGGCTCGTGGCACTGGGAGATCTCCGACCGCGAAGGGCATTTGTACCTACAGCTTTCGGGACCATCGGAGATCGAGTCACACTGGTCGAAGACGTTGAAGCCCGGCGAGAGTTTCAGATCTGTATATTGCGGAGTGTGCGCGGTTGACGGCGGATTCGATGAAGCAGTTGCTGAAATGACGAAGTACAGGCGTCTTATAAGACGCAAAAATCGCGATAATGCGAAACTTCCCGTGATATTCAATGACTATATGAACTGCCTTTGGGCTGACCCGACAACCGAAAAAGAGCTTCCGCTTATCGATGCAGCAGCTGAAGTCGGATGCGAATATTTTTGTATAGATGCAGGCTGGTATGCTGATGGAGTCTGGTGGGACTGGGTCGGAGAGTGGCAGGAAAGCAGGAAGAGATTTCCAAACGGACTACGTGAAGTCACTGACTACATCCGCAAAAAAGGTATGATCCCGGGCGTGTGGTTGGAGATAGAAGTCATGGGTATAAAATGCCCCATGGCGGATAAACTTCCCGATGAATGGTTCTTCGTCAGACATGGCAAAAGAGTGTTTGACAGAAGTCGTTATCAGCTTGATTTCCGCGTACCTGCGGTGCGGGAGCATTGTGATGCAGTGGTTGACAGACTGATAAATGAGTATGGTGTAGGGTACATAAAAATGGACTACAATATCGAACCGGGCATCGGAACAGAAACCGATGCTGATAGCTTCGGTGATGGTCTGCTGGAACACGAAAGAGCCTATTTAGCGTGGCTTGACGGCATTTTTGAACGTCATCCGAAGCTGATAGTCGAAAATTGCTCCAGCGGCGGACTGCGAATGGACTACGCTCTGCTTTCAAGATGTTCGATCCAATCGACCTCCGATCAGGACGATAACCGCAGATACGCCACTATCGCCGCGAATGCACCGACAGCTGTGTGTCCCGAACAGGCGGCTGTATGGTCATATCCGCTTGATACTGGAGACAGGGAAGAAGTTGTTTTCAATATGGTGAATGCAATGCTCTTACGTGTACATCAAAGCGGACACTTAGCTCGCTTAGAAACGGAAAGAAAGGCTCTTGTAAAAGAGGGCATCGAGGTGTACAAATCAATCCGCGGTGATATCGCAAAGGCAATTCCTTTTTACCCGCTGGGAGTGTCTGAATTTTCGGACAACTGGTCTGTGCTAGGGCTTAGGTGCGATAAACGGATATATCTTGCAATCTGGCACAGAGAGGGTTCGGAAAACTGCGTTATTCCGATAAAAAGTGATTTCAATGATGCGAAAGTCAGCTGCATTTATCCCTCGTACAACGAGGAAAAATATGCTTATAATCCAAATAACAGGACACTTACTGTCAGATTTGGCAGACCAAATATGGCGCGTCTGTTTCTTATAGAAGAACAGTCATAAATTGCGAGACTAGAGATCACCGAAAATTGTGATTAGATAATAGTCAAAAATTGCTGATGTGGAGAACAGGATAGTTGATTTAACAGGGAGGATTTATGGATATAAAAATACCGCGATACGTAGCTGCGGTGATAGATATTCTTGAAAAAAACGGATATGAAGCCTATATCGTCGGGGGCTGTGTAAGGGACGCCATGATGGGCAAGGAACCCCATGATTACGACGTATGCACAAACTGTACCCCCGAGAGAATGGTCGAGATATTTAGCGGATTTCATACGATAAAAACAGGTCTGAAGCATGGCACACTGACTGTGATGTCTGAGCATATGCCTGTCGAAGTTACAACTTATCGCAGTGACGGCGAGTATACCGATCACAGAAGACCGGATTCTGTAAAATTTGAAACTGAGCTTTGCGAAGATCTGAAACGCCGTGACTTTACAGTTAACGCAATGTGTTTCAATCCGAATGATGGGACAGTTGATCTCTTCGATGGCAAGAACGACCTCGAAGAACGCGTTATCAGATGTGTAGGTATAGCCGAGGACAGATTCGATGAGGATGCGCTTCGCATCATGCGCGCGCTGAGATTTGCATCTGTTCTGGACTTTGAAATAGAAGAAAATACAGCTGCCGCAATGCGCAAAAAATCCTATCTGCTGAAAGCAATTTCTGCTGAACGTATCTTTTCCGAACTTAAAAAGCTTCTCTGCGGCAAAGCGGTTTGCAGGATAATGTTGGAATATTCTGACATAATTGGCGTGATACTTCCCGAAATTCTTCCCTGTATCGGCTGTGAACAGCACAATATCCATCATTGTTATACCGTCTATGAGCATATCTGCCGCAGTATAGAAAAAATCGAGTGTGACGAAGATCTGCGCCTTGTTATGCTGTTTCACGATATCGGCAAGCCGCAGAAAAAGGTCACTGATGAGAATGGTGTCGATCATTTCAAGCTTCATCAGCTTAGCAGCAGAGATATCGCAGAGGAAGTTCTGATGCGCCTGAAATGTTCCAACAAGACCCTCAAAAGAGTGACATCTCTGGTGCTTGAACATGATAACCGTATCTTCCCGAAGCGCCGCACCGTCAAGCGTTTCTTAGCAAAATATGACTATGACTTTTTTGAGGACTGGCTCAAAGTCCGCAGGGCTGATACTCTGGCGCAGTCGGATTATATGCGCGAGGAAAAGCTGGCTGAATTGGATCAGCTTGCGAAACTAGGTGCTGAGATCAAAGAGGAGATGTGCTGTTTAAAGACTGGCGATCTCGCAATAAACGGTCATGATCTGATAGCCCTGGGATTTAAGGGAGCAGACATAAAAATAGCATTGAACGCCGCACTTGATGCGGTGATAGAAGAGGAGATCGAGAACGAGCGCGAGGCACTTCTCGCATTTGTAAGGAGGGAAGTTTAATGGACAGTAAATTATTCAACTTCTTCAGATGGGCGATTTTGATAGCGATGTGTACGGTGATATTTGTTTTTTCTTCATCACCTGCAACCGATTCGTCAAATCAAAGCAGAACTCTCGTTATGAAGATCATCCATTTTCTCTTCACCGATTTTGATAAAAAGCCCATATCCGAACAGGCAGCTGTTTACTCGTTGCTGACGATCCTGGTCAGAAAGGGCGCTCATTTTTCGGAATATGCCTTATTGGCGGGACTTGCTTTTTCTGCATTTTACGGTATCCACAACCGGATTCTGAGACTTCTCTGTTCTGTTGCGGCTGCTGCATTATACGCTTGCACGGATGAATATCATCAGACATTCGTACCCGGACGTGCGGGAATGATGCGCGATGTTCTCATTGACTCCACAGGTGCGCTCTTTGGTGCTATAGTCGCCTGCTGCATTGCAGTTTATTTCACAGCTTGGACTATTATCAGAAAAAACAGCTATTACTGAAATGACGAAATTTCATGTTTTGAGCGTCTTACTTTTGTAAGGCGCTTTTCTTTCACATAAATATATTTATATATTAGAATATCCTTTGGCGAAATGACCTGAATTGATGTATGAAATTGTACATATTTAACATTCTCGTATCAAAATTAACTACATATATTGACAATTTACTTTTCATGATATATAATGGCAATAGGTATCAGAGAATACTCGATACCCAAAACAGAAAGAAAAAACGGAAAAGACGTGTGCGGGCATTCGCCTGTGCATCGTGACAAGAACATTCGGTATTAGTGTAACATTAGACAGAAAAGGAGACAGCATGATAACCGATATTTTTGATGAACCATTGTCGATGGACCTGGAGAGAGTTCTGCTCCGACCCATAACCGCAGATGATGCGGATGATCTTTACGAGATTTTCTCGGACAAACAGGTCATGAAGTACTACGACAGACTGCCGCTGAAAAGCCGCGAGGAAGCTGACGAGCTGGCGAAGATGTTTATTGACTGCCTTGCAGACAGAAAGATGGTCAGGTGGGGTATCGAAGAAAAATCAAGCGGAAAACTGATAGGCACCTGCGGATTTTTCTGTATCTCGGAGACAAACAAAAAGGCTGAGGTAGGCTATGAACTCAGGCGTGACCGCTGGGGCATGGGTATAATGTCCGAGGCGGTCGAGGCGATAATGAAATATATTTTCACAAAGACGGATATCAACCGTGTTGAAGCATTTGTTGAGATCCCCAACGTGGCTTCCATGAAACTTCTGGATAAACTGGGTTTCGTCAACGAGGGTACCCTGCGCCAGTATGAAAGATGCAGGGGAGAACTGATAGACGTGACCATCTGGAGCTGTTTGAGAAACGACGGCGTATATTGAGCATGATAAAAGGCACTTCCTTTTGCTGGAAGTGCCTTTGCTGTATTATTTTGTTTTTTCCTGATAGATAGCAGCGACTTCGTCGATATCGCCTGCCGCGATGAGTTCGCCGTGTTCAAGGAGTATGGCTTTGTTGCATATCCTCTTTACCTGATCAAGGGAGTGGGATACAAACAGCACCGTCACGTTTGACTTGAACATACTCATTATCTTGGCTTCGCTCTTTTTACGGAATTTTGCATCGCCGACTGAAAGTACTTCGTCAAGTATCAGTATATCGGGCTCTATCTGGGTTGCTATTGCAAAACCCAGCCTTGTTTTCATACCTGATGAATAGTTCTTTATCGGTACATCGATGAACTTTTCCAGCTCTGCGAACTTTACTATCTCATCAAACTTCTTGTCAACGAATTCCTTTGAATAGCCCAGCACCGCGCTGTAAAGGTAGATGTTTTCAGCCCCTGTGTACTGTGAATCGAAACCCGCACCAAGTTCAAGCAGAGGAACGATCCTGCCGTGCCTTACAACTTCGCCCTCGGTAGGCTTGAAAACGCCTGCGATGACTTTCAGCAGAGTACTTTTTCCTGCGCCGTTCAGACCCAGTATACCCACGCGGTCACCCTTTTCAACTTTGAAATCCACATTTTTGAGAGCCCAGAATTCGTTGTATTTCAGCTGACCTTTCAGCATCTTTATCACGTATTCTTTAAGGCTGTCAAGTTTTTCCTGGCTGAGGTTGAACTTCATGCCGACGTTCTTGACTTCTATAGCATAATTAGACATTTAGTTTTCCTTTCATTAAGCCCTCCCTGTATCAACAGGAAGGGCAGATGTTTTTATATATGAAGAATAAAATTATCCTGATGTTTCTTGAACAACGCTACACCAACAAGTACCGAAAGCACACTTACTGCCGCGGGCATTATCACCCATGCAGGAGAAGCGAACATATTCTGACCGTAAATAGCTGCTCTGAAATCCTTGATTATCGCATACAGGGGATTCAGCTTGAATATCCAGCCATGACCCTTGTTTGCAACGGTTTCAACTTTGTAGAATATAGCGCAGGTGTACATTATAAGCATCAGCGCAACGTCCCATAGATATTCCAGATCACGGAAGAATACCGACATGGTGGAAAGTATCATACCGGCACCGAGAGTCAGCAGGAAAAGCATCATCAGCGGTATTATAGCTGTGAAGATCCATATCGTCGGGAATACTCTGAACACTAACATTGCACCGATAAGTACAATCAGCGATATCGCGAATATAACGAAGTTGAAAAGCACGCTCGAAAGCGGATAGATGTATTTTGGCACATAGACCTTTTTTATCATGCCCGCGTGCTGCCGTATTGACTTCATAGCGGATTTAGTACCCGTTGAGAAAAAGCTGTACAGCAGTCTCGCTGAAAGTATGTATACCGGAAAGGTCTTGTCGTCCTTACCGAAGAATGTCCCGAAAACAACAGTGAGCACACAGGTGGTCAGCAGTGGTTCGAGCAGAGTCCATAAAATGCCGAGATATGAACGGCGGTATTTCAGCTTGATACCTTTTTTTACTAATTCTCTCAGCAAAAATCGGTATCTTTTGAAAGTTTCTATCTGTTCCTTAAACATATTTTACCTCTCGATCGGTCATGCCTGTCGGCACAACATCTTTATATATATTACCATAACGTCATTTTATTGTCAACTATTTATTCTCACAAAAAAGCTGTGACGCTCCCGCGTTTTTTGTTGAAAAATAGGCGTTTGTGACAGCTGGCAGTTATCCTGCGGAATAGATATTTCATACTTTTGCAGATGTCAGCACAGGTTCGCAGAAAAATTTATATCGTAAACTATTGACAAATCCTATTTCTTCGGGTATAATAAGCCATGTCAGCAGGACAAAGATAAAAACTATGAAAGGACGGTGAGTCAGATGAAAAAGATATATACTAAGAGTTTTGAAAACAATTTCATAAAACAGGGGACTCGCCGGTGCAGTCAGCGTTAAGCTGTAAATTTTTGCATACATGGTGTGTTTCCATATGGAAGCACACCTTTTTTTATGCACCGGCAGCTAACATAATTGACAGACACAAAGGAGATAAATATGTTTGAACTAAATGGAAAGTACGGAACTGCAAAGGTTTTCACCGATATATGCGATGAATCAGCCGTATCACAAATTATAGAACTTATGAACCAGCCCATGTCCGAGGGACAGAGAGTGCGCATAATGCCCGATGTCCATGCGGGTGCGGGCTGTACCGTTGGCACTACCATGACCATCACCGACAAGGCTGTACCTAACCTTGTGGGCGTGGATATTGGCTGCGGTATGGAAACAGTTAAGCTGAAAGAAAAGCACATCGAAGTACAGCAGCTGGATAAGCTGATATACCGCGAGATACCCTCGGGTTTCGATATAAGAAAAAAGCCCCACCGCTTCAATAACAAGATAGACCTGACCGAACTTTACTGCTACGATCATATAGATCACGATAAGGCGATACACAGCCTTGGTTCTCTCGGTGGAGGAAATCATTTCATCGAAGCTGACAAGGGCAGTGATGGCGGGGTGTACATCGTTATACACTCAGGTTCCCGTCATCTGGGGCTTGAAGTTGCAAAGTACTATCAGGAGGAAGCATACAAGCGCCTGAACGGCTGTGCAAAGCCCGATATCGATGAACTTGTAGCTCGGCTGAAAGAAGAGGGAAAGGAAAAGCAGATACAGACCGAGATAACCAAGCTGAAAAACACCAAGCGCACTGATGTTCCAAAGCAGCTTGCATATACCGAGGGTGAACTTTTTGAGCAGTATATACATGATATGAAGATAGTTCAGCAGTTCGCCATGCTGAACCGTCAGGCGATGATGGACGAGATAATCGACGGCATGAGCCTGCACGTAAAGGAGCAGTTCACGACCATACACAACTACATCGATACGGATAATATGATACTGCGAAAGGGTGCGGTGTCGGCGCAGGCGGGAGAAGTTTTGCTTATCCCCATAAATATGCGTGACGGCAGCCTTATCTGCACAGGTAAGGGCAATCCCGACTGGAATTATTCCGCACCCCACGGCGCAGGCAGGATACTGTCGCGCTCAGCGGCAAAGGCTCAGCTGACGCTTACGGAGTTCAAGAGGGAGATGAAAGGCATATACAGCACCTCGGTAAGCTCCGCGACCATAGATGAAAGCCCGATGGCGTATAAGAGCATAGATGATATCGTGAATAATATTGGCGATACCTGTGAGATAGAGGATATCATCAAGCCGATATATAACTTCAAGGCAGGGGAAGCCGAGGAACACGGAAGATCGAGAAAGAGATAGGAGAGCATATGGAAGAGAAATTTATACCTTATGAAAAGATGAGCGCGAAAGAGCGTAGGAAGATAGACAATATGCGAAGAGGGACATGGGGCGGAACAGTACCTGTGACGAAGAAAGTGCCGAGCGGGAAGATATATACGAGAAAGCAGAAGCATAAGGCAAACTTTGATGTATAGCAAAACGAGGATAGAATGCCAAGGAAATAAAGCGCGAGGCTTGACCGCGCGCTTTGTTGCCTTGGCATTCTTACAACATCCCAGCTATGCTATCGCTTTACTTTTGCTTTAATATATGCTATAATTTCTATGTTTGAAAATTGCTCAAAAGGAGGAAACGAAATTGAGTAAGGCAGGCAGCTTTATAAAGAACGTTCTGTTTTCAATTCTCGGTATATTTGAATTTGTAATGTGTGTCGCCGGGATAGGTGCTAATGTTTCGCCTGCCAAAGGTGAAACCCCCTTTGAACCGCTTATAGCTGTTGTTCCCTGGGCGGTCATGTTCGCTCTGCTTTGCCTGATAAGTATCGGCGGTCTGGTCAGGGAAGCGTCCGGCAAAAAAATGGTTCTTACAAGCAATATCTTTATGCGGCTGTTTGCCGCGGGTACAGGTCTGTCAGTAATGTTTCAGATGACAGAGGACGATGTCACGCTTGAAGAAATGCTGCTGCTTCAGCTGGTGTGTATCGTTCTGGGAATATCTGCCATATTGATAGGTAGAAAAGCCGACAAGCTTTCGCCTGCGGAATCTTTCACTTCAAAAATTACTATTGAAAATTTTGATGTTGAAAAAGCCGAATGGCACTTCGATGCCGCATCAGACGAATATCACCACTGCAATATCTCACCTGAGGTTGCCTACGCTGACGACGATATTATATACGAATACGCTTCAATGCCAATGGCGTATTACCTGATGTGGCTGCTTGACAGAGATTTTGTCAGCAAGGAGTTTTTCAGCCTTATCCCCGCGGAAGTTATCGAAGCGGTGAGGAGCGGAAAGGAAAGCCCTGTTTGTCTGCTTGAGTGTACCGACTACTGTTTCAGCAAAGATATGATAAGTGAGGAATTGTATAATTTCACCAACACATATTACTGGGGCAGTATGCGCAGAAACGGTTTTGGCTTTGGGTATGATTCACAATGTGCAAGCTATCAGTTTGATTATTTTGATGTTGTGGGTGACTGCCGCTACTACTATGTAAATTCCTATTCTCCGATTTTGCGTACAAAGCTTGAAGAGGTTCTCGACATGCGTTTCAGGGAGTACAATAATTACGTTCCCAATAAGGAACTGGAACACGGTGTGGAAACCAGTTTAAGGTACGGCTGGGAAGTCGATGTTGATATTACTAATGGTGCGGATCAGCTTGATCTTGAACGCTGTCTGGCGGATTTCAAAGAGCCTTCTGCTGATAAATATGAAAAGGTAAGACAGAGCGTTTTAAGGCACGCTGAGTATTGCTATGGTTCTTTCGATGATACTGATGAGGAGCTTTTTGATTTTTATTTTATGTATTACATGAAGGTGTATCACAGCGAAAAAGGCGAGCCAGCCTACACTTTGCGCGGCGTGTATGATTATGACGACAGGGAAGATTTCTCGATGACTGTGCAGGGCGATACCGTGTATGTTCCGTTGGCGAGCGTTTCGGATATACCTCCGTATTCCGAGAGAATGGAAAAAGTGCTGACATTAAGGAATGCAGACCCCTCCGATGGCAGAAGTGTTGCACTGATACCCTTTGAATTCGGCGGTACACAGAGTGAGGACAATACTGTATTCATGCCGACCGTATGCGCGGATATCAAGGAAAAATGCGACAGCAGGATAATCTGTCTGACAAAACAGGGCATGGTACTTGACTATAAATGCGAGCCAAAATACAAGGACGACAGGGTGACAGGTTTCACTGTAACTGCCAGAGATAGTGATGGCAAACCTGTGTTCTGTGATAGCGTTGAGATCGGAGTATAAGGCTGGTACTTTAGTGTACTGTTAAAATAGCGGTCAAACGATATTTAGCTTGGTGTGTTCTTCCAGAATATGGATAACGAGATCAAAAACCAGCAAACGATCATCTAAGGAGATATAGTATGAAAAACGGCAAGAGAGTAATATGGTTCAATCACTGGTTCAGCCAGGCTTATAATTTCATCGAACTGCTGAAACGTGATGAGCGAAACTACATAATAGCGACAGCCAAAAAGCCAGATTTTGTGTTCGGGGCTGCGGCGGACGAAAGATACCTTGAACCCAACGGCGTTAACGGCGAACAGTATGCTGAATGGGCGCTGGAGTTCTGCAAGGAACATTCGGTTGATGTATTTTTCCCGAAACGCTGGAGAGCGGCGGTCATAAGTCACATAGATGAATTCGTGGCGATAGGCACCCGCGTTACTGCTGACGGCAACACCGAACAGAACGATATGCTTGACAGCAAGATGAAGTCATGCGAATTTATGCGGGCGAATGACCTTTGTGCTACGCCATATATGGAGCGCATTACCACTGTTGACGGTTTTGTTCGGGCGTATGCAATGGTAAAGGAAAAGTACGGCAAGGAACATAAGGTGTGCGTAAAGGCTGACCGCGATGAGGGCGGTATCACTTACAGGCGGCTTTACGATGATGATGCGCCTAAGTCGATGCCCGAGGATATAAGCTATCAGGCGTATCTTAATGACCTTAAAAACCGCAGTAAGATATATCCCACGGTGGTAATGCCATATCTCAGCGAACCCGAGATAAGCATAGACTGCATGAGGACGGAGAGCGGGCTTATCGCTGTGCCAAGGTGCAAGATCGACAGCCACATAACCGCTCTGCGTTTTGATAAGGAGTTCATTGATATCGCAAAGCGTATCTCTGAAAAAGTCATCATAGAATATCCCTACAATATACAGCTTCGTCCCCTTAACGGCGAACACGTATTCATGGAGATAAACACCAGAATGGCGGGGGGCTGTTACAAGGCTGATGCTGTGGGCGTGAATTTCCCGCAGTTGTCGGTAAGCCACGCTTTCGGGGATAAGATAGATACAGAAGCCATTTTAAGCGGTCTGCATGATGTTCGTGTGGGCGAAGTGGCGGGCTTCATCGTTATGCCGTAGGCGGTGGTGATATGCTGATAAAGAATGGTCTGGTATTTACCGAAGAATGTCGATTTGAGCCGCTTTCGGTACTGACGGAAGAGGGAGTCATCACGGGGATACTTCCTGCTGATGCTATGATAAAATACGGCGGTGAGGTGGTTGACGCTTCGGGGTGTTATGTTGTTCCGGGACTGACGGACATTCATTTTCACGGCTGTGCGGGGCATGATTTCTGCGAAGCAACACCGGAAGCCATCGGCTGTATAGCGGAGTATGAATATTCACAGGGCGTGACGACCATATGTCCCGCGACAATGACTTTGCCCGATGAGGACATAGTCGGGATACTAGGTACAGCGGCGGCATACCGAAAAAGAGAAACAGGAGAGGGCAGGGCACAGCTGATAGGTGTTCACCTTGAGGGACCTTTCATTTCTCCCGAAAAATGCGGCGCACAGAATAAGGAACTGATTCAGCCCCCCTCGGCAGAAAAACTGCGGGCATGGCAGTCGGCTGCTGAGGGTCTTATCAAGCTGGTGACGATAGCACCCGAGTCCGAGGGGGCATTGGAATGCATAGGACAGCTTGCGGGCGGTATGCGGTTCTCACTGGGACACACTTCATGTGACTACGATACAGCAGTTGAAGCCTTTGGGGCAGGTGCGGATCACATCACCCATATGTACAATGCGATGCCGCCTTTCAACCACCGCGCACCTTCGTTGATAGGTGCGGCGTTCGATAGGGCGGGAGTTTTCGCGGAGATCATCTGCGATGGCGTACACGTATCCGAAACGGCGGTAAGAGCGGCTTTCAGGCTGTTCGGAGATGAACGGATAATACTCATCAGCGACAGCATGGAAGCGACGGGGATGCCCGATGGCGAATATCAGCTGGGGGGACAGCGGGTAACTGTAAAGGGAAACCGCGCTGTGCTTTCGGATGGAACTCTGGCGGGAAGCGTGACACCTCTTTCGGATTGCCTGCGAACTGCGGTGAAAATGGGGATACCCCTTGAAAGCGCCCTTAAAGCCGCGACTATCAATCCATGCCGTTCGATCGGCGAAGATAAAAATTACGGCAGCATATCCGTTGGCAAGGCGGCACATATCTTGCTGCTTGACAGGGAAGATATGTCGTTAAAAGCCGTATATACGCGATAAAAAAGACCCGTCGGCATCAAGCCGATGGGTCTGATCTTTTATGCAGGTTCTTATGCCGTACATGATCGCATAGTATTAATCAGCGGTCGTTCCTGATATTACTTAGCGCCTTTGATCTCGGAAACACAGTTTGTGCATATGGACTTGTCCTTGTAGTCAACAAGGTTCTCGGTAGCGCCGCAGAAAATGCACTTTCTCTGATACTTTTTAAGAATGATCTTGTCGTCCTCGGTATAGATCTCGATAGAATCCTTAACGGCGAGGTCAAAAGTCCTTCTGAGTTCGATGGGAAGAACGATCCTTCCGAGGTCATCGACCTTTCTTACGATACCTATGGATTTCATTATTCCTCAATTCCTTTCCCCTGATGTATTTTAGTCATCTTAGACTGACTAATATTATAAATATATTATACCAATTTATGTAAAGCTTGTCAAGTAAATTTGAACGTTATGTCAATTACTTGTCACGTTGAAAATAATTTCGGCATTTTGCACATCAAAATATTACTAAACTGAATATTTGCGGTGCTGAACGGTATTATTTTCCTTGTAAAATTTGTCAATTTTTCCGAATTGGTAAAAGTAAATAATCAATGAATAAAAATAAAACATTTATCTAAAAGGAGGGCGAAAATGTTGGGTATTATACTGGCGGTGATGCTTGTTCTATCCGCAGTCGCAGGATTTTTAGGGGGCGGATGGGAAGAGATATCCGATGCGGCACTGGGGCAGTGCGTTAAAGCTGTGGAACTTGGGATATACCTTGCGGGTTCGATGGCGCTGTGGTGCGGACTTATGCGGGTAGCCGAAAGGTCGGGGCTGACACGCATTGTATCGCGGGCTATGTCTCCGCTGATAAGGCTTATTTTCGGCAGGCTTGATGCATCATCGGAGAAAGCTGTCAGCTTGAATCTCACGGCAAATCTGCTGGGACTGGGAAATGCCGCCACGCCTACGGGCATCGAAGCTGTCCGACGACTTGAAAAAAGTTCGCACCCCCGACGGAACACCGCCCTTATCACAGTTATCAACACGGCTTCTATCCAGCTTATACCCGTCACGGTGGCGGCAATGCGGTCGGCGCATGGTTCGGCGGCACCGCTGGAGATCCTTCCTGCGGTGCTTGTGACCTCGCTTTGTTCGGCGGCGGTGGGGGTGATAACTGCATCTATACTGTTTTCGGAGGAGAAATAAATGACCGCTGCAAACATGATCGTCCCGCTCATCATCACGTTCATATTGTTATTCGGTCTGTTCAGGCGCACGGACGTTGCAGGGGAGTTCACCACGGGAGCATCAGAGGGATTGAAGACCGCCGCCGAGTTGATACCGATACTGGTTCTGGTCATGACAGCCGTGGGAATGTTCGGGGCTTCGGGGGCATCGGCTCATCTTGCGGAGTGGATATCCCCTTTGGCAGAAAGGTTGGGGTTTCCGCCCGAATGTATCGAACTGGCGCTGATACGCCCTGTATCGGGGAGCGGGGCGATCGCATCGCTGGACGAACTATACTCGCGGATATCTCCCGACAGCTTCGCTGGCAAGACGGCGGCTGTGCTGATGTCTTCCACCGAAACAACATTCTACACAATCGCAGTATACTCTGCCGCCATGAGAAAAAAGCTGGGCAGCCGCGTTTTTATTGCAGCTGCCGCAGCGGATTTAACAGGGTTCATATTGTCGCCTTTGATGGTCAGGCTGTTTATCAGGTGATGATCTTCACGGCACTGCCGAGGGACTTGTCCTTGGTGACGACTATCTGCCTGTCGATCTTTTCTTTGAGTTCGGGAACATGGGAGATTATGCCCACGAGCCTTGAATTTTCAGCCAGACCGTTCAGCGCTTTTATCGCCTGATCGAGGGTCTCGTCATCAAGGGTGCCGAAGCCTTCATCGACGAACATTGAATCTATACGCACGCCGCCCGAGGACTGCTGTATCTCGTCGGAAAAGCCCAGTGCCAGCGCAAGAGAAGCCATAAAGCTCTCGCCGCCCGAAAGGGAGCGTATGCTTCGGGTACTGCCCGTAAAATGGTCGTTTACGTCGATATCCAGACCTATCTTGGTGTTGCCGCGGCTGGTATCGCTTCGGATAAGTTCGTACTGTCCGTTGGTCATCTGCAAAAGTCTGACATTTGCATGGGCGAGTATCCTGTCGAAATATTCAAGCTGGGCGAAGACCTCGAGAGTCACGCGCTGTTTGCCTGTGAGATTGCCGTTAACGGTGCTGTTCAGGGCATTTTTGATGCTGTACTCTCTGCTGAGTTCGCGGTTGTTTGCGAGTTCCGACTTGATATTTTTGAGGGTATCCTCAGCGGAAGCCAGACACTTTACAGTCTCGTCGCGCTTATCGAGTGCCGCTTTTGCAAGTTTTGCGGATTCTTTCACGCTGAGTTCAAGGGCTTCGCAGTCGGGGCGCTTTTTGCGCTTGGTCTGTTCTTTAAGTTCGTTAAGTCGTCCCGAAAGTTCTGTGCGCTGTTTTTCAAGCAGAGCCAGTTTGTTCTCGGCATCGGATATAGCCTTTTTTAGCGCATCGTGATTTGCTTTCAGTGTAGTGATATGCTTCATCGCTTCGGCTTTGTCGGCGCAGGGCAGATCATCAAGCTGCTTTTTGGCAGTGAGCCTTTTTTCCTCTGCCTTGGCGGTGAGTTCACGCAGGCTGCTCTGCAATTCTGCGATTGCGCTGCTGTTATCGGCTGTGCGCTTTTCAAGCATGGCAGATTCCTGCTCGGCATCGGTTTTCTGCTTAGCCTGTTTTGCGAGCTCGTTCTGTTTCGCGATAAGTTTTTTCAGCGCATCACTGATGTGCTTGTAGTCGCTGCGGGCGTTTTCAAGGGCTTCATCGGGGGTACAGTTTTCAGCGTATTTTCCTGCGTGAGCCATTGCAGCTTCAACGGCTTTTTCGTGTGCCGATCTCGCCGCCGCGTGATCTGAGGCTGCTTTAAGGGCGATATTGCGGGCGTTATCCAGTTCGGCAGATGCTTTGTCAACAGTCTGCTTGTCGGGGGCTTTTTCGGAACGCACTGCCTTTTGGGGGTGATGGACAGAGCCGCAGACAGGGCATGGTTTGCCCTCTTCCAGTTCTTCCGCCAGAAGTCCTGCCTGTTCTGCCAGATACAGGGTGAACAGTTCGGAATAGCGCTTATCAAGACGCTCCTGCTCGGTCTTTGCGGCTTCAAATATTTCTCTGGCAGAGATTTCCTTTTCTTTCAGTTTGTTCGCCGCAGAAAGTTCCGCGCCTATCTCCTTTGTGCGTTTCAGTTCGTCGTTTCGCTTTTCGGCTTCGCCTGAGGTTTCTGCCAGCTTTACGCCGATATCGCCCAAATCGGTGATGAGCTTTTTCAGCTCTTCACGCCTTTTGGTGTCTGCCGAAAGCTGAGCGTTCAAAGCTTCAAGCTTTTTTTGTCCGACAGAAGCCGATTTGGTGAGGTTATCCGCTTCTTTAAGCTTGGCTTCGGCGTCATCGTAAAAACGCAGCTGCTTTTCTTCGGTGGCTATCTGACCTATCAGCTCATTCAGCTCGGGGAGTTTTTCGCGCATAGCTTTAGCTTCACTGCCTGCTTTTTCCAGTTCGGGCAGAAGTCCCTGCATCTCTTTTTCAGACTGTTCAAGTTTATCGAAAAGTCCCGAAAGCTTTTTGCCGCTGTCGAGGGCAAGGGTGGAATCCTTGTGCTGTTTATCTGCCGCTTTGTATTCGTCCGAGGCTTTTTTAGCTTCGGATTTTTCATAGTCAAGCGCTTTTTGGCAGACTTCTTCTATATCAGTATCGGCGGCAGATTCGGGGTTTTGTGCCGCCAGAGCTATCTCGCCGCGGCAGGGGTCTTCGGCACCGAGCCTGATATTCCCGAGAAGCGAGCCTATCCTGAGTTCGGAATCCTTGTATTTGCGGTACACGGCGTTGGCTTCTTCTTTCAGCCTGTCCTGAAGAACTCTGTATTTTCCTGTGGAGAATATTGCGCTGAGTATCTTCGTGCGGCTTTCGGTCTTGGTGTTCAGCAGTTCTGCGAAACTGCCCTGAGCTATCATCGCCACATTTCGGTACTGTCCGTGGTCAAGACCGAGTATCGCTTTTATTTTTTCGTTGACCTCGTTTTCGCCCGAAGCTATGGGCTTTTCCTGACCGTACAGGTATATCTCGTTTGTAGTGTTGAGGTCGGTCTCGCCCTCGCCGCGCTTTTTCGGTATCTTCTGACGAGGTTCGCGGTGGACGAGATATTTTGTTCCGCCGTAATCGAAAAGCAGTTCGGCGTAGGTTATAACACCGGGTTCGGCGTACTCGCTCCTGAACATATTGACAGTTCTGCTGTCGCCGCTCGCTTTGCCGAAAAGTGCGTAGCAAACGCCGTCGAATATAGTGGTCTTGCCTGCGCCTGTATCACCCGTGATAAGGTAAAGACCCTGTCCGCCCAGCTGTTCCATATCTATCTCGGTCTTTTCCGCATAGGGACCGAAAGCCTGAACTGTAAGTTTAAGCGGTCTCATAAGCTGTCCCCCCATATTTTATCAATCATATCCTTGACGTATGCCGACTGTTCTTCTGACATATCAGCGCCGTTCTGTTCTTTGAAAAGCTCGGCTACAAGCTCAAATGGAGTTTTGCTGTCGGTGTGAACAGCGGCAGTTACCTCCGATATCGTCTGGGTGCGCTTGTTGTCGAAACTCAGCTGAACAATGTTGTGGTAGACGGTTCTGAGTTTCTGCATTACGTTGGGTATATCGGTATCGTCGGTCAGGGTGATGAAGAAAAAGCCGTCAGTATCCAGCTTTTCATAGTAACTGCGCTCCATCAGTTCGTTATACTGACTTCTCAGTTCGGTGACATCGCGCATGGGCACGAGAGGTATGGTGCTTATCTCGGTATCGCCTTTTTCGCGGATATCAACTATCGTCACGGACTTTTTGTGGGATATCTCCGATGCTGAATATTTCAGGGGCGTTCCGCAGTAGCGGATATTTTTGCCCACGTTCTGGGGGCTGTGGATATGCCCGAGTGCCACGTAGTCGAAGCCTTCAAAGACTTCAGCGCCGATATTATCCAGTGTGCCAACGGAGATATATTCCGAATCGCAGGTGATCGCACCTGTGATGAACTGGTGGCACATCATTATGCACCGCCTGCTTCGGTCGATGCCGCTTTGTTCGATGACTGCGCTCATCATATCGGTATAGGTCTTTATATCCTTATCTGGACAATATCCGCGTACAAAGGAGGGCTTTATAAAAGGTACAGAGCAAATGTCCAATTCTCCGTACTCGTCCGAAACTGTCAGCACGCTTGCACTGCCCTCATAGCAGGCGCAGATGTGTATATCGACATCAGCCATTATCTCGCGACCGTAGTCTATCCTTTCGGGGCTGTCGTGATTTCCGCTGATGATATAGACGGACAGCTTGTTCCTGCGGAGTTTTGTGAGAAACTCACCGAACAGCTTTACAGCTTCTGCCGAGGGTGCGCTTTTGTCGTAGATATCTCCCGCAATGAGTATGCCGTCGCAGTTTTCAGCCGAAGCGATATCTGCTATCTGCGAAAGAATATGGCGCTGATCTTCGATGAGGGTATAGCTGCCCAGCCTTTTGCCCAGATGAAGATCGGAAACGTGTGCGAATCTCATTGATATCCTCCTTTGCAGAAAATGCAGACTACTTGTTTTTGTATACGATCTTGTCTTTGAGGTCAACTTTATCGTAGCCCCATTTGAAGCCGATATAAGCCGAAATAGGGAATAGAGCGAGATATGGGACTATCAGCAGGAAAACTGCGGGGCTCATATCCTTTATATCAGCGGAATGTGCAAAAATATCCATTATCGGGAAAAGGCAGGCGTTTGCTATCTTGAACACAGCAAGAAAATCAAATGCGCCGCTGAACTTCGATACCGCAAGTATCACCGCAGTCAGCGCAAAGGGAAGCATAGCGATAAGCCCTGTTTTAAGCCCGAAATTTCTGCCGACGTTGTCACCGTGGAGAGAGTCGGCATTAGCGGCTTTATTGCCTTCTTTCATGCCATAATCCGCAAGAATACAGACAACGCACATTATCCCTGTGAAACCGAACATAAGGTTCGCGAGAATGCCCATAGCCTTAGAAACTGCCCAGAAAAACAGCATGACGAATATGCCGAAAAATTCGGCTTGAAGCCCTTTTAAAAGTCCGAAAACAAGGGCGTTTTTTCTGTTGTATTTCATATAAGTCACTCCTTACCAGAATGTGATGTTTTGATTTTACGAATGTTATGTTTTTAATTATAGCATAAATGCTTTTTCAATACAAGGGCTTTTTTGAAAGCTTTTGATTGAAGTACAAAAAAATGTACATGATAAGTTTGGGAATATTCGGGGTTCATCAGGATATACTATTATATATAGAAGCGAAAGGAGAGTTTGCGATGAACGATAAGGAGAAAAGACCTCTGCCTGTTGACCCTGTGGACGGTACGCGGGTGTATATGCCGCTTGGGAGAAGATTCTCGGTGGGGGAGGAGCTTGGAGAAGTCGGCTTTGAAGATCAGGGGGAGGAAGATCAAATTAGTGAGGGGGAAGATGTTTTGGGATAGGTGGGATATCCCGAGGGTGTGATAAGTCCTTTCACTATCAGTGATTTTTGGCGAAAAGTTGTACGTTTTTGTACAACTTTTACAGAAATATGTCCGAGTTAAAATATAAATCATTTGTTTGCATAGGACTTGATGTGTGAGGTTGGGTAAAATAACAAGAAAATGAGGATAGAGTGCCAAGGAAGAGAGCTTTGGCATTCTTTTATACGTACTTGCATTAAATCTGTTTCCGTGGTATAATACAGTAGAATTCACACGGTTTGCTAATCCGTGCATAATCACACCGAAAGGACAGATATCATGGGCAGGATAAAAAAAGCCGCCATTGTAACAGGCGGTTCGGGCGGGATAGGCAGTGCTGTCAGCAGAAAGCTGGCGCAGGCGGGCTATCTCACCGTGATAGCATATAATAAAGGTAGGGAAGCAGCTGAATCCCTTGCGGCTGAACTGAAAGGTGAGGGCTTTACAGCTGAGGCTTTTCATTGTGATATAGCAGATGCAGTCAGCACCGCGGAGTTCCTGAATGAGGTTGAAAAAAGTTTCGGCGAGTGCGAGTTGCTTATCAACAATGCGGGTATCGCGGATATCGGTCTGTTTACCGACCTTACGGACGAACGCCTTGCCGAACTGATGAACACTAACTTATTCGGGCATATGCGGCTGACTAAAGCTGTTCTTCCGCAGATGCTTCGCAGGCATTCGGGCAGTGTGATAAATATATCCTCGGTATGGGGTGAGAGCGGTGCTTCGTGCGAGGTGGCTTATTCTGCGGCAAAAGCGGGGCTAATCGGCTTCACAAAGGCGCTTGCCAAGGAGTGCGCACCCAGCGGAGTTCGTGTGAACTGTGTAAGCTGTGGTCTTATCGATACTAAGATGAACAGCACCCTCTCCGAAGAAGACCTGAACGCAGTCACCGATGAGATACCAATGGGGCGTATGGGCACTCCCGATGATATCGCGAATGCTGTTATGTTTCTGGCAGAGGAGTCTTCCTCCTACATAACGGGTCAGGTGCTTCGTGTTGACGGCGGCTGGCTGTAAGGGCTGTTTGTCGATGTCAAAATACACAAAAATTCATGCGTTGTTTTGCCGAAAAAAGCAGGACAGCGCTGTTTTTATGCTTTCTTGTGAGAAAGAAAAGTAAAAATTCGGTGAAATAGTAATGAAAAAAGCCCGGGTTGGTTTGACAAACGCAGGGTTATACTATATAATAGTGATATTCGTGAAAATAGTCATATAGAGCGGAGTTTGTTTGTAAGTTTCCCTATTCTTCGGGAAAAAGCATAACAGATTTTCGTTTACGTGTAAAAGGTCAGGAGAGTAGTTATGGACAAAGATGAAAAGTTCCGACGACCCGCAGACCCTTATGAGGAAGAGTATCAGCGACAGCTGGAAGAGATATCCAGGATCGCAGGGGATACGGGCGGCGAAGTAGATCTCAGCATGGGCAGTGCTGATGATGTGTTCGCCTCGGAATATCAGAGATACGGCACCACCCCGCAGATGGGCGGTCAGCCTAGCGGCGAAGGATACAGTAACATCAACGGTAACAGACAGTATGCACAGTCACCGCGTCAGGGATATGAGAACAGACAGCCCGCACGTGCAGGTGCTTCACGTCAGCGCAGAGATGATAGTGTCGGCGGACAGTATCCCTGCAGTCAGGCACAGCCGCAGTACGGCGCTGAAAGCCCGCGGCAGAATTATCCCGAAGATGATATGAGGGAAAGACGTACCTCACGCGGAAACAGCGCAGGTCAGAGAAAAAGACCTGTCCGCGGCGGTGCAGAAAGCGAAAGAACAGGCGCTAAGCGTTCAAGGGACAGAGTGGAAGAACGTCCCGCACCCCGCAGGGACAGAAACAGCGGTCATCCAACTAAGAAAAAGTCGGAAAACCGTGCAAAGCCACGTCCCACCGAAGAACTTCGTTTCGGGTCACGCAACGGCGGCAAAGTTCCCGCCCATGAGAAAAGCAACCCCGTAGGCAAATTTTTCAAGACGCTTATAATAATCCTGCTTGTAATATTCATCGGCTTGAATGCCCTGCTTTATTACTACATCACCCTTGTGAACCGCAGGGGTCGCGGAGACCGTACATTCACAGGCGGTTCCATGGACAGCAAAAGCGTTACGAATATCCTGCTGATAGGTTCCGATACCCGAAGTGAAAAAGAAAACGGCAGAACGGACAGTATGATACTGATGTCGGTAAACAAGGACAAAAAGAGCATCACCATGACATCTTTCATGCGTGATATGTATGTTGAGATACGCGGCAGAAAGACAAACGGTGAGGATATCGACGTCTGGGACAAGCTGAATTCGGCTTACGTCTACGGTGGTGCTGAACTGCTGATGGATACCATCGAATACAATTTCGATATCTCGGTGGACGACTATGTTTATGTGGATTTCTTCGCATTTATCGACATAGTTGACTCCATCGGCGGACTTGAGATAGATATCACCGATAAAGAAGCCGCCGGTCTGGAAGACCCTCTGGGCGAACAGAACCATTACCTTAAACAGCCCGAGGATACCGATACCCTCGACCACGGCGGAAAACTTCTGCTGAACGGCAACCAGACCCTTGCTTATGCAAGACTGAGATATGTTGGCAATGCTGATTTCCAGCGCACCGAAAGACAGCGCGAGGTCATAAGCAAGATAATCACTAAGGTGAAATCTTCCGACCCGCTGACGATAAACCGCTTTGCAAAGTCGGTATGCTCAAATCTTTCAACGAATATGAGCCGCGCTGAGATGATGCTTTCGGCTTATAAGGCGATATTCTCGGTGAATTACGAGATGAAGACCCTGCGTATACCTGCCGAGGGAAATTACAGCTTCGGTATGCACGGCGACCAGTCAACACTCGATATTGATATTGATGCCAGCCGCGAACTTCTCAGAAGAGAGATATACGGCGGATAAAAAAGATGCAAAGCACTTCTGCTGACAGACAGCGGGAGTGCTTTTTGTATGAATGTCGCCCCCTTGACAATAGCGTATAAATATAGTATAATAAATAATTAGTTACGATATTTTTTGAGATCATAAAAGGAGAGATCCATCATGCAGCTTAACGGTTCTGACGTTATCGTTGAATGCCTTGTAGAACAGGGTGTTGACACTATTTTCGGTTACCCGGGCGGTGCAGTGCTGAATATCTATGACGCACTCTATAAGAATTCCGACAGGATAAGACACGTTATAACAGCCCACGAACAGGCAGCCTGCCATGCAGCTGACGGCTATTCCCGTACCACAGGCAAAACAGGTGTTGTTCTGGCAACTTCCGGTCCCGGTGCGACTAACCTTGTTACAGGTATCGCTACTGCCTATATGGATTCAGTGCCCATGGTAGCTATAACAGGTAATGTTACCAGAAATCTGCTGGGTCTTGACTCTTTCCAGGAAGTGGATATCTGCGGTATCACAATGCCTATCACCAAGCATAACTTCATCGTGAAAGACCCCGAAAAGCTCCCCGATACCATCAGAGAAGCTTTTCGCATTGCCAACGAGGGCAGAAAGGGTCCCGTACTTATAGATATCCCCAAGGATATAACTGCGGCTATGATAGAGTATGAGAAGAAAGAACCTCTGAAGTCCGAGTATAAGGATCCCGATACTTTCGAGGCTGAGATAGCTGAGGCTGCCGAACTCATCAAGAAGTGCGAAAGACCCTTTATCTACGCAGGCGGCGGTGTAGTATCCGCTGATGCAGTCGATGAGATGAAGGAGTTTGTAAGAAAGTGCAATGCTCCTGTTGCTCTGTCTCTGATGGGTCAGTGTGCTTATGACAATACCTCTGAAAATTACATCGGTATGCTGGGTATGCACGGAACAAAGGCGGCTGCCAAGGCAGTCAGCGGCTGTGACCTCATGATCGTTCTGGGTTCACGTTTCTCCGATCGAGTTCTCTGCAACCCCAATACTTTCGCTAAAAATGCACATATAATCCACCTTGAGATAGACCCTGCCGAGATTGGCAAGAACATCGAGGTATATCACCACGTTACAGGCGATGTTAAGAAGGCTATCGCAAGGCTGAACGAACTTCTGCCCGATATGTCCCACCCCGAGTGGTTCAATGAAGTTATGGGCTGGAAGAAAAAGTATGCTCTGCATATGGTTCCTATCGAGAGCGAAGACGAAGTTCTTCCCGATCAGGTTATCTCCGCACTGGATGACCTGACAGATGGCAAAGCTATCATCTCCACCGAAGTTGGTCAGCACCAGATGTGGGCTGCACAGTACTACGATTTCAAGTGTGCAAGAAGTTTTGCTTCAAGCGGCGGACTTGGTACTATGGGCTACGGTCTTGGCGCGGCTATCGGCTGTAAGATAGGCAATCCCGACAGAACAGTTGTAAATATAGCAGGTGACGGCAGCTTCTTCATGAACTGCAACGAACTTTCCAGCCTTGCAAAGCACAAGATCCCTCTGATAGAACTGGTATTCGAGAACGACGTTCTCGGTATGGTGCGTCAGTGGCAGAGACTGTTCTACGGCAAGCGTTTCAGCCAGACGAATATCGAGCGCGGAACTGATTTCATGAAGCTTGCAGATGCTTTCGGCATTGAGGGCGTTCGCATAACAAAGAAGGACGAGATAGTTCCTCAGCTGAAAAAAGCCCTTGAATACGCAGCAGCAGGCAGACCTGTTCTCGTTGATGTATTTATCAATAAGGACGTTAACGTACTCCCCATGGTACCCGCAGGCGCAGATGTAAGCCAGCCTATCATGGAAATCGATCTGGAAAGCTAAATTAAATTATTACAGCCCGTGGACGACCTGTCCGCGGGCTTTTTGCATAACAAAAAGACGGGAGCTGAAAAACTCCCGTCAATGTAAGCGATATATTACTTTCTCATCTTGCGGATATTCTCCATGGTACCCATGACAAGAAGTCTTTCGTCCGCAGTGAAGCGGTGATCGATGGACGCCATCTTGAAGTCGTTGTCCTGCTTTACTGCGAGCACGTTGATGTGGTGCTTCTGGCGGACGTTGCTCTCCAGCAGGTTCTTGCCTATCCAGCTTTCGGGAACGCTTATCTCGTAGATAGCGTACTTGTCGTTGAGGTTGAAGTAGTCGAACACGCCCTCGGAGCCGAAACGAACTGCGAATCTTTCGGCAGTTTCTTTCTCGGCGTAGATCACTTCGTCAGCGCCGTTGCGAAGCAGGAACTTCTTGTGGATATCCCTGTTTGCTCTGGCGAAAACATAGTTCGCACCAAGTTCGTGCATAAGGCAGGTAGTTTCAAGTGAAGCCTGGAAATTATCGCCAATTGCACATATGCACACATCAAAGTTATTTACGCCAAGCTCTTTAAGGAACTGAGCGTCAGTAGCATCGCCTATGCGGGCATCGGTGACGTATTTAAGGGCAGAGTTCACTCTGTCCTCGTTTATATCGATTGCCAGCACTTCGTTGTCCATAGCTGTCAGCGACTTCGCCATGTGCTTTCCGAAACGCCCCATACCTACTATAAGAAACGATCTTGCCATATTTTTACTCCTTTTTCATATCTTTACTTGTCAAAAAAACTGTCCGTATTAATGGACTTATCAATGAAAGATTACTGCTGATATCAAAGCATTATCTTCTCCTCGGGCAGCTGGCTCTTGTTCGATGCATAGTTGTTATGCAGCGATACTATAAAGGTTATGCCGCCGATACGTCCGAAGAACATTATCATTATTACGATGAATATGCTCAAATCTGAAAGGGAAGTGGTTATGCCCATTGAAAGCCCCGTGGAGCTTATCGCACTTACAAGTTCAAATACAACTGGTGTCAGTTCAAGTCCGTCCACGCCTGTGATTATCATCGCCGAAACTGCTACCAGCACCAGATAAAGTGTGGTGATACAGCTTGCGTTTCGCACGGTGGTGTCGTCAACACGTCTGCCGAAGAACTCAACGCTCTTTTTCTTTCTGAATACGGTGGATATAGTCATCATCATGACTGCGAAAGTAGTTACCTTGATACCGCAGGCGGTAGATCCGGGAGAACCGCCGACGAACATGAAGCATATAAGCAGCATGATGGAAGTCTGTCTGAGATTTGCCACGGTAACAGACGCAAATCCTGCGTCACGTCCCGAAGTTACCAGCATAGAAGAAGCGATGACCTTTCCG
Source organism: Ruminococcus sp. (assembly GCF_024692365.1). GTDB lineage: Bacteria > Bacillota > Clostridia > Oscillospirales > Ruminococcaceae > Hominimerdicola. Next base: position 27,699 of record NZ_JAILMR010000007.1, on the reverse strand, counting down.
CCGTAGCCGAGATCGCCAATAGTTGCGTCGTTATGCCATTCAAGCAGAGCCATATCCAGCATACCGAAAAGGTAGAACAGCACGGTGACAACAAGGATTATCTTGGTCTGTGCAGAGTATTTTTTTATGTGGTGCTTGTGGGTGACGATATCAGACCATGTGAAAAAGCCTATACCGCCCACAACAAGCAGTATGATTATGGGGATATTCAGTATAACGCTGTCGTTAGCGGTTATCAGCGAACTGCCCGGTTCAAAGTAGCCCATAAGGTCGAGTCCCGCGGTGCAGAATGCGGATATGGAGTGGAAGAGGGAGAAATAAATTCCCTTTGCCCAGCCCAGCCGAGGTACGAACCAGAAACACAGCGCAGCCGTACCCAGAGATTCAAACAGGGCAGTACCCTTGAGTATAAAGCGGGTCATCTTGACAACACCGCCCGAAGATACACTGCCTATGGATTCTCTCATAGTCGCACGCTGTTTCAGTCCGATCTTCTTGCCCATGAAGCTCAGGGCAAAAAGTCCGATGCTCATGAAGCCGATACCGCCGATCTGAATTATTATAAGTATGACTATCTGTCCGAAAAGCGACCAGTACGTATAGGTATCGTGAAGTGTCAGGCCTGTTCCGCTGAGTGCTGAGGTCGTTGTGAAAATGCAGTGGTTCAGCGGGGTACGTATCCTCTCCGTAGTGCTTATCGGCAGACACAGGAGTAGCGCACCTACAAGTATCACAACAGAATAGCCGAACATCAGCGACTGTGTGAATGACAGCTTGCGCAGAAAACCATGTTCAAATATATGGGGCAGATGAACGTGTTCGTGTTCATTCAGTTTTAATTTCATCATTTGATCTATCCCTTTTTAAAACCAGATAAGCAGGTTACATGATATGTCATTGACTACATAGCTAATATAGTCTATCATATTTTTGTGTATAAAATATTACATAAAATGAATAATCAATTAACAATACTATTCTTTTGCCACTGGAAATATCTGGGTGGAATGGCAACGAAAACGATTGTTTTTGATGAAAATTTTAAACTAAAAAAGAAAATATATTAATTTGGTTGAAACGACTATTGTATATCAGAAAAAAGTGTGATATAATGTTAATTGGTAATTAATGATTTTCTTAGGTCATTTGAATGGCGGGAGGTGACAGACTTTGAAAAAATTCATATCAGCAGTGATATGTACAGCGATGCTGTTCTGTTTGGCGGGTTGTGAACAGAAGAAGTCTGAAACTGTTACCGAATTTGAACCTGCACCTGAATTTTCTCCCCTGACTGAGATAAAAGAGGGCAGGAAAAATATATACCTTATTATAAAGAACCTTAACAGCGATTACTGGGATGTGGTTGTCGATGGCGCTAAGGCAGGCGGCGAAGATTTCGACTGTAATGTGTATTACAGTGGATGCAATAACGAGAGCGACTGGGAATCGCAAAGCAGACTTATGGAAGAGGCTGCTGAAGCGGGTGCTGATGCTGTACTGCTGTCGCCCAATGATTCTGTCAAGCTTTCGGCTGATATTGAAAAGGTCTACTCAAAGGGTATAAAGCTGGTGCTGGTGGATACCATCGCCATCACTGACAGCTACGATGTATGTTTTATGACGGATAACCTGATGGCAGGGCAGCTTGCTTCTGCAGAGATGCTGGATCAGCTTCACGAAAAAGGGTACACCGATAATGAGACTGTGCAGGTAGGCGTTCAGGTGTGCGCTACTGCGACCCAGACGATAAATGAACGTCTGGCAGGATTTTTGCAGTACTGGTCAAACCATGCGCCCGATAACTGGACGGTCATATCCGACATAAAGTTCAACGAGGGCGATGTGGACAGGGGCTGTGAATGTACAAGAGATCTGCTGAACAATTATCCCGATATCAAAGGTGTGTTCGGCAGTGATAACGTTTCTACGACTTCACTTGCGGCTACGATAAAGGAAAAAGAGCGGACGGATATCGTTGTTGTAGGCTTCGATCATTCGCCTGAGATATCCGAGCTGATATATTCTGAGGATTATACAGCTTCATCGGTTCTGCAAAAGCAGTTCGATATGTCTTACGAAGGTGTCAGGGCAGCGCTTGAACTGATAGACGGCAAAGAAGTGGAGCAGAAATTCGTTGATACGGGAATAATAGTTGTAAATTCCAAAAATCTTAACGATCCAGAGGTCAGGGAAACGCTGGATCATAACAGAGGATAATATGAACAATACGATCACCGAGACAGGTGAGCTAAAACGAAGCGGTTCGTTTATCAGGATGATGATCGTGTATTTCGTTGTCTGTCTGATAGGCATGGCAGTGATGATAGTATCGATCAACGGACTGATGAAGGAGCACGATAAAAAGCTCACGGGTCAGATCTGCGATCTTGTCGCAGAAAAGATGAACAATTCAATTAAATATATGACGACCTCCGCCCAGAATATGTCTGCTATGCTCACAGCACAGCAGCACAGCGATCTTCAGGCGCTTTATGACGAGTTTGCAGATCTTGAGGGGGACGGCTATGTAAGTATGGGACTTATCGACGGTAACGGAAAGGTCTATGCTTCGGAGCTTCAGCTTGCTGAGTTCAAAAAATGGGAACTTCTGGATACAGCCCGTCAGGCTAACCCTGTTTCCATATCTACGCCTTACCGTTCGGGACTTACAGGAGAGCCTGTTATCACACTTTTTACTGTGATGGAATACGACTCGGGCAGAAAAGGCTGGCTGTTCCTTACCTATCCGCTTAAAGAGATACAGAACATGGCATCTACCGAAACTCTTGCAGACGAAACAGAGATTTGGCTGATGGATACGGAATCGAACAATGTTATACAGTGTTCGGGCGGTGATAAGCACGGCAGCGGCAGCTGGGCGAACGCTACGCTGATATTCGAGAGGAATATCGATAACAGGGATATCGGCAAGTACAGCGAGTGGATGAAGTCCATGGTCAACGGAGAGCGTTCGGCGGGCGTTGTATACAGGATAGGCGATATCAGCTATTCACAGGTGTATGCGAACATCGATTTCATGCACGGCTGGAACGTGGTTGTAAGGATACCCAACAGCGCAATGTCTTCGGCGATGGAGAAGTTCAGGGGCATAGTTATTCTTTATATCCTGACTTTGCTGTGCGCGACGGCTGTGATGTTCCTGCTGACACACAGGCGCGATGTTGCCGACAGGGAAATACTCAAAAATCTCTCGATTCACGACCCTCTCACCCATGTTATGAACAGAAGGGCACTGGACGTTGCGGCACACAATTATTTCCAGAATGCGCTGAAAGCCGAATGTACGGTACTGTTCATCGATGTGGATTACTTCAAGCAGGTGAACGACCGCTATGGTCATGACGCAGGCGATAAGGTGCTTATTGAGTTTGCGGCACTGCTGAAAGAACTTTTCGGTGATATGGGGCTTATCTCCCGTTACGGCGGTGATGAATTCCTCGTATTTATAAAGAGTGCGGACAGATTGAAGATAGAATCAAAAGTCAGCGACCTGAAACGCAGGGTACATGACATCAAGCCAATCACCCGCAAGGAGGGCGACGATTACAGCGTCAGCTGTAGCTGCGGCGGTGCGTTTTGTCCCCATGATGCAAGGGATTTTGTGAAACTCAAAGCTTGTGCTGACAGAGCGCTTTACAAGGTTAAAGAGCGCGGAAGAGACGGCTATGGTTGGTATGATGGCAAGATAAGCAAATCAGAAAAATAAATATTTAGAGGCACTTTTGTCAGTGAAAAGGCAGAAGTGTCTTTTTGTTTTATTGTACGTATTTTATTGTATGTAAATCGTTGACATTTCACAAAAGCAGTGGTATAATATTAACTAAGTATAAACATTTTACGGTCGGTTCCATTTTTTACTAATATTCTGAGTTGTGGAAATTTTTGACCGACCGAAAGGAGAGCTTTATGGAAAAGCTAGTTACTTTCAGCGCGGCTATGACTGCGCATATAAATTATGCGATGCAGCGTAGTTCTGTGCCTGTTATACGCAGTATAGTTATGACTAATACCTCGGACAGAACGCTTAAAAACGTATTTCTGAGACTTGCGTTTGACCCCGATTTTGCAGAGGATTATGAATCCACTGCGATAGATCTTGAACCCAATGTTCCTGCTGAGATATCCCCGATAGATGCAGTTGTGCGTCCCGAGTTTTTTCTGGCACTCAACGAGAATACCGAGGGATATGTCCGCATTGAAGCCGTTACCCGCACCGATGATGGCGAGGAGATACTCGGCAGAGAGGTGAAGCAGCTGGAACTTCTTGCATACGATACCTGGACAGGTGTGAACTTCATGCCCGAAATGGCAGCTGCGTTCATAACACCGAATCACCCTGCTGTACGTGAGGTTCTCTCAAAGGCGGAGACTATCCTTACGCAGAACTGCGGAGAAAGCGGTTTTACCGGATATCAGAGCTGCAATCCCCATATCGTAAAACAGCAGATAAATGCTATATATACCGCGCTGGCACAGGAGAATATCACCTGCACTGCGGCGGCGGGATTTGATAAGTCGAATAAGGTCGTACTGCCCGAAAACGTGCTTGCGCAGAAGAGTGGCAGTTGCCTTGACCTTGCGGTGCTGTTCTGTTCGTGCCTTGAAGCCGCAGGTCTGAACAGCCTGCTTGTGATGACTTCAACTCACGCTATGGCGGGCTGTTGGCTGGAAGAAGATACTTTCCCCGATAGCCTTCAATACGATATCACCGCGCTTACAAAGCGCATGGCGAGCGGTGTGGACGAGATATCGCTCATCGAGTGTGCCGATATTTGTACAGGTAACGATGCTGAAGCTTCGGCTGTACACGCGGCTGATACTCTGGTTAAGGCGGCAGATTTCTGCTTTGCTGTCGATATCGAACGAACCCGTGCCGCCGGCATAAAGCCTTTGCCGTCCCGTGTATTTGATGAAAACGGCACTTTCAAGGCAGAAGACTATGGTCTGCCTGAAAGAGTTCACGGTTCGGCGGGAGAAATAGCTTTTGACACGGCGGCTAACGGACAGCCGAGGGAGGTCACAAAGCAGATGGTCTGGGAGAGGAAGCTTCTCGACCTCAGCCTGAGAAACAGTCTGCTTAATTTCCGCCCGACTTCATCAAATGTTCAGCTTATGGTGGACAGCATAGCTTCACTTGAGGACGAGATAGCCGCTGATGAGACTTTCAAGATAATGCCCGTGCCCGCTGATTTTAAAATGGAGATGGCGGAAAGCAAGATATATGAGACGGAAACTCAGCGCGAGAAGATATCCGAGATAGCAGCGGGAGAATTCCGCTCAAAGCGTCTGCGCACTTTCCTTACCGAAGCCGAACTTGAAAAGACCATGAAGAAGATACACCGCATGGCGAAGGTCAGCATGGAGGAAAACGGCGTAAATACCGTTTATCTGGCGCTGGGATTCCTGCGTTGGTACGAAACTGACAAGAGCGAACGCCCGCGTTATGCCCCTCTGGTGCTGGTGCCCATCGATATTATTAAAAAGGTACAGGACAAGAGCTTTTCGATACGTGTTCGTGATGAGGACACACAGGTTAATATCACCCTGCTTGAAATGCTCAGGCAGTCCTTTGGTATAGATATCAAGGGGCTCGATCCTGTTCCCGAGGACGAGCATGGTGTTGACGTACCGCTGATCCTAAGCACTGTTCGCAAGGGTGTTATGTCCCGCAACAGGTGGGATATCGACGAATATGCATTCATCGGACAGTTCAGCTTCAACAGGTTCATAATGTGGAACGATATCCGCAACCGTGCTGACGAACTGGCGCAGAATAAGGTCGTTGCAAGCCTTATCTCTGGCAAGACAGAGTGGGAGGGCAGCGATATCACGGTGTCGCCTAATGATCTGGACGATATCGCACCCGCAGACCTTGCTGTGCCTGTGGCGGCGGATTTTTCTCAGCTTGCGGCAGTGGTGGCTTCTGGTCAGGGCGAGAGTTTTGTGCTTCACGGACCTCCCGGAACGGGCAAATCCCAGACCATAACCAATATGATAGCCAACGCCCTGTATCACGGACGTTCAGTGCTTTTCGTCGCAGAAAAGATGGCGGCTCTGTCGGTAGTTGAGAAGCGTCTTGCAAAGATAGGTCTGGGACCATTCTGTATCGAGCTTCATTCAAACAAAGCGCAGAAGCGTGCCGTTCTCGACCAGCTGAACGAGACGCTCAATGTGGGTAAGATAAAAAAGCCCGCCGACTATCAGGCACAGGCGGATAAGCTGAAAGCCCTGCGTGCTGAATTGAACGGCGTTATGGACGAGATACACAAGCCGCGCAACTTCGGCATATCCATGTACGATGCGGCTGTAAGATATGAGCAGAACCGTGCTTTTGACGGCAAGCTTGCTTTCAGTGATGAACAGATAAATGCCATGACACCCGATACCTATACCGTATGGAAAGAACTGGCAGAAAGTCTTGCCAATCTCGGCAGACAGTTTGGCACGATAGGGGATACTCCTCTGAAATTCTGCCGCCTGACCGAGTGCGGACTTACTACAGGCGATGAGTACCGCGCAAAGCTCGATGAACTTAGCGATGAGCTTGCAAAGCTCGAACAGAGCGGTGTTTCAGCCATTGCGGGCATAGACGAGCCGACTTTGGCACAGCTGATGAGCCTTGCAGATATATGTTCTGCCGCGAAAAGCGTGAAAGGCTTCGTGCTTCCAATGGTGCTGACAGGTAACCGCTGGGATATGCTGGCACCCACGATAGATAAGACCATGGCTTCGCTGAAAGAACTGCAAAGCTGTAAAGCCGATATAGCTAAGGATTTTGAAGACACCGTATTCGGCTACGATGCGGCAAAAGCCCAGACCGAATGGAAGACCGTTCAGGCAAAGTGGTTTATACCCAAGCATTTTGGCAGTAAAAAGCTGGTAAAGGAACTTGCCTCCCACGCTAAGAATACGGGTGCTGTCACCAAGGAAAATATAACAGAACACTACACCAGGCTTGTGAGGGCTTCACAGCTGAAAACCGAGCTTGATAACTCTCAGTCAGCGGCGCAGGAGATTTTCGGCGCACTCTGGCAGGGCGAGGGCTCGCAGTATGGTACACTGGCAGATTCTCTCAAAAAATCCGTAGCTTTACGCGAAAAGCTTAGTGCCGCTCCCCTCGATGCCGCACAGAAAACATCTGTTGCCGCTAAACTGGGCGATAGCAGTATGCCTGAATATAATGGTGAAAATCTGTCAAAAGTGCTGAACGAGCTTGAAAGCACTTACAAGACAGACACAAATCTTCTGACACAGGGCACAGTAAACGATGCCCGCGGACGTATCTCTGCGCTTACGACAGAAATGCCCCGCCTGAAAGACTGGTCGGTGCTCATGAGTTTCTGTGAAAAGCTGGATAAGGCAGGGGCCGCAAATATAGCCGAAGCATATCTGGGTGGAAAAGTGGACAGCAGTGAGCTTGTTCCCGCTTTTGACTGCGCAGTAGCAAAAGCTGAAGTTAGCCTTACTGTCAGAAACAGCAAGGCTCTGTCGGGATTTACCGGCACGCTCTTTGAGGACACTGTGCGCCGCCTTAATGATGCCCATGAGAGTTTCAAAAAGCTGACTATACAGCAGTTGGCGGCAGAGCTTTCAGCGAAAGTTCCTGCGCCCGGCGAAGGTGCTAAAAGCAGTGAACTTGGTATACTCCAGCGTGCTATCAAGAGCGGCGGGCGCATGATGAGCATACGCAAACTCTTTGACAGCATACCTAATCTTCTGCGCAGGATATGCCCTGTAATGCTGATGTCGCCAATATCTGTGGCACAGTATATCGACCCGTCTTATCCTAAGTTCGACCTTGTCATATTCGATGAGGCTTCTCAGCTGCCCACCTGCGAGGCGGTTGGTGCTATCGCACGCGGCGAGAATGTGATAGTCGTGGGTGACCCCAAGCAGATGCCGCCTACAAGCTTCTTCTCCTCCAATCAGGTGGACGAGGAAAATTATGATAAGGAAGACCTTGAAAGCGTGCTGGATGACTGTCTTGCACTCTCCATGCCTCAGAAACATCTGCTGTGGCACTACCGTTCACGCCACGAGAGCCTTATTGCGTACAGCAATTCAAAATACTATGAAAACAAGCTGTATACTTTCCCCTCGCCCGATGATCAGGTCAGCGAGGTCAGCTGGGTGAATGTCGAGGGCTTCTACGACAAGGGAAGCACCAAGACAAACCGTGCCGAAGCGGAAGCGGTGGTTGCCGAGATATGCCGCCGTTTGCGTAATCCCCAGCTGGTAAAACATTCCATTGGCGTGGTAACATTCAGTTTGCCGCAGCAGAATCTGGTGGAAGATGTCCTGGCGGATGCTTTCCGCGCAGAACCTCAGCTTGAAGAGATCGCAAACATGATGTATGAGCCTATACTCATCAAGAACCTTGAAAATGTTCAGGGCGATGAGCGTGATGTAATACTGTTTTCCATCGGCTACGGCCCTGATAAGGAGGGCAAGGTCAGCATGAACTTCGGTCCTCTGAACCGAGACGGCGGCTGGCGCAGACTGAACGTTGCAATATCCCGTGCAAGGGAGAAAATGGTGGTATATTCTGTTATTCGCTCCGAGATGATCGATCTTTCACGTACACGTTCCGAGGGTGTTGACGGTCTGAAAGGCTTCCTTGAGTTTGCCGCAAAGGGCAGGTCTGCACTTCCTGTACGTGCGGGCAGTGGAAGTCTTGGCACGGGCTTTGAAAAGCTTGTGGCTGCCGAACTTGAACAGCGTGGCTTCAAGGTCAAGTGCAGTGTGGGCTGTTCGGATTACAAGGTAGATGTGGCAGTTGCCGCCCCCGATGACGAGAACACCTATATCCTCGGAATAAACTGCTGCGGCAGAAAATACTACGAGAATGGCACAGCCTATGACCGCACAGTTTCTCAGCCTGCGGTGCTGAAAGGTCTTGGCTGGAACGTCATGAACGTTTATATCCTCGACTGGCTCACCGACAAGAACAAGTGCATAGCCTCGGTGATAACTGCGATAAATGAGGCAATAGAAGCCAAGAACACTCCTGCACTTGTTGAGGAGGAACCGCCTAAAAAGGCTGAACCTCTGGTTTTTGAACGTGAGGAACAATCGGCACTGGCTGATGAGTGCGAGGAGTATGTGCCTTTCATACCGCCTGTTCAGGGCAAGTCCGAGGAATTCAACGAGCTGGCTACAAATAAAATAGCTGATTGCATAAACACTATCCTCGATGCTGAAGCACCCATCAGCAGGGAAGTTCTGCAAAAGAGGGTCATGACTGCCTGGAGCGTAGCAAGACAGAGCAATCTTGTGAAAGGCACATTTGATATAGCGTTGGAGAAATCCCGCGGCAAGTCTGTTAAGTCGGGCGAGACGGAATTCATCTGGCGCGATGATCAGTCCCCTGAAAGCTATGCGTTGTGCCGTGCAAAATGTGCCCCCGAACTCCGCCGTGATATCAAGGATATCCCGCCAGAGGAACTTGGAAACGGTCTGATACTGATACTTTCAAGGCAGATAGCTATGCAGCGTGAAGACCTCATGCGCGAAACGGCGCATCTGTTCGGTTTCACCAGGGTGACTCCTGCACTTGAAGTCGCTGTATCCCTTGGTATAAGGGCGGCAAAACAGCGTGGCAGGGTAGCTTTCGCTGAGGACGGAAAGGTGACATATGTGGAAGAATAAGGCACTGCTGTCGGCGGGCGTTGTCGTGACACTTGCATCCGCCGCAACGGCTGTGCTGAAAGTGTACAGGGTCGCGGGAAACAGTATGACACCGACTTTGCATCATGGCGACCTGGTGGTGTGCGTAAGGTGCAAACGTCCTGAAAAACGGAAAATAGCCCTTATCCGCCGCGGAGATGTCGTTATGGTCAAGCGTATAATAGCCATGCAGGGCGATGATATCCGCATTGAAAACACAGGTGAAGTTCGGCTGAACGGTGTGAAACTCGATGAACCCTATCTTTGCGGAAAACTCACACCCGATGTTCCGCTGTCGCTGACTGTGCCGAAGGGCTGTATCTTCGTTATGGGCGATAACAGAGCCGATTCCGTTGACAGCCGTTCGCACATGGTAGGGTATCTGCACAGGAATTCTGTTATCGGAATAGCCGTCGCAGCTATTACACCCTCGGGCTTTCATAGCTTATGAATATATGCAAATATTTGACAAAAAGCAAAAAATAATTTCAAAATTATTAAACTTCTTCTAAATGGTTGAATATCACTTGTATATATGCTATAATATCCACGAGGGTAAATTATTCTAAATGTAAGAATAAGTAAAGAAATAATGAAAGGATATGTTCTTATGAAAAAAGCATTTGCGACAATGGCAGCAGTAGTTATTTCAGCAGCTGTGATGACAGCCTGCGGCGGTAAAGTTCCCGAGAATACAGTTCATTCCATCGATGATCTTAATGGCAAGACGATAGGTGTGCAGCAGGGTACAACAGGTGATACTCTCGCAAGCGATGAGTACGGTAAAGAAAAGGTCGAAAAATATAACAAGTACGCAGATGCTGTACAGGCACTGAAGCAGGGCAAGGTGGATGCGGTCATAATCGACAGCGATACAGCCAATGCATTCTTACGCCAGAATGATGATGTACAGATCCTTGACGAGGGCTTTGCCGATGAGGATTACGCTATTGCGATGAATCTGGATAATACCGCTCTTCAGGCTGAGATAAATACCGCTCTCGATGAACTTAAAAAAGATGGCACGCTTGATGCTATCAAGAATTATTACGACGGCGAATCCGCAGGAGAGAATAAATTCACTCCCGATGCGAATGCCGATACAAGCAAGGGCAAACTGATAATGGCAACTAATGCCGAGTTCCCGCCTTATGAGTATAAGGAAGGCTCGGATATCGTTGGTTTTGACGTTGATATGATGACCGCTGTCTGTCAGAAAATGGGATATGAGCTTGAGATAGAAAATATGCTTTTCAATTCTATTATACCCGCAGTCAAGTCGGGCAAGGCAGATGTTGGCGTTGCAGGTATGACAGTTACCGAGGACAGACAGCAGAACGTTCTGTTCAGCGACTCTTACACAACTACTCATCTTGTAGTTATGGTAAGAAAGTGATCCGTAGATAAATACAGCGGGCTGTCCCGTCGATCGGGGACAGCCCTTGAAATTTGGAGGAAAAAATGGACTTTGTACAAAGCTTCAGGCAGAACTTTATAGAAGGTGATCGCTGGAAGTATCTTACTGACGGTCTGGTGGTCACACTGGAGATAACAGGCGCAGCCGTGCTGCTGGGTCTGCTGCTCGGATTTATCGTAGCTATAATAAGGTGTACATATCTTAAAACAGGCAAGATGAAGATCGCGGATGCCTTATGCAGATTATATCTCACGGTAATACGCGGTACGCCTATGATGGTTCAGCTGCTAATAATATACTTTGTTGTATTTGCCAGCGTGAACATTTCAAAAACGCTGGTGGCGATAATCGCATTCGGTATAAACTCGGGTGCCTATGTGGCTGAGATAGTCCGCGGCGGTATAATGAGCATCGACAATGGTCAGATGGAAGCAGGCAGAAGCCTTGGTCTGAATTACAGGCAGACTATGACCAGTATCATCATGCCCCAGGCACTAAAGACGGTTCTTCCCGCACTTGCCAACGAGTGCATAGTACTGCTGAAAGAAACATCTGTTGCAGGTTATATAGGTATCTATGACCTTACAAAAGGCGGCGATGAGATCCGTGCACAGACATATTCACCGTTCCTGCCCCTGATCGCGGTGGCGGTGGTATATCTGGTGATGGTAATGTTCCTGACATTCCTTGTCGGCAAACTTGAGAGGAGGCTGTCTGCAAATGATAGACGTTAAAGGTCTTAAAAAAAGTTTTGGTGAGATAGAAGTCCTCAAGGGTATCGACGAACACATTGAAAAGGGCGAGAAAGTGGTTATCATCGGACCTTCGGGTTCCGGTAAATCGACGTTTCTGCGTTGCCTTAACTTTATGGAAAAGCCTACGGCAGGCGAGATACTTTTCGAGGGAAAGGATATCACAAAGCTTAAAGAAAAGGAGATAGACCATGTCAGACAGCGTATGGGCATGGTGTTCCAGCATTTCAATCTGTTTCCGCATATGAGCATCAGAAAGAATATCACTTTTGCTCCCGTAAAACTGGGTCTTATGACAAAAGACGAAGCTAATGCCAAGGCTGAGGAACTTCTGAAAAGGGTCGGTCTTCCCGATAAGGCTGATGAATATCCCACCAGACTTTCAGGCGGACAGAAACAGCGTATCGCCATAGCAAGAGCGCTGGCTATGAATCCCGAAGTTATACTCTTCGATGAACCTACATCGGCACTTGACCCCGAGATGGTAGGCGAGGTGCTTGAACTGATGAAACAGCTTGCTGACGCAGGCATGACGATGGTCGTTGTAACTCACGAGATGGGCTTCGCTAAGGAAGTTGCATCGAGAGTTCTGTTCATGGCTGACGGCTATGTAATGGAGCAGAATACACCTCAGGAATTCTTTGAAAATCCCCAGAATCCAAGACTAAAGGAATTTCTTTCCAAGGTACTTGTCTGACATTTTTGGGCAATATGATATTGAAAGCAGTCACAGTAATGTGGCTGCTTTTTTCGTCAGAATGGCTAATTGAAAAAGGGGCAAAATTTGTAAATGAAAGGGCAAATATGACTGAATTATGCAGTGATATATATTAAAATTTTAACCTTTTTCTTAATGAAATTTTGCGCAAAATATTTAACATATCGCCTAATGAGCGAAAAATGCGCCTAGATACGCACTTTTATCAACATTGAACAAATGGTAACGTTTACTTAGAGCATTTTGACTTTACTACTAAGTTAATCACGGTATTATTTAGAGAAAATTCACAATTGAGTATCAATAGTTACTTGAAAGTTTCGCTGTTGTCAGATATAATTATAGCATAAGATGTATAACAATTACTCGCGAAACGGAGGTTTTGTTATGGGCATATATGATATTACAGTAAAGGACGCAAAGGGTAACAATGTTTCAATGTCAGAGTACAAGGGTAAGGTGCTTCTGGTAGTCAACACCGCGACACGCTGCGGGTTCACTCCCCAGTATGAGGGACTGGAAAAGCTGTATGAAAAGCACAAGGATAAGGGGTTTGAGATCCTTGATTTCCCATGCAACCAGTTTGCGAATGAAGCACCCGAATCCGAGGACGAGATAGTTGCTTTCTGCTCGGCACATTTCGGCGTAACATTCAGGCAGTTCGCTAAGATAGACGTAAACGGCGAGAATGAATCACCGCTGTATACCGCGCTGAAATCCAAACGCGGCGGAGTGCTGGGCAATAACATCAAGTGGAATTTCACCAAGTTCCTCGTTAACCGTGAGGGTGAAGTCGTGGAGCGTTTTGCTTCTGCCACCACCCCCGAGAAGCTGGAGAAAAAGCTGCTGGAGGTACTCTGATATGAGGACGGCTGCGCAATTGAAAGGTAATTGGCTCAGGGTGTGGAGCGTTCATACGTGATATGTACGTATGAATGCCCGCGACCCTAAGTCCTGCGCGGTTGTGTGCTTGTTGAAAGATATGTCGATGTTTATTTCTTTTGATCTTATCAGGTGACAGCGAAGGCTGCCGCCTGCTTTTTATATGCTTTGCTCACTGCTTGACAGGGCGGTGCAGGGGTGATATAATCATTAAAGAATCTACTGTCAGCGAGGTAAGTACATGGAACAGAAAGTAAAAATAAACTATCAGCGAAAACTGGATGATATTATCCGCGGGCTTGACCCTGCATCTCCGCCACCGAAGCTGCTGCTGCACAGCTGCTGTGCGCCATGTTCCTCCTATGTGCTTGAATACCTGTCGCAGTATTTCAGCATCACGGTGTTTTATTATAACCCGAATATCTACCCGCCTGAGGAGTACGACCACAGGGTGAAAGAACTTGAACGCCTGATATCGGAACTTCCTGTGAAGAATCCTGTGACTCTCGTTGAACGCGGCTATGACCCGAAAGAATTCTATGATGCGGTGAAAGGTCTTGAAAATATCCCCGAGGGCGGTGAGCGGTGCTTTGCCTGCTATCGTCTGCGCCTTGAACGTACTGCTCAGCTGGCTGAGGAGCTTGGTGCGGATTATTTCACCACAACTCTTTCCATCTCGCCCTATAAAAATGCGGCTAAGCTGAACGAGATATCCGAGGAACTTGCGCAGATATATCCTACGGCGGTACTGCCTGCTGACTTCAAGAAAAAGAACGGCTACAAGCGCTCTGTTGAGCTTTCAGAGATATACGGTCTTTACCGACAGGATTACTGCGGCTGTGTTTTTTCAAAGCGCGAACGTGAAGGATCAATAAATGCAAAAACGCCCGATGAGAATTGATCTCACCGAGCGTTTTTCTATTATTCTATATATAATGACGTTAAGCGTCAATTATGCAATTTTCGCCAATTTTATGAATAAGGTTGACAAAGCAGCGTTAATGTTGTAAAATGTATAGGAACGACAAAAACGAGACCTCTCTATCAAAAAGAGAAAACAAGTGTAAAAACGGAGGAATATCATGAAAAAGAAAAACATAGCATCATTCCTGACAGCAATGGTTATGTGCGCTAATACCGTTGTATGCGTATCAGCTGAAAAGAAGAAGGAGTATTCTGCACGTGCAGTGCTCGCGAATTCTGATCTTAGTGTGCAGTCATGGGGCAGAACGACCATATCCGAGGGTCAGAACACTCTTACATTTATCCCGCCCAAGGACAGCAAGGGAAACTATACAAGCATCAATGGCATAGGTCTTCTGGCTATTGACCTTGAGGACTGCTATTTTGATATAGGCACTGTCAAGGTTGACCGCGTACTTGTTGACGGCAAGCAGCTGAACTTTAACGCTAATGCCGTCGTATACGGTGCAGATGACGGTGCAGATAACTACGATTTCCGCATCGAGCTTTTCAACAGCTTCGGTGAGACTGCGAATAATCCGCCCTTTAATGCTTCCTCTGTGACAGTTAATGAAAAGGTTGAAGTTACATTCACATTCAGCACTGAGGGTTACAGCGGCGGCACAAGAAAAATCGGCGGAAATGTTGTAGCAAATAAGAAGTCTACAAAACCTCTGGCGCTTACAGGCTGCAGCGTTAAGCTGAACAAGTGCTCCGATGGCAGCGCAGTGAATTGCAATGTCAGTGGAAGTGAGTTTTCTGCAAATGTTGAGCGCGGCTACTACGATGTAACCATAAGCAAGAGTGGCTATGTTACAAGGACGATTAAAAATGTTCCCGCAGGAAAGCGTCTGCCTTCCGAACTCAAAGATGTTGAGCTCAGAGCTAACGGCGACGTCAACGGCGATGGTAAGATTAACGTTACGGATATTGTCGTTATCGCAAGTTATATAAAGGGTTTAAGAAAATTCAGTGATGATTATCAGTTCAAAGTAGCGGACTGTTCGCATGATAACAAGGTGAATGTTACAGATATTACTATGATCGCGGCTGCGATAAAAGGTAAAAGAAATTTAACATAAAAAATTTTGAAAAAAGGCTTGACAAATCAAGTTCTATGGTGTATAATATATAAGTCGGTTGACGAGAGTGATCAAAACGACCGACTGTTAGCTGCTATGGCTCAGGTGGTAGAGCACATCCTTGGTAAGGATGAGGTCCCCAGTTCGAATCTGGGTAGCAGCTCTTGAATGACCGATATCCTTTGTGGGTATCGGTTTTTGTTTTGCCTGAATAAGTATTTTGAAGATGTTAACAATGGCATGACAGTTTTCTTCCCCCGCCTGCGGCGGGGGAAGAAAACATTACGCCGGATAGCCAACGTTATATCACTGTAATTTATTATGGTGCGCTAAAATGATAGCAATAATACAAAATGTCCCGCAGCCATTCCTGACTGCGGGACATTTTGTATCTTGTATTACTTGTAGGAATCTCTTCCTGTGATCTTGGTGTAGCATTCCTTGTAGAGAGCAGCAGTCTTCTCTGCGATCTCTTCGGGGAGCTTGGGAGCGGGTGTAACACCGTTGAGCTTGTTCTCGATGAGCCAGTCACGAACGAACTGCTTGTCGTAAGATCTGGGAGAAACGCCTGTCTTGTAATCCTCAGCTGCCCAGAAACGGCTGGAGTCAGGAGTCATTACCTCATCACCGAGGGTGAGAACGCCGTTCTCGTCATAACCGAATTCAAACTTGGTGTCAGCGATTATCAGACCCTTCTTCTGAGCGTCTTCATAGCACTTGTTGTAGATCTTAACGCAGATATCAGCAATTCTGTCAGCTTCTTCAGTGCCGATCTCAGCTCTGAGTCTGTCCATAGTGATATTCTCGTCGTGACCTTCGCTGTTCTTTACAGAAGGTGTTACCATAGGCTGAGCAAGCTTTTCAGCAAGCTGATAGTCGCCTTCAACGGGCTGACCGCAGAATGTCTTGGTCTTCTGATATTCACCCCACATACTGCCGAACATATAGCCTCTTACGATGAACTCGTAGGGGAGCATCTTCAGCTTCTTGGACATGATAGTTCTGCCCTCATACTGCGCCTTGTCCTGTGATATTTCAGCAGGCATCTTGGAGATATCGTCTGTGATGATGTGGTTGGGAACGATATCCTTTGTAAGGTCGAACCAGTAAAGTGCTATCTGATTGAGCGCCTTGCCCTTGTTGGGTATGGTGGAATCAAGAATAACATCGAATGCGGAAATTCTGTCGGTAGTTACCATGATAAGCTCTCCGCCGTCTGTTTCGTATACCTCTCTTACCTTGCCTGAAATGATCTTCTTCATAATGAAACACCTCGAACCTTTCTGTTTTAGATAAGTATATCCAAATGTTCTGATGCAGCTGATATGACATAGCCATCATCGCTGCTCATGATGATACTTTTCTATTATATCACAGTTGAAACGGATAATCAATCCTTTTTATGTTCAATTTTCCGTGATTGTCTGAATTTTTTATAGTTAAACCGCTATACAAACGAAAAGCTCCCTCAATATTAAAGTTGAGGGAGCTTTATAAAGCGCAGATGGAGAGATTTGAACTCTCGCGACGGTATTACCGCCCTACCGCATTTCGAGTGCGGACCCTTCAGCCACTTGGGTACATCTGCGTACTGTTCAAAACAGCTTATTTATTATAGCACATAATTTCAGAAAAATCAAGGGGTTTGTAGAAATTTTTCGGGCGGGAAGAATTTTTTGAGAAATGGTTGACAATCCGGTCGGGAAGTGTTATTATTAGTTAGAAAACTAACTAATAAGGAGGAAAGAGCGTGGGTCATAAAAACGATCATACCAAAATGCCGCGTATGCTGCTTGAAAGACCCGATGCAAAGCCGTCGATGTTCATCAACGACATCTCGCGGCTGTTTATGCACCGCGTAAGGCGCGAGTGTGAGCGCAGCGGCATATCCCACGGGCATCACAAGCTTCTGATGGAGCTTTTTCAGAATGAGGGTTCAACCCAGCTTCAACTGGTTCAGCGCACTCATCTGACTGCGCCGACAGTTTCGGTGGCGCTGGGCAAGATGGAGAGCGAAGGGCTGGTCAGGCGTGAAGCCGATACCGAGGATATGCGTCAGGTGAAGGTGTACCTTACGGACAAGGGGCGCGAAAAGGTCGATAGCGTGCGGAGCATATTCCGCGGGGCTGACGCTGATATGATAAAGGGTATCTCGCAGGAGGAGCTTGATGCGATGATGGCTACTATGCGTAAGATACTGAAAAATCTGCTGGAGGAGGAAGATAAGTGAAGCTTGCAAAATACATAAAACCTTATCTGCCCTTTGTACTGCTGGCACCCCTCAGTATGGTGGGAGAAGTATCCATGGATCTTTTACAGCCTAAGCTTATGTCCAAAATAGTGGACGATGGTGTTCTGGGCAGTGATTACGGGCTGATAATAAGGACGGGCATATTAATGCTGTGTACCGTCATTTTCGGAGCTTTGTGCGGTTCTGCATCGGCGTTTTTCGCAGGCTGTGCCTCACAGGGTTTTTCCAGAGATGTGAGGAATGACCTCTTCAAACGTGTGATGGGGCTGTCATTCCAGCAGACGGACAAATTCACCACAGGTTCCCTTGTGACAAGGATAACCGCCGATGTTACTGCGATACAACAGATGGTGGATTTTCTGATACGAGGATTTGTACGAAACATAATAATGTTCATTGGCGGAGTAATAATGATGCTGACTCTTGCAAGGAGTTTTGGTACGATAATAGCGGTGGCATTGCCTGTTGAAGCCCTTATCGTTATACTTATAATGCGCAAAGCCAACCCGCTATATGCCATAGTTGCAAGTCGATTGGACAGCGTGAATTCGGTCATGCAGGAGAATGTCACGGGTGCCAGAGTTGTAAAGGCGTATGTCCGTGAAAAGCACGAGCAGGAGCGTTTTGAGGGCGCGAATATGGGCTTGACGGAAGCTAACCTGAAAGTTCAGGAGCTCATGGCACTGCTTTCGCCTGTACTTATGGTGATAATGAATTTCTCGGTGATGGCGGTAATTTATATCGGCGGCTGGCAGGTGCAGGCTAAGGAGATGAAAGTCGGTGAGGTAATGGCGGCGATAACCTACCTCACACAGGTGCTTCACGGCATAATGATGATCTCAATGATGTTCCAGACCATGGCAAGGGCGAGCGCATCAGCAAAGCGTATCAATGAGGTGCTTGACACCGAGCCTGTTATCAGGGACGGCAACGGCGGAGATATCGGTACTAAAAAAGGTACAGTTACTTTCAGGGGAGTTACCTTTGCATACCCCGAATCCAGCGGTGAACCCGTACTTACGGATATCGACCTTGATGTCCGCGCAGGGGAGAACATAGCTATCCTCGGCGCGACGGGTTCGGGAAAATCCTCACTGGTCAATATGATACCCCGCTTTTACGATGCCGACAAGGGTGAAGTTCTGGTTGACGGCGTAAATGTCCGTGAACTGGGGCTTGAAGACCTCAGACGAAGAGTGGGCATAGTTTTGCAGAAGAGCGAGCTTTTCTCCGCAACAGTAGCCGAAAATATCCGCTGGGGCAAAGATGATGCCACCGATGAAGAAGTCATCGCAGCGGCGAAAATTGCGCAGGCAGACGAATTCATAAGCCGTATGCCCGATGGCTACGACAGCATG
Organism: Ruminococcus sp.; assembly: GCF_024692365.1. Lineage (GTDB taxonomy): Bacteria > Bacillota > Clostridia > Oscillospirales > Ruminococcaceae > Hominimerdicola. The sequence goes on along the minus strand of NZ_JAILMR010000007.1, from coordinate 8,589 downwards.
ATAGCCGAAAAGGGCGCGTCCCTCTCGGGCGGACAGAAACAGCGTATGTCCATAGCGAGAGCAATTCTCAAAAAGCCCGAGATACTTATATTCGATGATTCCACCTCGGCACTGGACCTTGGTACCGAGGCAAAACTCAGGGCTAAGCTCAGAGAAGAACTCAAAGGTACAACGGTAATAACCATCGCACAGCGTATCGCCAGCGTAAAAAGCTGTGACAGGATAGTGGTGCTTGACCGCGGCAGGATAGTCGGCTGTGACAATCATGATGCACTGCTGAAAAACTGCGAGGTCTACAAGGATATCTATGATTCCCAGATAAAGACTCAAGGAGATGAAGCATAATGCCCCCTATGCCACCTAATCCCAACAATAAGCAGCAGCCCGGCGGAAGACAGGCTGCCCTGATAAATGCAGAAAAGCCCAAAAACGCACGTGAAACTCTGGGCAAACTGCTGAGGTACATCGGCAGGAGCAAATACCTGTTCTTCGGGCTTATGGCAATTATGCTGATGATAACACTGCTTGGTCTGGCAGCGCCTTACATCCAGCAGATAGCCATTGACTGCATAACCCTCGATGATAAAAAGCTTAGCGTTGACACCGAAAGGCTTGTGAAGATACTGATAATACTGGGCGTGGTCTATCTGATGAACTCGGTATTCTCTTATTTGCAGGGCATATTCTCCGCAAGGCTTTCACAGAAGACGGTATCCACCATGAGGCGCGACCTCTTCGGCGACCTTGTCAAGCTTCCGATAAAATATTTCGATAGCCACCGCCACGGCGATATAATGAGCCGTATGACCAACGATGTTGAGAATATCTCCAACACGGTATCCCAGTCCATAGGTTCGCTGATATCGGGCGTGCTGACGGTCGTAGGTTCTATCATAATAATGCTGACCTACTCGCCTTTGCTGACGCTGATATCCCTTTCCACCGTTGTTCTGACTGTTTTCGTTTCAACGAAAATGACCAAGTATATGCGCAGATATTTTCTGAAACAGCAGATAATACTGGGCAAGCTGAATGGTCATGTTGAGGAGATGGTCACGGGACACCGCACTGTTGTTTCCTATTCCAAGGAACAGGCAGCGGTGGAAGATTTCAATGTGATGAGCGATGAACTGCGCAGAACAGGCATCCGTGCGCAGATATGCGCGGGTGTTATGGGTCCGCTGATGAACTGCATAGGCAACTTCGGCTTTGTTATGATAGCCGCATTCGGCGGCTGGTTCAGCTATAAGGGCTGGATAACTGTCGGCACGATACAGGCTTTCATACTCTACTCCAAGCAGTTTTCAAGACCTATAAACGAGATAGTCAACCAGTATGCTAATATCCAGACTGCCATCGCAGGTGCTGAACGTATTTTTGAGGTAATGGAAACTGCACCCGAAACTGATGAGGGCACAAGCGAGATCACTGCGGAAGACATTCGCGGCGAAATAAAGTTCGAGGACATACATTTCTGCTACGACCCCGAAAAGCCCGTACTCAAAGGGCTTGACCTCGATATAAAGCAGGGTCAGAAGATAGCCATAGTCGGTGCGACAGGTTCGGGCAAGACTACTGTTGTAAATCTGCTTACAAGATTCTACGATGCGGACAGCGGCAGTATAACCGTGGACGGCGTTGATATCAGGGATATGCGCATGGACGAACTGCGAAAATCAGTTGGCATAGTTTTGCAGGATACAGTGCTTTTCAAAGGCAGTATCGAGGAGAATATCCGCTACGGCAAAGAGGACGCTCCCGATGAAGACGTGCGCCGTGCGGCGGCTCATGCAAATGCGGACGCTTTCATAAAGCATCTGCCCGATGGCTATAAAACTCAGCTTGCCGAGGGCGGTTCAAACCTCTCTCAGGGACAAAGACAGCTTCTCGCCATAGCAAGGGCGATACTTGCCGACCCCAAGATACTTATTCTCGATGAAGCGACTTCCAGTGTTGATACCAGAACGGAGATGCATATACAGTCCGCGATGGTGGCGCTGATGAAGAACCGTACATCGCTGATAATCGCCCACCGCCTTTCAACTATCCGCGATGCTGATATGATAGTTGTAATAGACGGCGGAAAGGTCGCCGAAAAAGGCAGACATGACGAGCTTATCGCTAAGAAAGGCTGTTACTACGATCTTTACCGTACACAGTTCGCTGGCAATAAAACTTGATATAAATCAAAAAGCGGAGGACAGCTGTCTTCCGCTTTTACTTTTATATATGTGATTTTATCGGAGCTTTATCTGCCAGTAATAGCGGCGGTTTGAAGCGGGAAAATTCGACATCACGCCATGTTCGGGGTCATAGAAAGTGCCCTCGCAGTACAGCGACCAGTGCCAGCATCGGGGAGTTTCAAGGCTGAGCATACACAGGGGCGGCAGCTCTGATTTTTCGGTGACAGGTATGCGCTCATCGGATACCCAAGCCCCGTGAGAACGCAGATATTCTTTCATTTCTTTAAGGGTAGTTTCGCGCTCGTTGTTCAGGTCAATGACCACCTGTTCGGCGGAAAGCCCCAGCACCATCGCAAGTACTGCCTGACCGCACTGTAAGTCGGTGGGTTCGTGGATATATGTGATATTCATTGGTATGCCTCGTTTCAGTAGTGTAAAATTGCTATTATATTCTATCATGAGATGTGGGGGATGTCAATAGGGGGATTGTCGGATAAAAAAACGGGATGACCGTGCAGCCACCCCGTTTATATCATTTCAGTATAAGGTTGAAAAGTCCGAGAACAAAGCCTATCAGCGCACCGAGATTAACTATGGTGCTCAGCTCCTTTTTCATGACGGTCTGCACCAGATCTTCCATTTTTTCAACGGACATATCGTTGATCTTGTCTTCGACCATTTTCGCAAAATCCAGCTTTTCAAAAAGCTTGTCGATGTAGTTGTTTACGGCACTACGGTAGACTTTTCCAGACATTTCCGCAAGGCGTGCTTCATCGACCTTTATCATCTCAAGCAGTTCAAGACCACTTTTTTCGCTGAGATCAGAGATCTTGCTCTCAATGACAGGCTTCACGCAATCCATGCCATCACGGTCGATCATAGAGCGTATCTTGCCGACCAGCGGGGCGGTGAATGACTGTATCTTTTCTTCGGGGATAAGCTTTGCGAACATGGTATTGCTCAGCTTTTCCTCGATGGAATCATTGCATTTGCTCACAACTATCTCGGGCAGCTGAGAAGCCGAAAGTTCATCAACTATCTGACGGCTGAGCATTTCGCTGAGCTTTGAACTACCCTCGGCGTAGGTCTCCTCGGAACATTTTGTCAGCTTGCATATCTCATCGCGGATATTGTTTGAAAGTTCCTGCGTTATAGCACCTGTTATGCGGGCTTCTATCTCACCACCGAGAAGTTTCGCCTTGATATCCTCTTTGGTGACAAGTTCCGTTCCCACGACCCTGCCCACTGCTTTAGCAAGACGTGGCTTGCCCTTTGGTATCGCGCCCGGGGTAAATGGGACTCGGTGTCCCAGAAAATAAACCTCATGATGCGGAAAGAAAAGCATCTTTACCGCAATAAAGTTCGTAAAATAACCAATGACCGCACCTATCAGCGGTGCAGCCAGCATTTTCAGTATTTCCATAAGTTTGCACTCCTCGTTTGTTGTCTGTTTTGCTGTTCTTTTGTCTAGATATATTTCTTTATTGAGGAATAGTATAGCACTAATTTCTGCGGTTGTCAATAAAAAATAATGACGCAAATTTTAAAGTATCTGTCAAGGAAAACAGCTTTATCATTACTCATGATTTTTTGTCAGCCTGCCCAAATTCATACCTATGACATTATGCACCAAAATGATTTTAATTTTAACTCGGACATATTTCTGTAAGAGTTGTACAAAAACGTACAACTTTTCGCCTGAATTCGCTGATAGTAGAAAGCCCTTTTCAAATTCTTCAAAGTGTGCAGGATGGCAGGCAGCCGCGAACCGGAACTACGGTACGGGGAACGGCGTGTACATCTACACCACGAAAATGCTGAATAACGTCTTTGAATTTGTATCAATATTTATCAAAATGTTAACAAAAAGTAAAAAGAGGTTTTTTGGCGGATTCGGGCTTGAAATGTTGGAAGATAAATGGTATAATGGTATCCGTGTAATTATGATAAAAACTATGTGTGATCTGATTGATCTTAGTTTTTTATCCCGCAAATTAAATCGATTGGAGGAAACTGTATGTCTGAAACAAAAAAGTCTCTGGCAGAGCTCCAGGCTCTTATCGCTGACAGCGCTGCGAGAACAAGGCTGACATATCTGTTTGATGAAGGAAAATTTACCGAGCTTGACGCTTTCGCGGGCGAAGCTGCTGGCGTTATAACCGCCTACGGCTATGCTGACGGCGAGCCGGTCTATGCGTTCTCTCAGGACGTTACCGTTAAAAGCGGTGCTATGACCGAGGCTGGCGCAAGAAAGATAGCTAAGATCTATGATCTGGCTGCCAAGACAGGTACTCCTGTTGTTGGTATCTATGATTCCTACGGCGCTGATGTAAATGACAGCGCTGCTGCACTGAGAGCTTACGGCGAGCTGATGCTCTGGACCGCTAATCTTTCGGGCGTTGTTCCCCAGATAGCTGTTGTTGCAGGCGTATGCTCAGGCACTGCCGCACTGCTGGCTGAGGCTGCCGATCTCGTTGTTATGGCTAAGGATGCAAGCCTGTATGCTGCTCCCAATGCAAAGAGCAACGGTTCTGCTGAAAATGCTGCTGCAAACGGCACTGTATGCGCTGTTTGCGAGGACGACAAGGCTGCTGTTGAGAAGGCAAGAGCTATCCTGCTGAAGCTTCCTGCAAACAACCTTTCTCCTGTACCTGTTTATGAGTATGAAGAGCCCACAGCTGCTGCTGGCAGCGATATAGAGAGCCTGACTAAGGCTGTTTTCGACGCTGACAGCGTTATCGAACTCAGCGAGGGCTTCGGCGGTGCTGCTTACACCGCTCTTGCAACTGTCAACGGTGAGACCGTAGGCGTTGCAGCTACAAACAAGACAAGCGACAAGCTGACAGAGAACGACTGTGCTAAGCTGGCAAGATTCGTTCGTACCTGCGATGCTTTCGCTGTTCCCGTAGTTACTTTCGTTGATACCGAAGGCTTTGCGGGCAATGATGAAACTGAAGCTGCAGGCGCTGTAAAGAGCATGAGCAAGCTGGCTCACGCTTACGCTGAGGCTACTACCGCTAAGATCAGCGTAGTTACAGGCAAGGCTTACGGCGCAGCTTACATAGCACTGGCAGGAAAGGGCGCAAATGCCGATGTTGCTTACGCTCTGCCCACCGCTGTTATCTCCGCACTCGACCCCGTTACCGCTGTTGAGTTCATGGAGCATGACAAGCTTGCAGGCGCAACTGATCTTGCTGCTGCAAGACAGGCACTGGCTGATGAGTTCGCTAAGACACAGGCAAGCGCTGCAAATGCTGCTGTAAACGGTCTGGTTGACGGCATCGTTGATGCTTCTCAGCTGAGAAACGCTGTTGTTGACGCTCTGGCTATGATGAGCGGCAAGAGGATATCCAGACTGCCCAAGAAGCACAGCAATATCCAGCTTTAATAAGTAATTAATTGTAAAGGACGGTATAGTTATGAAAAGATATAATATCACTGTTAACGGTAAGGCTTACGATGTAGCTGTTGAGGAAGTAGGCGCTGACGCTGCTGCTCCTGTAGCTGCTGCTCCCGCACCTGCTGCAAAGCCCGCTGCTGCACCTGCACCCGCTGCTGCACCCGCAGCTAATGTTGAGGGTACAAAGGTAACTGCTCCTATGCCCGGCAACGTACTTGATATAAAGGTAGCTGTTGGCGATACTGTTACCGCAGGTCAGGCTATCGTAGTTCTCGAAGCTATGAAGATGGAGAACGACATCAACGCTCCTGTTGCAGGCAAGGTCCTGAGCATCAATGCTACAAAGGGCTCACAGGTTGATACAGGCGCAGTTCTGGCTGTTATCGGCTGATGACATCTTATCACTGAAAGGAACGATATATAATGGCTAAGCTTAAAATTACCGAGACAGTTCTCCGTGACGCTCATCAGTCTCTGCTGGCAACGAGAATGTCTATGGACGATATGAAGCCTATCCTCTCCACAATGGACAAGATCGGTTTCTATTCCGCTGAATGCTGGGGCGGTGCTACATTTGATTCCTGCATACGTTTTCTGAATGAGGATCCTTGGGAGAGACTGAGGACACTCAGAAAGGAAATGCCCAATACCAAGCTCCAGATGCTGTTCAGAGGACAGAATATGCTGGGTTACCGTCACTATGCCGATGACCTGGTAGAGTACTTTGTTCAGAAGTCTATCGCTAACGGTATCGATATCATTAGAATATTCGACGCACTGAACGATATCAGAAACCTCCAGACAGCTATCAAGGCTGCCAATAAGGAGAAGGGTCACGCTCAGGTCGCTATCTCCTATACTCTGGGTGAAGTATTCACTCACCAGTACTATATGGATTACGCTAAGCGTATTCAGGAAGCAGGCGCTGATTCCATCTGTATCAAGGATATGGCTGCACTGCTCACTCCTTATGAGGCTGAAACACTGGTTAGAGATATCAAGTCTGTTGTTGATATCCCCGTACAGCTGCATACTCACTACACCTCAGGTCTGGCTTCCATGTGTATCATGAAGGCTGTTGAGGCCGGAGTTGACGCAGTTGATACTGCTATGTCTCCTCTCGCACTGGGTACTTCCCACGCTCCTACCGAGTCTATCGTGGCTACATTCCAGGGCACAGAGTACGACACAGGTCTTGACCTTGTCAAGCTGAACGAAGTAAGAGATTATTTCATGGGTCTTAGAAAGAAGTACATCGACAATGGTCTGCTGGATCCTTCCATGCTGGCTACAAATACAAACGCACTTCTGTATCAGGTCCCCGGCGGAATGCTCTCCAACCTGCTGAGCCAGCTGAAGCAGGCAGGCAAGGCAGATCAGCTTGAGGACGTTCTGAAGGAAGTTCCTAAGGTACGTAAGGATTCCGGCTTCCCGCCCCTCGTTACACCTACTTCCCAGATCGTTGGTACACAGGCTGTGTTCAATGTTATTATGGGCGAGAGATACAAGACCGTTACCAAGGAGTTCAAGGGTCTTGTCAAGGGCGAGTACGGTAAGACTCCCGTGGCTATCGATGCCGAATTCCGTAAGATGATACTCAAGGGCGAAGAGCCTATCGACTGCCGTCCTGCTGACCTGCTCAAGCCTGAGTTTGAGACAATGAAGAAGGAATGCGCTGAATGGACAGAGCAGGAGGAGGATATCCTGACCTACGCTATGTTCCCGAAGGTAGCACCTAAGTTCTTCAAGGACAGACGCGACAAGAAGTACGGCGTTGACGGCGCTCATTCCGATGCCGCTAACAAGGTACACCCTGTTTAATTCATAATTCACAATTCATAATTCATAATTGTTGACATGAGCGGATAGTACGTTGTGCTATCCGCTTTTTGTGTATAGAATGCCAAGGAGAAGAGCTTTGGGTCAAGCCTTTCGCGAAAGGCTTGCGGGGAGCACGAGGGGCAGAGCCTCTCGGTCAAGGCACAAAAGCGACGTGGCAACAATCTCAAAAATAGCAGGCTATCTTCTGATCCCAAAAATGCGCGGGCAATCTCAAAAATTCCGAGCGTGAGCATAAGTATGCCATACGCACAAAACTTCGTGCATGAATATTGCCCGCGCACGAAATCGGACAGCGAAGCGAATCCGATTTCTCGACCCGTAAGGGGCGACCTGTCTACCACAGTACGTCATCTAAAACATAAAATTTTATCCAAACTAATAGAATTGAATACCACCCCTAAAACTCCAAAAACAGAAATCTATCATATGAAAAAACAAATGTCTTAGATATAAAAAGCCATATGCACTATGCAAATTTGGTATGCTGTACCGAAAAAAGCCAAGGAATGGGAAAAAATCGGGAAAAGATGTAAAAAATAATAAGTTTTTTCTGAAAAAGACTTGAAATATTTTCCGATATGTAGTATAATAGATTCAGAAATTTTTTCTAGGAGGTACAATACAATGGCAAATGTAAAAGTTGCAATTAATGGTTTTGGTCGTATCGGCCGTCTGGCTTTCAGACAGATGTTCGGTGCAGAGGGTTATGAAGTCGTTGCAATCAACGACCTGACTAAGCCCTCCATGCTGGCTAACCTGCTGAAGTTCGATACTGCACAGGGTGGTTACTGCGGTAGAATTGGTGAGAACACTCACACTGTTTCCGCTGATGATGAGGCAAACACCATCACAGTTGATGGCAAGACTCTTCAGATCTATGCAAAGGCTAACGCTGCTGAGCTGCCTTGGGGCGAGCTGGGCGTTGACGTTGTTCTGGAGTGCACAGGTTTCTACTGCTCAAAGGCTAAGAGCCAGGCTCACATCGACGCTGGCGCTAAGAAGGTAGTTATCTCTGCTCCTGCTGGCAACGATCTGCCTACAATCGTTTTCTCTGTTAACGAGAAGACTCTGACTAAGGATGACAAGATCATTTCTGCTGCATCCTGCACAACTAACTGCCTCGCACCTATGGCTAAGGCACTGAATGACTACGCTCCTATCCAG
>NZ_JAILMR010000133.1 GCF_024692365.1 Ruminococcus sp. | reverse complement strand
TAGCAACAGCAGCATCAGCCTTCTTCAGAGCAGTCTTAAGATCGGACTTGATAGCCTTGTTTCTCAGGGTCTTCTTCTCGATGACCTTAACTCTCTTCTTTGCAGACTTAATGTTAGGCATTATGGACACCTCCCTCAATGTATAAAATCTCGCTTATCAGGATAAGCTATCCGCAGACTGAGAGGAAATGCGGATAACAGATTTGGCAAGCTTACTAAAATAGTTTAACACATTTTTCTCCCAAATGCAAGGGGTTTTCAAAAAAAATTCCGCAAATTTTCGGAACTTTATTTGTACATATTGTTTAAATCCACAATTATTCTATTAGAAAGAAGGCACTGAAATGAAAGACCCCCGCACCGACCTGGCAGTTGAAGCCGCTCGCAAGCTGTCCCTAAGCCGCGACCTTGAGGGCATAACCCGCCATATAGATATCCTGCCCGAAGCACAGCTTGAAATCGCGGACATCACCATAGAGACATCTGCCGCCGCCCGAGAACTCTGCCGACCCAAAGGGCGCTATGTCACCCTGAAAGCCATGGACGGCACCTTCGAGAACTACTGTCCCTGCCGCGACAGCCGCGTACAGACCATAGCCGAAACTCTGCAAAGCCTTGCAGGCGGAGCCGAGCGCATACTCGTGGCTGGTCTTGGCAACCGCCACCTCACCGCCGATGCTCTCGGTCCCCTGACGGTTGACAAAATATTCGCCACCCGCCACATCAAGCGCCTCGCCCATGAACTGGATACCGACGAACTGACGGAAGTATCAGCTATTGAAACAGGTGTGCTTGGACAGACTGGCATAGAGTCTACCGAGCAGATCAAAGCCCTGTGTGAAGTCGTTCAGCCTGACCTTGTGATAGCTGTTGACGCTCTCGCCTGTTGGGAGCTTGACCATCTCGGGCGAACGATACAGATCTGCGATACAGGAATATCACCGGGCAGCGGCGTTGAGAATTCCCGCAAAGAACTATCCCGCGCCACCCTCGGCGTGACCTGCATAGCCATAGGTGTGCCTATGGTGGTCGACCTCGCATCAGCCGCCGAGATGATATTCGGCAGACCCGCCCCCGAGGGCAGTGAGCGCATGACTGTCACTCCCGGGAGCATAGACAAACTTGTGACCTCGGCAGCGGCATATATTGCAGAGGGTATAAATCTTGCGTTCCAGAAAAACCTGACCCCCGAGGAACTGAGAAGCCTGTTGTAATTCATAATTCATAATTATTGGCATTCTCTCCAACTTATTTATGCCCCAATTGAATTCGCGCTATCCGACAAAAAAAGCTTGCAATTGATTTTATTATGTGCTATAATAGTATAGTGACATTCTTGACAGGAGGTCTTTTTTATGGAGAAAGAGAAGTTCTATATAACAACAGCTATCGCATATGCGTCTAAAAAACCGCATATCGGTAATACTTATGAGGTAGTTTTCACCGATGCTATCGCTCGTTTCAAGAGGATGCAGGGCTATGATGTGTTCTTCCTTACCGGTACGGACGAGCATGGTATGAAGATAGAGGGTCTTGCTAAGGAAGAGGGTATCTCTCCCAAGGAGCACGTTGACAAGGTCGCAGGGGAGATAAAGGATATCTGCAAGTGCATGAATATCTCTTATGACGGCTTTATCAGAACTACCGATGAACAGCACGAAAAGGTAGTTCAGAAGATATTCAACAAGCTCTATGAGCAGGGCGATATCTACAAGGGTTCCTATGAGGGTCTGTACTGCGTTCCCTGCGAGAGTTTCTGGACACAGTCCCAGCTGGTTGACGGCAAATGTCCCGACTGCGGACGTGAAGTAAAGCCCGCACACGAGGAAGCTTACTTCCTGAAACTGTCCAAGTATCAGCAGTGGCTGGAAGATTACATCGAGACACACCCCGATTTCATCGTTCCCGAGAGCCGCAAGAAGGAGATGCTCAACAACTTCATCAAGCCCGGTCTTCAGGATCTCTGTGTTTCGAGAACCACTTTCACATGGTCGATACCCGTTACTTTTGATCCCAAGCACGTTATCTATGTATGGATAGATGCGCTTTCAAACTACATCACCGCACTGGGCTACGATCCCGACGGCAGCAGCGAGCAGTTCAAGAAGTACTGGCCCTGCGACTGCCACGTTATCGGCAAGGATATAATGAGATTCCATTCTATCTACTGGCCTATCATGCTCCACGCACTGGGCGTTGAGATACCCAAGAAGCTCTTCGGTCATAACTGGATACTCTTCGGCGAGGACAAGATGAGCAAGTCCAAGGGTAATGTTATCTATGCCGATGAAGTTGTTGATACTTTCGGCGTTGACGGCGCAAGATACTATCTGCTTAGCGAGATGGGTCTTAACGGTGACGGTTCAATAACTTACGAATCTCTGATAGAGAGATACAATTCCGACCTTGCAAATACTCTGGGCAATCTGGTAAACAGAACTGTTGCCATGACCAAGAAGTATTTCGGCGGTGAGATACGTCAGCCCGAGGTCAAGGAGCCTGTTGATGATGAGCTTATCGCTCTTGCAGTTGAAACTCCCAAGAAGGTGGCTGAATTTATCGATCAGTACCGTATGGCTGATGCTATGGAAGCTATCATGACACTGGCAAGACGTGCAAACAAGTACATCGATGAGACCGAGCCGTGGGTACTGGGCAAGGACGAAGCTAAGTTCGGCAGACTTTCCACAGTTCTCTACAATCTGCTTGAAACTATCCGTTTCCTGGGTGTTATCCTCGAAGCGTTTATGCCTGAAACAAGCGAGAAGATACTTGCTGAGGTCGGCACAGATGTCAAGGGTCTTGACAGCCTGAAAGAATTCGGCGGACTGAAAGTCGGCGGTAATGTAGGCGAACCTGTACCGCTGTTTGCAAGAATCGACGCAGCTAAGTTCATGGAAGAAGCTGAGGCTAAGATGGCTGCACAGGCAGCAGCTGCTGCGGCAGAAGAAGCTGCTGATGCTTTCGAGCCTGTACCTCTTTCTGAGCAGATAACCATTGATGACTTTGCAAAGGTTGAGCTGAGAGTTGCTGAGGTCAAGGAATGCGAAAAGGTAAAGAAGTCCAAGAAACTCCTTTGTTTACAGCTTGATGACGGTTTCGGCGGCAGACAGGTAGTCAGCGGTATCGCTGCATGGTACAAGCCCGAAGACCTCATAGGCAAGAAGGTCATCATCGTGGCTAACCTGAAACCTGTTACACTCTGCGGTGTTGAATCCAACGGAATGATCTGCGCAGCAGACGCTCCCGACGGTTCTGCAAGGGTAATATTCCCCGACCAGACACTGCCTAACGGTGCTAAGCTGAGATAAATGGCAGGATTTTCGATAGTACTGGTGCTGTTCGTTTTTATCGCGATCGTGGTCGGACTTATACTGTTGGGTCTTGGCACGTTTACGGCTGGTCATTTTGCGGGGAAATCCCAAAAGAACCGAAAGCTCGGAGTAGCACTCAGGATAATCAGTTATTTCCTGCTTATACCGATACTTGCATTTGGTATAATAATATTCATTACGTCAAAACTGGTATAAAAATCAGGGGCATTCGTGCCCCTGAATATGCGTCCGTAGCTCAGCTGGATAGAGCGTCAGACTCCGACTCTGAAGGCCGCAGGTTCGATTCCTGTCGGGCGCACTTGCATATCGCATATGATTATCAATACATAACAACAAAAGGTGTGCCCGCTTGGACACACCTTGTTTTTATCCTAAATTCTCTTTCAGGGTACTGCGCACAGCGTCCTTGCCTGCCAGCATTTTATCGAGGTCGGTTATTATCTTGTCGGCAAGCCCTGCTTTGACAAGGTCGGTTCCGAAGAGAGCGCTGTTAGTCAGCACGGCACGAACTTTATCCGCATCGCATGAATTTCCGTACCACTCGGGGCGGACGGTCTTCTGCATCTCTTCGAGCATGGGGTCGGCACTGAGTTCCATGGCTTCTCCATTGTCGTCTATGCCCGTGAGATATCTCAGCCAAGCCGCTATCACCAGAGGTATCAGTTTCAAGTCGCCTGCACTGCCTTTTTCGGCGTAGGCTTTTATCGTTTCGCCAAAGCGTATAGCCAGCTTCTGGCTGGTATCGGTGGCTATCCTCTGGGGAGTATCGGGCAGATTGCCGTTGGGCAGTCTTTCTTCAAGAACTTCTTTGAGGAAATCCTCGGGTCGGATTATCCCTGGGTCAACCACAACAGGCAAGCCCTCATCATAACCCAGACGGTACACCAGTTTTTTGAGGTCATCATCAGCCATTTCCTCAGCTATCTTCTTGTGACCCAGCAGACAACCGAAAACTGCCAGTGCCGTATGCAGAGGGTTAAGGCAGGTCATGACCTTCATCTTCTCGGCACGGTCAACGGTCTTGCGGTCGGTGAGGTATACACCTGCTTTTTCAAGGGGCGGTCTGCCGTTGGGAAAATCGTCCTCTATCACCAGATACTGGGGCATTTCAGCATTCACGAAAGGTGCAATGAAAGTTCCGCGGGAAGTATGTACAGGCTGCATATCCTCAATGCCCATAGCGGTGAGTTCGTCACATACGCCGTTGTCGGGGCGGGGAGTTATCTTGTCTATCATCGACCATGGGAAGCTGACCTTGCCGCTTTCCAGATAAGCGATGAAGTCCTCGCCCACCAGACCGTTTTCAGCCCATGCCTTAGCGGTGAACATAACACCCTCACGAAGCTTGTCGCCGTTGCGGCTGCAATTGTCCATGCTGACCAGTGCGATGGGTTTTCCGCCTGCATTGAATCTCGCATACATCATAGCCGCTATCATGGACATCGCTGAATTCAGCTGTCCCTCGGGACCCGCTTTGATGTCCTCTTCAACAAAGGGGAAGACCTCGCCGTTCATATCTTTTACGGCGTAGCCCTTTTCAGTAATCGTAAAAGATATCATCTGCAAAGAATCTTTCTCGGCGTACTTTTTCAGCTGTGCAAAGCCCTCGCCCTGTGCGCAGAGTGCGCCGCCTATACTGCCTATCACTCTCAGATATCTGTCGCCCTGCGCCCGCAGACCCACCAGCAGTACAAGGTCATCAAATGGGTCGTATATCTTCTCGATAGTCTCGGCATCAAAGCTGTCCACAGCCAGTATGCCGCTGTCAGCTTCGCCCGAATCAAGAAGTTCGTCCTGCAAGCAGGCTATGTAGCCGCGGAAGATGTTTCCTGCGCCGAAGTGTATCCACCTCGGAGAATCCATGGTCTTCCGCTTTACAGCTTTTGTATCGTATGCGGGCATTTTAAAGCCTTTTTCAGCCCATGCCTGTTTATTATTAACTATGCTTTCCGTTGATAACTTCATGATTATCTCCTCATCTCTGTACCTGTGCCGAACCGCCGCCGAATGCCAGCGCCTTTACTTCGTCCACACTCATGATATTGCAGTCGCCCTCCACCGAGAGTTTCAGACAGCTTGCCGCCGCTGCGAAATCCACCGCTGACTGTGTATCCATGCCCTCACCCAGAGCGTATATCAGTCCCGCAGAAAAACTATCACCGCCGCCGACTCTGTCAACTATCAGCGAACGGTATTCGCGGCTGAAACAGTGCCTTTCGCCGTCATACAAAAGCGCCGCCCACTTGTTCTCGTCCGATGAAAGGGTAGTCCTCAGCGTTATGGCGACTTTCTTGAATCCGAAGCGCTCTTTCAGCTTTTCAGCCACCGCCTTGTAAGCTTCGTAGTCGCTGTCATCGCGGGCGTTTGTGGGTATTCCGAAAAGTTCCTCCGCCTGATCTCGTCCGCCTATGTAGATGTCGGTATATTCCAGTATCTCCGCCATTACTTTTCCTGCGGTTTCCTTATCCCAGAGTTTGCGGCGGAAGTTTATATCACAGCTGACAGTTATTCCCAGCTTTTTCGCTGTCTTTACTGCTTCCAGCGAAGCCTTTGCACATTCGTCCGAAAGTGCAGGAGTTATGCCCGTTATATGGAACCAGTCAGCCCCGTCAAGAAGTTTTTCCCAGTCAAATTCCTCTGCCGAAGCCGCCGCTATGGACGAACCCGCCCTGTCATATATCACCTTTGAGGGGCGCTGTGCTGCGCCTTTTTCCAGATAATACAGACCTATCCTGTTTCCGCCTCGCAGTATGTCAGAAGTATCCACGCCGTACTGACGAAGTGTATTTATCGCCGCCTGACCTATCTCGTGGTCGGGCAGTTTTGTTATGAATTTAGCATCATACCCGAACTGTGCCAGCGATATAGCAGTGTTAGCTTCACCGCCGCCGTACACCGCATCAAAACTGTCCGCCTGCAAAAATCGGGCGTGCCTTGGTGGTGAAAGTCTCAGCAGTATCTCGCCGAAAGTCACAAACTTCATGACCTCACCCCCGCACTATGCGCATACCTGCGCCATCGATACTCACAAGACCTTTTTCATCAAAGACCGCCGTGCTTTCATCAAACTCGACTCCTCGGCGGGACATATGATATACCGCTCTTTCGGGGCGTTTTGAAGCGAAAACGTTAATGCCGTTCTCGTTCCTGATAAAGCTGAGTGAGAGCATTTTTTCTACCGCAGATGCGGTCTCGCGGCGAACCCATTCAAAATCTCCTGCCGCTATCTTTGCACCGTTTACCATGAAACTACCGCCGCAGGCTATGACCTCGGGGGCATCGAGATATTCCCCGATGTTCTTGGTGTTAAGTCCGCCTGTGGGCATGAACTTTACTCCGCGGAAAGGTGCTGCCATAGCCTTTATCATGGCAAGTCCGCCCGCCTGTTCAGCAGGGAAGAACTTGACCTCCGTAAGCCCCATAGCCACTGCCTTTCCGAGTTCCGAGGGCGTAGCTATACCCGGCAGAACAGGAACTTTTCTTTCAAGGCAGAACTTCACAACAGCTTCATCGAAATTCGGTGAAACGATGAACTTCGCTCCTGCTTCGAGGGCTTCTTCCGCCTGATTTACCGTCAGCACCGTGCCCGCACCGACAATCATTTCGGGGCAAGCTTTGCACATCGCCGCGATAGCATCCTTTGCCGCCGCTGTCCTGAAAGTCACCTCAGCCGCAGGCAGACCACCCTCGCAAAGTGCCTTTGCCAGAGGTGCGGCTTTCTCTGCATCCTCGATGACCACCACGGGGATTATGCCTATCTTACTAAGTTCTTCAACTATCTTATCCATATATCATGTACCTCTTTTATTCCATTCCGAAAAATTTCATGGCGTTATTGAAGCTGACGTTTTTCACTATCTCACCCAGGTTTTCTTCATCCCAATACAGCTCGCCGTCGGCACAAAGTCTGCCGATAAATGCGCAGAGTATCCGCCTGAAATATTCGTGCCTTGTGTACGAAAGCATACAGCGGGAATCCGTCAGCATACCGATAAAACTGCCAAGCACGCCCTGTTCGCACAAACTGCGCAGATGGTCTTTCATGCCGCCCAGATTATCATTGAACCACCAAGCCGCGCCGTGCTGAACTTTTCCGCATACGCCCTCTTCGTTGAAGCACTTCGCCAGCACATCAAGTGCAGTGTTCATCGAGGGGTCAAGGCTGTACAGCACTGTTTTCGGAAGACTGTCAGTCTTGTCAAGTTCGTCCAGAAAAGCCGCAAGACTTTCAATGGGCGCGTCGCTGTGTATTCGGTCGAAGCCAGTATCCCTTCCCACAGCTTCAAACATACGGCTGTTGGAATTTCTTGCCACACCGAAATGCAGCTGCATCACCCAATCGCGACGGCGGTACTCTTTTCCGAGGAACAGCATGACCTCGGTAATAAAGCCAAGCCTTTCTTCCTCGGTGACAGCTTCATTTGCCATACCCTTGCGGAATATGCGTTCACACTCCGCCTCACTTATGCGGGTGCATGGGAACATCACTGTACTCTGGTCGCTGCTGCGGCAGCCCATTTCTGCGAAATAGTCTATGCGCTGTGTCAACGCATTTTTCAGCTCACCAAAACTGTTCACATCACAGCCCGAAGCTTCACCCAACGCGCGGATATAATCCGCAAAACCGCTGTCCTCGATAAGCAGTACCTTGTCGGGGCGGAATGTCGGTATGACTTTGCACCCAAGTTCCTTGTCCTCGGCTATGATTTTATGCCATTTCAAATCGTCACATGGGTCATCGGTAGTGCCTACGACCTTTACTTTCGACATACCTATTATCTTCTTTGCTGAAAGTTCGCCGCTTTGCAGTTTTGCATTGCACTGGTCGAATATCTCGTCCGCGTTTTTTTCGCATATCGGAAGAGTGCAGTCAAAATATTTCTGCAATTCCAGATGGCTCCAGTGATACAGGGGACTCCCCACAGCCTGTGAAAGCGTTCTGCACCACAGCCTGAAACGCTCGCGGCTGTCCTCTTTGCCTGTTATGTACTTCTCGGCTATACCGCACTGACGCATCGCACGCCATTTGTAGTGGTCACCCCCTAGCCAGAGTTCGGTTATGCTGTCGAAGTTCCTGTCCTCGGCAATATCCTTCGGGTCGATGTGGCAGTGATAGTCGATTATAGGCATATCCTCTGCGTACTTATGGAACAGTATACGTGCTTCTTCCGTATCCAGCAGAAAATCCTTATCCATGAACCGTCGTTTTGTGTTATCCATATTGTGCCTTTCTGTATTATATCAAGGGTGTTCCCCATTTCTGCGGAACACCCGTTTGGTCATATTTTATGAATTTTGTCCTTTGAGTTTGTCAAGCATATCCCATACGCCCAGTATGTACATTATACCCAGTGCCCTGTCATACAGCCCATAGCCGGGGCGGCATTTTTCGTCCCAGATGTGCCTGCCGTGGTCTGGGCGGATATATCCGTCAAAACCGCCGTCGTGGTAGGCTTTGATGATATCCAGTATGCCCACATCACCGTCGCAGTCGCGGTGAGATGTTTCGCTGAAATCGCCGTTGTCAAAATGCTTGACGTTGCGGATATGCGCAAAGGCTATCCTGTCGCAGTGCTTGCGCACGATATCAGCCACACAGTTATCGGGGTTTGAACCCAGCGAACCCGAACACAGTGTCAGGCAGTTATAGGGGTCATCTACCATTTTAAGGAAACGCTCCACAGCGGCTTCATCGGTCAGCAGACGGGGCAGACCGAAGATATCCCAGGGCGGATCGTCGGGGTGTATAGCCATTTTGATGTCGCACTCATGGCATACAGGCATAAGCTCTTCCAGAAAATATTTTAGGTTCTCCCAGAGTTTTTCCTTGTCAACGTCCTTGTAAAGGGCGAAAAGCTCTTTCAGGTTTGCAAGCCTTTCGGGTTCCCAGCCCGGCATGGTGTAGCCTTTAGTCTCCTTGAGGATATAGGCTGCCATCTCCTCGGGATCCTGTTTTATCTTGCTTTTTTCGTAGTAAAGCGCAGTTGAGCCGTCAGGCAGAGGGTGGAAAAGGTCTGTTCTCGTCCAGTCGAAAACAGGCATGAAGTTGTAGCAAACGACCTTCACGCCGAACTCGCTGAGGTTGCGAAGAGTCTGTTTGTAGTTCTCGATGTAGAGATCTCTGTTCTTGCCCGCGGTCTTTATATCATCGTGTACGTTCACAGATTCAACAACGCTCATGCCGAAGCCATATTTATCCAGTTCGCCCTTGACAGCCTGTATCTCGTCTTTTTCCCAAACTTCGCCCGGCTGCTTTTCATGCAGCGCCCAGACTATCTCACTGACGCCCGGTATCTGGCGTATCTGCGAGAGCGTGATGCTGTCGTTGCCTGTGCCGTACCAGCGGAATGACATTTTCATGTGCTTACCTCCATTCATTAAAATAATCAACTATATTATACTACTCCGCCCCCGTGAAAACAAGTAAAGTATAGCTATCCGAAATGCAATTCCGACAACGTTTAAGTACCTGCTTTCGTGGGATTTTGCGACAATGCAGGGATAGACGAAGACTTACCATTTATTGCGGTTTTCGCTACTCTCTCCGTTTTGGTCGATAGGGTAACAACATCACCTGCGTCTTGCAAATACGGCGCGTTTAGCTTTTGTGTTGCTCTTGCAAAACAAATGTTCCACGTGGAACATTTTATTTCTTGCTGACGAACTGCGTGTGAAGCTGCACCCCTCGCTTTGTTTCCTTGGCATATCTTATCACTTTCTCTGCTATTGCCCACAAAAAAAGAGCGGCACAAAACCGCTCTTTTTCTTATGTTATTGAGATCAGCCCATTACTACTTCAACTTCGTGTGTAGTATCAGCCTCAAATACAGGCATTACGTTGCCGTTGATCTTTGTGCCGTCAACAGTTACCGACTTGATACCCTTGCATACGTGATCAGGGTTCTTAACGGTGATGTTGTAGGTGTTTCCGCGGAACTTTCTGGTGATGTTGAAGCCGTCCCATGCCGAAGGTATGGAAGGATCGATCTTCAGACCATCGAAGTCAGGCTGTACACCCAGAATGTACTGGGAGATAGCTACCATGTTCCATGCAGCTGTACCTGTCAGCCAAGAGTTCTTGCCCTGACCGAAGTTCTTGCCGGGTCTGCCGATATCGGAACCTGCATCCTTACCGCCGATCATCTGACCGTATACGTAAGGCTCGGTCTTGTGGATATCAGAAGTCTCCTCAGTGAAAGCAGGAGCGATCTCGGAATAGTACTTGAATGCCTGGTCGCCCTCACCTGCGTAAGCAGCAGCGCAGATTATCCATGCGTTGTTGTGGGTGAAGATACCAGCGTTCTCCTTGTATCCGCCGGGATATGTGGAGATCTCACCGTACTGGATATAGTACTTGGAGAATGCGGGGTTGTTGAGTACCAGACCGAACTTGGTGTTGAGTCTTTCGTCAATAGCTGCAAGAGTCTTCTTATCAGCACCCTGCTCCTTACCGATTTCGGACATGATAGCGAAGCCCTGGGGCTCGATGAATATCTGACCCTCTTCGCACTCCTTGGAGCCCATCTTCTCGCCGTTAGCGTCATAAGCTCTGAGGAACCAGTTGCCGTCCCAAGCAGATTCCATAACGTTCTTCTTCATCTTGTCGATCTCAGCCTGAGCAGCAGCAGCTTCGTCGTCCTTGCCCAGATGCTTGAGGATAGATACGTAGTTAGGACCTGCATATGTGAACAGAGTTGCAACCATTACGGACTCAGCTACCTTGGAGTAGCCGCCCTCAGCTGCGAACTTGGGATTGGTATATGTCTGGAAGCTCTCACCGGGAGTATCGGAGTAGCATGACAGGTTGATGCAGTCGTTCCAGTCAGCACGCATTGCGAGAGGCAGACCGTGAGGACCGAGGTTGTTTACGATGTGATAGAAGGAAACCTTCAGGTGATCCAGCATAGGCTGAGCCTTGGACTCATCGTTATCGTAAGGAACCATCTCATCGAGGATGCCCCAGTCGCCTGTTTCCTTGATATAAGCGGAAACGGACAGGATCATCCACAGCGGGTCATCGGAGAAGTCGCCGCCGATATCGGAGTTACCCTTCTTGGTGAGGGGCTGATACTGGTGATAGCAGCCGCCGTCGGGAAGCTGAGTAGAAGCGATATCGATGATTCTCTCTCTTGCTCTGTCGGGGATCTGGTGAACGAAGCCAAGAACGTCCTGATTGGAATCACGGAAGCCCATACCTCTGCCGATACCTGACTCGAAGTAGGAAGCAGAACGTGAAAGGTTGAATGTAACCATGCACTGATACTGGTTCCAGATGTTAACCATACGGTCAACCTTATCATCGGGAGTAGCAACGTTGAGTATGCCGAGGAGAGCGTCCCAGGAAGCCTTGAGTTCAGCAAGACCTGCATCTACCTTTTCGGGAGTATTGAACTGCTCGATCATAGCCTTAGCCTTGACCTTGTTGATGGTCTTGCCGTCAGCCTCGAACTTCTGGTCAACAGGCATCTCAACATAGCCGAGGATAAAGATAAGGGTCTTGGTCTCGCCTGCTGCAAGGGTGATCTCCTTGTAGTGTGAAGCGATAGGCGACCAGCCGTCAGCGAAGGAGTCGGTTGCCTTGCCTGCGAGAACAGCCTGAGGATTATTGAAGCCGTTGTACAGACCGATGAAAGCATCTCTGTCGGTATCGTAGCCGTCGATGCTGTCGTTTACAGAGTAGAATGCATAGTGATCACGTCTGTCTCTGTACTCGGTCTTATGATAGATAACAGAGCCGTCTACCTCTACACGGCCTGTGGAGAAGTTTCTCTGGAAGTTTGTGCAGTCGTCCTGAGCGTCCCACAGACACCACTCTGCGAAGGAGAACAGCTTGAAAGTCTTAGCTGCGCCGCTCTTGTTTGTGAGAACGACCTTCTGTACCTCACCGTTATAGTTGTTAGGTACGAAGAATGTTGCCTCAGCCTCCAGACCGTTCTTTTCGCCCTTGATGATAGTGTAACCCATACCGTGACGGCAGGAGTAAGCATCAAGTTCGGTCTTTACAGGAGACCAGCCGGGGTTCCATACTGTACCGTTATCGTTGATATAGAAATATCTGCCGCCCATATCGATAGGCACGTTGTTGTAACGGTAACGTGTGATCCTTCTCAGTCTTGCGTCCTTGTAGAAGCTGTATCCGCCTGCTGTGTTGGATATAAGGGAGAAGAACGCCTGAGAGCCCAGATAGTTTATCCAAGGGTAAGGAGTTCTTGGTTCGGTGATGACGTATTCCTTGTTCACGTCGTCGAATTTTCCGAATTTCATTGGTTTTTCCACCTTTCCATTATTTTTATACTAAGTCACCGCCCCGTTGGGGACAGATCCTATGATATCATTATCACTGTCGCTTCGGGTATATCTGTGAATTTGACCCGTTGCTCCAGCATACATACATTATTTTTTTGTCCCGCACCGCAATGCTGAAACTTTCATCACCGACAGGACAAGTTTCTTTTCTTACAGCCTCAGCCAGTTTCGAGCCGCTGCCCATATGGTGCATACCATTGAACGGTACAGGATCGATCTCATCAAAGACTTCTTCTGCGGCTTTATAAGCGATATATGCTCTGCGGAAAAGTTTTCTTTCGTCAGAAGCATCGCCCAGTTCTCTGATCTGATCTATCTTCACGCTGCCGTCGTCCGTTATCACCACGGTTATCTCCGCACGTACACTGCACTCGGGCAGGACTTCGGAAGACACGGTCGCTTTCAGCGTGACAGTCATCTTACTGTAAGTTATAGTAACTACGGCGGGTGCGAAGTACTCCGCTTCTTTCCCCGGGAAGTCCTCATTGAACAGCCTTGCCCTCGGGGCGACAGCTTTGAGATCGTCTGTCAGCATTTCATTGGCAGTTTCGCTCTTGCCCTCTGCGATAAGTCCCAGCCATTTTTCAAAAACGGCTTTTGCCAACTTTACCTCGTCTTCGGTTTCAGGTTCGACAGTTTCCTCTTCGGTAAGAGTTTCATCTTCCGTAGTAACTTTATCTGCTACGGAGTCTGCATCTGGTATCTCTGCATCGTCCCACTCACAACCCGCTGACGTCAGGGCAAATACCGCTGCGGCTGCTGCAGTAAATAGCTTTTTTACTCGGTATAGAACCTCTGCCAGCATTTATATGTTTCGCCTTTTTTCAGCTCACAGTATCCTGTGACATCATCGTCAAGAGTCAGGTTAGCTGAATTTATCATGGCGGTCATCGGCTCGGGGCAGAAATAACCCTTATCACCGTTGTCGTTCCACATATTCCAGAACCTGAATTCCTCGGATACTTCGTTGAACAGCGTATGACCGCTCTTTAAGTCCTTTACGATGACACCGTTAAAAGGCTTGTTCTTGTAGCTGTTCATCACAGCTGTGTACATATCGTTATCAAGGGGCTGACCGGTGGGCACCTTGGTACCGTCCTTGTACTCCTTGTCCCAGTCCGCCAGAGGCAGCAGCTTCTCGGTCGGCAGACATCTCCTGTTCAGCTCGCATTTTTCGCCGACAGGAACACAGAGTCTCAGATCAGCTTCGTCTCCGCCGTCTTTCAGCGGAGCATTTATACAGGTGTGAGTGCATATCGAAACAGGCAGAGCCTTGTCAGCATTTGAAGTCAGATATATATCCTGTCTAAGTCCCTCGGGGGAGAGGGTGAATGTGTAGGATATCTTGAAATCCAGCGGAAAATACTGATACATCTCATCATTTTTATCGAAAACATAAGAGGTTATCAGAACGCACTTGCCGTTTTCCTCAGTATAACATTCTATCTCATGTTCGCGCTTATGTACCCAGCCGTGAATGAAATTATCAAACAGGGGTTCATTTATCGGCAGTTCGTAAACTGCATCGGAAGTCTTGAGAACGCCTTTATCGAAGCGGTTAGGCAGATAAAGCGTGGGCAGACCCCATATTTCGCGCTGTTCCTCAATCGTTTTCATTGGTATGAATTTACGGAATTTAAATATTTCCAAATCGTTTTCGTCATCTCTGAATCTCAACACCGAAGAACCCACAGAAGGGGCGATAACAGCGGTGTATTTCCCTGACTGCATCTTTACGCAGTCTTTGCCCTTGAACGTATAATTCAAGTCGATCTTATTCACTTCTTACTCTCCTCACTTTGCGTAAGAGGGCGCACTTACCCTCTTGTAACCTCATATAGCAATCATTATATCACACTTGGTATGATTATTCAAGTGCTTTTCATTATTTTTGCACATTTTAATAATTTCACCCCTTATGTTTTGAACAACTTTACAACGAAACTTAAACGTTTACGAAAACATTAGTTCGTTTGCATAAAATCAGAGGATTTTATACCATATTTACAATTAAATTTACCATATATTTCCTACAAATAGATCAACAGCTCTGCGATTTTTGGAATAGTCGAAGCTCACAAAACAAAATGTACAAATATTATTGACAATCCTCTTGAAATATGTTAAAATACCTATGAATAAATATTTTTCGCTGTTTTGACTATGAAAGTATTTCAGTAAACGATATAGTAAATTTTTGAACGATTTAAAAAGAAGTGTCTGATGTGAATATTTTCAAGAAGCGGATAGCCTCTGTTTCAGCAGCATTATTGCTGTCAACCTCCGTATTTTCGGGGCTTTCCGCAGGAGTTCTGAAAGAAAAAGCCGTTGCGTTTTATGACCTTGTTATAGATGAAGTCAAGGTTAATTCGGCAAACTGCAAAGATATACTCGGAAACGGCGTATTCAGATATGATCCAAGCACGCAAACACTAACCATCAGTGGTGATTACGGCGATAAAAGCACTACGCTAATAAACAGTTCCATAGAAGGGCTTACCGTAAACGTTATCGCTGATTCAGCCTTACGGACAGCATGAGCACTAATCCCATTGTGGGTACTGATACGATCTATAACAATTCTTCTGAAAAAGCTGCTTTTGTTCAGATAAACAAGGCTAAAAAGACAGGTTACAAGCTGGGTGATGTCAACGGTGATGACCTTATAAACGTCACCGATATAATTCAGATAGCCGCACGCATAAAAGGCAAAAAGTTACTTCCATAATTTTGTAAACGAAACCGCAGGAACGAGGTGATGATAATGAGCAGCAAGGATACTGACGAAATCATGAAACAGGCAGAAGAACACGCAGCCATTCAGCTTGAAAAGCTCAGGCAGGATAAGGCAGAACGTGCCAAACGCCTGAAAAGAACAGGCATCATACTCATTATCGCCGCAGTACTGCTGATATTCACAGCGGTCACGGCACTACACTTGTGAACCGCGTTAGCAAAAGTTCAAAAGACAATTTATCGGCACGCGGAGATGTTCTCTGTGTGCCGATTTTTCTGTATTGCGTTGACACAGCCATGCGTATGTGCTAAAATTATATCAATATAAAAAGGGAGGTCGATACAATGAACAAGAAACTCCGAAAACTTCTCATCATAATAGCCGCCGTTGTACCCGTGCTTGTATTTGCGCTGATGCTCTGGCTGGCATCTTTCGTCATGACAGGCAAAAGGCAGACCCTTGACGAAGCTATGCAGTGGCAGTCTGAACACTACGATACCTCATTTTACGAAAAACTGGAAAAGACGAATTACACTGTCAAAAGCTTTGACGGCTACGAACTTCACGTACAGTTTCTGAAAAATCCAACTCCGACAGACAAGTATATGATAATTTCCCACGGTTACACTGACAACCGCATGGGAGCACTTAAATACGTGCCTATGTACCTCGAGCTGGGATACAACTGCATCATTTACGACTTGCGCGGTCACGGCGAGAACGAATCGACCTTCACCACATACAGCATACGCGAGGGTGAGGATATAGCCGAACTTGTAAAGGATACACGTTCAAGATACAGCGATATCTCTCAGCTGGGTCTGCACGGCGAATCGCTGGGCGCGGCTTCTACTGTGGCTTCGATGAAATATAAGCCCGATGTGGATTTTGCCGTTGCCGACTGCGGATTTTCGGATATCGACAACGTTCTGCGCGGAGCTTACAAGTATTATCATATGCCCGAATTTTTTGTTGATATGGCAGACCTCGGAGCGCGGATACGATACGGCTACTCCCTTAAAAGTATGCGCCCCATAGATTCTCTCGACGATAACGAAGTACCCATACTCTTTATCCACGGTGCCGAGGATAGCTTTATCCTGCCGAAAAATTCCGAGAATATGGCGGCACGCACCAAAGGAAGAAGCGAGGTACACTTTATAGAGGGTGCGGGTCATGCTGAATCCGTGATCATCGACCCTGAAAACTACAAAACGTATGTCAAGGATTTTCTTGACAGTTTGTGATCAACGAAAATTTTTCGTTTCAAATGAAAATATAGCAGACGAAAGCGGGTACCATTACGGATACCCGCTTTGATTTTCAGCGCACAAAAAACCGACCCGCATGATGCAGGTCGGTAAAATTTTAGTTATTCCATGTTTATCGGGTCTGCTTTTCATTACTCTTTTTACGGCTATCGTCAGCAGAATTACCCATCGGCGTAATTGCTAACGCCAGATCGTCGATAACCAGCGTCAGCACGTTGCAAATAAGTATAGCTATCAGCATTCCCTCATACGGCATTCGGAAGAAAAACCTGAACACACAGGTCAGACTTCCTGCAAGTATACCAAAAATTATCTTGCCCAGAGTAGTTGAGGGAGTAGTCACGTAGTCGCTGCAAAGGAAGAACGCTGCAAGCACTGTTCCGCCTGCAAGTATCTGATAGACACCGTCCTTGCCTGCAACTGCCGAGAAGCAGAATACTGTTCCCAGAAAAGCAATTGGTTCATAAAGAGATATAACTCTCATTGAAAGCAGGTAGAAAGCACCTGTCAGCAGTGCTATTACCGATACCTCACCAAGACCGCCGCAAACTCTGCCGAGGAACATATCGCCGTAGGTATCCACGCCCGATAACAGCGATATCTCGCCGATGCTTTCGATATCTGCCGAATTTACATCGGGTTCAGGATACAGGAAGTTTGAACGGAACAGGTACCAGCACACAAGTCTTGAAGCCACCGCAGGATTGAAAATATTCCTGCCCAGTCCGCCGAACAGCTGTTTGAACACGATCACCGCGATAAACGTACCGATAGCCGCTCTCCAGAAAGAGAAGTTAGCCGGAAGCATGAAAGCGAATATCATGCCCGTTACTGCTGCCGAAAGGTCATCAATAGTGCTTTTTTTCTTTGTTATCAGGCAGAACAGCCGTTCCCACAGCATCGATGTAAGTATACAGAACGCCGTAAGCATAAGCGCCTTGCCGCCGAAGATTATACCCGAAAGCACCAGCGAAGGCATAAGTCCTACCAGCAGATGCGTCATTATCTTGGATACCGAGGTATCATCTTTTATATAAGGTGCGGAAAACTGTTTGAATTCCGCTATCTCAGGTCTGAAATCTGTCATGACTGTTCACCTCCCATGCCGCCGAAAACTTCCGCAGCCTGTCGCATAACTTCATTCAGTTCACGCTTGGCAGGACATACGTATGTACACGAACCACAACCAATACACAGATCGGGTCGCAGTCTTTTCAACGCCGCCGAGTTTCTCTTGCGAAGGGCTTTTTCTATCCTCATGGGCATCAGTTTTGCAGGACAAGCCTGTGCGCATCTGCCGCATTTTATACAGTTAGTAGTCTTTTCAGAGACCTTGAGAGTTCCCTTGCCCGAATCGATAGGCTTCATGAATATCAGAACTGCACTGTCCTCTGCACCAATGGGAAGTTCTAGGTCTGTCACCGATTTTCCAGTCATCATACCGCCGATTATCAGTTTTTCGGCAGGATCGGTATTAGCGTCAGCATAAGCAAGCAAAGCCGAAAGTGGCGTACCTATTGGTGCTTTCATAATGCAGGGAGTCTTTACCAAATCACCGTCCACCGTTACTCTTCTTTCAACAAACGGCATACCCGTTTCAAAATACGATGCTATAAATGCGACCTCAGAGGGCAGCAGCACAAGAACTTTTTTATCTGCCGCTGTTTCAGTCGGCTTTATATTGCGGTCAGTTACGTTGCTGACAAGCATCAGGTCTGATCCGCCGGGGTGATCGCACCTGAGTTTCACAACCGTTGTTTTCGGCGCCTTTGCAGCCACCTTTTCCATAGCTGCGAAAGCTTCTGTGCAGTCAGAAGCAACTGCGATATAGGTCTTTTCGATACCCGTAAGCTTTTCTGTGACCGCTAAGCCAGAACTGATGCCCATAAGCTTCTCAATAAGCGCTATGCCCGCAGATATCAGGTCGCCGTCATCAAGCATACACCTGTTTTCAGCCGTAAGATACTGCTCACTCTCGATGCCGTTGATTATCAGCACATCGGCATCCTTTGCCCTTTCGAGTTTATCGCCCGCAGGACATCCCGAAGCCTTTACAGCCGCTATGAAGCTTTCTCTGTCTTCCGCACGCGGAACCCTTACCGCTGCATCTTTCTGATTTTCGTCAGCCTTGATGACCACAGCTTCATAGCTGCCATCAGGACCTTCGATGGTCTTGATCTCTTCGACTTTACCCGAAACAGATGCGTGAACAGCTTTTTCGCCTTCACATATACTGTTTCCGCGGAGCACCCACTGCCCCATCTTCACCGACGCTTTACAGCCCGCAGGGATCGGCACCGCTACCCTTTCGGGAGTCGGCAGCACTATCGTAAGGCTTCTGTCGGTGTTCTTTTCCCTGTCGAGAAAAATACCTCTGATTTTCAAATTATCACTCCTTAACCCGTGGAAGAAATTTGTCCTATATGTCTTACATTGTCTTTACTTTTGCCAAATAATGTGCTATAATGTCTGTGTATCTAGTCCGCATCTATATGCGGACACGAATCCTTAGCATTTCTGAGCATGAATTCGCATTCTGCGATGAATGCCCTGAGCTCGGGATTCTTTTCTGTCGGTATCTCGAACCCGCTGACCTTAACATCACGGCTCTTCTGTATGAACGATGATATGTTATCAGGCGCAGCTGACAGTAAACGGTTCGTTCTTTCAAAAGCGTCATCAAAGTCCATAGAGAACAGCTTTTCACTGTTTTTCGGGTTTTCGCGGTATACCGTCCTGAAGATCATATATATAACAAGTTTCAGACAATTGTTGGTACCCGTCAGCAGCTTATCGCTGTTGCCGTTGCCCACCAGCATACTCAGCAGCTCAAATGAGATATCAGCGCTGCAGCCGTCAGGAAAATCACTGAGATTATAGTCATTCTCCTCGCTGCCGAATATCATCTCGTAAGGCACTTTGTAGTACCTTATAAGAGATATTATCTGCGCCGTGCAGACGCTTTTCCGTCCGCGTTCGACCAAGGACAAAAACGACTGCGACATACCCGTTGCTTGCGCAGCCTGCTTTTGTGTAATACCCATCAGCAGTCGGGCTCCTCTGAGCCTTTCGCCAACCTGCTGAAGATACTGCTGAGTTTTGTCTGCTTTCATACCAAAACCTACTCCCGAGAATTTAAGGTTATACCTAGCGCCATTGGGATGACCGCAGCGTTTGGTATATCAAGACAAATGATCTGACAGCGGTCAATAATATGTTTTATAAATTTACAAACTGACCGCATTTCCATTATACAACAAATTCCCCTATTTGTAAAGTGAAAATTAAGAATTATTTAAGGAGAGTTTCCATGAAGGGTTACAGGATAGCATTTATACGTCACGGGATCACCGAAGCCAACGAAGACGGCAGATATATCGGCACTACCGACCTGCCTCTCAGCAGTGCGGGTGCGCAGGAACTTTTTGACAAGCTTGAAAAGCTGGATTATCCAAATCCGCAGAAAGTTTATATATCGCCCCTCAAGCGCTGCAAGCAGACCGCAAGCATAATTTATCCGAACTGCTATACCGTTGAACTTTCCGAACTTCGCGAGATGGATTTCGGCAAGTTTGAAAACAAAAAAGCTGAGGAGCTTATGGATACTCCCGAATATAAACAGTATATCAAGGGCGGACTTGACAATCCTCCTCCCGGGGGAGAATCCGCAAGAGAAATGGTGAACCGCTGCTATGAAGCTATCAAGATCATCATTTCAGATATGATGTACGAGGGGCTGACTTCCGCGGCAGTAGTCACCCACGGCGGCATAATAATGAATATGCTCAGCTGTTTCGGTGTGCCCAAGCGCCGTCCCATGGATTATGCCTGCGATTTCGGCGAGGGCTTTGAAGTGATCGTTACCGCTTCCATGTGGCAGAGGTCTGAGGCATTCGAGGTGCTTGGAAGATATCCCGACCGCGACCCTGACGAAAACTACGGAAGCTTCTACGACGAGGAGGAAGGCGAATAATTTGGATACTGCAAATGTATTGGATATCGAAAACGATATCGCAGATGTTCCTGTTTCACCCCCTGATGAAAATAAACCACTTACCAACGCTGAGATAAGGCACCGCGCCACCCGCAGGATAGCAAGCCGCAGCGGCGACAGCATTTCGCTGATGATATACCAGTTCTCGATAATCGCGCTGATACTTCTCTGCGAATCCACGCTGTATCTCCTGCTGCGAAGCGTAGGCTATACATGGCTTTACAGCATCAAGGAGCTTATCGCATTCAGGGGAACCACATGGCTTTTCTGGGTAAGCAAAACGATGTTTGAATTCACGCTGGCATCGCCATTTTTCTGCCTTGTCAGAAGACTATACCTTGATGTAGCCATGGGAAGCGATATCAAGGAAACAAGGAAATATGTTGCGGCACATTCAGTGAAGTATTACAGCAGCTCTTTCTATGCGGCTTTCATACAGCTGATGTTAAAGCTTATTGCCATAACCCCCGCATTTATCACGGCATACAGCGCCCACTACTGGATTCAGGTGATAAGACTGAGCGATCTGACATCGGCAGCGCTGCTGTCGCTAATGGCGTCCCTAAGCATGACGGCTGTATGGCTGTTCCTGGCGATACGTTATTACATATCCCTCTCGCTGACGCCTTTTATCATGGCGCTGAATCCCCGCTGCAACGTTTATGATGCCTGCGACCTTTCTGTAAGGCTGATGGAAGGCAAGCACGGACGTTATATTGCGTTCATGGCACATTTCATAAAGTTTATCCCCGCAATGCTGCTGGTATATCCCTATCTGGCGATATACCCCTATTTCAAGGTCAGCTATTCGATGTTCGTTCGTGAACTTCTCGGGGAAAGAAATCAGGATAAACTCCCCGGTATGATAAAAAGATGGAAGAAATATATGTAAGAACACTTACCGTCACGCAGGAAGAAGATGGCGCGACGGTAAAGGATATACTACGCGGCAGGGGCTTTTCCCGCCGCCTGCTGACAAGGCTGAAAAACTCTCAGGGCATTTGCCTTGACGGTGAAAAAGTTAGAGTCACAGTACACGCAGTCGCAGGACAGAAGATAACAGTCACCGAACCTGCACAAACTGTCCCCGACCCTAATCCGCTGCTTGAAGTCCCCGTGCTTTATGAAGACGGGGACGTTATAGTTTTTGACAAACCTGCGGATATGCCCGTTCACGAATCTATAAACCACCGCGGCGATACTCTTGCAAACTATTTTGCCCACCGCTGCAAAGGGCTGACATTCCGCACTGTTAACCGCCTTGACCGCGATACAGCAGGCTGTGTCTGCGTGGCAAAAACTCGCTATGCCGCAAATGCCCTATCAGGCAGCATAAGCAAGGTATACTGCGGACTTATCCCGCCCACGAAACTCAGCGGCGGACGAGTTTGCGCACCTATCGCAAGGGAGCGTGAATCCGTGATACTGCGCTGTGTCAGAGAGGACGGCAAATATTCCGCAACCTGCTGGCAGGTCATCGAAATGCGTGAAAACTGCGCACTTTGCAAATTTCTGTTGGAAACAGGGCGCACCCACCAGATAAGAGTGCATATGGCGCATATCGGTCTGCCCCTGATAGGCGACGAGATGTACGGCGGCGACTGTTCGGAAAGAAAAGGACAGGCACTTATGTGCAGTGAGATAAGCTTTGTTTCGCCCGAAAGCGGCGAGCAAGTCACCGTAAGATCAGGCAGAAAGCTCTGATATCGGCAATACCCAATAATCAAATATATTCCCCCGGAGGTCATATAATGAAACCTATATTTTTGTGCGGCTTTATGGGCTGCGGTAAAAGCACTGTCGGAAAGATACTGGCAAAGCGGCTGAAATGCCGCTGTATCGACCTTGACGACTACATCGAACAGCAAGAGGGCATGACTATCCCCGAGATATTCGAGCAGAAAGGCGAGCCCTATTTCAGAGAAAAAGAGACCGAAGCTCTGGCGGCTTTCGGCGATATCGGCGGAGTTGTGGCAACAGGCGGCGGCGCTCTTTTATCTGAAAAGAACGGCGAGACTGCTAAAAATTCGGGAATGGCTGTATTTATCGACACCGATTTTGATGTCTGCTACGACCGCATAAAGGACGACCCTCACCGCCCCATAGCGGCAAGTTCCACCCGCGAACAGCTGAAAGCGCGTTTCGACGACAGAAAGCCGAAATATCAGGCTCATTCCCACTTCACCGTATCAGGCGGATATCCCCCGCTTGTAATCGCGGTGAAGATAGAGCGTATGTACAACAAATTCATAAACGGCAAAGCGCTGGCTCAGGAGGAAGATGATGGATAAACGTCTGCTGACCTGTGTTTCGCTTTGCAAAGGGCGTGTTATCGCCGATATCGGCACCGACCACGGATATCTCCCCTGCTATATGGCGGCTGAGGGTCTGTGTGATAAAGCCTATGCCTGCGATGTCGCAGAGAAGCCACTCGAAAGTGCCGCAGCTCATATCGCCGAAAACGGTCTTGAAAGCAAAGTCACACCCATACTCTCCTGCGGACTTGAAAAAGTCCCGAATGATGGGCTTACGGATATAGTCATTGCAGGCATGGGGGGCGAACTGATAGTCCGCATACTTGAAGACTGTCAGTGGCTGACATCAGCAAAACCCGCGATAAATCTGGTACTCCAGCCCATGACAAAATGGGATACTCTGCGCGAATGGCTATATTCAAATGGGTTCGAGGTAACAGCCGAAAAGCCCTGCATCAGCGGACGTTTCGTATACTCCGTAATGCAGGCGGTCTACACAGGCAAAACTCCCGACTATCCCTGCGACCTCAGATATCTTTTCTGCGGAAGAGTAAAAGCATCTGACGATGACGGAAAAGAATATCTGCAAAGACAGGCAGTACGTCTTGAAGCCTGCGCAAAGGGCAAGCAAGCCTCTGGAGACAGCGATACAGCAAGCGAGATGCTTGCGCTATCCAAAGCACTGAGAGCGGAATGTGAATAAAATCAAAAGGAGCGATCGCATGAAAAACGGTAAATTTCCCGACCCGAATGTTTTACACCCGATAAACGGGTACGATAAAGAGATCTACATAAAACCTGCGGTCACTTCACCAAATATCATTGTCGGTGATTTTTCCTACATCGCCGACAGCGATTTTGAAAGCCATGTCACCCACCATTACGAATGGCTTTGGGATAAGCTTATAATAGGTAAATTCTGCCAGATAGCGTCAGGGGTGGAATTCGTCATGAACGGCGCTAACCACCAGATGAATTCGGTATCTACTTTCCCGTTTTATACCTTAGAAGGCTGGGATATGACACCTCCCGCAAATAACGATATGCCATTAAAGGGCGATACTGTAATCGGCAACGACGTATGGATAGGTCAGAATGCGGTGATACTCCCGGGCGTACACATTGGCGACGGTGCCATCATCGGTGCAAACAGCATTGTCGGAAGTGATGTTGAACCCTATACCATCGTAGTCGGAAATCCTGCAAAAGTACTGCGCAAGCGTTTCGATGATGAACTTATCAGCTTGCTGATGGCTTTCAGGTGGTGGGATAAAAGCATCGAAGAGATCAATTCACTTATCCCCCTGCTGACCTGCAACGACATTGAAAAAGTCAGGGCAAAACTCAAAGAGTTATTGTAATAATTACCGATTTTTAAAAAGGCTGAAAATTTTCGTTTTGACCTCTTGACAATTGCGCGTCGGAGTGCTATAATATTAAAGCTGCACGAAATACGGCGCAGAACGAGACGTAACTCAGTTTGGTAGAGTGCTTGCTTTGGGAGCAAGATGCCGCAGGTTCGAATCCTGTCGTCTCGATTTTCACAACAAAAAAGCTAAATGTGAATAATTTGAAAACATTAAAAAATCCTATTGACATCGAGCGGAAGTTGTGATATAATAATTAAGTCGTCAGGAGAGAGACGACACCACGGAATACCGCTAATGATAATTAGCTGGTGTAGCTCAGTTGGTAGAGCAGCTGATTTGTAATCAGCAGGTCGGGGGTTCAAGTCCGTCCACCAGCTCCAGTTATATTCATTCGGGAAATATTCCGGGTGAATTATGGGAGAATTCCCGAGCGGCCAAAGGGGGCAGACTGTAAATCTGTTGCTTCTAGCTTCGATGGTTCGAATCCATCTTCTCCCACCAAAAACGTCTTACAGGAAACTGTAAGACGTTTTTTTTTGCTTATTCAGACCTGTCATATTCGAATGACGGGTCTTTATTTTTTCGGACGTTTTTAATTTGATACTCCATAAATTTCCTGTAATATCACAGTCATATCGGTGTACAATATAATTGCAAGCCCGAATAAAAACAAAAGGAGAAACGAAATGAAAGGTGTAACAACTCAGCAGGGTAGAGAAACTCTCAACAAGTTCAAGATGGAGGCAGCAAACGAGGTAGGCGTAGACCTCAAGCAGGGCTACAACGGCGATCTGACCTCCAGAGAAGCAGGCTCCGTCGGCGGTCAGATGGTCAAGAAGATGATCGATGCCTATAAGTCAGGTAGCAAGCAGTAATACCCGCATAAAGAAAGCACCCCGCTGATCAGCGGGGTGCTTTTTACTGCTTTCAACCATTCGATGGGAAGTCATATATTTGTTTAGGCGAGGATTTTATCGTTAAATATTTTATGAGATTAATGATATACAGCTAATTTACAAATATAAATCATATTAATATAACTAAAAAACAACATTTTGAATCAGTGTGTATGCCGTTTCATCAGGGTTCTTGAGTCAATCCCAAATTCTGTGTAAACTACAAATAGTGTAATAAAAGAGTATATGATGAGACCGATTGTGAAAGCAGTCGGTCTTATCAGCATATTAGCACATGATTATATGATTGTCAAGATAAAAGTATTATTCGGGTA
>NZ_JAILMR010000121.1 GCF_024692365.1 Ruminococcus sp. | reverse complement strand
TCCTGTTCTGCATAGCCGTTCTTCGGCTGATACATGGGGTACTCGATAGTCTTTGAAGCTATCACTGTGCCCTTCTCGTCAAAAAGTACTGTCTTGGTACCGCTTGTACCGCAGTCAACTCCTATTACGTATGCCATAGTTTTTCTACTCCTTTATAAAAAGATTTTTATTGACATGATATCATTTCGGCAGATTTTCTTTTCTGTAACATATCACATGATTGTCCTGCTGATAATGCTTATCCTCAGGACAGCGGAAATGATGCTGAAGATCCGTACCGCCGAACCAGTTATAGGGCTCGTCATTCTCATTCCTGCCCTCACATAGCTCCGCAATGCCGTTTCTTAAACAGCCCATCAATGATATATCATCGAAATCTCTCGCATGACCATGCAGTATCACATCTGCCATTTCCTCCAGGAACATCAGACGGTCAAGTTCTGCAAGCACTTCTTTCATCGGCAGACAGCCGTCAAGCTGTAACCACAGATGATGATTTATGCCGTCGCCCGTGAAAAGTATCCTGTCCTCACGAAGCAGCAGCAACAGTTCTCCGTCGGTATGACCCGCAAGCTCGAAAACTTCCAGCGTCCTGCCCCCGAGGTCTATTATATCACCCTCGCGTATATCCCCGAAAGGCGGTACGCTGTGTCCGCTTTTGCGGCACATCTCCTCTATCTCGGGTATTGTGTCAAAGAAACTCTCAGCCAGCGTCCTGTCACGTGGACTTATAAGCGCATGATCTATCTCTTTGTCGAAATATATGTTACCCAGTATATGGTCGGGGTGACCGTGTGTATTCACCAGTACAAGCGGCTTGTCCGTCAGCCTGCGCACAGCAGCGCAAAGGTCGTTCCAGCCGTTCATGGTATCAATGACGCAGGCTTTTTCTTCGCCAACGACGAGATATCCTGTCGCTTCATGTCCTTCATCCAGCAGGTATATCCCGCTGCGGACTTCTTTTATAAAGAGTTCGTGTTCCATATCAGATCTTTCTCTCAAATATCAGCACGATATCGTTTATCGTCGCGTCAGCCTCAGCGTCGCGCTCTACCCTCATCTCATCGGTAAAGCAGAATTTCAGCCGCCAGCCTCTTTCGCCGTACATCGCCAACGCATCGGCAAGTGAAGCTTCATCAGCGCCGCCGTTGTCACGGTCGCGGACAGTTTCTACCGCATACTCGTATTTTCCACCATTGCTGTCGTTTTTAAGGGCTTGCAGAGTTATATAAGTACGCAGGTCCTCATCGCTCAGCGATTCCGCATCGAGACCGTTCACATCTCCGTTTTTAAGTACTTTCAGTATCTCATCTTTAAGCTTAGCATTCATTTTTCTATACCCCCATCAGCTTTTCGTGAACATCAGATATCCTGCCGCAGTCCGCGCACAGGTCAAACAGTGCAAAGCTGTACGGAAATTCTTTTTCTGCGAATTTTTTCAGCAGATTTCCCGCACTGCCCATTCCTGCCATATCTCTGATAAGCCGTCCGCCGCATTCGGGGCAGACCTCGTACACATATCCCTCGCCGTCCAGTATCTCAGCCAGTGCCGAAAGACTTCCGCCCTCAGCCCTGTCACATAACTTCGCCGCGGAATACTCTCCGCACTCCGTACATTCGTCACAGCAAAGGTCGTACCTTGCATAATGCTCAACAGTATCGTTTTCGGCATAGTACTTATAGATAAGTACGCCGTCCTCGCCGCCTAAAACAGCCTTTTTGCAGGCACCGCCGCATTCCGCGCAGTTACTCATCGCCGACACCTTCTTTCAGTCTCGGCAGTTCAGCCATTACTATACCGCATTTTCTGCATATCCAGAAAACGTCAGCCATGTGGGTATTCAGTTCACCCAGCTTAAAGCTCACCATCTGCGCTTCTTCACGCGCTTTGGGTGTCATGGGAGCGAAAGCGTGCTTCATACGGTATTCCTTGGTTATCCAGCTGACACCTGTGGTCTTTCCGCTGCCCATGAGTATGCCGTCCGTCATCGCACCTCCGCATCTGGGACATTCCATCATCCATCTTCCTTTCCTATATTACAATATATCCGCAATTTATGTCAAGCCTTGTCCTGCTTGATGTTGACCGATTATTGCGGACTATCCCAGCCGTCTGAACTGGTCGGCACCTACGCCGCAGACGGGACAGACAAAGTCATCGGGGAGTGCGCCCTCGTAAACATATCCGCAGACCTCGCAGACCCATTTTTCATCTGCATCTGCCGAAGCCGTATCGGAGGGCTTCTCCTCAGCACCGCCGTCCATGCGGGTGAAATCAGCCGCGCCGTGCTTGCACAGAGGACAGACAAAATCATCGGGGAGATGACCCTCGTAGATATAGCCGCATATATTGCAGACCCATCTTTCCCCTGTACTGCCCACGGATGC
Source organism: Ruminococcus sp. (assembly GCF_024692365.1). Lineage (GTDB taxonomy): Bacteria > Bacillota > Clostridia > Oscillospirales > Ruminococcaceae > Hominimerdicola. The sequence goes on along the minus strand of NZ_JAILMR010000121.1, from coordinate 53,819 downwards.
CGCCGCAGGCTTTGGCTTTACGTTGGCGTGATAATATGCATAGGTCATAGGCGCTTTGTCGGATATCACTTCACCGTCGGCAACATCGGCGATGAACATGGTATGGGTGCCCAGATCAACTGTCTGCACTACCTCACAGCTGAGATACGCGCACACGCCCTTCTCAATTATCGGCAGACCGTTCTCCGCCTTTTTCAGGGCGTAGTCATAGAACTTGTTGCCCCATCTACCGCTCTGGAAACCGAAGTGGGTGAACAGAGAAAAGTCCGCACTTTCGTCTATCATCGAAACATTGAACCTGCCGCTTGAACGTATCATATACTCCGTGAAATTCCCCTTGTTCACCGTTACGGATACGCGGTTGGGTGAGGTGGTCACCTGCGCCAGCGTATTGATGATGCACCCGTTAAACTGGTTGCCGCACCTTGCTGTCAGCACATACAATCCGTAGGATATCTTGTTCATTACTTTCATGTCCATAAAATTTCCTCCTTTTTTTGCCGGACTTCCGCCCGACCTTATTTAAATAAAAAAGGGGAAAGACCCTGCGGTCATTCCCCCTGCGTGTTACTGATCTGCTTTCTCCAGAATGAAGTACTCTTCATGTGCATCGCACTTGAAGCTTTTGATGACCCAGCCGCTGTCGATCAGAAGATTGAGTTTTTCTATCCGCTGGAACCTGTCGTATGCAGGTGCGCTATTCTCTTCCGAAGAGGCTGATTTGCTGATGAAAAATGTCTTCTCCATAGTTATACGCTTCTTTCCGAGAATGTTCTCTTTATCCGTCCAACGGCACAGTGCCGATATTTACAAGTCCATTATACAACATAATCCGCGTTTTTGCAAGCGTTTTTGTGAAAATTTAACCGTCTTGTAATATTCATAGTCCCGTTTTTTGAACTTTTCCCGAAATCAGGTAAGCCAAACGTATGATATCAACATTTTTCTTAGTTTTCAAAGCCGAGGAGCCGAACACAATGTTCATCACCGAGCCGTTCTTTAAGCCCGCTGTCCCAGGAGGCATAGATAACATATCCGTCGCCGTCCTCATTAACATATAACCTGTCATTTTCACGATTTCCGACCTGTTCTTCCACCGTCAGAGAGTTATCTCCCTCACGGTCAGCAGTCTCGTCACCGCCAGCAGTGCATCCCCCGAGAAGAAGAACCAGCACTGCCAGAAACGGCGCTTTTTTCATTGTGTTCACCTCCGCCGACATTTTTGTCCGAAACAGACTGCTCTCACCAGCCTATTTCTTTTTCTTATCCGCCAGCAGACATATCGTCGCCAGCACGATGACCGCTCCCGCGCCCATACAGCCGAATATCTGCCGTGCGGAACCGCTGTGTCCCGCGACAAGTACCTGTGCGCCATGTGCCGCTTCGCCGCCCTCGGCAAACGCCGTCACAACCGACACAGACCACATACACATCACCGCAAAGAGCACACAGCAAAAGCATATAAACCGTTTGTATACAGTTTTCATAGCCAAGCCCTCCGCTCCGCTTTATGCCGAGACCGCCTCAGACAAGGTCCTCGGCACGCATTGATCTCACAACATTTCTACCTGTGATTGCCTGTGTTTCAGGTCTTCCATATCCGGTCACATCTTTCTTCAATTTAATTATACTCCTTTTCTCAATTGTTAGCAATAAACATTATTTACAAAATTTTCCTTCGTTAATTTGCCACTATATACAAACAAATTGCATTCAAGCCCTTATATGATTTTCAGTACTGTTTTTTGGATAGTTACTCTTTCTCGTACAGCTTTCTATTGCAAATATCGTGAAATTTTGCACCATCGGACATCACACAACTCATAAAGCAAAATACTCGTCCCAGAAACAGTAAAAATATGCTGTAAATTTTCACAACTCAATCTCAATATATTAATGTGAAATATTCAGAAAAAATATTGACTAAATAATAAAATTATGCTATTATTATAAAGAGTGCGATTTTACGCATTTATCGTAAAAAGGGGTATGTGATATGGGTATTTTTAAACTGGAGCCCGCTTTCAAGGATTATATCTGGGGCGGCACAAGACTGAGAGATGAGTACGGCAAAAACTGTGACTACGACAAGGTGGCTGAAAGCTGGGAGCTTTCCTGCCATAAAGACGGTCCAAGCGTTATTTCAGGCGGCGAATTCGACGGGCTGACCTTGCAGGAATATATCAGTAAGGCAGGCAGACAGGTGCTTGGCACCAACTGCGAAAAGTTCGGGAATTTCCCGATACTGATAAAGCTGATAGATGCAAAGGATAATCTGTCGGTGCAGGTACACCCCGATAATGACTACGCACAGCGTGTCGAGGGCGAGTACGGCAAGACCGAGATGTGGTACATAGTTGACTGCGACGAGGGTGCGGAACTTCTCTACGGTTTCAAGCATGAGATAAGCAAGGAAGAATTCGCACAGAGGATAGCCGACAACACCCTGCTTGAAGTTACCAACAACGTTCCCGTACACAAGGGCGATGTTTTCTTCATCAAGTCGGGTACTCTCCACGCTATCGGCAAAGGTATACTTATCGCGGAGATACAGCAGAATTCCAATACCACCTACCGTATCTACGATTACGGCAGAGTCGGCAAGGACGGCAAGCCCCGTGAACTCCATGTTGAAAAAGCAAAGGATGTCACAAAACTGGCACCTGCCGAAAGTTATCCCGATACCCCCGCGGTACAGGAAAACGGCGCAAGCATAAAACTGCTTTCAAAGTGTGAATACTTCACCACTTACAAAGTTGATATAGAGGATAAGGCTGAGTTCAATGCGGACGACAGTTCATTCGTCAGCCTGCTGATACTCGAGGGCACTCCCTTCGTTACAGACGGCGAGCCTGAGGAAACTGCTGATGAAGCTTGCAACACCAAAAAGGGTGACAGCCTGTTCATATCCGCAGGCACAGGCAAGTTCCGCGTAGAGGGCAAGTGCAGTCTGATACTCACAAGGATAGATAACTGAAAATGAGTTTTGAAGAGTTCCTGAAAGATATAAACAGCGAAAAGTATCTGTATGCGGAAAATATCCGCGAGGACGACAGCTCGCTGATGATAGAGCTGTACGGCACTGTCAGGGGCACTTCCGATGAAGCCGATATAACCGCAATCGCGGGTGAATTCGGCGAGCAGGTGGCTGAGCTTCTGAAAAGCTCCGCACCTATCGATGTCAATGAAAACAGACATTGGCTGGTGCGGTTTGAGAGCTATATAGGCTATTCGGTGATAAACGAAAGCTTTGACGGCGGCGACAGAGCGACCTTTGAAAGACACGAACCTGTTGTTACTGCCGATGATTCAGACTGGCTGGACTACTTAAAGAAAAGCACCTTTGCTTTTCAGATAATGGACGGCATAAGGCATTACCAGATAAGATGTCTTGATCATATCATCAATGTGGCAGCTGACGAACCGCCGTTTATCGACAGCATTCAGCTAAACTGAAGGATGGCAAATATGACATTACCGATAATCTTATTTATCTTTACCATAGCAGCTTTTGTCGGATTGGCACTTGTGATAAAAAAAGATGCGAAAAAGGCAAAAGACTTTGTTGTCACAACAGACGGGATACTGCTTTTCATTGCGTTTCTGAGCATCGTGTGTATGATGATCGACGATATGGTATTCAAAAATGACCTGTTCGGCAGTCCCGTAATGAATATAGCACTGCTAACCTTTTTGGGTTCAATTGCGCTGATCTTGTTATTCACCGTAGCTTTGATAATAAAGATGTCTGTAGCAAAAAGTAAATAACGGTGCTCTCGGGTACCGTATCATAAAATACACAATAGGAGTTGGATAATATGAAATATTACATTGGTATCGACCTGGGAGGCACCAACATTAAAGCAGGTGTCGTAAGCGAGAATTTTGAGATAGTAGCTAAGACAAGCTGCAAGACTAACCTCCCCAGACCCGGTGAGGAGATATGCGCTGATATGGCTAAGGTAGCCCTTGAAGCTGTTAAGGAAGCAGGTCTGACCCTTGACGATATCGAGGCTGTGGGCATCGGCACCCCCGGCACTGCAAACTCGGAGACAGGCGTTATCGAGTATTCAAACAACCTCGGTTTCCTGAATTTCCCTGTTGTTGAACTTATGAAGACACATATAAACAAGCCCTGCTACGTTGAGAACGATGCTAATGCGGCTGCATACGGCGAATTCGTTGCAGGTGCTGCTAAGGGCGCTAACGATGCTGTCTGCATCACCCTCGGCACAGGCGTGGGCGGCGGTATCATCATAAACAAGAAAATATACTCGGGCTTCAACTTTGCAGGCGCTGAGATAGGTCACACCGTTATAAATGTTGACGGTCCCCAGTGTACCTGCGGAAGAAGAGGCTGTTTTGAGGTATATTCCTCTGCTACGGGACTTATCCGCATGACTAACGAAGCCATTGCTAAGCACCCCGAGAGCATACTCAAAGAAGAGGCTGACGATCACGGCAAGGTTTCCGCAAGAACAGCTTTCAATGCAATGAGAAGAGGCGACGCCGCTGCTAAGCAGGTAGTTGATGATTACATCAAGTATCTTGCCTGCGGTATCGCTAACACAATAAATATCTTCCAGCCCGATATCCTCTGCATAGGCGGCGGTGTTTGCAACGAGGGCGACCCTCTGCTGCTGCCCCTCAAGGAGCTTGTGGCTAAGGAAGTATACACAAGAAATTCCGAGAAGAACACCGAGATAGTTATCGCCAAGCTGGGCAACGATGCAGGCATAATCGGCGCTGCATTCCTGGGTCTCAGCAAGTAATAACGCAGGATATCATAAAACGCATATGGCAGACGGTACATAAGTTCACCGTTTACTGTTGAACGAGGAGGCTTAAGATGAGTATAAAGGATAAACTTGCCGCAGCTGCGGGAAGCGCCAGGGACTATGTCGAGAGCGGAAAGCTCAGGGAAGGTTTCGATAAGACAGTTGCCCCCATGCGTGAATATGTACAGAGCGGCAGAATGCACGATGACGCCAGCAGAGCTGTCAAGAACACCAAGGAATTTATCGGCAGCGGAAAACTGGGCGAAGGTGCAGGCAAAGCTGTCACAAAAACAAAGGAATTCGTGACCAGCGGAAAAATACAGGATAAGGCAAGTGCAGCTGTCAAAGGCGCAAAGGAGTATGTCGGCAGCGGTAAGCTGAAAAGCGACGCTGCAAGAACCGTGGACAACGTCAAGAGCGTTTTCACAGGTGAGGATGTCGTGGCACGCCGCAAGGCTGAAGAAAAGGGCAGACCCGAGGGCGAGATAGTCGATGTCGAGTCCGTGTCAGAAGTCCCCGAGGAGGATGAGGATAATAAAGACTAATATTTTTTTATCCGATTGGACTGATAGCGTATGAAGCTCAAACTTAACCAACTGCACATTATAGGTATTTCAGCCTTCCTCGCAGGTATCGGCGTGCTGATATTCGGTCTGGTGATACTTTTTAAATGCCTGAATATCCAAGACCTGTCAAAACTGAAATTTGATGATATCAAAAGTGGTACTTATGTAAAGGGACAGATATCAAATGTAGTAAAGGGCTCCCCGGTTGGTGCCACAGATTACAACGTTGTACCCTATGAACTGTATACAACAGATTCCGATGAGATAAGCGAGGGTGCTTACAAGTCATATTTCCTGATAGGATTGGAGAATGACCCGGGAAAATACGTATGCGTAGTAATAGACCAGTATCTTGATACCGATCTGTACAATCAGATATTCTCTGATAATTTGAAAGCAGATGATATCCCCTACGATGTAGAAGGCATCATAACCTACCGCAAGGCAGATCAAAAGCTTGTCACTGACAGCGTAAAAAAATGGGACGAAAAATATTACGGGCTCTATTACAATGCATACTACGCTAATGAAGTCAGTGTTGATACGGTATCAGACTGCATCATCGAGATACGCCCACTCGGCACACGCAAGTTCTGGTGGATGTACAGCATACCGCTTCTGTTTGCGGGCGTATCGGTATTCATACTGGGCGGCAGACCCTACGAACGTATAAAATAGTCACCTGATGGTGAAAAAATAAAACAAAGAAGGTAATCAGAATGTCAAACAATTATTTTTGCGAGGGCGTTGAAAAAGCCCCTCAGAGATCACTGTTCAATGCGCTGGGATTCACTAAGGAGGAAATGGAGAGACCTCTGATAGGTATCGTTTCTTCCTACAACGAGATCGTTCCCGGTCACATGAACATCGACAAGATCGTTGAAGCTGTAAAGCTTGGCGTTGCTATGGCAGGCGGTACTCCCGTTATGTTCCCTGCTATCGCTGTATGTGATGGTATCGCAATGGGACATCAGGGCATGAAGTATTCACTGGTAACAAGAGACCTGATCGCAGATTCCACCGAATGTATGGCTCTGGCACATCACTTTGACGCACTTGTTATGATACCCAACTGCGACAAAAACGTTCCCGGTCTGCTGATGGCTGCCGCAAGAGTGAATGTTCCTACTATATTCGTATCCGGTGGTCCTATGCTGGCAGGACGTGTAAAGGGCAGCAAGACTTCCCTTTCAAGTATGTTTGAAGCAGTAGGCTCTTACAACGCAGGCAAGATGACCCTTGAAGACGTTCAGGAATTTGAGGACAAGGCTTGTCCTTCCTGCGGTTCATGTTCTGGTATGTACACCGCAAACTCCATGAACTGCCTGACAGAAGTACTGGGTATGGGTCTGAGAGGAAACGGCACTATCCCCGCAGCTTACTCTGCAAGACTGAAGCTTGCTAAGCAGGCAGGTATGCAGATAATGGAACTGCTGAAGAAGAATATCCGTCCCCGCGATATCATGACAGAAGATGCTTTCAAGAACGCTATCGCAGCTGATATGGCACTGGGCTGCTCCACAAACTCCATGCTCCATCTGCCCGCAATCGCTCATGAATGCGGCATTGATCTGGATCTTGAGCTTGTTAACGAGATCTCCGAGAAAACACCTAATATCTGCCACCTCGCACCTGCAGGTCATGCTTATATGGAAGACCTCAACGAAGCAGGCGGCGTATACGCTGTACTTGGCGAGCTGGCTAAGAAGAACCTCATCAATACCGACTGCCTCACCTGCACAGGCAAGACCGTTGCAGAAAACATCGCAGGTGTTGCAAACAAGGATACAAACATCATCAGACCTATCGACGATCCTTATATGCCCAACGGCGGTATCGCTGTGCTGAGAGGCAATCTGGCTCCCGATACCTGTGTGGTAAAGAGATCTGCTGTGGCTCCCGAAATGCTGAGCCATGAGGGTCCCGCAAGAGTATTCGACAGCGAGGACGAGGCTATCGAAGCTATCCGCGGCGGCAAGATTGTTCCCGGTGACGTTGTTGTAATCAGATACGAAGGTCCTAAGGGCGGCCCCGGAATGAGAGAGATGCTCAACCCCACATCTGCTATACAGGGCATGGGTCTGGGCTCAACAGTTGCACTTATCACCGACGGACGTTTCAGCGGCGCTACAAGAGGTGCGGCTATCGGTCACGTTTCTCCCGAAGCTGCTCTGGGCGGAAACATCGCGCTGGTTGAAGAGGGCGATATCATCGCGATAGATATCAACGCTCACAAGATCGAACTGAAGGTAAGTGATGAAGTCCTTGCTGAAAGAAGAAAGAACTGGACTCCCAGAGAGCCCAAGATCAAGACAGGTTATCTTGCACGTTATGCTTCGCTGGTAACATCAGCCAACAGAGGCGCTGTGCTGGAAATAAAGTAAACTATCAATCACACCGAACGGAGGAAATCAAAAATGAAAAAGGCAGTTTCAGGCATACTCGGCGTACTGTTCGTGCTCATAGTCATCTGCGGCGTATTTGTATGCACATACGTATTCAACGAACCCACACACGACAGAGGTACTGATACCAGACAGCTGATACTGGGCTACTGGACAGACGAAGATGACGATATCAGATTCTATTTTGACAAATCAGGCGAATTCAGGATAGTTAAGCTCAGCGACGAAGATCACGTATATGCACAGGGCTGGTTCAAGGTAAACGAGAAGGCAGGCAAGATCAAGATGATGCTTAACCCCAGAGCAGACAGAGATACTTCCTTTGATATGGGCGAAAAGCTGAAGCTGTTCTCCGAGATCACTTACAGAAATCTTGAGGCAGAAGAACCTTATTCTGATAAGGGCTGGACTTTCCTTACAGACAGAGAGCGTGAAGAGATCATGAATGCTCCTTCTTCCTGCAAGTTCATTATGTCCAACTCCGAAGAGAGTGTATACAACTGCGACAGAACAAGAACTATCAAGGAGTTCAACGGCGACGAAAAGGCTGACCAGCGTATAGAAAACGCAGCTAACAAGTAAGTCTATGGAGCTTCTGATAAAAAATGTCAGAGCCTGCGATCCTCAGAGCGGGCTGGACAAGATCACGGATATAGCAGTCAATGGCGGTGTAATAACCGCCATTGGCGTAATTACAGATATTGAGGACGATACAAGGGTCATCGACGGCAAGGGCAGACTTTGCGCTGTGCCGGGACTTTTCGATATGCACGTACATTTCCGCGACCCAGGACTTACCTATAAGGAAGATATCCTTACAGGAGCAAATGCCGCTAAGGCAGGCGGATTCACAGGAGTTGCGTGTATGCCCAACACCAAGCCCCCAATCGATTCCCCCGAGGGCATAAAGTATGTTTTCGACAAGGCTAAAAAGACAGGCATCGACGTTATCCCCTACGCCTGCGTGACCAAGGGCATGAAGGGTGAAGAACTCTGCGATTACGATGAACTGAAAAAAACAGGCATCACCGCCATATCAGATGACGGCAGACCTGTTGAAAACGCTGAACTTATGAGAAAAGCACTGGAGCTTTCCAACGAGAACGGAATGATAATCACTTCTCACTGCGAAGACCTGAATATCATCAACGGCGGTATCATCAACAAGGGCGAAGTATCGGAAAAACTTGGCGTAAAGGGCATGGACAGAGCCAGCGAGGACAGCATCACCGCGCGAGAGATAACCCTCGCCATGAGCTGTGACGCAAGGATACATATATGCCATGTTTCCACATGGGGCTCGGTGAATATAATCAGGGCGGCAAAGCGCGACGGCGTAAAAGTCACCTGCGAAACTGCCCCCCACTATTTCACATACACCGATGAAAAACTTCTCAGCCGTGATGCCGACTACCGTATGTCGCCCCCGCTGAGAACTGAAAAAGACAGACAGGCTGTGGAAGAAGCCCTGCTCGACGGCACCATAGACTGCATCATAACCGACCATGCACCCCACTCCGCCGAGGAAAAGGCTGACTTTGAGAAGGCTCCCAACGGCGTTGTAGGTCTGGAAACTTCTCTTGCAGTAACGCTGACTCAGCTTTACCATACAGGCAAGATGAGCCTTTCAAAACTGGTTGAAGTCATGAGCGTAAATCCCAGAAAGATACTGGGGCTTGAGCCAATAAAGATAGCTGTGGGCGAAAGATGCGACCTCTGCATTTTCGACCCCGACTACGAATGGGAAGTTATCCCCGAAGAGCTCAACTCAAAGAGCAAGAACACAGTATTCAAGGGCGAAAAGCTGAAAGGCAGGAATATGTACACCATCTGCCGCGGCAAGGTGGTATTCAGCCTTTAAGGAGCTGATCTATCCATGCTGAGAAAAACGGTTGAGACAATCGTCAATGAGGACGGCATAGAGCGCAGGATAACGAAGCTCAGGCTGTATTCCTCTGACGATGAGCTCGTAAACATAGAACTGACCCCTGCTTTTGTAACAGAGGACGGCAATATCTTCTGGGACAGGTATGAAGCCCTGACAGTTTACAGAACAGACTACGAAAAGTTCTTTATACCGATATTTGAAGAGATATTCCCTGTGAACGACCCCGACCCTGCTGACAGCTGGGGCGTGCAGGATAAATTCGACCGCTGTTCCCCGAACTGGTTCGGCAGAGAGGACTGGCTGAAAATCGCAGAACAACTTCGTAAACAGTGTGCTGATATGAGCGGCGAGGAGCGTGACTTCTGCCTTGAAGCCGCGGGATTCATCGAAAGAACAGCGGATATCTCCACGATATTCTGCATTGACGGCAATCTTTAAGGCGAGTGTACAGCACTTATGAAACAGCAGAGGTAAAACTATGAACGTTTTGGAAGCGATATCAGCAAGACACAGCTACCGCGGGAAATACGAGGATACACCCGTACCCCGCGAAGACCTTGTCAGGATAATGGAAGCAGGACTGAGCGCCCCATCTGGGTGCAACAAGCAGACCACCAGCCTTATCGCGGTGGACGACAAAACTCTGCTTGCGAAACTGCATCCGGTCATCGACCCGCCCGTGGGCGAAACTGCTCCGAGCATGATATGTGTGCTGACACAGCGCATAAACGCCTACCGCGACAAGTGCTTCGCGGTGCAGGACTACTCTGCTGCCATCGAGAATATGCTGCTCGCCATAACCGAGCTGGGCTATCAAAGCTGCTGGTACGAGGGTCATATCACCGATGATGACAGGATATGCGATAAAATGGCAGAGATACTTAATGTCCCGCAAGGGTACGAACTGGTATGCTTTCTGCCCGTGGGCAAAGCTTTGGAAGAACCGACTCTGCCTAAGAAAAAGGCGTTTGAAGAAAGAGCGTGGTTCAACGGTTTCGGAGGGAAATGATATGCATATCAGAGTTACAGATATCTCCGAAGAGAATGGTATCACTATGGTCACAGCAGAATGCGCTATCGGAAAAATGCGCGGCGTGTGGCATTTCCGTGAAACCCCTGTAAAGGGCAAAAGCTACGGTATCGAGTTCACTTTTAATAACAACGAGCCGATAGATGGCAGTACTGCCGAGGTGCTGAAAGGCGGAACCGAGTGCATTTCCACCGACGGCAAAGTGAACATTTTCACCGCCGAGATAGAGGATACAGATGATATTTTCTTCCTGCGGTTCTCCCATGACGGACTTTCAATGCTGGATATCAAAGACCCGCCCGCGGTAAACATCGGGGACTTTCTGAGGTTCACGGTGGAGTGCGGGAAGACGGGGATTTATCCCTACTTATAGCATGATATATATTTAAGGAGGAATTGACGATGTCAATGGACAGACTTATTGAAAACATAGTAAAAACACAGAACCCTTCGGTGGTGGGACTTGACCCTAAGCTGGAGTATGTTCCCGAATTCATCAAGGAGAAGAAGTTCAAGAAGTACGACCGCACACTGAAAGCTGCGGCTAAGGCTATACTTGAATTCAACAAGTGCATAATCGATGAGATACACGATATCTGCCCCGCTATCAAGCCCCAGGCAGCTTACTACGAAATGTACGGCTATGAGGGCGTTAAAACCCTCTACAAGACCATTCAGTACGCCAAGGAAAAAGGTATGTTCGTTATGACCGACGGCAAGAGAAACGATATCGGCGCTACTATGGAAGCTTATGCAGCTGCACATCTGGGTCTTACCGATGTGGGCGGCGAGAAGATCGAAGCTTTCGGTGCTGATGCACTGACCGTTAACGGCTACCTCGGTTCTGACGGCATCAATCCCCTGCTGGAACAGTGCAAGCTGTATGACAAAGGCATTTTCGTTCTGGTAAAGACTTCCAACAAGTCTTCCGGCGAACTTCAGGATCTGAAGATCGGCGACAAGACCGTTTACGCTACTATGGGCGATATGTGCGAAAAATGGGGCAGTGAAGTCATGGGCAAGTACGGTTACAGCGGTGTGGGCGCAGTTGTTGGTGCAACTTATCCCGAACAGCTGGCTGAAATGAGAGCAGCACTGCCTCACACATTCTTCCTGGTACCAGGCTATGGCGCACAGGGCGGCGGCGCTGAAGGCGTTAGCAAGGGCTTCGACAAGAACGGTCTGGGCGCAATAGTCAACTCTTCCCGCGGCGTTATGTGCGCTTACAAGAAAGAGGAATGCGACGAGCAGGATTTCGCAAAGGCTGCAAGAAGAGAAGTTATCCGCATGAAAGAGGATATCATCTCCTACCTGCCAAGAATAGCTTTCCCTGACTGATATGGCAGGAATCGCTGATTCGGGACTGCATGACTATGAAGTAGTCAGGCTTTCCTGCGATTATTCCCGCGGAGAGTTCAGCCTTGAACTGAAAGACCCCGTAGGTCAGCCCGAGAACCTTTTTATAGGCGGAGTGCTGTCGGTAGAAATGACCCGCACCCAGCCCTGGGGCGAGGGTAGCTACATCGTATCCTCGGATATCAAAGACTGTGACAGCGGTTCAAAGCTTGCTGAGATACAGCTGAATTCAGGCGACGAGATACGTGTAGAATACAAATGAAAAACAAGGCGCTCTCGGACAGCGGGGGCGCCGATTTTTAAGGTGAAGATATGAGCGAAATAATAAGCAAAGAATTCGCGGAGCTGACTCCGTATGAGCTCCATGCGATACTGAAAGCAAGGTGCGACGTGTTCGTGGTAGAGCAGAACTGTGCCTACACGGATATTGACGGCATAGACCCGATATGCAGACACCTTTTCACGCTGAACGACAAGGGCGAATGTACCTCCTGCCTGAGATTGTTCATCAAGCCCGATGAACCCCATACCGTGCAGATAGGACGAGTAGTCACCACCGAGCGCGGCACAGGTCTGGGCGGCAGACTTCTGCATGAGGGGGTAAAGCAGGCACTTCTGTACGATGGCGTTGAAGAACTATATCTCGAAGCGCAGGTGTATGCCATCGGATTTTATGCCAAAGAGGGTTTTGAGGTATGTTCGGAGGAATTTCTGGAAGATGGGATACCTCATGTTAAAATGCGGAGGAAGATCTAAGAAGCATGAACACTCTCCTCCTTGGCATTCTCGGCAACGTTGTTGTTATATATTGACAAAACGAAATTTATACATTATAATATAGCTATAATTTATTTACAATTTTCTGCCCTAAAAAAGGTCAGTCAAGGAGACGATATTATGCTGAGTGAAAAATGGTTCGCTGATGTTGAAAAGTACCAAAACGTTCTGGAAAGTCCTGTGGACTTTAACGAATATTTTGAAAAAGACGAGCTCTTCGGCGTGAGTATCCTCCGCTATCCCTTCGGTACGTTAAGTGTGCCTACCGGGGAGATAATCGTGGCTGACCCTCTGGCATATCTTTATGACGGCAGTGAAAGCTTTTTGCTCCGCGTGCCTGTGGGTGAATATCCTGCGGAACTTTGCATAATCCCCGAGAGAAACGGCGACTGCGCGCGGAACGCCGCTATGCGTGTGAAGTTCAATGAAAAAAGGGCTGTGCGCTATTCTCTGGCTTTGACAGGTACTGAGGATACCTCTGAACTGGCGGATTTCGAGGACGGCGATTACTGGGGATTTCCTGTGGATGCGGGGCTTGGCTGTATCTGTGACAGGGCTTCTGAAAGGGCATATGTGGAACATTTGCGCAAACTTGCGGCGATACACGGTGATGAGTTCAACGCCTATTACGATTTCATGGAAGCGCTGTTCAAGGAAAGCTATGAGAACGACCCTAAATATCAGCGTGAGGGCGGCGACAGGCTGGATTTCGTGGTGCCTGATACAGAACTCCACATACCAATATGCAATTCGGGCTTCGGTGACGGCAGATATCCCACATACTGGGGCTTTGACGCTGACGACGAGGTCTGCGAGATAGTTGTGCAGTTCATAGATATAAAGCTAACTTACGGAGGAGAACAATGAAAACCAAGAAAATAGGGATAGCGGTCGCTGTCGTTATAATACTTGCGCTTGCGGTCGCAGAGGTGTTTACTATGCCGAGATTTTACCGCGGTGACAGGATAAAACTGAATATCCGCGTTGAGGGCGTTGAAGCCGATGCCCTTAAAATACGTATGGATAACCGCGTCCCCGGTAAAGATGATTTTACAGTAAAGGCTAACGGCGATACCGTTGAAGTATCGGCAAAAGCAAGCGAGTACGGCGAATATTTCTTGAAGATAGACGGCGCAGATAAGCCTTTAGAAGTGCGCGTTATGAAGTTCGACTGGCACGAGAGGGTGGATGCGGATATCGACTTCAACATATCTGAAAACGGCGTGGACTATTCAGCCGAATCTTCCGTGACAGTGGGCGAACTGCCTTTCAGGGAACATAACAGAACTTCCGGCAGCGCCGAGGTAAAGGACGGATATTATTCGGTATATATAGCATGATATACAGTGGAGAGGAGGATCATCGTGGTAGACGAAGAGAGATATAAGAAATTGGTGAAAAAGCACCGCAAAAAGATAGCGGCTGTTAAGGATTATGAAGAACTTTTCGCGCGGCTTGGGGCTGAAAAAGCGGGCGAGATCACACTGACCTCGGGGCGTATAGTTATATGTCCCCTTGAAAGTGCCGAGGACGAAAGCAGTTTCATCGAGTATTATTACAGGCTTCCTGCGGGTACATATCCTGTGGAACTGGCAAGGTCTGCCACGGGCAGGAATGCGCTGGTGAGGATAGTATTTACCGAAGCCCCTGCTGTCAGGTACGAACTGGCACTAATCGGTACAGATGAGGAAATGGACTGCATAAGCGATCTTGAAGCAGGGCGCATACCATTTTATGAATCCTGCACGGCTTCTCCGATAATCGTGGCGGATCAGGGTCTTATGCCCGACCTGCTTGAACATCTGCGGACAAATTACGGCGGACAGGGAAAAGAACAGGATTACTACGAAAAAGAGGGCAAGAAACTGTTGCTTGAAAACAGCACCTGTTCCGAAGAACCTCTTTGCAGCGGTCTTATCGACTTCTATCTTGAAGCCGATGACGCACATTTCCCCATATTTTTCAACGGTGAGGGCGGCGGTCATCACCCGATATACTGGGGCTTTGACAAGGATGAGAACATCTGCAGCATGATATTCGACTTCGACCTTGAAGAGCTTCGGAACAGCGATGAGAAACCGGGCAGAACAGGCGGTTTCTTTAAGAAACTGCGCCACGGTGATAAATAAGGCGCATTTGATACAGCTATGGCAAGAGGATTATTTATAACTTCCGAGACAGGCGGCAGGGCGAACAATGCCCTCAGCCCTATACTCAGGGATATAATCGCAAAGATAGGCGAAAATAACTACGATATATCGCGGTTTTCAGCCGATATAAAAAGCGTATGCGTAGTCGTGTGCTGTTTTCCCGATGACCTGCGTGCAGCGGGCTTCGGCAAGCCGCGAAAATTCATAAAGTATAACGAGGGCGTTGCGGATATACGTCTGCCCATGCCCTATGTGGATTTCATAAATGCCGATGATGAAGAAAAATATCTCATGGTGGTGAAGAATATCACAGATTCCCTTGCCGTGATAGGTGAGAGGTGCAGAAAAAGCAAACGGGCAGTTTTCAACAGTGACGGCATGACCGCAGATGTGCTGGAAAAACTTGGCATAACTTTGGAACAGCTTGAAAATATTGTCGGGGTATGTACCGATTGAATGGATATAATACCGAAAGGGGTAGATAGAGATGAACACAAACGATTTCAGGGGCGCTCTGGAAAGCGAGCTTTCACGCAGTTTCGGTGTAACGGCTGAAAAGGCTGCAGTATGGCAGCTGCACGACAGCATTTCCCGCGTGGTTATGGAAGATATCTCAGCACAGTGGAAACAGAGTACCGAACAGCATATGTCGGGCAGACGTGCCATGTATCTGTCGATGGAATTCCTGATGGGCAGGGCGGTGTATAACAATCTGCTGTGTCTGGGGCTGACAGAGGTAGTTGATGAAGCGCTGAAAGCTCACGGCAGAAGCCTTTCCGAGCTTGAAGATATCGAGGACGCGGCACTTGGCAACGGCGGTCTGGGCAGACTTGCGGCTTGTTTTCTGGATTCTGCGGCGGCGCACGATATCCCGCTGGACGGCTACGGCATACGCTACAAGTACGGTCTTTTCAAGCAGAGTATCGTGAACGGTTTTCAGCATGAGGAAGCCGACAACTGGACAAAGTACGGCGACCCCTGGTCAGTAAGGCGCGAGGAGGACGCAGTTGAGATAACCTACGGCGACCAGAAAGTTCTGGCTGTTCCTTATGATATGCCCATAATCGGCTACGGTACAAAGAATATCGGTAATCTCCGTCTGTGGCAGGCAGAGAGCGCTGACGATTTCGATTTTGCCGCATTCGACAGCGGCGATTATGACGGCGCGGTAAAATCCCAGAACGATGCAGAGAATATCTCCAAGGTGCTTTACCCCAACGACAACACCGACAAGGGCAAGGTGCTTCGCCTGAAGCAGGAGTACTTCTTCTCGGCGGCTTCCGTGACCGATGCACTGCGCAAGCACAAGGCGCGTTTCGGAACATTCGATAACCTTGCAGACTACGTGACTATCCAGCTGAATGATACTCACCCTGTTATAGCCATTCCCGAACTTATCCGTCAGCTTATAGCAGAGGGCTATACCTTTGACAAGGCGTTCGGTATCGCTCACAAGGTGTTCAACTATACCAACCATACCATCATGGCAGAAGCACTTGAAAAGTGGGACAGCAAGACTGTCGAAAAAGTTCTGCCCGATGTCTATGCAGTGATACTCCAGATAAACGAGAAGTTCTATGCCGATATGTACGCCCGCGGCATGGATAAGGCGCAGATACGCGATATGGCACCTGTGAGCGACGGCAAGGTGAAGATGGCGTTCATGGCTATATTCGTAAGTTCATACGTCAACGGCGTTGCGGCTATACACACCGAGATACTGAAAAACGATGCTCTCAAAGAGTGGTACGAGATATATCCCGAGCGTTTCCAGAATAAGACCAACGGCATAACTCAGCGCCGCTGGCTGGCACTCTGCAACCCCGAGCTTTCCTCGCTGATAACCAAACTGCTTGGCAGTGCCGACTGGGTGAAAGACCTTGATCAGCTGAAAAAGCTGGAAAAATTCGCTGATGACGAGAATGTGCTGAAAGAGTTCATGGCTATCAAGGAAGCGAAGAAACATCAGCTGGCAGAATTTGTAAAAGCTCATGACGGCAAGGATATCGACACGAGTTGGATATTCGATATACAGATAAAGCGTCTGCATGAGTACAAAAGGCAGTTCCTGAACGCCCTGAGCATACTGTACATCTACTTCGGCATCAAGGACGGCAGCATAAAGGATTTCACACCTACCGTGTTCATTTTCGGCGCGAAGTCAGCCCCCGGCTACCGCAGGGCTAAGGCTATAATCAAGCTTATCAACGAGATAGGCGATTTCGTCAACGCCGACCCCGAGACCGCCGACAAGCTGAAAGTTGTATTCGTGCAGAACTACAATGTTTCCTACGCTGAAAAGCTGGTATGTGCGGCAGATGTTTCCGAGCAGATATCCACAGCAGGCACAGAAGCCAGCGGCACGGGCAACATGAAGCTGATGCTTAATGGTGCGGTAACACTGGGTACCTATGACGGCGCCAATGTTGAGATAGTTGAAGAAGCAGGCGAGGAGAACAACTACATCTTCGGCGCAAGGGTGGAAGAACTTTCAGAGATCATGCCCGAGTACGATCCCCGCGAGATACTCTTCAAGGACGAAAAGATCAAGCGCGTCCTCGATAAGCTGATAGACGGCACATTCTCCGACGGCGGTGTGCCTTCGGATCAGGAAGGTTCATTCCGTGAGCTTTACAAGGCGCTCACCGACGGCGCAAGCTGGCACGTTCCCGATCACTACTATGTTCTGGGGGATATCAACAGCTACGTTGAAACAAAACTCCGCCTTAACGCAGACTACAAGGACAGCCTTGCTTTCGCGAAAAAGTGCTGGCTGAACATCTGCAATGCAGGCAAATTCAGCTCTGACAGGACTATCAAGGATTACGCTGAAAATATCTGGAAGATATAATAGAACAACATCAGACAGCCATAAGAAAGATACTCATATAGAAGTTTTAAGCCATAGTATTTCTGATTTACAGTCAGAAGTACTATGGCGTTTTTATTGACAATGCAGCAATGTTATGCTATAATTGTTACGAACATAAATCGGAATTTAGATGATGAATATGATTAAGGAAATTGATATGAGTGATAAATTAAATAATACCGATGAATTGCCTGTTCTCGAACCGCTTATGCCCGGAGAAGATCCCCCACCTGAGCCTATCTCACAATACAAGAATCATCAGAATACCGAAGACAAAATAGCAGAAATAATGGCTCAAGCCCATATAAAGAGAGGAAAGTCGGAACTACGAGAAAGTATTATGCAAACTAATACTATCGTTTATTTATTGGTATTATTGGTTTTGTTCATTCTAAGTATGGAGTTTCTTCCGTCTTTTCTTGTAATACCTGTGATCATGTCTTTTTTGGTCATAAAAGTTCTGTTAGCTATGAAGAAGCAAGACCTTGATCTGAAAGGTGCTATAAAGGATAATATTGTTTTAGTTTTACTTACAGGATTATTCGTTTTTTTGGCAATTCTAAATATTTTTGATAAATGATTTCACTTGTTAATTCTGATTTATCTTAGCAACCGTATAAAATAGAATGCCCCTAAGCGCTTAAACGCTTGGGGGCAAAACTTCTATATGGGTATCCGTCTTATCTTCGGGTGTGGCTGTTTTTGACGAAAAGATGCTGTGTAAATTTTTCGTTAAATAGCTAACCAAGAAAACTGAAATCGTTTACTGTAATCGTATACTTTCAAAAAAAAGCCCGTTTTTATTTAAGATAAACAAAAGACCAAGAATTTTATATGTCACAATGCCGATTGAATATTATCTGTGATTATGATAACATAAAGCTGTAAAGAAGGATATAGCCGCTTATCTTCCGAAGGGTAAGGGCGGTACGCGGCGGACATTGAGCGCAGTCCATAAAGGGTATTGACTGCGCTCGGTCTTTTTTTCAAGGAGGATATGGATATGGGTAATTTAAGAAAGATGCTGGCGGCAGCTGCGGCACTGACTATGTGCGCAGCTGTGTCTGCCTGCGGTTCAGCAGGCGGAAATGACACTGAGGAAAGTTCTGCAAACGCCATCAAGCTGAACGAGGAACAGCAGGCTATCGTCGATGAAGCTTCAGATAAGCTTCCCGAGATAAAGCTGGAAAATTCCACCATAAAGTGGATGGCACATTATGACATCAATCCCGGTGATGGCAACGTTACACCTCCCGGACTTCAGATGTTCAAGGATACCTACGATGGCAAGATAGAATTCATGCAGACCACATGGGATAACCGTTATACCGACCTTGCAAAGTATGTAATGGCAAACGATTCTCCCGACTTTTTCCCCGCATCGGATATGGATGGTTTCCCAAAGGGTGCTATCAAGGGGATGTTTGAACCTGTTGATGAGTATATCGACCTCAGCAGTGACCTCTGGACAGATGTTAAGGCTACCAGCGATGCTTTCACTTTCGGCGGCGGACACTATGTTATACCGATAAAATCCGCACCTAATTTTGTATGTGTCTACAATACCAAGACCATGGAGGACAACGGCTATGATGACCCCGCGACCCTCTATTACAACAACGAATGGACATGGAGCAAATTCTCATCTATGTGCCTTGATTTCGTAAATGCTGATAACGATGTTTATGCTCTGGACGGCTACTGGTACGGTCAGGCGCTGAACGATACCTGCGGCGTGCCCCTCATAGGTCTTGAGGACGGCAAGCTGGTAAATAATATGAAAAAACCTGCTGTATGCAAGGTTCAGGAGATGATGTACGAACTCCAGAAGAATGAGGTCGTATTCGACCGTTCTTCCAATAACTGGAATACAAGAGGTGACGGCACCACAGGTGAGGGTCTGGGTTCTTATCAGACTCTGTTTATCCCCGTAGGTCTCTGGGGTATCGAGAATTCTCCCGAAAATGTAAAGCCTTTCGGCGATGTTGAAGCAGGCGAGATAATGTTCTGCCCCATGCCCAGACTTGACGATTCTGATACCTACTACGTTTCCGCAAGAGTTGACGGCTACCATATGGTAAAGAACGCACCTAACCCGATGGGCGTTGTAGCTTACATGAACTGCCTTAAAGTATGCGATAAGGAAGCATCCGAGATCACCGAACAGCAGCTCAGGAACGACTACAAGTGGAACGATGATATGATAGAAATGAGAAACGAGATATACAGACTGGTCAACGAACACCCTGTATATGATTTCCAGCACGGCGTATCGGGTGAACTTGAATCCATGATGTCAAATGTTAACCAGTATACTATGGTAACAGGCGGCGGTGCAGGCACATGGACAGCCTGCGTTGAAGAAAACGCTTCCGCTGTTGATTATCTCCTTAAAGAAGCAAATGAGAGCATGGGCGCAGCAGATTAACTCCTCTAGATCTGAATGAACTCCCGCTGAGCATGAATGGCGGGAAAAGCGTAAAGCGGCAAGCCCTGCCGGCGATAGTTTTCGGGAAGACCTTTCCAAGGAAAGTCTTCCCTTGAACATCGGTCTTATAAAAAACAAAATGCGGGAAACGGCTGTAAAGGATACAGCTGTTTCCCGCATGATTTTTTAGTTTATAAAGATATTACTGAGCGCTCAGAGCAGTCTGGATAGCGTCAGTGAAGTCGAACTCACCCTCATAAGCAGTCTCATAGGTGTTAAGATCGGTGAATGTCAGAGCAACAGTGTAGCCGCCGCTGTATGTAGCTGAAAGTTCAAGGTTCTCAGCGTCTTTCAGGAGAGTACCATCAGTCAGTGCAAGCTGTGCAAGAACATCAGTGAGCTCAACAGCTTTTACGCCGATGCCGTCAAAATAGAGATAGCTTACAAGTGGGTAAGATGCAGAAGCAGCGGAATTGCTGGAGATCAGCAGTATAGCACCGTCATCAAGAGCGATGTGGATATTGCTGCCGTTAGCCTCGCGGTAATTCTCGCAGGGGAGCCAGTTTTCGCCGCCGTCAGTGGAGTTGAGTACATTGTAGTATACGCTGCCTGCTGCTGCGCCGCCTTCCATTGAAACGATAGCGTAAGCCTTGCCCTCATCGTAAGCATTTGCAAAACCCATGCTGTTCAGCTCGCTGAAGCTGTAACCGTTGTCAAATGTGTACGCAGCTATCTTGGATACGTAGGAATCATGCAGAGATGCCTGCTTGGTATCGGTTGTATCGTCAGCAGGAGTTTCAGGCTCGCTGTCAGTAGTCTCATCAGCAGCGGAGCTGTCCTCTTCAGCGGTAGGCTCTTCGTCCTTGTCTTCCTCAGCGGTGGTATCTTCCTCGCCTGTTACGTCGCTGTCGGCAGCAGCAGTGCTGTTCTTGGTATCTGCCTTGCTGTCATCGTTCTTAACGTCACCGCAGGAAGCGAATGTAGCAGCCATCATGGCTGAAAGTATCAGAGCTGTAAGTATTTTCTTTTTCATGATTGTGTCCTCCTTTATAGATATGTGCTATAAATTTTGTTTTTGGCTTTTTACAAACAACATTATAACACCATTATCCATTCAAGTCAATTACGAATTGATGTCAATTTACACAACTAAACAGTTAATGTTTTGTCATATTGAATAATTGATTTTGATATGATATACTGAAACAAACTCTGTAATATTGTACAAAACCAATAAGTAGTTACCATTTTATGGAAATTTAGTTTGCGGCAGATTTACAGGAAAGTAACATTGTAATTGTTTTGAAAGCAACGGGATAGAATGCCAAAGCTCTCTTCCTTGGCATATCTTATTACTTTTGTATAGCTTTAAGCTATATCTCTATATCTAAAATCCATTATTGACTATAATGCCAACTTATGGTAAAATATAAAAGATAAATTTCCATAACCACGAAAGGACAGGATACTAATGAAAACCTGCGAGCTTTTCAAAAATAAAACTACTCTCTCTTTTGAGGTGTTCCCACCCAAAAGTGATACTCCCATAGACAGCATTTACAGCACAATCGACGGTCTTGCACCCCTGAACCCCGATTTCATCAGCGTCACCTACGGCGCAGGCGGAAACGGCAGTAATGCCACAATCGGCATTTGTGAGATGATTAAGGAAAAATATTCCATCGAACCTGTTGCTCACCTTGCCTGCATAAATCTCACTCGTGAAAAGGTGCTTTTTGAACTGGCACAGATGAAGGCTGCGGGAATTGAGAATATCCTCGCGCTCCGCGGTGATATCAACCCAAATATCCCACCCCACAACGATTTCAAATATGCTTCCGAGCTTATCGAGCTTATCAAAAGTCAGGGTGATTTCAACATCGTAGGTGCTTGCTACCCCGAAACTCACCCCGAGGCTGGTTCAAGCGTCGATGACATAAAGCATCTTAAAGAAAAAGTTGATGCTGGCTGTTCTCAGCTGATATCCCAGCTGTTCTTCGATAACGAAGACTTTTACGCTTTCAGGGAAAAGGCTGCAATCGCAGGTATTGATGTTCCTATCGAGGCGGGCATAATGCCCGTTACCAACCCCAAGACCATTGCTAGAATGGCAAGCCTTTGTCATGCAAGGCTTCCCAAGAAGTTCCTTACTATTATGTCGAAGTACGAGAACGATCCCATCGCAATGCGCGATGCGGGTATTGCATACGCTGTATCCCAGATCGTTGACCTTATTGCCAACGATGTTGACGGCATACATCTTTATACCATGAACAACCCTTACATAGCTTCCAAGATATGCGAAGCTGTGCAGTCGATGTTCAAATAATCAATAACGACTACCCCCATTTTTTCACAGTCAGAAAAATATCCCGCGAGACTTTGGTATCCCGCGGGATATTTTGTTATACGAAACTATACCAAAGTATACGGTCGTATAGTTTGGTATTGTCAACGCACATTGTGGTATAGGTTCGTATCGCACTTGTAGTTTGTCGTATATTGGGGATAGAATGCCAAGGAAACAAAGCGCGCTGTCAAGCCTCCCGCAAGCCTTTCGCGAAAGGCTTGACCAAAAGCTCTTCTCCTTGGCATTCTATCAACATTCGAGCATGATTGACAAATCTGCACAAAAATGTTATAATATAGCTATTCTGGTTTTATGTTTTTTGCAGTAGGACAGGCGGTGCAGTTAATGGAAAAAATAAGAAAACATATAATATTCCATGGCAGTGTGCAGGGAGTCGGGTTTCGCTATACTGCCTACTATGCCGCACAGCAGTTCGGTGTGACGGGCTGGGTGAAAAATCTTTACGATGGTAATGTCGAAGCTGAGTTTGAAGGGACTGAAGCTGATATCGACAGCACCCTGATGAGTATAGACAGCGGCAGGTTTATACGCATCGAAAGCATGGAGGTCAAGCGTATCCCGCCTGAGGGTGACTCCATGTTCAGAATACGATGAAAACGGAGTAGACGTGACATGAAAAAGATCAATATCAATAAACTTAACAGCAAGGTCGCTGAACAGAGCGGTTTTATCGCGGAATGCAACGAGAAGTACGAGAAGAAGCTCCGCCGTGCAGCTGAAAGGATAGCTGATGAACACCGCGAACGCCCTATCATACTCCTTGCGGGTCCTTCGGGCTCTGGCAAGACGACCACTGCTCTTAAAATAGATAATATGCTGGATGATATGGGCATACATACACACACCATATCGATGGATGACTATTTTCTGCCAAAGGGTTACTTTGAGCATATAGTCAACGAGGACGGTTCACCCGACTACGAATCTCCCATGCGGATAGATATCAACAAGCTCAACGAGCATATGGAGAAGATATCCCGCTGTGAGGAGGTAATGATACCTAAATTCAATTTTGCTGAACAGTCATCTTCCGATGGTTTTCTGTTCAAGCGCGGTAAGGACGATATCATCGTGTTTGAGGGTATACACGCTCTCAATCCGCTGGTAACAGGCGGCGCGGGCGACTTTGCAAGATGTATGTACGTCAGTGTCCGCACACGTATCGAACTCAACAGCGGCGTGGTGGTACACCCTTCAATGATAAGACTGATGCGCAGACTTATCCGTGACGAGAGGTCGAGAGGAAGAGGTCCTGCGGAGACTTTTGATATGTTCAGGAACGTATCCCGCGGTGAAGAGAGGTTCATTCTGCCCTTTAAGTACCGTGCAGAGGAAGAAAAGGAATTCTCGCTGGATACCTACATAGGCTATGAGCCCGCCGCATACAAGGGACTTCTGCTGGATAAGATGAGGGAAGTCAGCAAGACCTACAAGGACTTCGACAAGTACAAGAGCATACTCGGTCTGCTGGAAGAAGTCGATCCCATTGACACCGAACTCATCGGCAGGGACAGCCTTGTCAGGGAATTCCTCGGCGGCAGCATATACACGGACTAGGAGAAGCGATATGATAGGTAAACTGCTTACCCGCGAGGAATGTGCAAAATGTAAGCTCTGCTGTTGTTTTGACAGCTATGACCTGTGGGAGACCCCGATCATAGAAGACAGCACCCGCCAGCTTATCCTTGATAAATTCAAGCCCGATCAGCAGTTTTTCGAGCATGAAGATCACTGTCTGCTTAAATTGCAGAAAGAGCCTGACAGGGATTTGTATTACTGCTCGCTGCTGGATCATGAAAAGGGCTGTATAATGGGCACCGAAAAGCCTTTCGACTGCCGCATATGGCCTTTCAGGGTGATGGATCTCCACGGCACAAGGGTTATAGTGCTTTCAACGGTATGCCCCGTTGTGCAGACAAGACCCCTGTGCGAGATCCAGGCGGTAGCAAAGGAACTTGCTCCGCAGATATTTGCTTATGCGGACAGAGCACCGTTTGCGGTGAAAAAATATATCAGCGGCTATCCCATAATGGTCGCGGAGGAGTGTTGAAAATGACAGAGATAGATGTTGCCTGCCCTATGTGCGGGGACATTAACCGTATAGACAGCGGTCTCACCGCTGCGGTATGCCAGAGCTGCGGCGCGGCTTTTGCTGTACCCATGCAGAAAGCCGAGGTATTTATCCCCGAAGAACAGCCTGTAAACAACGGTCCTGTGTTTGCCATACGTGCAGGCGTGCTGGAGAAGTACAACGGCAGCGACCCTGTGGTCTATGTACCCGATGGCGTTTCTGCCATAGGCGCACAGGCTTTCAAGGACTGCGTGAACGTTCACAGGGTAGTTCTTCCCGATGGCTGCACCGAGATACAGAGCGCGGGCAACGGAATGTGGGGCGCATTTTTCGGCTGTACTGCCCTTGAAACAGTGGATATGCCGAAAACTCTCACAAGGATAGGTTCCAACGCATTCAACGGCTGTGTTAAGCTGTCAGCTATGGATATCCCCGATGCTGTCACACAGATAGGCGCGGGGGCATTTAACGGCTGTTCCGAGCTTGCTTCCGTCAAGCTGCCAAAGGCTATACACGAGCTTGCGAATGATACCTTCCGCGGCTGTGTAGCACTGACCACCATAAAACTTCACGGCAATATCAAGAATATCGGCAGCTATGCCTTTGCCGACTGCCGCGAACTTCGTGCACTGACTATCCCCCCGGGAGTCAAAACTATCGGTGCCTACGCTTTTTCGGGCTGTTTTGGTCTTACAGAGGTGCTTATCCCCGGCACGGTCATATCTCTTGGCGCATCTGCTTTTGCCGAATGCCGCAATCTTTCGGTGGTGACAGTTCCTGCTTCTATCGAAACTTTTGAGAACGACGGTTCTGGCGTAAGAACATTCGCGGGGTGCAGTTCACTGAGAAAGGTGAATATGGGCAAGCTTCCCTATAATTATATGGACGTTTTCGCAACTACACCCTGGCTGGACGAATTCCTTGTAAAGCAGGGTCTTTGCCGACACTGCGGCGGACATTTCAAGGGCGTGTTCAAAAAGACCTGTGAAGCCTGCGGTCTGCCGAAGGATTACTGACATGGATATAAAAGCCGAGCTTGAAGCGGTGGCTGATAAGGAATACCGCGATTTTCAGAGCAAGCTTCTGCCAAATGTTCCCGATGAGGTGTTCCTTGGTGTGCGCACCCCCGATATCAGGAAACTTGCGAAAAAGCTGATAAAAAGCGGTGAAGCCGACGGCTTTCTGGCTGACGTGCCGCATAAGCTTTTTGACGAAAATCAGCTTCATTCCCTGACAATCACCGAAATTAAGGACTTTGACAAAGCGTTGGCGGAAGTGGAAAGATTTCTGCCCTATGTGGATAACTGGGCGACCTGCGACCAGCTGAATCCCAAAAGCTTCAAAGGCAGGCAGGAGGAACTTCTGCCCCATATAAAAGGCTGGATAGAAAGCGGAAAGTGCTATACAGTGCGCTTTGGCATGAAAATGCTGATGATGCATTATCTGGGTGAACACTTTAAGGCGGAGTATCTTGAATGGACAGCCGCAGTGCAGTCCGAGGAATACTATGTAAAGATGATGCAGGCGTGGTTCTTTGCGGAAGCGCTTGCACAGAGGTATGATGAGGCGTTGCCCTTTATCACCGAGGCGAAACTCAGCCCTTGGGTGAGCAACAAAGCCATACAAAAGGCGAAAGAGAGCCTGAAGATACCCGAGGACAGAAAGGCTTATCTTTCGGGTTTTAAGCGGAAAATGCCCAAATAGAACTTATTTCGGGACACTAATTTTCTGCAAAAATGACATTGACAATCCCGACGGGATATGTTAAAATGATAACAATAAAATAAGTCAGGCAAGGACGCTGTAATCATTGATTATGGCGTCTTTTTATATTTTTTCGGAGGTGAGGTAAAATGACAGCTCCTATAAGAGTTCTTCTGGCGGAGAGCGACGCCGTCAGGATGAGAAGGTATAAGTCGATGTCCCTGTGGCGAGAACTGGGTATGACCGCAGAGCAGACAGCTGTGAATACCCGCGAAGCCCTTTCTGCACTTGAAAGCGGTGATATAGGTATAGTTGTGGTAACAGACCGCCCCCCCGAGACCGATGCGGCAGTCATACTGAAAAAATGCACCGAGAAAGGCATAGCCGCCGTGGTGATAGTCCCGCGTACCGAGGGTGCGGGGGTCGGCAGATATTTCTCAATGGGTGCCTGCGATGTTATAGCAGAACCACCCTCCCGCAGCAGACTGCGCCGCGCAGTTATGACGGCACGCCGTATTGCGGCAAAGGGCAAGCCGGGCGAAGAGTACTGCCGCGCCGCTGAGAAAGCTTTTGCTGTTCTGGATAAGGGCAGCACAGGGTTCATATCGAAACTCCGCGATTTCATAGCCCACAGCGAGGGCGAGACAGCCACAACAGGTTCAGCCGCCGAGTATTTCAGCTTCAACCGCGATTATTTCGGCAAACTGTTCAAGCAGGAAACAGGAATGACCTTCAACAGCTTCTACAATACATTCCGCATAGAGTACGCAAAGGAACTGCTGAGAACAGGCAAACTCCGTGTCTGCGAGATAAGCGAGCTTCTGGGATTTTCGTCGGTAGACTATTTCACAGGCGTTTTCAGAAAACAGACAGGACTTACCCCGACCCATTACCGCGAAAGTTCTGCGTTGAATATTACCCGATAGTACGCCATTGTGAACAGCGCGCTAAAGAGACAGCCCCAAAAACAAACGAGCCCCTAGCCGCAAGCAGGGACTCGTTTTCTATCAGATAATAAATTTCTTCGCCTTGTTGACGATACTCCTGTCGTTCTCGTAAGCGAGGACCTGACTGCATCGGTCTATCTCGACCCAGCGTATCTCGGATATCTCGTCTTCCTGAGGGCGGTAGTCGGTATTTTTTGCTTTACCGATGAAGTATACCACGATCTTCTGGGTATCCTTGCGCGGCGAATAAGACACTATCTCACGGAACGTGGTGTCAAGGTTGACTTCAATGCCTGTTTCCTCGAAGATCTCGCGCTTAGCGGTCTCCTCCTCGGTCTCATCGCCCTCAACATGGCCTTTCGGGAAAGACCAGTGTCCGCTGTTGATGTGCTTTATCAGCAATATTTCCGTGTTGCCGTGGTACTTGCGGTACACAATAGCTCCACAGGATTTTTCATGCAGCATTATCTAGCTTCCTTTCTTTGCGAGCCTGCCCGTGCGCAAATAGGGCAGCTCCTTAGATGTATCAAAATTATTATACCACATTTACAAGGATTTGTCTATACCTATCGGGAAAATTACATTAACAATTCATAATTCATAATTCACAATTCATAATTGTTGGCAGGGCAACAACTTAGCTGTACTGTGGATAGAATGCCAAGGAAGAGAGCTTTTGGTCAAGCTTTTCGCGAAAAGCTTGCGGGATGTTTGCACAGTCAACTTTGTTGACTGTTGGCAGAGCCCTCAATCACCAAGGCACGATACCAAAATGTACCACGAACTATAAGAGCGATACGAATGTATACCAAAAATGCGAGCGTGTACCAAACGATACCACCCGCACAAACTTAGTCCGTATAATATTGCCCGCGCCCGCCGTCAAACAGCGACAGCCACAGCCGACGCAGTCGCTGTTCTTTGACGGCTCGACCCGAACGGAGAGAGGGGCGACCCACCCCGCAGTACGTCTAAATAAAACAGCAAACAAAAAGCCGACAGCCCGCCATAGTATCCGCGAGCCGTCGGCTTAGTATTTTCTTGATAGTCAGCAGACTTATTTCAACTCAAAATAAGGCGTCCAGTAAGCCTGATCGTATATATCGGTGAACTTGTATGTCAGCCTTACGTTGCCGCTGCCAACGTCGGTGTCGCTGATAGCCAGATCGCCCTTTACGGTTATCTGTTCGCCCAGCTTGTAGCTGTCCTGATATACGCCGTCATAGCTGTAATAATCGCAGAGGAAATCAATTGTGTCGCCGTCGTTGATGTCGATCTCACCCTTTGCGACTGTGTCTGTCTCGCCGTCAACATAAGCTGATGTCGCACCGATGACCTCACCGTTCGGGTTCTCGTCGGTGAATTTCAGTATAAGATCAACTCTGTCACCGTTGAGAAGCGCGGGAACATAGCCTGTGATGGTGTAATCATCGCCGTTCTCAACTGTATCAGTGTGATAGTATGCCACAGGCTGATTGTTGATGGAGACCCATGTCTTGTCGGTGTCGGCTACGAGCTTGCCGTCCTCAAAGCTGTACATATTATCAAGACCAAGGTCGATATATCCGCTGCCGTCATCGTAGAACAGGTTCAGATCAATGCTCTGTACCAGTGCCCACTGATTTTCGGGAAGATCAATGAGGTGCTTGCCGTCCTTTTCTTCCCATACCAGATTGTTTACATCGAAGTAATTCAGTGAGAGATACTCAGCAGTATCGCTGTCGGATATGCTTTCCTCGTTCATGAAATCGGTGTTGCTTCTGTCAAGACCGTCAATGCTCCTGCCCGAATCGCCCAGGAAAGCACTGAGCAGTCCGCCGATGATGTCGGCACTGCCGCTTGAACCGCTGCTGCCGCTGCCAAACAGCGAACCCAGAGGTGAACCTGTGCCGCCCGCAGCTATCTGACCGCTTGTTTCAAGCTTTGCAAACTGACGTATACATTTACTGTATTCGTCACCCATGCCGATAGCACTGTAAGTGCTGCAGGCTGAATCTACAAAAGATGTCCTCTTGTAAGGGAAGTATATGGATACGCCGTAAGCATTTGTCATGCTGGCAGAAGTACGGTTGTACTTTATAGCACCCTTGAGTACGTCACAAAGCGCCTTACCCTCGGAAGTGCCGACCTTGTCCGCAAGATCAACCAGATCGACCTGATCTATCTTGGAACTCTTGGCAAATTCACGGGTGTTGTTTCTTGCTGTTGATACTGACTTGTAGTCCTTTGCAGTTATCTTTCCGCTTACCGAAGTCGCAAAAGCCGAAAGCTTTGAAGGTACAGTATTGGAGAATTCTGCAAGGTCGATTACTGAAAGTGTGGTCTGTGAGCTGGGGCATTTCTTGCCGCAGGCAGCCACAAAATCATCAACAATGTTCTTGCCTATCTCGATAGTAGGCATTGAGGTGTTCTCACCCAGCTTGGAAAGCCAGTTGGTGTAATACCAGCCGATACCCGGCTCGGTCTCCTCGGAAGCTATCATGTAATCGGCGTGCTGACCCAGCATCAGAGCTGTTTCCGCAGTAGCCATAAGGCAGGCATCAAAGCCTATGAAGTCGAACTTCACACCGCCGTCTTTCAGCGCCTTGTTTATGCCAGCAAGATCCATCGAACCTGCCGACTTGTTCTTTTCATCGTAGCCGTAACCGCTGACAGATCCTCCGCCGTGATCCCAGAGGATAAGCTCGTTTCTGTTAGCAGGGAAATTCTTGCTGCAATACTTTATAAAGGAAGAAAGATTGCTCGGGTCGGTCATAGCCTTTTTGCCGTCATCCTTTACCAAAGGCTTCAGACCGCCGTCTTTCACCTGATATATCTGGTTGACGCTGTCGCTGACACCCTTTGTCTTCCAACCCTTGCAGCCGCCTGTGTATACAATAATATTAACGTTGTCGCCGTATTTTGAAGCAGCCATCTCCGCAAGGTCGGAAGAAGCCATACCGTACTTGGATTCAAGGTCGGTGCCGCACATATATATCATAAGTGTAACATCGTCCTTGCCGTCACCCTTTATCGAGGTGTACTTTGCGCGGGAACCCTCTGCTACCGTGGTATCCAGTTCAGTGCTGTTGTACGCGGTGAATCCCGAAGTATCAATAGCTTCATATCCAGAGGGTGAACCGCTGCCGCCGTTTGAAGTGCTGCCGCCTTTTCCGCCTGTCAGCAGATTGAAAACTACTATCGCGATTACTATCAGCAGCGAACCACCGCCGCCAAGTGCCGCACGGCTGGGACCTCCGCCCGAGGAACTACCTCCGCCGCTGCCAGAACCGACAGGACCACCGCCGATACCGCTGCCGCGTTTATGAACGCCGCTTCCGCCAGACTGATAATTTTTTTGTCTGGCACGGGGACGATTATTGTTATCCATTCAAATTACCTCCCATTAAATTTTTCATATATTTTTTATGATGATAAATTGCTTCATGCTTTTACTCTCTATCAAACCCATATGCGGTTATTTCCCAAAAACAATGTGCTAATATTGTTGAGTATGAATAGTTTTTCAACGTATTAGCATCTATATTATATTGTAAAAAATCCGAGTAATCACAGGCTGCAATAGAATATACCTGATCTTGATCATCATAATTGCCTCTGACATCATAATGTAGTGATGTATCGTTTTCGTCAAAATGTTCGATATATTCGTCTTCATCTGAATCGCTGATTCTAAAAGCAGAGATATATACAGTAAATTTCTTATCTGTATGATCAGATGTAATAGAAAGCAGCTTATTATATAATTCAGCGAATTTATCTATATCCTTATTTCCATAAAACTTTTGTATCTTTTCAGATATTTCAGTAAATGGAGTTTGTTTTAAAATATCATATATAGTCATTTATGCGACCTTTCAAATTATTCTCGGAAAATCTTTCTGGCTTCTCTTCTATTCGCTCCGAGGACGCTGCCGACACAGTCGCAGATGAGGGGCGACACCCCCGCAGTACGTCAATCACTCATATATACTGCCAGTATAAAGCAGCGTAGCAATGAAATCCCAGTTGATATCCTTCGGCTTCTCTTTGCCCGTATTGCTGTAATAGCCGTCCATATCATGAGCCCATGCTGTCAAAGAGCCAAGGTAATCCCTGACACCCTCGTCTTCAATGTCAGCCATAAAAAGCTCCATAAATCTCAGAAAATCCTCTCGGGTCTTTATGCTGCCCAGCATCTCGGAATATCCCGCCATGATATCACCCCTAGATAATGCTGTCCAGAGGTTCGTTCGCAAGTATCTTCTTGCCGTTGCCCTCCGCGTATTCGGCAAAGTCATCGAACTTCTTGTTCTTGGTGATGATATCGTATCCGATATCCACCGTGACATCACCTCTGCCAATGCGGTGATAATCCGAACCCAGCACGTGTACATATCCGTGCTCGATAAGCTTCATACAGCGCCTTTTCGACATAAATGAAGTCAGCGACTTAGCATTTATCTGCCCCAGAACTTCCAACCTCATCAGCTGTTCCAGACGCTTCATCGAAGTGAAGTTAAGATACCTCTCAATATGCGCCACGAATACCTTGACATCACCTCTTTCGGTGATCGAAGCCACACCGTTGATTATCTTGTCGTCAAGGTCGGTGTATGGCATTTCAAGCAGAAGCCAGTTTGTGCCGTCGATACAAAGCTCGGGGAGCTTTTCGTAATTCACAAGAGAATGATCGTAAAGCACCTCAGCCCCAAAACGGATAGCAGGGTGCTCGGGTTTAAGATGGGGAGCAAGCTCCTCATAAGCCTTAGTGCGTTTTTCCAGAAAAGAATCCACCGACTGTTCGGTGCAGTAAAAATGGGGTGTAGCCACAATGGTCTCGATGCCGCCCTTAGCCATGATATCGAGTATCTGTACAGATTCATCGATACTGCGGGAACCGTCATCAATTTGTGGCAGAAAATGCGAGTGAAAATCTATCAGCATTGTTTTACTCCTGACTATCGGATTTTACCGTTTACTTTACAACATTATATTATAGCACAACCGGAATGAATTGTAAAGGGAATTTTCGGGCAGTTCGCGTAAATCTGAAAAGTGTGGTACTAAATTATTGGGGTGAGAGTGCCAAAGAAACAAAGCGCGCGGCTTGACCGCGCGCTTTGCCTCCTTGGCATTCTTACCAAACTTCGTGGTTGCCCTGCCAACAATTATGAATTATCACCTAAACTCTCCCCAGAAAAACAGCGCCAGTGTGCCAGGTCCCGAATGCGCACCGATAACAGGTCCCGTATATGCCATAACAACTTCCGTATCCTCGCCGAATATCTCTTTCAGCATCTTCTCAGCATACTTCGCGTCCTCGATACAGTCGCCATGACTCAAGGTGACTATCTGGTTCAGGCAGTTGCCTTTGCGCTCTTTTATCATCTGTCCCAGCCTGTTTATTGACTGCTTCCTGCCGCGCACCTTGTCCTGCGGGATAAGATGTCCGTCATTATCAACGGTCAGCACAGGCTTTATGCCCAGCACCGTTCCCGCTATCGCCGAAGCACGCGAAACTCGTCCGCCGCGGAAAAGATATTTAAGGTCGTCAACAGTGAATACATGACATATGTGGAAACGGTTGACCTCCAGCCAGCTTGCCAGCTGGTCTATCTCCATGCCCTCACGTTTCTTCATTTCAGCATATATCAGCAGAAGTCCTTCACCCGATGATGCACTCAGCGAATCGACAATGATTATCTTGGCATCGGGATACTGTTCAGTAAGATTTTCCTTAGCGATAAGTGCGCTGTTGTAAGTGCCGCTGAGACCCGAAGAAAAAGTGAGATACAGTATATCCCTGCCCTGCTTCAGTTCTTCCTCAAAAGCATCCTGACATACGCCCACGGATATCTGGGAAGTTTTGGTAGAAGCGTCCTCACGCATACGTCTGTAAAACTCCTGCATCGAGATATCAGCGGTAGTGTAAGGCTTGCCGTCTATCTCAAATGTCAGGGGGATTATCTTGCAATCCATTTTCAGAAGTCTTTCTTCAGGCAGGTCGCAAGTTGAATCACAGAAAAGTGTATATGGTCTTGTCATAGCAAATCACTCCATTATATATATGTCTCAAAAACTTAAAGGATATCTGCTTGAATTTATGTAATTATAACACACTTTTATCTGTAATTCAATAGTTTTTATGAAAACTTTTTGACAGCTGTCTGAAAAATTTACACGTGTTTATGTGAAAATTGCATATCGGGGTCGATATGGGAGATTCGGTTTTTATTTATGCCTACAAAGCGTATCATGATGGAGGTAAATGCTATTGACATTTTTGAGAAAATGTGATATTATTTTGATATCACAAAGAGATAATTTAGAGTGATAACAATATCAACCGATTCAGGAGGAACAACAATGAAAAACAATATCAATGAGTTTTGCACAATGTTTATCGAGAACCGCGAGGCGCTGAAAAAGGCTGCCCGTTTCGACAGCACTTTCATCTACCCCGCAGCGGCTAACACACTGACAGCGGCAGGCGTTACCGCCGATGTTGATAAACTCAAAGAGACCAGAAAGATACTTAAAAAGAGCATAAGCTCCCTGTCCTATCTCAGGGGATATTCCGAACTGCCAATACTCGTTCAGCTCTACCTTTCGGGCGATGCAGAGGGCGCAGCAGACAGGATTGAGGAGACTTACAAGATACTCAAAAAGCATTTCAGCCGCTCCGAATATCTGGCTTTTCTGGCTATCACAGTCGGTAACGAAGCTGACGCGGCAAAGTCCGAGGAGATAGGCGAGCGCGGAAAAAGGATATACGACCTGATGAAGAAGGAACACCCTATCCTCACAAGTCAGTCCGACAGCGTAATGGCAGGCTTTATGGCGCTTTCCGAAAAGTCCGATTCCGAGCTGGTAGACGAGTGCGAAAAGTGCTTTGAACTGCTGAAAAAGAAGTTTTCCGATAAGGACGCAGTACAGTCCTGTGCGCAGATATTCAGCATGGCTGATGGCAGTGCCGATGAAAAAGTCGGCAGAATGGTTCAGCTCTTCGATTCGCTGAAAGAAGCAGGCAGAAAGTTCGACAAGCACTCCGAACTCCCCATACTCGCGGCAGTTTCCCTTTGCCGTCAGGACGTTAAGACCCTGACCGACACCATTCTCGAAGCTGACGGATTCCTTTCAAAGCAGAAAGGCTACGGCGCACTCAGCACCGATAAGACTACCCGTCTTGCCCATGCGGCAATGCTGACAACTTCATTCTATGAGGAAGCTGATTCTCAGACTTCTTCGATGTCCATGATAGCGGCACAGCAGGCAGCTATCTGCGCTATGATAGCCTGCATGGCTGCGATAACAGCTGCAAACGTAGCTGCGGCTTCCGCTTCACACTGATAAACCTATGACAAACAAAGATATACATACAAAGGAGACGATCACTATGACAGAGAAAATTTTATCGACCAAGAAAAACGGCATGGGAATGATGATGCTTTTCATCATACTCTATATAGTAGCATTCCTCGGACTGCCCGCTTCACACGCTATCGGCGGCGACGCAGGTATCCTGATAGGTGTCATTTCGGGAATATGGCTCACTTTCGGCTGGATAGGCTTTGCGGGTCTAAAAGTCCTCCGTCCTCAGGAAGCACTGGTACTCACCCTCTTTGGTAAGTACAAGGGCACACTCAAGGGCGACGGCTTCTACTGGGTAAATCCTTTCTGCACAGCAGTTAACCCTGCGGCTAACACGAAGCTCCGTCAGAGCGGCGATGTAAAGAGCGATTCAGCAAAGACCTCCACCGCAGCAGGCGGACAGGGCGCTGTTAACCCCGCAACAGGCTATGCAAAGATCGATAAGAGGATATCCCTGAAAATGATGACCCTCGATAACAACAAGCAGAAGATCAACGACTGCCTCGGCAACCCCATCGAGATCGGCATTGCAGTTATCTGGAGAGTTGTTGATACCGCAAAGGCAGTATTCGAGGTAGATAACTACAAGGAGTACCTTTCACTCCAGTGCGATACCGCACTGAGAAATATCGTAAGGCTCTACCCATACGATGTAGCACCCAACGTTGATACCACAGGCGACGGCGTAGCAGACGAAGGCAGCCTGAGAGGTTCCAGCGAGATAGTTGCACAGCGTATCCGTGATGAGATACAGGAAAAAGTTAAGAATGCAGGCATCGAGATCATCGAGGCGAGAATCACTTACCTTGCCTATGCGCCCGAGATCGCAGCCGCAATGCTCCAGAGACAGCAGGCAAGCGCAGTAGTTGACGCGAGAAAACTTATCGTTGACGGCGCTGTCGGCATGGTTGAGATGGCACTTGAACAGCTCAGCGAAAAGAACGTCGTTGAACTCGACGACGAGCGCAAGGCTGCAATGGTATCCAATCTGCTGGTAGTTCTCTGCGGCAACCACGACGCTCAGCCCATAGTAAATTCGGGCAGCCTGTACTAAGTTATGGCAGCAAAGAAACAGATACCGCTGAGGCTTTCGGAGAAGCTGTATAATGATATAGCTTCATGGGCAGAAGACGACTTCCGCTCGGTAAACGGACAGATAGAATATCTTCTGACCGAATGCGTGAAGCAGCGGCGCAAGAACGGCGGCTATGTTGGCAAGGACATAGATGCCCCACCCGACCTCAATGTAGAGGAATTTGAATAACGATAAACGGCACTCCCGAATTAACGAGAGTGCCGTTTGCTGTCGCTGTCATACGGACTGCGGAGTTTACTGGGGAAAACCTTTCTGAAGAAAGGTTTCCCTCAGACTCCTTTCCAAAGACTTTTGCCTCTTTTGGGCAGGGGGCAGACATCTTTATAAAGTATACTTTAGTACGGACACTGACTTCACTTTATAGAAATAGCTGCCCCCTGCCCAAAAGAAATAGAAGTTTTAGGAAAGGGGGTTTGGGGGAATAACCCTTTTTCAAAAGGGTTTTCACCCAATAAAATCCGTAGTTCGTATGATAAATGATTATTTGAAGCTATACCCTGCACTTGAAATCTTCGTAGCCGAAGCGTTTTATGCTCTCGGTGGTGCCGTCGAGTTTTTCGAGGTATATCTCAGGCAGGGGCATACCGTTGAAGGTGTTGTTCTTGCACATGGAGTATATCGCCATATCGCAGAACACCAGTCTGTCACCCGCTTTCAGGGGTTCATCAAAGGCGTAATCGCCTATGATATCACCCGCCAGACAGGTGGGTCCTCCAAGGCGGTATACGTGCTTTTTTTCGCCTGCCTTGCCTGCGCCTATTATCTCAGGACGATAGGGCATTTCCAGTACATCGGGCATATGGCAAGCCGCTGAGGTGTCAACTATCGCAAATTCAATTCCGTTTTTGCCGATGTCCAGAACTTCCGTCACAAGCCAGCCCGCATTCAGCGCACAGGCTTCTCCCGGTTCAAGGTATACCTGAACGCCGTACTTCTGCTGTATACTATCCACCGTTCTGCAAAGCAGGTCAACGTCGTAGCCTGCTTTTGTGATATGATGTCCGCCACCGAGGTTCACCCATTTCATCTGCTTTATGTATTCACCGAAATGTTTCTCGATATGGGGTATCGTTCTTGCAAGAACGTCTGCGCCCTGTTCGCACATGGTATGGAAGTGAAGTCCCTCGATGCCGTCAAGTTCGCCGCTCTCGAAATTTTCGGGGGTAACACCCAGTCTTGAACCTGTAAAGCATGGGTTATAGATGTCGGTATCTATCTCCGAATACAAAGGGTTGCACCTGATGCCGCAGGATACTTTTCTTCCGCTGTTTTTAACAGTGCCGCGGTGGAGTTTCCACTGGGAAAAGCTGTTGAAGATGATATCATCGCATATCTTCACCAGTTCAGCCATATCCTCTTTTTTGTAGGCGGGGCTGAAAACGTGGGTCTCTCCGCCGAATTCCTCATGACCCAGTTTTGCTTCAAACAGACCGCTGGCGGTGGTGCCGTCGATATAGGGGCGCATCATGGGGTATGCGGCGTACATCGAAAAAGCTTTCTGGGCAAGAAGTATCTTGCAGCCCGTCCTTTTGCGGACGGAAAGCAGTATCTCCATATTATGTTTGAGCGCCTTTTCGCTTACCAGATAGCATGGTGTTCTCAGCGAATATATATCGCTTTCAAAAGGGAAGTCCATAGCCCCTCCTTACCACGGCTTTACAGTGCCGACTATCTCCGAGATGTTGTTTATGCCCTTATCCTCGCAGAATTTCTGCAAGCCGTCTATTATCTGGACGGGTGCAAAGGGGTCGTTGAATATAGCCGCGCCTACCTGTACAAGGCTTGCGCCCACCATCATTATCTCAACAGCGTCCTCCCAAGTGGAAACGCCGCCCATTCCGCATACGGGGATATTTACGGCATTTGCAACCTGCCATACCATTCTAACAGCCACAGGGAATACCGCAGGGCCCGAAAGTCCGCCAACGTTGTTTTTGAGTATGGGTCTGCCTGTGTTGATATCTATCCTCATGCCGAGAAGTGTGTTTATCAGCGATACAGCATCTGCGCCGTTTGCTTCAACGCTTTTTGCGATATCCACAATGCTTGTAACGTTAGGCGAAAGCTTAACCATAACGGGCTTGTCGGAATTGTCCTTGACAGCCTTTGTTACCGCACCTGCGATATTGCAGTCGGTACCGAAAGCCGCACCGCCCTGCTTTACGTTGGGGCAGGAGATATTTAGTTCTATCATATCGATATCACTGTCTTTGAGTTTAGCCGCCAGTTCGGCACATTCCTCAATGGTAGAACCTGCTATATTAGCGATTATGCGAGTATCCTTAGTTACCAGATTAGGCAGTTCGTAGCTGAGGAACTTATCAACACCGCCGTTCTGCAGACCGACGGAATTAAGCATACCCGAGGGAGTCTCGGCAACTCTCGGTGCGGGATTGCCCTCTCTCCTGTGCAGTGTGGTACCCTTTACGGAGATACCGCCCAGGGTCGAAAGGGGATAAAGACACTCATACTCTCTGCCGTAGCCGTATGTACCGCTTGCGGGTACTATCGGGTTTTTGAAATCAACACCGCAGAAATTCACATTCAGTCTGTTCATTCAAAAACCACCTCCTTGCTGTCAAATACAGGGCCGTCCTTGCATACGTGGGAATGTATCTCCTTGCCGTCCTTAACTGTACGGCAGGCGCATACCAGACAGGCACCAACGCCGCACGCCATTCTCTGTTCGAGAGATACCTGACATTCGATACCGTTTTTCTCAGCGATATCAGCTATCCTTTTCAGCATCACCATAGGGCCGCAAGCCACGATGATATCGGGCTTTTCCCTGGCTATCTGTTCTTCCAGCGCATCGGTGACGAAGCCCTTTCTGCCTGCTGAACCGTCATCGGTGCAGAGTATTGTCTCTACGCCCGCAGCCTTGAAATCTTCCTGTAAGATAACAGCAGCCATATTCCTGAAACCGCTTATAGCCACGGCATTTGCACCATAAGCCTTAGCTATGCCCACCATCGGGGGAACGCCTATGCCGCCGCCGACGCAGATGGCTTTCTTGCCTTCAAGCACCTTGAATCCCTTGCCAAGGGGTGCGATAATATCTATCAGCTGACCCTTGTTGAGTTCAGCCAGCTTCTCGGTACCCTTGCCGCGTATCTCGAACACAAGGCGGATAGTGCCCTTGTCCTTGTCTATATCACAGATAGATATAGGTCTGCGCAGGAAAAATCCCTCCGCAGCCACCTGTGCGAACTGTCCCGCTTCGGCTAGTTCAGCCACATCGGGGCACAGCACCTCGATATCGAAAATGCCTTTAGCCAAGGTCTTTTTCGATACTATCTGATATTTACCCTGTTTGTACATCATATCAACTCCAGTTAAAATTTTAGGTATTTTCCATTTACCATGATTCATCTATACTCTTAAATATTATATCCTATAAACGTCCCCGTGTCAAGCATTGAGGGGGATAACTTGGCTGGTCAACCACGAAGTTGGGTAAGTATGTCAAAGAGGAAAAGCGCGCGGTATATGCCGACATAGTCGCATAAACCGCGCGCTTCGATTCGCAGCTTAGTTTGTTTGGGGCACCGCTTTTCTACTCGCTGAATATTATTTATATCCTATACGTATCTCGTCCCCCGAGTTCAGCTGTATCTCCGCCAGCTTTATGCCGTCCTGACTTTCCTCGATATCCGATGATACGATGTAACTGCCCTCGCCCCAGGGCCGGGTGCGGGTCATTTCGACTGACATTACACCGCCTAAGATCAGGCTTTCGGGCTGACCCAAAGGGTCTTTCATTTCAAGGCTGACTTCTCCGCGGGTATAGTCCGCGGAAAGCTTTATCAGCTCATAGTCGTGAAGCCCCGAATCTGCAAGTCCTGCCATATCATTCAGGGAAAGCTATTCTGGGCAGGTAGGAGATTATATCCTCTTTCATGCGGATAACTTCTCTTCTTGCCGCTTTTGCGAAATCCTGCTCGTCGCATTCTTCCTTTTTGTAAGCGCACATAACTCCGCGGGAAGAGTTGACTATAGCGCCCAGACCGTTCTTGTCGAAGCCCTTGCTTACACCCTCGGCGCCGCCGCCCTGTGCGCCGTAGCCGGGTACTAAGAAGAATGTGTGGGGGAGTGCGGCTCTCATTTCAGCCAGCTGTTCGGGATAAGTTGCGCCCACAACTGCGCCCACGCCGCTGTAACCGTACTTGCCCATAACTTCACTGCCCCATTTTTCGCACATATCGCCCATAGTAGCGTAAACGGTCTTGTCGCCGATCTTCAGATCCTGAAGTTCGCCCGAGGATTTATTGGAAGTCTTTACCAGCACGAAAATGCCCTTGTCGTAAAGCTTGCACTGTTCCAGCAGAGGATTGATTCCGTCAGAACCGAGGTAGCCGTTTACTGTCAGGGCATCTGCACCGAAAGCTTCAATCTTTTCGCCGCCCACGTCGGTAAGACCCAGATGT
The DNA here is from genome assembly GCF_024692365.1 of Ruminococcus sp. Lineage (GTDB taxonomy): Bacteria > Bacillota > Clostridia > Oscillospirales > Ruminococcaceae > Hominimerdicola. Next base: position 13,600 of record NZ_JAILMR010000121.1, on the reverse strand, counting down.
GCAGCCGCATAAGCTTCCATAGTAGCGCCGATATCGTTACGCTTGCCGTCTGTCATAACGAACATACCTTTTTCCTTGGCGTACTGGATGGTCTTGTAGAGGGTCTTTACGCCCTCATAGCCGTACATTTCGTAGTAAGCTGCCTGGGGCTTGATAGCGGGGCATATATCGTGTATCTCATCAATGATGCACTTATTGAATTCAAGTATAGCCTTAGCCGCAGCTTTCAGTGTGCGGTCGTACTTCTTGAATTTCTTTTCCTTTATGAATTCGGGAACGTACTCCAGCTTAGGGTCAAGTCCCACAACCGAAGGGTTCTGTGTTTTTACTATGTTTTCAATAAGTCTGTCCATTGACATGGGTTTTTCCTCCTTGAATAAATTCAGGTGTTTGAATTATCTTTATAATTATTTATCTCAGTCAGATATCCGCCTGTTATAATACCGGACGGAAGTGCAATTATAGCTATGCCGAATATTGAGGACAGCATAGTTACGATTCTGCCGAGTGTTGAGGTCGGGTAGATATCTCCGTATCCTACTGTTGTGAGTGATACTGTCGCCCAGTATATTGCATCAAAAAAGTTGCTGAACGAATCTGGTTCGACATTGAATATCACAAGCGCTGAGACAAGTATGTAAGCTACCGCCAATGTTGCGACGGCAGACAGTGCTCTTCTCTCTTTTTTGAGAACATTTAATATAATGATCAAGTTTTTTGAATAGCGCAAAAATTTAGCTGCACGTAATATTCTGAGTGTTCTTGCCAATCTCAGCATCTTTAAAACTTTAAAGCCGTTGCTGATGAATGAGAAAGAAGAAAGGATAACAAGCAGGTCGATTATCGCCATAGGAGTTAAAGGATATATAAAGAAAGCCGCAGCACCTTTGATTTCAAGTTTTTTATCTGCTGTGAATAATCTTAATGCATAGTCAGCAATAAATATTATCGTTGAAATAAGATCAATTACTTTGAATACACTATTGGTGCTTTTGAAAGCCAACGGCACAAGACTAGCTATAATAACGATCATCATCACAGTGTCGTATGCTGTACTGGCTTTGTCATCATCTTTACTTACTTCAATTATTTCAAATATCCTGTCTCTCATGTTAGCCTCTTTTTTACAGATTTCCCACAATGCAGAATATCCCGCTGATATCTGCTGTCCTTTCGATGAATCCTGCGGTTTCAAGGCAGAAGTCACGCTCGTCACCGTTCATATCGTCACAGCGTTCACGCAGAAGTTCTGCGATCTTCAGCCAGTCCTCTCTGCCGAACCAGTTGAGGGAACAGGGGTCGAAATTATCCTGCATACCCCAGCTGTTGTTCGGGTCGGGGTCTTTTACGGGGAATATCTCATCAAATATCGGTAAAAGAAACTTTTCGCAGTCCGTTCTGTACACCGTAAGGCTGTCGTACCTGTCCCAGAAGATATTGCCGTCCTCGGTGACAAAGGCAGGGGTCAGTTCGATGCATACAAGTTCATCGTCGGAGGAGTACAGCCTGAACTTCGTTATTTTACGCTCACAGCCGTACTCGCTGATGATATTCTCTGATGTTTTTCTGAGCATTGTATCGCCCCTTACAGGCTGAATACCACCTTGCCGCGGCATATGGTGTACATATTCCTGCCTTTGAGCTTTTCGCCCTTGAACACCGTGTTCTTGCTCTTTGAATTCAGCTCTTCGGGAATGACCTCCCACTCAAAATCGGGGTCGAATATGCAGAGGTCGCATCTTTCGCCCACGGCTATCTTTATGGGTTCGAGCCCCAGTATCTTTCTGGGATTTATGCTCATTACCTCGGCAAGCTTTGAAAGGCTCATCTTGCCTGTGTGGTAAAGCTGAGTCAGTGTTACAGCCAGTGAAGTCTCAAGGCCTACAACACCATTGGGAGCTTTTTCAAAGTCAGCCTTTTCCTCGGCGGAATGGGGTGCGTGGTCGGTGATGATGCAGTCGATAGTGCCGTCAAGCAGGGCTTCCTCCACAGCCTGTCTGTCCTTTTCTGTTCTCAGCGGGGGAGACATACGGTAGTCGGCATCGCGGGTGAGAAGCTTTTCATCGGTGTATGTGAAATAGTGGGGGGCAGTTTCGCAGGTGACTTTTACGCCGTCGCGCTTTGCCGCCCTGATGATATTCACAGAGCCCCATGTGGATACATGGCATATATGTATCCTTGCATCACAGCTCATGGCAAGGGTTATCTCTCTTGCGGTGATGCTGTCCTCGCTGGCTCTGTCCATGCCTTTTACGCCCAGCTTCTCGGAGACCTCGCCTTTGTTGATGATACCGCCGTTTATTATGTTAAGGTCTTCGCAGTGAGAGGTTATTATCAGACCGTTATCGTTTGAAAGCTCCAGTGCTTTTCTCATAAGCTCGGCATTCTCTACAGGTCTGCCGTCATCGGATATGGCGGTGATGCCTGCCTTTTTGAGCTCGTCATAATCGCAGAGCTCTTCACCCTTCATGCCCTTTGTGACGCAGGCATAGGGGATAACGTCGATACCCGTCTTTTTTGCCTTGTCGAAAACATAATGTACACCCTCGGGAGAATCAATGGGAGGCTTGGTGTTAGGCATACACGCAACACCTGTGAATCCGCCTGCCTTAGCGGCATTTGCTCCTGTTATGATATCCTCCTTGTAGGTAAGTCCGGGGTCGCGGAAATGCACGTGCATATCGAAAAGTCCCGGCACAGCGCAGAGTCTGCCCTTGCCGTCGATGACCCTTGTATAGTCCTCAATATCTGTAATTACGCCAATGGCGGTTATTACACCGCCATCGACTGCTATATCCGTGATCTTGTCCAGCCCGCTCTGAGGATCGCAGGCTCTGACATTTTTTATCAGAAGTTCCATATTATTAATTGTTCTTGTTAGCTCCGTCGTTTACACGCTGATCAGCCTTTTCATCACCGTTGAATTCCTTGATGGTTCTGGTTCTGTCACAGTTGTAAACATTTTCCTTTGCATTTGACATGATGAATTTACAGCTTGAAGGTGCTTCCATGATCTCTTTACGCTGTCTTTCAGAAAGGAAAGTCCAGCCCTTGTCGGAGTAAGGTTCTTCAGCTTTGAGATCTCTGTAGGTGATCTCAGAGAACAGCTTCAGTTTTTCACCCAAATCATAGGAAGTATCTCTTTCGCCTCTGGGGTTGAGCATCAGTTTGATCTTGCCTGCCTTTTCGTTTACCTTGAACCAGCCCTCTGCGTAGATGTGATCCTCGTCGCTGAGTTTAACTATCTTGAATTCGCCTGACTTGTCAAAATAGAATCTTATGTCATCATCTTCGTCGGTCCAGTAACCGAGGACCAGCTGTCTGGAATCTGTGCCTTTATCGTGGTTGGGTTCGTTGAATATGTATGTGCAGACAAATACGCCGCAGACAACGATTATCACGAACAGTACGCCAAGTATGCCTGAAACTGCCTTTTTCATGTTGAATTCCTCCGTTCGGTATTATAGTGGTTTACTTTATTTCCAGCACCGCGCCTCTGTTAGCCGATGTGACCAGCGAAGCATAACGTGCAAGATAACCTGTCTTGATCTTGGGCTCTCTGGGAGTCCAGTTCTTTCTTCTTTCAGCCAGTTCTTCATCGCTGACTTTAAGCTGTATGCTGTGAGCGTTGATATCAATTGCGATGATATCGCCTTCTTCTACCAGAGCGATGTTTCCGCCGAGCGCAGCTTCGGGCGAAACGTGACCGATAGCGGCACCTCTTGTTGCACCGCTGAAACGTCCGTCGGTGATAAGTGCTACTGTAGAGCCAAGACCCATACCCTGTATTGCGGATGTGGGGTTGAGCATCTCTCTCATGCCGGGGCCGCCCTTAGGACCTTCGTATCTGATGACTACGACATCACCGGGAACGATCTTGCCGCCGCGGATAGCCTCGATAGCCTCGTCCTCACTGTCAAATACTCTTGCAGGTCCTTCGTGCTTGAGCATTTCGGGAGCAACTGCAGATCTCTTAACTACGCAGGTATCGGGAGCCAGATTACCTCTAAGTACAGCGATGCCGCCGTTGGGCATATAAGGATCGTCGATAGGTCTGATGATATTTGTATCCTTGTTTGCAACACCTGCAATATTTTCCTTGACGGTCTTGCCGGTGCAGGTGAGACAGTCGGTGTTGATGAGATCTTTCTTTGCAAGCTCACCCAGTACAGCGTATACGCCGCCTGCTTCGTTAAGGTCTTCCATATAAGCGTGACCTGCAGGTGCAAGGTGGCAGATGTTGGGAGTCTTCTCGGATATCTCGTTTACCAGTTCGAGGTCAAGGTCTATGCCGCACTCATGAGCGATAGCGGGCAGGTGGAGCATGGAGTTGGTAGAACATCCAAGAGCCATATCAGCAGCGATAGCGTTTTTGAAAGCTGCTTCTGTCATGATATCGCGGGGACGGATATTCTTCTTCAGCAGTTCCATTACCTGCATACCGGCCTGCTTAGCCAGCTTCAGTCTTGCAGAGTAAGCCGCGGGGATAGTGCCGTTTCCTCTCAGACCCATACCCAGAACTTCTGTCAGGCAGTTCATGGAGTTTGCGGTGTACATACCCGAACATGAACCGCAGGAAGGACAAGCCTTGTCCTCAAATTCCTGAACATCTTCAAGGGTCATCTTGCCTGCATTGTAGGAGCCTACTGCTTCAAACATACTTGAAAGGGAAGTCTTGCTGCCCTTTACACGTCCTGCCAGCATAGGACCGCCTGAAACGAATATAGTAGGAACGTTCACTCTAGCGGCTGCCATCAGCAGACCGGGAACGTTCTTGTCACAGTTGGGTATCATAACAAGAGCGTCAAAGTGATGTGCCAGTGCCATACATTCAGTGGAATCTGCGATAAGATCTCTTGTAACCAGCGAGTACTTCATGCCCTGATGACCCATAGCGATACCATCGCAAACAGCGATAGCGGGGAACATTACGGGAGTACCGCCTGCCATAGCAACGCCCATCTTAACAGCTTCAACGATCTTGTCTATGTTCATGTGACCGGGAACTATCTCGTTGTAGGAAGAAACGATACCTACCAGAGGTCTTTCCATTTCCTCTTTTGTGAATCCCAGTGCATTGAACAGCGATCTCTGAGGGGCTTTCTCAACACCCTCGCAAAAATAATTGTTTGACATTCTGATTACCTTCTTTGTTATATTTTTTCACCTTTGGGTGACTATTTTATTCTTTCATAGGGTCTGCCGCCAAGTATAAAGACGGATATGCCTGCAAACAGCAGGGGGATGGAGTAGAGCCACCACATTTTTCTTGAGCCCAGTGGCTTCAGTTCTATGCAGTAGTCTGCTACGTTATCTTCGGCAACATCAGATGCGGGCAGAGCGTTGTAATAAAGGCTGCTATACTTATCCTTCCACTTCTTTACGCCTTCTTGTATCAGCTTTTTGTCAGCCTTGCGGCTTGTTATGATGCCCTCTACCTTATATGGAAGATTATACTTTTCCATATTGCCCGAGAATAGCTGATGATACAGATCGGTATAAAGATATTCGTCGATTATAACACATACGTACTTTCCCTTGTCATTATCAAGCTCCACCAGAAAATAGGATTTGTAAGCGCCCTCGCTTATCTCATCCGAATCTGTGGTATAGAGTTCAAGGGGTTCGACACCTTCGTCAGTGGCGTTGATTGGATAGCCTTTTACTACAGTGGAGAGTTCTCCATTGACATAAACACCGCTTTTTATATCATCATATTTCAGCTTTGATATATCCTTTATGTTTATGCACCTGAAAAGTATCACCATTCCGAATATCATAGCGGCGATACCGATAACGAACACCGCCAGACCTATTAAATGCAATTTGTTAAGTTTAAGCTTCATATTCGTTTATCTCATGCGGATAAAAAAGATCACTGATCTTTATTATCCGTATCCTCCTCCGGTACTTCGGCTACTGACTCGACATCGACGATCTCGCCTTCGGGTCTGCCCTTTTCTTCAGCCTTGCGGCGTGCCACGGCATCTTCGCCCGTGAAAACGCTCTTGACGCTGTCCACAGTTCTTGCGGCATCGCTTTTCAGTCTTCCGCTGCCGACGTATTCTTTTGCACCCTTTACGGCTGCACTTGCTTTGTCCTGTATCTTGCCGCTGGTCACAAATTCCTTGGTCTTAGTGACCGCTTTGCCTGCTTCTTCTCCCAGCTTTCCGCTGCCGAGAAATTCCTTGGTACTTTTGACAGCTCTGCTGGCATCATCGTGCATCCTGCCGCTCTGAACGTATTCGCGGACGGGAGCCACGGTCTTATCAAAGCCTTCGCGGAGCTTTCCGCTCTCTACATATTCCTTTGCATTTCCTGCAGCGGCTGCAAGTTTATCCTTTAAACCCATATCAAAGCCTCCAAGACTATGTACTATCTTATTTGTTAAGACCCAGGAAAGCCGCACCGATTATACCTGCATCGTTGCCAAGCTTGGCAATAACTATCTCGGTGTTCTTTTCGGAATTTCTTGTGTATACTTCCTTAGCTACCAGCTCCTTGAGGGGCAGCAGCAGAGGATCGCCCTCGTTGCATACGCCTCCGCCTATGCAGAGTATATCTGGCTGGAAGATATTTATGGTGTTTGCGATACCGCAGGCGAGGTACCTGATGTAATCATCGACTACCTGCTTTGCAACAGCATCGCCCTTTCTCATGGCATTGAAGGCTGTTCTTGCAGATACCTTGCCGTTGTCATCAGCTTCTTCTTTCAGTATGCTCTCGGGGTGCTTTGCGATGGCTTCGTTGGTCATGCGGATAAGTCCGGTCGCAGAGGAATATACCTCAAAGCATCCTCTTCTTCCGCAGGTACACTGAGGACCGTCAACGTTTATAACTGTATGACCGATCTCGGCGCCTGCGTAATTGAAGCCGGAGTATATCTTGCCGTTTATGATTATACCGCCGCCCACGCCTGTGCCGAGGGTGATGCATACCGCATCGTTAGCGCCCTTTGCAGCACCTGCGATATACTCACCGTATGCAGCTGCGTTAGCATCGTTTTCAACATAGCAGGGCTTGTCGATATGTGTTTTCATCAGTTTTACAACAGGGAAGTTCAGGAATCCCAGATTGTTGGAATACTCGATCACACCTGCCTCGGAATTTGCAGTACCGGGGGTACCGATGCCTACAGCTTCGATATCGTCAAGGGTAAGTCCTGCTTCCTTGACAGCTTCAAGGGCTACCTTAGCCATATCAGCGCATATCTCCTCACCGGGTCTGGGGAGGTTGGTCTTGCAGCTTGCTTTGGCAACTATCTTGAAATCCTCGCTTACAACACCTGCTTTGATGTTGGTGCCTCCAAGGTCGATACCAATGTAATATTTCATATTATCCAACTCCTAAATATTTATTTGCGGATATCCCGCTTTCCTTATTTAACTGTTTCAGGAACGCACTGCGGTCATATTCGCCTTATAACTTTTTTATGACAGGTTCTGTATCTGCTGCCACATGGATTATGTGGTCGAGACAGCATATCTGATAATGCTTGATATCATCAAATATCTGATGGGCAAAGGTGCTGATCTTTACATAATCGAGCCAGTCGGAATCTGTCGCTGTACATACGCAGTTATGATCGTCACTTGTGCCTATGTCGCCGTTGTCATAACTCTCGTTTATAACGGCGTAGCTTATGTATGTCTCGAAAACCAGCCGCCAGCGTCTGTCCTCATTCGGGTCAATGGAAATGCTCTTTTTTACAAGTTCAGCCACATCTTCACCGAACTCCTCTGCCGTACTTGCTATATCCTGCTCGTCTATGGGAGAGGTCGTTGTACCCATGATATCTATCACAAGTCCGTCCTCGGTCTCTGCCAGCCTGTCAAGATAGATATATTTCTCTGTGTTTACATCTTCGAGAAATTCTTCAAAACTCATTTTCAGTCGTCTATCCTCGTTAGTATCAGGCTGCAGCTGCCCTCGACAGTGAATCTGCCCGTACCTGCGGATATGAACAGACTGTCGCCCTTTTTGGCACTTACAGGGTCGGACTTGCCGTCTGTAACAACGGGAGAGCCTTCCAGTATCAGCAGGCTGACAAACGAACTGTCGTCCGCATCAAACTCTGCCTTTTCCTCGATATCCACCTTGTAGGTGGTGAAGTATTCACACTTTGAAAGCAGCTTTATGCTTGCTCCGTTTTCCTGTACCACAGGGGTATCGGGATAAGTTTCGGCTGGAGCGAGCTTTGTGACATCCTTAGCCTTTTCCACATGAAGCTCACGGGGCTTGCCGTCCTTGCCTACTCTGCCGTAATCGTAGATACGGTAGGTGGTATTTGAATTCTGCTGTATCTCAGCGATGAGTATACCCTTGCCGATAGCGTGCAGAGTACCCGACTTTATGAAGAAAACATCGCCCTTATGTACGGGGACGTTGTTTGTGACTTCCAGCAGGGTGTTATCAGCTATGCGCTGTGCAAATTCTTCCTTGCTTATCTCATGCTTGAACCCATAGAGGAGCTCAGCGCCCTCGTCGCAGTCCACAACATACCACATCTCGGTCTTGCCGTACTCGCCTTCGACACGCATAGCGTAGTCATTATCGGGGTGTACCTGCACCGAAAGGTTATCCTTGGCGTCTATCAGCTTGATCAGTATCGGGAAATTCTCGAACCTTTCGCAGTTGGTGCCAAGTATCTGTCTGCCTTCTTTGTCGATGAGCTCCTGCAGTGTCATACCGCTGCCCGATATAACGCTCGGACCGTCCTTGTGGCATGAAAGCTCCCAGCTTTCAGCGACCTTGTCGTAGCTGCAATCCTTGCCATACTCATCTCTCAGTCTTGTTCCGCCCCAGATATAATCCTTGAAAGCGGGTTCCAATAAATAAATACCCATATCATATACCCCTCTTTTATTACCTTATCGCGTACATTTTCTCTGCACACGCACTTATCGAAAAAACTAAAATTCACACTCTATACTATAATAGCATATATTGCTGTTTTAGTCAATATTTTTTAAGAAAATTATCCTGCTGTTGTTAAGCGGCAGATACTGTCAAAGTATATAAAAATCTGATCATCCCGCTTACACACCGATCAAGCTGGTGTAATATCAGAACAGGATAACATCAACACGATGATCCATTGTTATATAGCACTTTGTAGCGGTGTGTCAAAGTGATAGCCATGTATAAAAATAATTTACGATCATCTGTAAATTGCTTTCATGGAAGGATTCAGTATTCAGCGAAAACGACTTCGCTAAATAATTGGTTGAAGTGCCATATTAAACAGGTTAAATTTTGTGAATGTTATTGATTGCTAACAATTGAGAAAAGGTGTATAATTAAAATGAATAAGATGCAACTTTTATAATTGTGATAGTAATGTTACGGAATATGAACATGGTATTTGTATTGCGCGTGAACGGAGGCTTGATCATGAGAAGTATATACAAACGGCTGATATGCAGCTTTGTGTTTGCGGCGTTTGTGTGGATCGGTACTGTGTCCGCAGGCGCGGAAAGATCCACGGCAGACACTGCTTCTGATGCGGCGATATTAGCTGAAGACGGTGACAAGGCACAGATGGATGAACAAGACGGCTCAGGCAAACAGATATTTGTCTGTATTGGCGGAGGTGTTGTGGTCATCGTGGGGATAATATGTCTGCTTGCAGATAATAAAAAGAAATAGGCTCGTATTTTTCGGGCAAAGCTGTGACGGAGGTGAACGGACACAATGAGAAAAGCGGCATTCGTAAGTATCCTGGTATTTCTGCTTGGGGGATGCTCTGCCGGCAGTGGCAATACTGACAGCGGCGGAGAAAATAACTCCGCAACGGTGGAAGAACAGGTAGGGAACCGTGAAAATGACAGGCTGTATGTCGAAGAGAACGGCAGCGGATCTTTGATATATGTATCGGATGATTGCATGACGGATGAAAGAATGGGGTGTGATAACGGGCATTGTGTTCTTTCACTCGGCTTAGCAAACTAAAAGCCATACTTCAGCATCGTAAATGACACACTGTAAGCTCAAACCACCCGATTTCGGGAAAAGTTCAAAAAACGGGACTGTAAATATTACAAGACGGTTAAATTTTCCGGGAAACGCTTGCAAAAACGCGGAAAATGTAGTATAATACAGCTTATATAAGCAGTCGGGTCATGAGAACATTCTCGGAAAGAAGCGTTAATTATGGAGAAGACATTTTTCATCAGAAAATCAGCCTCTTCAGATGAAAACAGCGCACCTGCATACGACAGGTTCCAGCGGATAGAAAAACTCAACCTTCTGGTTGACAGCGGCTGGGTCATCAAGAGCTTCAAGTGCGATGCACATGAAGAGTACTTCATTCTGGAGAAAGCAGATCAGTAACACGCAGGGGGAATGACCGCAGGGTCTTTCCCCCTTTTTATTTACAAAGTACCTTTTGGCTTTTGTGTTGTTAAAATAAATCGGAGTTTATAGGCAGGTGCTTAGATTGGACGATAACATTATATCCAAATTATGCAAAAAGTGTTTTTCTGAAATTCCACAATCAATTGAACGATGTTCGGTAGGACAAGGCAACTATGTCTTTATTGTTCAATTAACTGATACAACGTATGTCATTCGGTGCAGTCCCGAAAAGAACGCTTACAATGATACAGTATATTGGTTGGAGAAATTGGCATTTATAGAAATACCTATCCCTAAAATCGTTGCCAAAGGCGTATTTGAAGATACCGAATATATTACCCTTACATATTTTGAAGGAAAGGATATCGGACTTGTATATTCACTTCTTAGTGATGAGGATAAGAGGACTATTGCAAGTGAAATTGTGTGCATTCAGGAGCGTGTCGCAGCATTGGAATTAGAAGATATTCCTTCCGAATGGACATGGCACTCCGAAATTAATTATATGCTTGACCGAGCTGAAGAGCGTATTGCGGCAAACGAATATTTTGATATTGAAAAAGTAGATAGACTTCGCAAATCAGCAATAGCTTTAGATAAGTATTTTGACAGAATAGAGCCAATAGCATATTTAGATGATGTAAGCACTAAAAATCTATTGATACATGACGGGCATATATCCGGGATAGTTGATATAGATTGGATAGGCATCGGAGATAGGCTTACTTATGTTGCACTAACAAACATTGCTCTCCTGAACATGGGATATGATACAGATTATGTAAAATATATTCTGAAAGAAATGAATTTGAGCAGTATTCAGAAAAAAGCATTTTTGTTTTATTCACTTATGTACTGTGTTGATTTTATGGGCGAGCGCGGAATGCAGTTTACGGATAAGTATATAGAGGTAAACGAACAAATTATTGACAGACTTAACAGTATCTATGACTTGCTTTGGAAAGAATTTGAGGAACACGGTCATTGAAATATAGTGATAAATTCTGATTTTCCTTAGGAACACTTTTGCAAAAATTTAGTTTAAAAATAAGGCAGGCGGGAGAGTCTGTCATAAAAAGGAGGTCATTTCATGGATATGAAAGTAATGAACAAAATAACCTACGGGCTGTATGTGCTGACAGCAAGGTGCGGCAACCAGTTTAACGGGTGCATCATCAATACGCTGGCACAGGTGACGACTTCGCCCAACCGCGTATCCGTAACGGTGAACAAGGGCAATTTCACCGAGTATATGATACGCTCAAGCGGCAGGTTCAATGTTTCGATGATAGACGAAAGTGCGGACTTTTCCCTGTTCACCCACTTCGGTTTCCAGAGCGGAAGATGGGGCAACAAGTTCTATGACTATGCACTGAAAAAGGCGGAGAACGGTCTGCCGATAATTGAGAAAGGTGCGTGCGCGTATCTCAGCTGTGAGGTAGTGCAGACAGTTGACCTGGGCACCCATACAATGTTCATCGCGGACGTTGCGGACGGTGAAGTGATATCCGACAAAGCACCTATGACATATGCATATTATCATGCCAACGTAAAGCCAAAGCCTGCGGCGGCATCCGGGGGCAGTACGGGGGAGAGATGGGTATGCAATATATGCGGCTATATCTACGAGGGTCATCTCCCCGATGATTATGTCTGTCCTCTGTGCAAGCACGGCGCGGCTGATTTCACCCGCATGGACGGCGGTGCTGAGGAAAAGCCATCCGATGCGGCTTCGGCAGATGATGCAGATGAAAAATGGGTGTGCGAGGTCTGCGGATATGTTTACGAGGGCGCACTCCCCGAAGACTATGTCTGTCCCGTCTGCGGTGTAGGTGCCGACCAATTCAAGCGGCTGGGATAGTCCGCAATAATCGGTCAGCATCAAGCAGGACAAGGCTTGACATTAATTGCGGATATATTGTAATATAGGAAAGGAAGATGGATGATGGAATGTCCCAGATGCGGAGGCATGATGACGGACGGTGTACTCATGGGCAGCGGAAAGACCACAGGGGTCAGCTGGATGACCAAGGAGTACCGTATGAAGCACGCTTTCGCCCCTATGACACCCAAGGCACGTGAGGAAGCGCAGATAGTGAGCTTTAAGCTGGCTGAACTGAATACCTACATGGCTGATGTTTTCTGGATATGCAGAAAATGCGGTATAGTAATGGCTGAACTTCCGAGACTGAAGGAGGCTGTCAATGAGTAACTGTGTAAGATGCGGCGGTGAAGTCTTTGTGAAGACTCTCCTCAGCGGTGAGGATGGGGCACTCATCTATAAATATTACCCCGAAAATGATACGGTAGAGCATTATGCCAGGTACGACCTCAGCTGTCGTGAATGTGCAGGCTGTTCGCAGAAGGATGAGCCTGTGCTGAGTGCAAGAGAGGGCGGCGGTGACCCGAAAACACTGGCAGAAACGTTAGTCGGTGAGGGCATGGATTTCGGAAAATGTCCCGAATGCGGCGGACGGCTGATAAAGGATATGGCAGGCATGGGCAGTGCGGGAAATCTGCTGAAAAAATTTGCAGAAAAGGAATTTCCGTACAGCTTTGCGCTGTTTGACCTGTGCGCTGACTGCGGCAGGATCTATGATGTTCACGAAAAGTTGATGGGGGTATAGAAAAATGAATGCTAAGCTTAAAGATGAGATACTGAAAGTACTTAAAAACGGAGATGTGAACGGTCTCGATGCGGAATCACTGAGCGATGAGGATCTGCGTACTTATATCACTCTGCAAGCCCTTAAAAATGACAGCAATGGCGGAAAGTACGAGTATGCGGTGGAAACGGTCCGCGACCGTGACAACGGCGGCGCTGATGAAGCATCCCTTGCCGATGTGCTGACGATGTACGGCGAAAGGGGCTGGCGGCTGAAATTCTGCTTTACCGATGAGATGAGGGTAGAGCGCGACGCTGAGGCTGACGCTACGATAAACGATATCGTGCTGATATTTGAACGCAGGATATGATACGGTACGGGAACACTTAAAGTACGTATCTTCCGTACAGGCATCATCAGCAGGACGACCATGTGATATGTTACAGAAAAGAAAATGATATCATGTCAATAAAATTCTTTTTATAAAGGAGTAGAAGAACTATGGCATACGTAATAGGAGTTGACTGCGGTACAAGCGGTACCAAGACAGTACTTTTTGACGAGAAGGGCACAGTGATAGCTTCAAAGACTATCGAGTACCCCATGTATCAGCCGAAGAACGGCTATGCAGAACAGGA
>NZ_JAILMR010000083.1 GCF_024692365.1 Ruminococcus sp. | reverse complement strand
AAGCAACGCCTGATATTCTTCGGGGTCGATTATCTTCAGATAGCCGTTATAGAATGTGCAGTAGCCATGTTCCTGCCATATCTCCAGATATTCATCGGGCAGTTTGCCGCGGTACTTCTCTATGGTCTCTTTGTCTACGTCCTTTACTTTTACAAAATCTTCTATCATGATACTTTCTCCTGTTCTGAAATTGATTTAGCGTTCGCGGAATATTGACTGCCTGCGTCACCAGCCTTGTTCCATCAGCCAGTTGTTCAGGTCTCTTTCTCTGTCCCGCAGATTTTCTTTGGTGCTGTCGAACTTACCCATGTTCTTTTCCCCGACGATGCCGCCGTCTACGATGTACAGCACCCTGCTGCACTTTGCGGCTACTTTCGGGTCGTGAGTAACGCACATTACCGTCGTGCCATCGTTGTTTAGTTTGCTGAGTTCGTTCATAACTTCGTCGGAACTTGCGCGGTTGAGAGCGCCTGTTGGTTCGTCGGCAAAAATCATCTTCGGGTCATTTATCATGCTCCTGCAAATGCAGGCTCGCTGTAACTGTCCGCCCGAAACTTCGTTGATATCGTTGTTGCCGATATCGTCGATGCCCAACTTGCGCATAAGGGTTCTGCCCCGTTCCTCGGTCTGCTTGCGGCTCTCCGTGTTCTTTTTGGATTTCACAGCAGGCAGGATTATATTATCCAGCACCGAAAGATTTTTCATCATGTACATCTGCTGAAATATGAAGCCCATTTCGTCCAGCCTGAGGGAAGCCAGTTCTTTTTCGTCAAGCTTTGTGATCTCTTTTCCGCAGAAATCTACCTTGCCCGCAGTTACCCTGTCCATACCCGAAAGACAGTACAGCAGCGTGCTTTTTCCTGAGCCCGAAGGACCCATCACCGCTACCATCTCGCCCTCGTCAATTGTCAGGTCGATATTTTTCAGCACATTGTTCTGCCGCTTGTTAACTATGTAAGTCTTGCAAAGACCCTTTGCCTGCAATACCGCAGCCATCGAGATCATCTCCTTATCCGATACTTGCTGTGTCAGCACAGCACCTGCCGCCGTAACGATCTTTACTTATAGAAATGCCTGAAAAACGGACAAACAGGCAGGATATCTGATATTTATAATAGCATATTTTGGGGGGATTGTAAAGGGTGTTCGCGGCAGAAAAGAATGAGGAAGACCGCTTCAAAAAGTCTTCCTCAATAATTATCGCAATTATTCTGGATCAGTCTTATCCCATCTCCCATTCAAGCCCTTTTGCGCGGGTGAATGCTCGGGTCTCTTCCATGGGCATGGGTTTGCCGAAGTAGAATCCCTGGGCGCGTTCACAGCCTGTATTTTTCAGAAATTCATAATGCTTTTCGGTTTCAACACCCTCGCACAGGGATTCGAGGGACATACCTCTTGCGCCCTCCATTATGTATCTCATGAGAGTTCCCGTTTTTGGGTTGCGGTCAAAGCTTCTCAGGAAGATAAGGTCGAGTTTGAGGACATCGAAATCGTATTCGGCTATGGTGTTCAGCGACGAATAGCCGCTGCCGAAATCATCAAGCCAGATATGGTAGCCCATCTTCCGCATCTTGTCGCACTCGCTTTTGATGTAGCCCACGTTGTCGTTGAGGGCGCTTTCGGTTATCTCGATATCCAGCATATCTCTCGGTACGCCGTACTCTTTTCTGGTTTTTTCGATTATGCCGAAGATATCGCAAAGTTCAAAATCAAGGCGTGAGATATTCAGCGAAACTGGCACCACAGGTTCACCCGCATCCACGAGTTTTTTGTATTCCATGCACACCTCTTTGACCACATATTTGTCAACTATGTGTATCAGATGGAACTGTTCCAGAGTTTCAACAAAATCGCTGGGGTACAGCAGACCTATCTGGGGGTCGTCCCAGCGGACGAGGGCTTCGTAGCCGCATATCTTTCCTGTTTTCACCCTGATTACAGGCTGATAGTAGACCTTGATATATTCCTTTTCGACTGCTTCATCGATATGGTCAACCACGTACTGCTGTTTGCGCAGACGTTCTCTCAGGAGTTCATCGTAGATGCAGTAGTTGACATCATGCCTGCCCTTGATGCTGTTGCAGGCAAGCCTTGCGTGGTCGCAGGCAAGTCCGACTTCGGGATAGCGGTCATCGAGAAAATATATGCCCGCCTTGACCCTTACCTTTTTATTGAGGTCATCGGTGAGAAGCATACGCTTGTAGACCTCTTCCACACGGGTTATGACCTCGTCCCTGCTGACGGTATCGCAGACGAAGAAATGGTCATCGGAAAATCTGGCGACGGTTGCGCCCTCAAAAGTTTCGCCTATCGTCCTTGCAAGGTCGCAGAGAAGTTCATCGCCCAATTTGAAGCCGTGGCGTTCGTTATACAGTTTGAAATTCGGGATATCAAAATGTATGAAAGACATCTCCTGCCGTCTGCCGTAGGGGGATTGAAGCATCTGCTGGATAGTCTGGTAGAAGAATGACATATTGAACAGCCCTGTCAGGGGGTCGGTCTCCTGTGCGCCCGAGAGTATCTCGGCTTCGGCATAGGAATTTCTGTTGCGGTTGTAGAATTCATTTTTATCAACATCAACTATGAAAACATAGTAAAAACTCTTGCCGTTCTTCCAGTGCAGAAGATGCCCGAAATCCTCGATATAGCGCACTTCTCCGCTTTTTGTTATAATGCGGTAGCGGACATAGTCGTGACGTTTATCGCCGTAAATCGTCTGGGCGTTTATCTGGTTCTCGATTTTCAGAAGATCATCGGGGTGAACCATTCCCCTGAACGAATTGCCCACGAAATTGCAGAAATCTTCGTAGCTGTCACATCCGTACATATTGACTATGTTCATATCCGCAAAGAGCATTTTTTCATCGCCCTCAGCTTCGTATATGAAAAATCCGCCGGGAAGCCCCGTGGGGATCTGTCCTCCCGCTCTCGTCTGATATAATGTTTCCTCCAATTACTCCATCTCCCTTTATTGCCCTATGTTTTTAAGCTGTAAATGAATGGCTTGTAACAAGTTATTCATCTTTGATATATATGATAACAGAAATTTAAAAGAAAATCAAGATGCTATCAAAAATTTGTATAATTTTTCCACATAAGTTTGTGCAATTTTGTGGGGGAGGGGATAATCGAAATAAATTAGAGGGAAACCCTTCACCAAAAGCGTTTCCCTCAATAATTATCAAAAAAATTCTATTATTGATACTACCCTTACAGCAGAGTGATACCCTTTTCTGCGCACTTCTCGATCATATCGTCAGGCCAGATGCTGGACTGAACTTCGCCGATGTGTGCCTTTTCAAGCAGGAACATACACAGTCTGGACTGACCGATGCCGCCGCCGATTGTCAGGGGGAGAGTGCCGTTTGCTATCATCTTGTGATAGTCATACTGCATTCTGTCCTCAGCGCCTGCTTCTTTCAGCTGTGAAGCAAGAGACTTTTCATCAACACGGATACCCATTGAGGATATCTCGATAGCGTTGTCAAGAACCTCGTCCCAGAAGAAGATATCGCCGTTCAGTGACCAGTCATCGTAGTCGGGGGCTCTGCCGTCGTGCTTTTCGCCGCTCTTAAGCTTGCCGCCTATCTTCATGATGAAAACGGTCTTGTGCTCCTTGGTGATGAGCTTCTCTCTCTCCTTGGAGGTCTTGTCGGGATACATATCTTCAAGCTCCTGTGTGGTGATGAAGAATACGTCCTCGCTTACTGTATTTTTCAGCTGGGGGTATCTCAGGCTGACTTTTCTCTTGGTATATACGATAGCCTTTACTACGCACTTTACTGTTTCTTTGAGGAAATCCTCGGTGCGCTGTTCACGCTTGATGACCTTTTCCCAGTCCCACTGGTCAACGAAGATGGAGTGGAGGTTGTCGGTATCGTCATCGCGGCGGATAGCGTTCATATCGGTGTATATGCCTTCGCCTGCCTGATAGCCGTAGCGATAGAGAGCCATTCTCTTCCACTTAGCCAGTGACTGTACTACCTCAGCTTCGCCGTCGATCTCCTTGATATCGAAATCAACCTTGCGCTCAACGCCGTTGAGGTCATCGTTGATACCGCTGCCGTGTCTTACGATAAGGGGAGCGGATACTCTGTCCAGCATAAGCTGTATGGAAAGTGCCTGCTGGAAAACGTCCTTGATATATTTTATTGCGTGCTGAGTTTCTCTCAGCGAAAGTGCCGGGGTATAACCCTCGGGCAGATAAAGTGATTTTGACATAAAGTTCACTACCTTTCAATTCTTACAAAAAGAAAAGATGATCCGACCGCCTCATGCGACCGGAACATCTTCGTTCCTCATCTATACATCTTATTATACATCTAAAATGCATGAATGTCAAGAGGTTTCTTTATATTTAACGATATTTTATTCAGCCTTATACGGATACAGGGCTTATCTGATAGAACCAACTGTTCTGGGGAACATTATTACGTCTCTGATGTTCTGTACACCTGTTACGTACATGATAAGTCTTTCAAAGCCCAGACCGAAGCCACCGTGAGGAACGGTACCGAACTTTCTCAGGTCGAGGTAATCGCTGTACAGGTCGAGGTTCATATTTCTCTCCTTCATAGCGGCGATGAGCTTATCGTAATCAGCCTCTCTCTCGCTGCCGCCGATTATCTCGCCGACACTGGGAACAAGGAGGTCAACTGCTGCAACGGTCTTGCCGTCGGGGTTCTGCTTCATGTAGAAGCTCTTGATATCCTTGGGGTAATCGGTAACGAATACAGCCTTCTTGAATACCTTTTCGGAGAGGTATCTCTCGTGCTCGGT
>NZ_JAILMR010000080.1 GCF_024692365.1 Ruminococcus sp. | reverse complement strand
GTGTATGAGATAAGTTTACGAAGTGATCTCATTATATTTTTAGAAAAAACTATCAGGTCTTCATGTTTGTAAAGCTCCAATAATATTTCATTTATTGAGAGCCATTCTTTTTCATTCAGCATATTATCGACCGGCTTTCTAAGTTGTTTGTGAAGTTTTTTACTTACATTTTTCGACAAAGGCATTAAAAACAAGAAGGCTGTTTTTGTCACTTTCATAGGAAAACTCCGGATGCCATTGAACAGCCCATAAGAACTTATGATCAGGAGCGTATACCGCTTCAACAAGACCGTCGGGAGCTGATGCCATACTTTGCAGTTCAGGTGATAATTCCCGTACCCCTTGATGATGATAACTGTTGACAGCGATACACTCTTTTTTCAGCAGTTCATACAATGGAGAATTTCTATCGATCATAACATCATGAACAGGTTTATTATACGGCGGTTTCTGACAATGTGTGAGTTTATCGGAAAACTGTGTCGGGATATCCTGCCATAAAGTACCGCCCAAGCAAGCATTTATAAACTGTATTCCTCTGCATATACCGAGAACGGGAATATCTCTTTTCATTGCAATATCAAGCAGGAGTTTCTCCATAGTGTCCCGTTCAGGACAGCACTCACCGCAAAGCTCAGTCTTTTCCGCACCATATACAGCAGGATCAACGTCTTGACCGCCTGTAAACAGAAATCCGTCACACATATCTGCAAGCATTTCTGCATCGGCATTATTGTAAATGACAGGGAACATTATTGGCATAGCTCCCGCCTGTTTCAGACCATTCATGTATCCAGGCAACATCCAAAAGCAACTCTTGGAGTAATCAATCAATGGTACAACGCCTATGATTGGATCTTTTTTCATGATTATACCTCCGATAAAAAAATAATGGCGCTGTCAACTATAACAGCACCATTGCTAATTATATTATACCTCATTAAGTAAAGAGTGTCAAGATGATCGTTAAAAAAATAAATCTGTAACTTTAAATAACATTTGTTTTAAGATTATATAAGCGTGTTTCAAAACCCTTAGTCTACTGGCACACTCAAAAACCGTTTCGCATAAGTCAAAATCGACATTGTGGTATACGCTGTATGTATCTTTTCATTACCGTGGTATGTTCCTGCGATCATCGCTTTGAAGTTCGAAATGACCTTGTGCGTCCAGACCAGCTAACCGCTTGTCGGATCATATGTCTCAAAAACATGGAAGTATTTCTGTGCCAGCGGCTTCTTGTAACTTCGAGCATTATCACTCTCGATCTTCGAGCCAGCGCGGATATTATCCCTGGCAAATCTACCCACAGTTATGCCCTTTAAATTCGGCACATCGCTCATTTTAACGTGCTCGGGATTTCCTGCTGCGTTCTTTGATAAAGCTACGATCATCTTGACTTTTTCAGTACCTCTGCCGCGCTTTTTACCGTGAGTCGGAGCACCGAGATAGGTGTCGTCAAGCTCAACTTATACCATCCAGCAAATAGCGTTCATCACGGCATTTCATGGCTTTTCTGATGCGGTGCAGAACGTACCATGCTGTCTTGTAGGTCACTCCCAAAGACCTCATCAGTGTGACAGCGGAAACGCTGCATTTGTTGCTCATAACGAGGAATGCGGTGATTATCCACAGCCTCAGCGGAATATGTGTTCTGTGCATAAAAGTCCCGTTTGTGGCGGATATATCTGCTTTACAGAACTTGTAGCGCAGCAGATGGCGTGACCTTATCCTGCGGTACTCAGAGCCACCGCAAAACGGGCAGGCAAAGCCCTTTTCAAAGCGGATATCAAGCAGAAAATCCTTGCAAAAACTTTCATCTGCGAACTTTGAGTATATCCCATCAAGTGTGATCTCAGGTTTCGGAAATCTTTTTGACATAGCTACAGCTCCTTTAAACTGAATATTATTTTCTATACCCACTTAAATTGCTGAAAACACCTAAAAATTCACAGCATCGAAGTTTTCGGGATTTATTTATCGGGATCGGAGTTCTACAAATGATAGAACCGTAAAAATCATCATCACTTTTTCCTTTATCTTTTAATCCGTAGTGATATCTGCCTTGGCAAGAGCACTCTTTCCGCTTACCTGAAGCGCTTCAAGCCATGCAAAGAAAGCATCGAGCAACCGCAAGTGCATCAGATCAGATCTGCTTTGTGCGTTTTTTTATTATTCGGGTTCAGATTTTTACGAAAGTTTACAATATTGAAATTAAGACTTGATGAAGTGATAATTTTGTGCTATAATCAGCGTGAAAGGAGGGAATCGTATATGTCGTTCTTCAGTGAACGAATCAACGGAATCATGAACCAACGTCAAATCACACAGAAGCAGCTTGCCGAAATAGCATTTGTCACGGAATCCGCTATGAGCCACTATGTCAACGGCGGGCGAACACCCCGGATCGAGGTTGTCAGCAGGCTGTCTGTTGCGCTTGGCGTCACAACCGACTATCTGCTCGGTATGGACGAGCCAAATACCGAAAACGAAAGTAAGCTGCAGTTTTTGCAGCGCAGTCTCGCAAAGCTTGATGCGCAGCAGCTCGAAAAAGCCGAAACGCTGCTCAAAACCGTATTTGAGGATGTATTTACAGAGGTTCCTGTTTCTTCCAGTGACAGCATCATTCTTGAATTCTATCAGAATGACGGGCAGGGTATCAATGCAGAGCCCGCTTTGAAGCTGTATGCCGATATTCAGGAAATCAATACGGAGGGCATCCTCTTTCAGGACGGCAGCAGGATTGATTTTGCAGAATGCTGCCGCAACTATTCAGGCGAATCGAAATGCGTTGCCGCAAGACAGATGCCGTACTTTGTATTTTTTACATCGGAACGCCCGACCAAGGTGATCTTTACCAGTACAAAATCTGCGTTTTCCCGTAAGAACGACAGAAAGAGCCGTGAAGATTTCCGCAGTCTGCAGATCAGGCTGGGCGAACTCGGCTACAAAACCTACGACCTCAGCTGAAACAATCCGGCGGGTCGATGCAGATCTCGTCCTTGCTCATGTTGCCGGGATATCATTATACCATAATCCTTCCGTTTCATCAAGACAAACGGGCAAAAAAATATCGCACATTTGCCATCGGCAAACTGCGCAGTTTTGCAAAACAAAACGTGGGGCTGCAACAGCCCCATACTTTTTCTTTAGTCGGTTATCCCGACCACATTATTATAAAGCACCGATACACGATCTTAGAGAATGTCCGTATCCGTATGAAAATACCTACAACAGCATTTGAGATATATCATAATTCACCTTGGATCGATCTTTTCCAGCGCATCGAACAGCTTGTTGAATACCAGCTGATTAGGAAACCGCGCATAGTCTGCAAAAACTTTTATACCGTTATGATAGAAGTGCTCCATAATGGCTGCAGCACATCCCGCACTTCTGCTTTGACCGTATTCGCACTGACAAATGATATCTTTTCCGCTGTTATATGCATTGCGTATGAACTTCGCCATATCATCGGCTTCCGAGAAATATGTATCAAAGGTATAGCCCTTATCGCCAAGAACATCAAGGTCGAGGTCGTCAAGTTCGCTGTAAAACACCATATCGCAGACAACGTTGTAATCGAGATGGCTGTAATTCTTGTTGATGTGCTTAATGGCAGGATCGTAAAAACTTATCACTGCGGTATTGGTCGGGAACCGCTTTTCTGCAATCATTTTCTCGGCTTGTTCACGGGAATAGATATATACTTTCATCTGAGCTTTATTTCCTTTCAGTTCTCGTTTCTTTTGTATCAGCGCCTGTAAAACTTCGGCGAATATCATCTGGTTCGGAAAATATTTGCTGTCCTCAAATATGGTTTTGCCTGAAGAATAAAAATGCTCCAGTATCGCAGCGGCACAGCCTGCGCTTCTGCTTTGCCCGAAATCGCACTGGCAGATAATGTTTTTATTCTGATCAAATGCGGCATAGATAAAGTCTGCAAGTTCGGAAATATCTTCTACCAGCCTGACTTCAGCGGGTGACATATTTTCAAAACTATCCCAGTCGATATCGGGGGCTTCAACATAGAAAACTTCTGCATTTATACGGCTGAAATCTACACGGCTGTAACCATCGGGTGCATATTCGGTAGGGTCGTAAAAGCTTATAACATCGCAGTTTTCGGGAAATCTGCTCTCAGCTATAAGTTCTTCTGCCTGCTTACAGGAAAGAATAGTAACGTTCATACGCTTCTCCTTTCATATCATCTGTCAAGATAACACATATAATGTCTGCTGTGGTCGTATCTGATAACGGCATCGCCCGATATCTCAAAGGCTGACTTTATCACGGTAAGACGATCTTCGCCGATATGCACGCTCATATAGATCACAGCTTTGCCTTTGTTTGAAATGTCAACTCTGCCCCGCGGGTAATAGTCAACAAGCTTTTTACAGCCCTTGGGTCGGATTATTTCCCACAGTTTTTGATGATTGTAAGTGTCCCCCGACTTTGCTGTGCCATCGGGGTATTTTCCGTCAAAGGGAAAAGTCAGCAGTTCGCCGTTTATCAGCCAGAACACTCCTTTTTTCAAGGTTATTTGATCACCTCACTGAAATATTCATCCAGAGGAAGCGTAGCACCCGAATGTTTGCCGCCCTAGATGATGCGAAAACGGGGATTATCCAGAAGATCTTTTGTAAATTCGTGATCTCCCAGCACCTCATCGTCCGAACCAACGATACAGCTGACGTTCTCGCTTCTGATCACTGAGAGTTTGCCAAACAGCGCTATCAGTGGCTTGATATGTTCGGGGAATGTCAGAAAAGGCATGAGGAACGGGTTCACCAGTATCACGGAGAGATCAAGTTCCGCAGACAGCACAGCTGCATAAAATCCGCCCATACTTGTGCCGACAATGATATCGGGAGACTTTTCCTCAGCAATACTTCGAAGCCTGCCCATGATATCGTCGGGCGACTCGTTTTCATAGTCAAAAGCGGGTGAGATGATCTCGTGACCAAGTTTTGCAAGCGCCTTATAAGCGCTGTTCTCGGGGCTTCCGTTGTAGCCGTGGATATTAAGTATACGCATGATTTTTGCTCCTTTCGGGTGAATAATATACCGAAGCATTTTCGGCTTCGGTATATAGTATAGCATATAGGATGGGGAGAAAAGCGGCGGTGTGCTATCCATTTTGGTGATTATAGTAATTCTTTGGTTATTGCTCTTTCTCCAGCACAATTTGGACCTCTATTAGCATTATATCCGTCTTTATTCCATTCATCCCAACTATTATAGTACGCAATTAGTGCAACTTCAAGTGCATTAATTTCCTCATAATCAGTATTAGCTAACTTTATAACTTTAAGCGAAAATGGTTCATTTTCCTTTATTGCTTTATCTATTTTCGAGTCTTCATTTCTGACGTGATCCCAAAGCCTTCCACTTAATCCGCCAGATTTTCCTTTAGCCTGTCCTATATAGTATCCTCTATCGATAGGTTTATTATCGTTGTGTAGAATGTATACACCAGCATCCATTATATAGTTTTCATTTTTCCACT
>NZ_JAILMR010000014.1 GCF_024692365.1 Ruminococcus sp. | reverse complement strand
GTTTAGTATTTTTACAGGCTCAGGAAATAGCCAATCCATTTCATTTATGGAAAAGTATTTTCCGTCAACAACTTCAACTTTCAAAGATTTAATAAAAAAAGGGAGGCCATAAAAATGGATTATAAGACATTTAATCGATTCCTGAGACCATTAAATATTGCTTACAGAGATATATTCCATGAAATACCATGTATTCAAAATTATTCATGTACTCAAGACGAATATGTGGAAGCTATGAAAAAATCGATAGAAACAGGTAAGCCTATTGATTCATACTTAATGAAAGCTGTAATGCCAGAAAACAAAGATGTTCTGATATAATAGTTCAGAAATAATGAAACCTGATTTTAAAATTGAATGATGGATAATTAACGATTATGGGAAAATATAAAATAAAATATGAAGATATGTATTCGCTTTTGTGGTCGTTCAAATCAAATATGGATTATTTGATAGAGTCAGTAGATAATTACAAAACTGCTCTTGATTCATATCTAAATACAAGTGCAATGAGCGGACAGACCGCTGATGCAGTATATAATTATTTTCAAGAAGTCCATTATGTCTTTCTGGATTCAATTAAGCAGATAGCGCAGGCATTTCTTGATAATTTTGCTGGATATAAGTGCGGATATTATTCGATTGATGCTTCAACAAAATTTGTTTTGGCTGAAGAAGGCATCGAAGCGACAGTAGCAAAGCTTGCGAATATATGCGAGATCTTTACCGAAGAAAAAGAAAAGGTAAATTCCGCTCTTAATGATATTGACAACATAGATGGTGTCGAACATTATGAACATCCCAGTGATCAGGGAATACCTACATCACATGATACTTTGAATACCAAGCTTACAGAACTCGATACTACTATAAGTGACTTTGAAGCAACTACAGTAACGTCTATAGATAATTCAATAGAGACGCTTATGGCGCTTTTTATAAAGTCTCTGGAAAGCCTTTTTGTACCTTCACAGGTCGAACCAAATGCTTATGTAGTTGGAACATTCGGCGAAAACCCGTATGCAGCAGCCGAGATCTACATGAATGAGCTCCTTCAGGAAAACCACGATAACAATGTAGAGGTTCTTGATGCTATCTGGGAGCAAGAGACCGTATGGCATGAACAAGCTTTAGAACGTGAGACAATGGGAGTATGGAAGGCTATAGGCGGCGTAGCTCTCATTGTAACAGGCGTTGTATGTATCGTAGCAACAGCAGGTGCGGCTTCTCCGTTTGTCATTGGAATAGGGGCAACAGTTGGCACTGGTACGGCATTATTCGGATCAGCCGATCTGATAGAAGGCGGTCAGGATATATATCACGGTTCAACTGGAGACCTTGATACAAAGTCATTCAATTATATCAGAGATACGGTATTTGATGGCAATCAAACAGCTTATAATATAACAGAAGAGATATTCTCATTTGCTGCGAGTGCGATGTGTCCTATTGGTAAGCTGTCAAATACGGGTTCATTAACATTGCGTTCAGGTGCAGTAGTGGTTGGACAAGAGCTTTTGAGTGAAGGCGCTGGTTTTGGCGGACAGTATGTGGCATCACAGTTTACTGATAATCGTACATTACAGATGTTTGCTGGAATGGCTGCATCAATGGGAACCGGTTATGGAACATCAATGCTTGATCGCAGATTTGATTTTTCAGGATTTATTTCACCTGAGGTGAAACAGGTTATTAGAGATCACGGATTATCATTGCCCGAGTTCCAGAAACTCAAGCTTAAAGATGTTGCTGATTTGACACCTGCCGAAATAGATTTGATGATCGATATAAGAAATTCAATGCCAGGTATAACTTCAACGACACCTTTGCAAAAAACTTTACCTATAGGTGATGTAGATAAATATTTAGGACCTGATGGTTTTGGTGATGTACGAGGTTATGTTGCCAGAACTGATGACTTGGGCGGTCCTGTTCGATATAGTGATGTTGTTGAAACATCAAGATTGGATTATACCACCAATACAGGTGCCAGACCTTATCCTGATGGTGGTAATTCATATGGATATATTTCTTTTATGACAGATACTCCTGAAAATATCGAAATACCTTACGGAACTAGTTTTGGTGGAACAAATACTGATCCACCACCATGTACACTAAATGGCTTTACAGGAGCACGCAATACGAGAGTTGTTCCAGAATGGCAGGCAACCAGTCCGTTGCAAATTCAAAATGGAGCAACATTGCATCGCGTAGTGAACGGTCACGATGTAGTTGTGGGAGTGTATAATAACGGACATTTTTGGAGGATTAATTAATGGTAGATGGAACTTATGGTATCTATAACGGAGAAGCTCATAAAATAGGTAAAAATGAAAAAGGGGAATTAATGCTGTATCCTAATTCCGACAGTGAAATAGATGATACCTACGTTGATATGTATAATATAGGGATATATTCCAAGGTGATAGATCCCAAGGATATTTCAGAATCATACAGACTGACATCATATGCGGAATATAAAGGCTATAAAACTTTTATTGCCCGTGAAGTTGGAGATGAGTATGATATATGGGTTACAGACTATGCTGTTGCACAGAAACTCGGCTTTGACAGATGTGATAAGTTAGCCTACAACAAGATGGTCAAAAAAAGTGATGTAGAGGTTATTGTTGAAAAGACTCCGCTTAATTGGTAATTTTGCTAGTACAAGTAATCAGTCATTTGGTTTAACAATGCGCTGATTATTTTATCATTTTTGGATCAATCTGCTAACTTTGAAAATGGCAGATTGATTATAACGATAGTACTATTTGACTCTATACTAGAAATTATGTAAACTTTTGAAGTAGTGTATAATATAAGAAACACTACTTCTAAATCGTCAAATACCCCGCACCTCAAAAATTAAGACCCTGCATGATTATTTCACGACTTGGAACGCACTAATCCGCAATAAGGAAAACGTTAATCCGCCACAAGGAGGTTCTCCCTCAAATATCCGTATTAATCCTAAACCTTCACCATCAATTTGGCTGCCAAAAGCTTACATCCACATCTTCCGTACATTGTACGTTTCACCATTTTGACCTTGTTGTTTGTGCCTTCGACAAATCCGTTTGATAAAGGCGATGACACGGCATTCTCAATAGCTTCAAGATCGTTTTTCATACTT
>NZ_JAILMR010000073.1 GCF_024692365.1 Ruminococcus sp. | reverse complement strand
GACTACTTCTACGGCAAAGATAAGGTCACTCTGATGTTCCTTGCAAGCAAATACGGCATCACAAAGGACATGGTGCGGTATCGTATGCAGCTTGCAAAGGATAAGCTGAAAGCGTACATCATTCTGCACGAAAACAAATAGTCTGATTTGTGGAAATTGCTGATTTTTTCTTTTTGAAGCAAGAAATTTGCGAAAATCTTTCCCACATTTCCGATTTTTCCGGTTGTAAGATAGAGGGGTTCAACGCCGTGTGAGCTTCAAAGGTGTTGCAATGCCCTCTGATCCTCCTTCCTTTTGAAAGGTTCATATATAAGGGGCGAGGGAACGGCGATGCTGATTCGTCCATTTTCCGGCTGTGCCGTTCCTATAAGCTCCGCTTTTTTTGATGCCTACTCCATTTTCAATTTATTGTAATGACAGCAGAGATGCTGTCGGGAGAATCTGAGCCACGGGTTCGGGTTCTGCCCATAACATCTCTTACACTGCCAGTTCCAATTCTCCTATTTCTAATTGAAGCAATACGCTGTCCTCCTGTGTCGGGGGCAAACGCTCCCGACGGTGCAGGAGTCCGCTATTCAACACCAAAACACCGACAAGAGAGAAAGAGGGTGTTCCATAATGAACGAAATTACGATTGCAGTAAATGTGGATAACGATAAACCAACTGTCAGCGGACAGGAGCTTCACGAAGCATTGATGATAGATACTCCCTATAAAAAATGGTTTGACCGAATGGTCGGATACGGTTTTACAGAGGGAACAGACTTTTGGACATTTTTGTCCCAAAGTACCGGAGGCAGACCGCCCGTTGATCATCAGCTCACCATTGATATGGCAAAGGAATTGTGCATGATTCAGCGAACCGAAATTGGTAAACGCTGCCGTGAATACTTCCTGAACCTTGAACGTCAGTGGAACAGCCCCGATGCGGTCATGGTGAGAGCATTATAGCTTGCCGACCGGAAGATCGAGCATATCACGGGACAGAACACACGACTGCTTGAAACGAACACGGTCCAGGCAAAGCAGATTGAGGAAATGCAGCCGAAGGTTTCTTACCACGACTATGTGTTGAGTGCTGAGGGACTTATGCCGATCAGCACTATCGCTAAGGACTACGGCAATGTAAACGCATTCTGCACGGTCATTGCGGGTGCGTTTTCATATATTTTTGATAAGTTCAAATGTTAATGAATCTGCAGTGATGTGAGTAAGCGTATACCCCCGCATCATAAAAGCAAACAGCCGGGCAGATAACACCCGGCTGTAACATCATATTCTGGCTTTGATTTCTCCATTTCTCTTTGCGTCCATGTATATTTCTTTGAAATCAGCTTTGCTGTGCGGAGGGTTATACGCTTACGGAAAAAAAGGAAAAATCAGGCATCCGCGCTTTGCAGATGCCTGATCAGTCAGTTTGTTTTACGATGTTTTTTCATGGACAAAATACGGTATCTGTCCTTGACAGGATACGTTCACTTTTGGATGACATTTTGGAGGAGCGGTGACATCTATTACATAAAAAAACTACTAAAAGAATAAAGACGTTTTACTCGATTTGAGCTGCTTTATAGTACCATCTTTGTAAAGACGATATTTTGCACTGCGTTTTGCTTTTAATGCAAAAGGGCTGTTTTTGCCGAAAATTTTAGCTATAAAACGACTGACCCCAGATGTTATATAATATGTGGAGCTAATCTCAACACCATCGTCATGATATTTAGATATCTTCCAACCCCTTGATCTGAATCCCCAGGAATGACCATCACCGTCTTGATCGACTTGGACATTGAATACTTTGGTACCGTCATAATTAAAGCTTACTGTATCAGTAATATATACTTGACCTGATTGTTTTGGAACAAGTTTGTATACTTTTTTTACACTCTTTATTTTTGTTTTCTTATTTGCCTTCGATTTGTTCTTTGCAGCAAAATCATTAAACGCTTCCATAGCACCGGAGATTTGTCCCGAGTATGCGGATGCCTCGATAGTCGAGCTTACACTTGCTGCAAAATCAGCTAAGAGAATAACAAAGCAAAGGATTAGTGTGGTTATAACATTCTTATTAATTATCATAATTAAAGCCTCCTGATTGTTTACTTTTTTTCACTTACGGATATTGACATGAATGGATTCGTGAGATTCTGTGCCTGGAATTAAATGCCCTAATTATTTGATGTTGTCATATGATTTACCTCCTTCGCTTGACAATCAAGTATCAATAATGTATAATTTACACAATAAAGTAGCATCCATTTTAATTTATATGTAGCGCACTATATTGGGTTGTAAATTATAGTTACAGATTCCTAGATATTGATATATCTGACTTTTTCTCTCTTGAGCTTGATTGTATTATACCACATTATTAGGTTTATGTCGTCAAGTAATACTTGACTTTTTTTGGGGAGGCTTTTTATATGTCAATAAAACAAGAATTTATGAAAACACTTTTATTACCGAAGTATCCTGATAGTATTGAATCTGGCATAATATCAAAACTGAGATATTTAAATTTGACTTTCTACTCATCTATTTCTGATATTTCTGACATATTAGATGATATTGAGACTAGTAATAATCAACTAACGTACAGTGATGATATTAGAGAATTTAGAAAATTTTATCACTTAAGTTGTGAAATTGAATCCTATGCCATAAAAGTATGTGGATTATATTATTCAAGGTGGATTCTATATGCTGCTTCTCTAGATGAGATTTACATAAATATTGAACAAAACCGTACAGTCTTTGAGGAAAAATTCAAGGAATGGAAAGAAATCCTTGACCAGAATATTTCACTATTAAGTTTTTGGGGTGATGGCTGTAAAATTTTAATCGAAATTCTGACGAATCATTATACCAATATA
This sequence comes from Ruminococcus sp., assembly GCF_024692365.1. Lineage (GTDB taxonomy): Bacteria > Bacillota > Clostridia > Oscillospirales > Ruminococcaceae > Hominimerdicola. The sequence goes on along the minus strand of NZ_JAILMR010000073.1, from coordinate 4,462 downwards.
GCCGATGTAATTCGGGATTATTTATACTACATTATGGCACCTTCTTCGGTAGTGGGCGGATACTCCGTTATCGCCCAGCATGACTTATAGAAATTGCCGCAGATATAATATTCAGGGTAGAACTTGACTGCTCCGGGAACAGCTCTGTCAAAGAAATCTTTGGTTTCAGCTGCGGCTTTCTGTTCTTCGGTCAAATCTTTTTTCTTTTTTGTTTTAAATATCATCTCTTGCCTCCAAATCAAACTCATTTTCGCCCTCTATATCGGTGATCTCATCACCCGCTATAGAATTACCAAAATAAAGCGCAAGCATTCTTTTGGTTTCTTCCTTCGACATTCTTCTTGCAGAAAAGCCGTGTTCAACAAGTGTCTTGTCAACTCTGTTTAGGATATTGAACACTTGCTCGGGCTTTTCACGACGAAATCTCACGGCAAACATGAACAGCCTTGCCGAAGACATTTCAAGCTGTATCTCGTCGAGAAAATCATAATCTGCGTTCAGCAGTTTTCGGACAGCTTCATTTTGCTCGGTCAGCAAACGTTTCTTTATATATGATTTATTATCATCAAAACGCTCGGCACTGTCTGTTGTGATGATCTCGAGTTCTGGAATGACAGACAAAACAAGCATCAGACTGCGGATCTTAGTTTCTATATTTGCCGCCGACAGCACAGAAATGTTTGTCGGTTCGACTGCGAATATAACGATCTCGGCTTTATCAGTTTTTACTCCATAACGCGTAAAGCGTTCAAACCCTATAAGAGTCTGAACGCCTTTTTTCTTCCTTTTTGCCAATTAGTTCTCACTCCTTTTCTGCCAGTGGAACTCCTGCTGTGAAACACAGAAGAACCGAAAGGCATTCATGATATAATCCATGACAGATGCTTCGTCAGCCCGTAGGCTGAGAAAAGCGTAGCATAGAGTTGCGGCGGCAGGCAGGATATTCCAGAAGTTTGCAAATACCATGACTGATACTATAACGCCGCCGCTTATAATGATAAAATCCCTGACGTTCCAAAACCACAGTTTTACGGTTGCTCTGAGGTTTTCCGGGTATATATAAGTTTTGATACTATCACTCCTAACATAAAACAGCCTACATCTCTGGCGGCTGTACATTTAACTTTAATTTTCTGTTGTTCTGTTAACCTGTACCTCTCATAAGACCAAGGACTTTACCGCCCATATTGACACTCTGACTTACGTTTGTAACATTCACTTTAACGCTAGTATCAAGTCCGTACATCTGAGCTACCCTCGGAACTTCATTCGCAGATAAACACAGACCCACTGCAATTAGAGCGTGTTCGGTGTAGGTCAGCAGACCGATATATAAGATCGTAGTCTGCAAAAAAGCGGTAAGACAGGTTGCGATGACCTGTCTGCACCAGCTGTAGAAACCATCGGTGTATCCTCCCGGCACTCCGAACATATACAGACTTCCGACTGCTATCTGACAAAGCAGTATACCTCCGCGCTTGATGTTTGCCAACACGACCTTGACCGTGCAGTAGCCGAACAGTATTATAAACAGCAGATTCAGAAGAGATACCTCCATAGCTATTTCTATTATAACAGCTTGTGCTGTGTCACTAATTGTTGAGATAGTGTCGCTGACAAAACTGCCCATCAGATCCAGGGCGAAAGAACCTTGTAAGCTTGTGCAGGCGGCATACAATCGAGGAGGCACCACTGTGACAAGTGATGCTGCCATAAAGCCCTTAAAGATGTTTATAGCAGTATTTTTGATGTTGGCGGATCCGTTCTCGTATGCTACAGCACAATCAAACACTGCTACTATAAATCCGCAGATAAACAGCATCCATCCCATTGCATTAAATAATGCGATAAAAGTTTTGACCCATGAAAGTGTGAATATATCACTTGTAGTGCTGTTTATAAATTCGAACAGACTGGCTATTGCACCATATATCGTTTCAAACAGCCACTTGAACATCATGTCCCAGACAGTCACTGTTATAGCATCTGCCGCCGCTCCTACCGTGCTGTCCTAAAGTGAAGATATCCCCTCGCCGAGCCAATCGATCACATCACCTATCCATTCAAACATCGGGCTTCACCTCCAGGATATAAAGATTTGATGATCTGCCGCCGCTTGTTCTATGTCTGCCTTTTCGGGTCAGCAGACCTTCTCGTTCAAGGTCGTTTAGCGCACGAAAAACAGTTCTTCGGCTTATGCTCAGGTCATTTGCTATTGTTCTTGTTGACGGAAAACATTCGCCTTTTTTGTTCGCTCTGTCGCACAGGTAGCAGTACACCGTGACACAAACTGTCCTGATACTATAGTCAGCTTGTTATCCACAAGTGTTGCATAAGTCTCGGCGTATCCGAACTGAGTTGCCATTCCGTCAGATCTCTGCATTGATCCGTACTGCTGATATTTTCCCTTGGAGACAACCGTATTTGTCATTCGGTAGTTTGTATTAAAGTCATTATCCGTAACTCCCTGCATCGAGCTTTTGGTGAGACCGTAGTAATAATCACCGACTGAATCGATCATATACCCTGGGCCGCAGTCAAGCTCACTTGTAGTTAAGTCTATGCAAGCCATGTCTACTATGCCGCTGCCGCTTTCACTGCTTAGCGATATCCTTTCTGCACCATTGTTTGTCACTTCAAGATGCTCAAAACTGCAGGTCTTCAGTACTGAATCTGCTATATCCGATCTGTCGATAAAAGTGATAGACGAATTGAAAAATTCAGTCATGAAGACGTTGTTTTCAAGTTCTTTCTTTTCCTTTTCGGATATTTCAGGTTTTACAGTCACTTTAGGTTCACTGATCTCGATCGGAGCAGTCGTGGTTTCTGCTGCTGTTTCTAAAAAGTTTTTTATTGCAGTTTCTACGATCTCATCAACTGAAACACCTTGCTGTTCTGCGGTTTTCTTGATCTTTTCAACGTATTTCTGTGGTATCTCCATTTCTTCTTTCATGACTGACCTCCCATTTCAATATCTTCCGACTGTGTCAAGCTGTCAAGATATTCTCTTTCGGGCATAAGCCGCCATTCATCTCCGCTGTTCCAGAAGCTGACATTTACCTCGCCTGCATCAGTCTTGAGATATTTCTGTTCTAAACTTTCGCCCCAGCCGTCACTAAGCTGTCCCGTACAGTATTTTATGAATTTTCCCTTAGCTTCCTCAGATAGTTCTCCGATGACCTTTGCGGTTATGATCCCAGTCAGTTCGTCACCTACGACTTCTACCGAGCAGTGTGTTGAAAACACCTTGTTATCAAGCTCATCTTCTACGCTTTCTGGATGATACCAGTGCATCAGCCCTCGTTCGCATTCCTCAGGGAGATCATTCTCACGGATGCCAATATTGATATCATCTGCATATTTAGCCATTTCAGCATTATCCACAATGTAATAATCATGTGGGTAATTGCTGATATGAAGATTGATCTCCAGAGGACAGCAAAATCTCATTTCATGTGCATGAACCATGGCAAACTGTTCCCAGATCAGTTTTGCCTGCGGAACAAACTGTGCATATCTCGCGTATTCATAACCCTCGCTTTCGACCATAAGTCCATCACCCTTCTCTTTATCGTATATCAGCAGACAATGGTACTGTAAGCCATCGTAGTACATGCTGTCAAGGTTGTCACGAATCTCCTTATGATCTTTCAGCGGATTTTCCGTTATCTGTCGGAACCTGTAATTACTTACAGGCAGAGCTTTTTCAACGATGTATTCGTGTGCAGTGAAGCTTTCAGCCTTTCTTTCAAGACAGGGAAGATTGATCATCAACGTTTCCTCATTCATAAAGCTGTACCTCCCATTATCATTTCGGGCTGATCATTACGAAAAACTTTATCCTCACATGAAACCACACCCTTAGCAAACTGCCCGGCTTCTTCTATGCTGTCGGTCAGTATTTCAAACCCGATCGCTGCTGAGAACTCGTCAAACTTTTCTGTACGTTCTTCATTAGTATACACCGAAAACAAAAACCCCCGACAAACCACATCGTTTCCTTCGCTGTCGCTTCGGATAATGTGATCGTCGGGGGATATGTCGATATAAAATCCTTTGTATTTCATTTCTGCCTCCTTAAAGTTTGAAACTCATCTGTATATCATCAAGGCTGTTATCATCGTCAATGTCAAAGTCCTCGTATTCATCTTCATCAATATCTTGTGAATACCTGACATTCATATCTGAAGCATAATCATATGCCCTTGATGCTGCTTCTACAAGGTAGCTTGTATCCATACCGTTCGACTTATATCCGTCCCATATCGTCTGCAAATATCCCTGTGTCGGTGGAGATATCTGTCCTCTGTTCATCAGGTATGCCATGCCCATGACTTTCTTTCCATCAAGTTCAATAGGTATTTCTTCCTGTCTGTACAGATGTGGAAAACCCTCATAACGGTTAAGTGCAGGAATATCTCTTGGGTCAAGTTCCCACAGCAGTACGGGAACTTCGGTATTT
>NZ_JAILMR010000053.1 GCF_024692365.1 Ruminococcus sp. | reverse complement strand
CTCAGTGATTTTCCAACTGAGGGCGTATATATTATTCATAGTAAGTTTTCATAATGCAGTCCAATATAAGTCTCATATCAACGATGTATTTTTTGTATATGTCATCAACAACAACATTAGAGCCATTATAATTGAGATACTTTGAGTAGAAATTGTGACAATCGGACAATTGATAGAAGTCTCGATAGACTTTTATTCGACTATAATTGTTATACGAATCTTCAAATGATGTGATATAATAATCACTTGTGTCTACCACAGAATCAATTTCACAGGCATGAAAAATAGCACTCATAAATGCATTAATATAATTATCGAGCATATACTTTAAAACAGGGGTTGATTCATCATAATCTTGCTTAGTTCCCGTTGGCAGTTTAGGAGTATATAAGTTTACAATTTCTAAAGCCTTAGATGTATCTTCATCAATTGATTCTGTAGTGATAGTCTCGGCTGTTGTGGGGTCAATAGAGCTGCTGCTATCTCCGCAGCCTGATAGAACCACAAGAGATAAAACGATTATATTAATATTATCTTTTTCATTATTTTAGCTCCTCTCTAAAACTAAGATGATGAGAACTATTCTTTTACAGGCGGATCTTTTGATAGAGATTTGAGATATTGACAAAATTCTTCGTTTTCAACAGCATAAGATACCGATGCTCTTATAAATCCACTTTTGCTTTGCCCAGCATTGGCAAGCAATTGGTTGAACGCTTCATATTCGTCTTTTCTTAAATTAACGGAAAAGGTTTTATAGGTTTTGTCATGGTACTTTTTATCCGCTTTTTTCTGAGCTTCACTTCTCGCCATAAAATCGCCACCTTTGTGCAGAGCAAACAAATCGCATATCGTAAACTACGATATAATTGCGTTACTTATGTATAGACAAATATCGTAAACTACGATATAATAAAACCATAGAAAGAACACATTGTTGTTCAAATATATTATACCATTTTCAATAGAAAATGTCAAGGAGGTCAGGTCAAATGTTTAAGAACTGTATTCCTGCATCCGGAGGAGCTATGAAGCTTGAACAAGCGACCTGTTCAATAAGGAAGATACAAGCTGCTTTCAATAAGCTGTATATTGATAAGGTCAAAATCGGCTATGGGATTCGACAAATTGGTATTTCTCTGAACGATCTTACATATGCACCTGATTTACAGCTCAGTTTCTTCGATGATCCTGTGGACAATGAAAAGGAAAAGCAATTGAGGTCACTACGGTCGAAATACGCAATAGACACGGCAAAAACGCCTTACTTAAAGGCTTCAATCTCTTTGACAAAGCTACCGGAATTAAGCGTAATACAATGGTGGGAGGACATAATGGGTAATATGAATATACAACGTCACGCCGACAGGGCTATGCAGTTCGCTCCTTTTGCTGCTCTGAAAGGATATTATGAATCCATACGAATGCAGGAACGAATTACCGAACCTCGGAAATTACTCAGCGAAGATGAAGCTGAGGCTATCTCAAATGCTCTAAATAAGCTGCAAATAGGGACAACTGTCAAGATAAGGTACTACGATATTGACGCATATACAAACATCGAAGGTGTTGTAACCGAGTTCAATCCACCTTTTCGCAGACTGAAAGTTATAAAAACATCTATACCATTTGACGATATATATACGATTGAGCTGCTTGGTAAGGATATTCTTTTTTAAAATTTTCTATAATTCTGAAAGTGTATCACCGTGACACACTTTTTTTTGCAAATGTTAAACATCTGTGTTATAATAATTGTAATAATACACCAAATATAGGTGAATGAAAGCGAGTATTAATGATGATTGATAATAAAAAAGAACAAGAACGTGCAGAACTTCATCGTACTATCTGGGGAATTGCAAATGATCTGAGAGGTAGCGTTGACGGTTGGGATTTCAAGAAATATGTCCTTGTAATGCTGTTCTACCGCTATATATCAGAAAATCTTACAAATTATATAAATCTCGGTGAACGTGAAGCCGGTACTTCTGACTTTGACTATACAAAGCTTTCCGATGAAGAAGCCGAAGTTGCCCGTGACGATATGGTGCAGACTAAAGGCTTCTTTATAGCCTGAACGAAACGGAGAAATACCTGAAATTCAGCAGTGAGATGTATCCTGAAACAACCGAGCTTTTTGGTTCTTTCATGAAAGACCTTTTACCGGAGGTGGATCATGAAGCGTAAAAGAGCAAGTTTGTTTCTTTCTCTGCTTGAAAGCTATTTTGGAACATATCTTCCGACAGCAAAGGGGCTTTCTCCTGCAACGATAAAGTCATACAAGACGGCATTCCGTGTTTTGCTTGAATTCCTATACTCCGAAAAAGGCATAAATTCCGGTGAGATAAGATTTGAAGACCTGACCTCGGAAGTAATCACTGAGTTTCTCGTCTGGCTTGAGACAGATAGAAAATGCAGTATATCGACCAGAAATCACAGATTGTCGGTACTGAATGCTTTTTCCGAATACGCACAGAACAGAGATTTTGAAGCAGTATCGGTATTTCGCGCCAGTCTGTTGAAAATACCGCAGAAAAAAGGAATAGCTGCCAAAAGAAGCTATTTCACAAGAGAAGAGATAAAGCTGCTGCTTTCTTTTCCGAACGTAAAAACTGCAATAGGCAAAAGAGATCAAACACTGCTCTGTTTTATGTATGCAAGCGGTGCAAGGGCACAGGAGGTATGTGATCTTACTGTCGCTGATGTTAAATATTTCTCTGATAGAGCAACTGTGAAACTGCTTGGAAAAGGCAGAAAAGTACGAACGATCAGTATTCCGGCTGATGCAGCAGCTATCCTTAAAAGCTATATTGATAATGAACGTGTGAAGACTATTGCTGCCGAGGTCAGAAGCAGGATAGAGACTGTTGAAAGCTTAGCTATGAGCCATACACACCGCTATGACATCTCCTCAACTGAGGGCGATGTTGAAGAAGATGTAGCCGAGAGCTATGGAATGAAAATAGAATAAAGCAATACGAAGACTGCGAAAAGACAGAACTAATATAGAAGTTTTATCCCCAAAACCATAAACAAGAACTTTACGGCAGACTATAAAACAGAACAGACAGATACTTCTTTATCGAGGTATCTGCCTGTTTACTTTACAATAGTAACAACATAAAACGCACACCGAACTGCTGGAGTCAATTCCAAATTCTGTGTAAACACAAAATAGGGAGATATGATCTTTCATGCAGAGTATACTCCGGATAACTGGAAGATAAGAGATTCATACCGTATCAATGATACAGATGCTATGAAAGAAATAAGTGCTGCGCTTCTTGAGATTCATCCGATATACGCTGCTGATATGTCATCGTACCGCACTGCCGATGATATGGCATATGAATGGGATCGGCACAATATAGCATATAGTCTTCTTCCGGATGGCTCTACTCTGAAGGAAAGTGCTGCTGATGTAGACCTGAAAAGGATATAGTTGATTTCTTTCTTGACCGTGTTGGTTGATGCATATGATACAAACAGCCGTTCCACAGGTATTTCTGTGGAACGGCCTTATTCAATATATCATGTTTTCGTAATTTATCTTGCTATGACGGATCAGTTGAGGAGGATGTTTTGGATCGTAAGAGCGTCCATAGGAGTGAGTCCGTCGCCAGTGTTGTAAACATCGGCATTTTCTATTTCTTCATCGTTTAGGTCGTATTTGTCACCGTTGCTGAGGAACTGCATAACGAGTACGGCGTCGTTCATCTTCACCTGTCCATCGCAGTCAGTATCTCCGCAGCTGTATAATTCCGGATCGAGCGCCATGAACAGAGCATCTGCCTCTTCGGAGGTTATTTCGCCATTCATGAGTTTATTCCAGATAGTCTGCTCCTGAACGTATTTATCGATTACAGACTGACTTACATAAGGTCCGTAGATCTCCTTGCATTTTCTTACGAGCGGATCTTTATCCTGCTCAACGGCAGCAGGTCTGTTTACAAGATTGACTGAAGAAGAAATAAACTCAAAGAAATCCTTTCGTTTAGCCCTTTGTGCCATAACATCGAATGGAACATCATTATTGTTCACTATGTACATGCAGGCTGAAATGAGATCATACTCATCACCTGATATACCGTTGTTATTGATGTCAAAATCATTCTTGAGATAGTCATAGGTTTCCGGAGTTATGTTTGAAATACCCATTGGAACAAGGCGGGTAAAGAGCTCGTAATTATTTTTGTAGTAGTAATAATCCACTATGTCATCGATATCAGCAGTATCCATTATTCCGTCGTGATTAACATCAGGAGCAGGCTTGGTTTCGTTATTGACAGCTTTGACGTATGCCTGGTAATCAGCAGAAATACTTCCGGAAGGCAATGCAGCCATATACTTTCCGTTCCGATAATCATCAATGGAGAAATCCATATATCCTAATTCTACAGCGATAGTTCTTGCTTCACCAATAAACGCATAATCGTCAGAGCTATTATTAATTATATCATTTGTGAATCTATCATTATGTCCCAGAGCGTTGGTATATGCTGTGATATAGCTGATATAATTATCCTGATCAATCCAGTCGGCAGAGAACGTATTGTTCTTCATGAAATACTTGAGCAGGAAGCCGTTAGAGTTTAATGAGTAATAATGACTTGTGTAGTAGTCCATGCACTTTTCAAATGCTTCAGGAGTGAAAAAGTTGTCTCCTATGTCATTGGCATATTCGCTTGCATCATATCCATCGATCAAGGTGTATGAAGGATCGCATTTTTGATAGAGATTCTGAACCTCCATATTGTAGCCGAAGAAATAGTAGAGATAAATGTCGGTGATATCTACTGTTCCATCGCAGTTGAAATCAAGATCAACGTTATTTGCGTTGTTGTATGATTCTGTAAAATTATAGATCGCTGCGGAATCTGTATTTGCTAATCTGAGATCAAAGATGAAGTCCCAGCTGTAAGACGGTAAGTTCCCGGCTCTGTCTCTGTAATTATCGATCTCATAATCACTTGGGATTATGCCCTTTTTATAATTATAGTAATAATTAAGAATGTAATAATCTTCTCCTGAGACAACACCGTTATTGTCGATGTCGCCAATGGCTTGAACTCTTGCCTCTTCTTCGGGGGTGAGATAATCAGAAGATGAATGATCACCGTGTTCATTTATTCCCTGGTATAAAACAAATACATCACGGATATCGAAATTGCCGCCTCCGTCCATATCCTTTTCGATCTCACCATTGTCAAAAGCCTCATAGTATGCGCTGTAATCGTTATGTGCAGCAGTTGGGCTGTAAACTATCGGACTTGCATAAACCGGCGCAATATTAATGGCCATTGCCATCGCTCCTAATGATTTAAAATGAAGTTTCATCATATCATACCTCTCATTGTAGAATATTTCAGTTGTAGTGTTTGGATCAGGCTTTTTCTCTGTTACTGTAGTCTGGATCACATCTATAGGCTCTGTGACGGCAGTAGTAACGATATTGTTCCGGGGAGCAGTTTTCTGCTGTGCAGACCTGGTGGTTATAGTGATCGCTTCCGGGAGCATTGAAGCTGCTTGAACTGTCGTTACCTTCTGTGCCGGTGTATAAGAGGTGACATATGATGTTGATATGTGAGGAATATCCACAGCGGTTGTTGTTACATCATATTGCATATCAGTGGTATATGTAACGGCAGGGACAGTGCTGACTATGCTGCTGGTCACAGGTTCATCGGAAATGATATTGGCCTTGTCCGGCCCATTCATAAGCTCCGACTTATCAGGTCCGTTTCTCCATATCCCGATGCCTGCTGTGGCAACAAGGCATACGCAAAGTGCAGAGACAGCTGCTTTTCTGACTGTACGCATCTGAGCCTTATCATGTGCAATCTGTTCATCTCTTCTTTTTAGTATGTCACGAGTTATATCATCCCATTCCCGCATACGAGATTCCCTCCTTTTCCAGCTCTTCACGGAGAGCTTTTTTAGCCTGATAAAGTAAATTGGTCATCTGCCGGCTGGTTTTGTGCATTATAGTTGCTGCTTCAAAATTGCTGAATCCCTCTATGTAGGTCAGGCATATGGCCTGACTGTACTGTATCCTCAGCTTCTTCAGCGCCTTATGCACCATCAGCTTCTCCTCTTCCTTAATATAGTTTTCTTCAATATCAGTTACTGAACAAAGCTCTTTACATTCTTCCAGTGAAGCGTACTTCTTTTTCTTCATGCGTCTCAGATGATCCAGTGCAAGATTTCTTCCTATAGAGTAAAGCCATGTTTTGAATGAGCTTTTTCCTGAAAATCTGGGCTTTTTATATGCAAGCTTGTAGAAAGTCTCTTCCATGAGTTCTTCAGCGTCGTGGGTATTATTGATTAAACTATTAAGATAGAGCATGAGACCGTCCTTGTATTCACGGACGATGTCTCCTAATGCTGAATCGTCTCCGGCAAGATAACGGCTGTAGCTACCTGCACCATTATCCATTGAACGGCTCCTTTCCGGAAATGTTTTTGCCTTCACTTATTAGACGAAATGTGAAACCGGATGTCTTAGTTATCTTGATAATTTTTTTGCAGTCTTTTTTCGGACTTTTCATTATGGATTATATCATATTTTTCAGATTTATTCAAATGTTGTCTTTTGAACTTATAGTTAAAAGATACTTCAAAGGCTCTTTAATAAATACAGTGCTATAATCTGTACATAGGATCGTGGAAGGGAGTTAGTTCAATGTTCGCATCGGCCAGTGTAAACA
>NZ_JAILMR010000028.1 GCF_024692365.1 Ruminococcus sp. | reverse complement strand
ATCAGATAGCTATATTTGTAAAGACTATGACGGAAATCTCTTTATCTCATTTGAACAATATGATGAAATGGTACTGTCTGCAAATCCATTATTAACACATTGTCTTGCTGTTGTAAAAACAGGTGAGGATTACCTTTTAGGTTGGAATAAGTGGAGAAACATATATGAGATATTCGGAGGTTGTATCGAAAAAGGAGAAACTGCAAGAGATTGTATTATCAGAGAATGCAATGAGGAATTAGGGCTTGATTCTTTTGATGTTGTATATTTGGGAGCAATGAAAATTTTAATGAAACCTGATTATTTCTCACCGAATGAACGAATAGAGCTTGGTGGTTTATATGGCATAAATTTATCAGACCTAAATATTTATGATATTTATGAAAAGATAAAAGATAAAGAAGAAATCACAAAACTAGCACTATACAGTCATGTGAAGAATAAAGAGCCGATTGCCTTGATTGATGAAAAACTGTTGGAGTATTTTGTATAAATTCTGATTTTTTTGAGCAGGAAAAATAGTACGATGCCCCGAAGCGGTTTGAAACGCTTCGGGGCAAAATTTATATATGGTTTTGTCTTAGGGTTCTCTGGTTTTAGGGGGTGGAGTTTTCAACATTGAGGTGGTGGGAGTGTTGATAAGTTCAACCCTCAAGCATTTCTATGATGTGGAGGGTGTCGGGTTCGGTGTGGGTGGGGAAGAACAGGATTTTGACGCCTGCGGTTTTGGCTTCTTCGATGGCGGTTGCGAATTCGGGGTGGGTGGCTGTGTTGGGGCGGACTTCTTTTATTCCGTCCATTTGTATCACGAATCCGATGGCGGCGTTGAAGCCTGCGGCTTTCGCTTTTATCAGTTCACGGATATGCTTTACGCCGCGTTCGGTGGGGGCATCGGGGAAGTAGCCAATGCCGTCAAATTCGAGGGTACAGCCTTTGATTTCCAGCAGGAATTTTTCGCTGCCCCGCTCCATATAAAAATCTATCCTTGAATCGCCGTAGGTGAATTCGGGAATGACCTTGTCGAAATTTTGGGAAGCCAGCCATTCGCCCATGACTTTATTGGGTGCCTGACTATCGATGTTGAAAAGTACGCCTGTGCTTTTTTTCACCGCTACGAGGTCGTATCTGGTTTTTCGGTTGGGGGTGCCGGGTTCGGTCAGCCAGACTTCACAGCCGGGTATCAGGAGTTCTTTGCAGCGTCCTGTGTTTTTTACGTGGACTGTCTCCTGATTTCCGTCAACATTTACCTCGGCTATAAAACGGTTGGTGCGGGACAGGAATTCGGCTTTGATAATGTTCGGGTAGGTCATGGGGCGTTCCTTTCGGGGTCATTTGATATGGTAGCATTCGGGGTGGAGTTTCAGTATCTCGAACATATGACCGATGTTGCCCTCACCTGCGTACTTTTTCATATCGAAGAAATCTTCGGTGAGGGGCAGCCATTCCAGATCGTTTTCATCGCCGCTGACTTCGGTGGGCTGACTCAGCTGACCTGCCCAGACTTCAACATAACAGCCGTCCATGGGGTAATCGAAAGTCATGAGGCGTTCGAGGTGGATCTGATCGCGGGTGATGGAGGTCTCCTCGAAGAGTTCGCGGTAGGCGGCGTGTTCGCCCTCCTCGCCCTGTTCTATCTTTCCGCCGACCAGATTGTAAAGCCCTTTGTATGGGTCTTTGCGGCGTTTGCACATCAGCCACTCGTCGCCCTCGGGGGATAGGACTATCATGCAGTTGTAACCTTGTACCATGGGGTCACTTCCTTATAAAATGGAGTATCTTCGAGGAGTAGTCGCCCTTGATGCCGTCAACACCCCATATCTTTGCGCAGTTGATACCTGCGTTCATCAGGGCGGCGCCTGATATCAGCTTATCGGGTTCGCTTTCCTCATAGTAGTAGGCATCGGTGTCGAGACCTTTCAGCTTTATGCGGCGGGAGCGGAAATTCGGTCTTGCCATGACCTGTACGAATTCAAACAGGGCTTCGCTTTTATCTTTGGCGACGAACATCCATGCGTCCCAGGTGTTGTCTTCAAACATGTTGCCTATGCGGTAGTGGTCGCCTGTGCGTACAAGGGGGTTATATTTTTTGAATTCATCTATCTGGGCGGGTATCATATCCCTGTCTTCCTGAGGGATACGGGTGACATCGAGTTCGTAGCCGAAAGTTCCCACCATGGCAACGTGACCCCTTGTTCTGAAAGGAGTGTTTCTGCCGACGGTATGGTTTGGGCAGTCGGAAACGTGTGCGCCCATTGCGGAACAGGGGTAGCATATGGAAGTGCCGTGCTGAATTTTCAGGCGCTCGATGGCATCGGTATCATCGGAGCACCATATCTGCGGTGAGAAATAGAGCATACCGGGGTCGAACCTTGCGCCGCCGCCTGAGCAGTTTTCAAGGAGAATGTGGGGATAATCGGTGGTGAGTCTGCCCATGAGGTCGTACACGCCAAGGACGTATCTGTGCCAGAGTTCGCGCTGTCTTTCGGCGGGGAGGGAGGCTGAACCGACTTCGGTCAGCTGGCGGTTCATATCCCATTTGATATACTCGATGTTGGCGTTGTCGAGAATATTCTTCATCATGGAGTAGACGTAGTCGCGCACTTCTTTCCTTGAATAGTCGAGGACGTACTGCTCACGGCAGAGGGTCATATCTCTGCCTTGTATCTGTATAGCCCAGTCGGGGTGGGCGCGGAAGAGGTCGGAATCGGGGGAGACCATTTCGGGTTCAAACCAGAGACCGAACTTCATGCCCAGTTTGTTGACTTCATCAACGAGGTGCTTCAAGCCGCCTTGGAGTTTCTTTTCGTAAACGAACCAGTCGCCCAGAGAGGAATTATCGGAATCCCTGTGACCGAACCAGCCGTCATCAAGAACAAGCATTTCAATACCCAGCTTTGAAGCTTCCTTTGCGATGGAGAGTATCTTATCGGTGTTGAAATCAAAGTAGGTAGCTTCCCAGTTGTTGATAAGTATGGGGCGGCGTTTGTTTTTGTACTCGCCGCGGATAAGGTTCTCGCGGTAGAGGTCATGGAAAATTCTGGACATTTTGCCTATGCCCTCATCGGAGTGTACCATAACGACCTCGGGGGCGGTGAAAGTTTCACCCGATTCGAGGAGCCATTCAAAATCAAGAGGATTTATGCCCATGACGAAGCGGGTCTTTTTATGCTGGGTGACTTCTGCCTGAGCGATGAAATTTCCCGAATAGACAAAGTTGAAGCCGAAGACCTCGCCACTGTCCTCGTCGGCGTTGTGGTCACAGAGGGCGGCGAAGGGGTTGTTCTGGTGGGAGGATTCGCCGCGGCAGGAATCGATGCTTTGCTTGCCGTGGTGAAGGGGAGCGCGTTCGATATGGCGCTCTCTCGCCCATGAACCGTTGAGAGTTATCATATCAAATTTATCGTGGTCGAATTCAACACAGGTCGAAAGGGCACGGGTGAGTTTCAGGGGCTTGGCGGAAGTGTTTGTGAATCTCACCGAGCGGGTGATGGCATCGAGGTTTTCAAAAACCGAATAAACAAGCACGGCTTCAAGACCTGTGTGGGCATCACGCATAGTTATCTCGAGGGTCTGTGCGGGGCTTTTTTCGGTGGCGAAAGTAGCGGGCAGACCTTCAAGAGCGGGTTTACCGTCATATATTTTATGGGAAACGTATCTGAGGTCGCAGGTGGACATACCCTCGCTGTCCAGAATTTTCAGGGCGCTTTCGCGGTAATCGCCGATACCGAAGCAGGGGTATTCAAAAGGTGTGGTATCGAGGTATACCGCCCTGTCGCGGTTGTTGGTCTCGGGGGTGAAGGGGCTTTCGTCGAAGCGGAGAAGCCAGTCCATATCCTCATCGGGGATTTTTTTGCCGTAGTAGACATGACCGAGATATTCGCCGTTTATCACCTTGAACATATAGTCGGTGTTATTTGCACGCAGTTTGAAAGAGCGGGTTTTTTCGTTGTAGGTTATACTCATGATGGTACCTCCGTAGAATGAAATCATTTGTTTCCACAATTGTACCAGAAATCCACAAAATTTTCAACAGCTGTAATCGATTTAAGATGGAAATTCTTTTGTGAATTTTTTGTAAAGCGTCACGAAAACGCCCAAAAAGGGAATTTTCGGGCGTAAACGGAATGTCATTTTTATTACTGTTTTATTACAGTTGAATATGGATGTCAATTTGACGATGGGGTTTTGAAGTACGTCTTTTAGGACAGGCGGTGTAACTCTTTGATTACAACTTGGTAACACTCAAGGGGGGAAAAAGGGACGATTGTTGAAAGGCGAAAAGTTTTCAACAATAAAATGGGGTTATAGCGGTTTATACACCCTCTTTTCAACAGTTTCAACAGAGTTTTCAACAATTTTGAAAACTGGAGTGTTGAGTTTCAACTGTCCAAAAAAGTTCTTGTTACCGTTTTTTAACCATTTGTTACTTAGTGCGGGCAAATAGTAACAAAAAACTGTAATACATTGGAAAAATGCCGAAGTATAGGGGTTTGAGAGATACAGATTAAATAGTTTGTATAGTGGAGTAAACTAAAAAACGAAAGTGGGGTTGTGTAAAACATAGAAGTTTTTTAGAGGGGTTGACAAGGTTATGAGGTGGGGTTATTAACTTGGGTGAGAAGTAAAAGTTGGGTGAGAATGCCAAGGAAAAGAGCTTTGGCATTCTATCACGCTGTACTTCAAAACAAAATCCCCCGAGTACTTACCCAAGTACCCGAGGGATTTTTAACACTATCAAAGCTTGGAATAACCAAAACTGTTTATCAAAGCATCGACCTTCTGATTGTTCTTGCACAGCGGACACACATTGGCAGGGAAATTCTGATAGTTGGGCAGATCCTTGTCAGTGAACAGCGCGTGGATCGGGATATCGTGGAACTTGTCGATAGCCGAGAATATCGCACCGATAGCCGTAAGCTTGCCGTTATAGTACTGCAAACAATCAACAGCACGTCCGATACTCTTACCTGTTGAAGCACTGGAAATCAGCAGAAGTATCTGCTTGCCCCAGACCTTTTTCTGCGTGTTGTCGCGGAATATCATCTGATTTACCGCGTTGAGCTCGGGTGTGATAAGATTGATGTCCTCACCCTTGTTTATGCCCGCCTGAGAAAGATATTCAGCAAGAAAACCGCCGAGTATCTCTGTGCCCTCAAGACAAATTATCGTTTCGATATTTGTGTTGGCATAAGTGCTGCCAAGCTCATGCGCAGCTTCCTTTGCCATTTTCAGGCTTGTCTTTATAGATGTCATGTCAACATAATAATTTACGTGCGAGTGGTTAGTAGCAAAATGCCCGGGGATAACACCGATCTGCACCTTTTTATTCTTGACCGACTGTATAGTCTGCAAACGTTCTTCCATGTGAATATTCCTCCTTTTGATAACAGGGCTGATATCATATATACTGCCCTGTAAAGATCAGTATAATACGAAACATTTCGTTTCGGTAATATATATTATAGCATATTTTTTCGCAATTGTAAAGAGATTGTTAAACAAATTTAACACACGGTGTTTGTGCATTACGCCCCTGATATTCGGTTTTTTTGAATGTTCACGGGATTGGCGGAAACAAAATGAACATATATTTTTTTGGATAAAAAAAGCTGCGGAGCGTAATGCTTCACAGCTTGCAAAGGATATTCAGTTATTCAGTATGGATATTTGCCTTATTCAGTATGGATATTTGCCTTCTAGATACTCATATTTAGTATTGAAGAACTTTTCAAAAACAGCGTCATGCTGTTCAACAAGATCACCTTCGGGCATTTTATAGCCCAGATCAACATGAAAAGTATAGTCGCTTTCTATAGTTAAAGAATAAGTACACCAGATCTTATCTTCGCCAACCTTTTCAAGATATGCGTTAAAAAGATTACGGGTAAGTTCGTTAAGCATGATACCGGATTTCGCTCTGGCATATGGATAGGAATCATACCTTCTCCAAAATGATTCCTGTGTACAGATTTTTCCTGTCTTCTTCTCGATCAATGCGATCCAAGAAGTGCGGCTTCCTGTTGTGCACTTTGAGAAGAAACATATTTTACTCCATTCAACAGGCATCATGCTGATAAGGTACTCACACAGTTCCTTTTGAGCTGATTCTATCTTTTCCATGATTAACCTCCTGATCAATATAAAGAATGTCAATAGCTTAATATTTGCCAATAAATTATATCATATTTTCCATGAAAAAGCAATTGCTTGAAAATTGAAAACGTCTATTTTCTTATTACGTACTTCGTTATCAGGTCGCCCCTCTCTACGTTCGGGTCGAGAAATCGGATAACAGCGACTGCGTCGGCTGTGGCTATCGCTGTCCGATTTCGTGCGTGCAATATTTTACGGACGCAGAAAGAGCGTGGACGTTATTTTGTCCACGCTCTAAGTTTTTTTATTGCCCGCGCTTTTTTTTGTCGGAAGATTGTTTCGCCTTTATTTTTCGCCATGCATTTTGGTTTTGCACCTTGGTGATTGAGGGCTCTGCCAACAGTCAACAAAGTTGACTGTGCAAACATCCCGCAAGCCTTTCGCGAAAGGCTTGAGCCAAAGCTCTTTTCCTTGGCATTCTTACCACACTATGTTGTTGCCCTGCCAATAATTATGAATTGTGAATTATGAATTATGAATTAGGACTCCAGGCTCTGCACTATTTCCTCATCCGGCTTAACCGTGATGGTGTAGTTATGTGTGAATATCACCATGCCCGGTTTTGAGCCTGCGGGTTTCTTTACGAATTTTACAAAGGTATAATCCACATCACATCTTGATGAATTCTTCGCTTTTGAATAGTATGCTGCTATCATCGCTGCTTCTTCTATTGTTTGGTCGGGTGGAAGTTCATCGGGGGTGAATTTTGCGGCTTCGCCTCTGTCGGGACAGCTGATTATTACGTGACAGCCTGTGATATCTTTTGCATGGAGCCACACATCGGTCTTTTTGGAATCTTTACAAGTCAGTCTGTCGTTCTGGGCATTATTTCTTCCCACGCGGATTTCGTATCCCTCGCTGGACTTGAATTTCATGGGCGGAAGTGCCTTTGGCGGTTTGCCTTTTTGTCTGCTTCTGCTGATATATCCCTGTTCGGTAAGTTCCTGTCGGAGTGCTGCGATATCGCCCTCTGTTCTGGCACGGGTCAGGGCATCGAGGACTGTATCGAGGTACTTTGCTTCTTCTTCGCCCTGAGATATCAGCTTTTCGAGGACTTTTTCCGCGGTATCCAGTTTGCGGTATTCTTTGAAATACTTCTGTGCGTTCTGGACGGGCGTCAGGCGTTTATCGAGTTTTACTGTGACTTCGGTCTGGTCGGGGTCATAGAAGTTCACAAGTTTTGCTTCCGTCATGCCTTTTTCGAGGGCGTAGAGGTTCGCGGTGATGAGGTCGCCGTACTGTTTCAGCTGTTCTCGTTTTGCACAGTCTTTAAGTTCAAGCTGTTGATTTTTTACTCTTGATTCAGTTCTGTCGATGGTATTGGCGAGAAGTCGGAAAAGGTCCTGGGCTTTCTGTCTGGTACGGGAAAGGCTGTCTCTTTCGGAATAGAAATAGTCAAGCAGGGCTGATGGGCTTTCAAACTGCTTTGTCACCATAAGTCCGCCGTACTGGTCTATATTGCAGAAACAGAAATCTTTCAGTTCGCCGTTTGTGGTTTTTATTACGGTATACTTATTTTCGCTGTCGGCTATCTGTTCTCTGATTTTTTTGATGTAGAACCAAAGTCTGTCCTTATGGTCGGGGGTCATTTCTCCGACTATGACTTCGGCTGAATGGGAGGTGAAGAATGCGCACTCTCTTGCGAAGACGGGGGAGATGCCCTGGAGGGTCTTCATTATGCCTTTTGAGAGTTCCTGCTTTGAAAATTCTGCCAGCTTTTCTTCAAACTCTTCTCTGGAACATTCTGTCAGTGAAAGTCTGCCGTCGCTTTCGGGGAGAGTATAGACTACTCCGGGAAGCACGGGAGTTTCGGAAACTTCTGTTGATACTCTTTTTATACTATCGATGACTTTTCCGTTCTCGTCTGTCAGCAGGAGGTTTGCTCTTCTGCCCATAAGTTCGACGGTGACGGTAAGTCTTACCATATCGCCCAGTTCGTTGGTGGCATCGAAATCAAGCATGATAACACGTTCAGCCCCTGGCTGTCTGATATCGATAAGCTTAGCGCCCGAGAGGTGCTTTCTCATCAGCATACAGAACATGGGGGGCTGTTTGGGATTTTCGATATCAGCATTGGTCAGGTGCAGTCTTGCCGTACCTGCCACTGTATTTATCAGCAGTTTTTTAAGACCGTCATAGGTGCGCAGTGCGAAAAGCAGTTCACCTTTTGAGGGCTGATGTATTTTATCGACTCTGCCGCCGATAAGGGGCATGAGTTCCTTTTTTATCTCACCGAGAAAAACTCCGTCAAGAGCCATTGTTAATCGTCCTTTCCGATGCGGGGGTCACTTTTTTCCGAAATACTCGTCCATGAATTTCATATATATTGCAAAAGCCGCGTTGCCCGGAGAATCGGGGAAAATAGTATCGATAACTTTTTCAGCGGGTACCCAGTCAGCCCAGTTGACTTCTGAGGACAGAACCAGGGGCTGTTTTTTCACCCTTGTGATGAAGCCATGCATCAGCAGTCCCTGTTTTTCAAACCAGTAAGTTCCTGCGTAATCGAGTTTATCGACTTTGATGCCTATCTCCTCGGCGACTTCTCTTACGGCTGTCTGTTCGGCGTTTTCACCCGGGGTTATGTAGCCCGAAACGAAGGTGGTATACTTATCCGACATATAATCCTGCCGCAGAAGTGCTATCTCATCGAATTCATTGGCAACAAGGACTATTGAACAGCTGGGGAAGGTATCGAACCACAGTTTTTCACAGCCCTCGCAATAGGGCACAAGACCCTCATCGCCCGCAGGTCTTTCTATAAGTTTTCTTCCGCACTGCGGACAGTAGATATATCTCATGTTGTTCCCTCCGCAAAAATGGTCGGAACAGTTTGCAGGCAAACGGTAGGTATACCGTTTGCTGCACCGCCGTCCCGACCGTAATGATCGTGGTATCCTGAATATTACTTATCTTCGTTGGAAGATACAGTGATATCGGGTGCTTCGCCCTCAGCATTTTCCTGAGCTTCAGCAGCTGCTGCGGCAGCCATTGCAGCGTCCTTGCTCTGCTTGAAGTTGATAAGGGTCTGCTTGATGGATTCCAGCATAGGCTTGGTGAAAGGCAGGTTATGCTCCTTGGTGAAGGGGTTTATAACGAAGCCTTCAACGTTGGGGGTGCTCTCTGTCAGGTAAGCGATATCGCTGAACTTCATAGCGAAAGGTCTGTACAGCTGGTCTGTGTTCAGCTTTTTCAGCTCATCAGAATCGGTGAATACAGGGAAGAAAGATATAGTACCTGTCTGGTTGCCCTCTTCATCGCGGATAGGCTTGTTTACCAGCATGAACTTAGCTTCCTGCTTGTCCTTGAACTGAACGTGGTTATTAGCGTCAGCAACGAGCTCCTGACCCTTTTCGATGATAGCGGGTACGAGGAAAGTAGATCTCAGTGCGGTGTTGATCACCTTGTTCTGAGAGTCTGCATTGAATTCCTTTCTCATATCATTGATAGCCTCTACCAGTGGGGTATTGTCTATCTTCTCCTGTGAAACTCTTCCGGATATGTGTAAATTTTCAGCCATTTTCTTTTACTCCTTTTAAATAAATTTAAGTTGTTATTATGCCTGTGTTTCTTCCAAGTTTATATCGACTATAAACTTGGGTCTTGCCTTTGTTTCAAGATATATCTTGCCGATATATTCACCGATTACACCTATCGCCAGCATCTGTAATCCGCCTATTGCCCATACGGATACTATCGTTGAAGCCCAGCCGCGTACAGTATCGCCTACTGCCTTGGCTATCAGGAAGTATATCAGCATGATGATGGAAACGAGGAATATCACAACGCCAAGTGCTGTGATGAATCTGATAGGCTTTACCGAAAGGGAAGTTATGCCCTCAACTGCGAAAGCCAGCATCTTTTTCAGCGGATACTTTGATTCGCCTGCTACACGCTCGTTTCTCTCGTACTTAACGATGTCGCTCTTGTAGCCCACCATAGGCACCATTCCTCTGAGGAACAGGTTTACCTCCTTGAACTCTGCCAGCGCATCGACAGCCCTCTTGCTCATCAGCCTGTAATCAGCATGGTCGTAGGTTATTTCAACGCCCATGAATTCCAGCATTTTATAATAGCTTCTGGCTGTGTTTCTCTTGAATGCGGTATCGGTCTCTCTTGAAGACCTTACGCCGTAAACTATCTCACAGCCCTCGGCACGCTTTTCCAGCATACCGTCTATCGCATTGATATCGTCCTGTAAGTCTGCGTCCATAGATATCAGAATGTCCGCATATTTTCTGGCTGTCATAAGACCTGCCAGAAGTGCATTCTGGTGACCCTTGTTTCTTGAAAGCTTTATTCCTGTGAACAGGTTTGTCTGGGGCATATCGTGAAGTTTCTGGATAACTTCCCAGGTATTGTCCTTTGAACCGTCGTCCACGAACATTACTTTGCTTTCACTGCTCACCTTGCCCTCAGCAATAAGCTCGTCCATTTTTTTCATCAGAGCCTTTGCAGTTATGGGCAGCATCTCCTCCTCGTTGTAACATGGTATCACCAAATATAGTGTCTCCGCCAATTCATTCATCTCCAAAAATTATAGTATCGCTTCGGTCAGCGTATCCCGAACAGTCTGCAAGCATTTTCGTTAGTTGCCCGAAGTACTTCTTCTGCGGAAACTCCCTTTATCTCCGCCATGACCTTTGCAGTCTCGGCTATCATTGAACTGTCGCTTCGCTCACCTCGGTAAGGCGGCGGTGCCATGTAAGGACAGTCCGTTTCAAGCAGCAGCCGTTCAAGCGGCACTGCTTCGCAGGCACGTTTAGCTTTCTTATTATTCTTGAAAGCCAGAGCCCCTGTGAATCCTATATACATACCCAGCCCCACGACTTCCTCAGCCGTTTCAGCCGAACCCGAAAAGCAGTGCATAACGCCCGCGGGTCTGAGTTCACTGAGAACCCCCATACATTCCTCCGTCGCATCGCGGCAGTGGATTATCACGGGGAGTTCCTTTTCATTTGCGAACTTTACCTGGTCTATAAAAAGCATTTTCTGCTTATCGGCATTGTAGCCCTCATAGTGGTGGTCGAGACCAATCTCGCCAACTGCCCTGAGTTTGCCTGTGGCTGCTGCTTTTTCATACAGCGTTTTCAGTATCTCCATATAATTATCGGGGACATCGTCTGCATACTCGGGGTGAAAGCCTATGGAGGTATAGTAATTCCCGTACCTTTCAGCCGTTTTGATACCAAACAGCGAGGACTTTTCATCTACAGCCGCATGGAGCATTTTGTCAACTGTATGACCGTCGCTCACCAGCAGTTTGTCTAACAGTTCGTATCTGTCCTCATCAAAAGCTTTGTCATCGTAATGACAATGTGAGTCAAATATCAGCCCTGCCATAGATATCTCCTTTCTGTTCGATATATACAAAAAATATTATAACACATTTATCCACATTTGTAAAGGACTTTTTTTGTCTTTTTAGTAAAAATCACAGCAAAAAATGCGCCCGTAAATCCGAGCGCATTTTGCTGTTTATTATCCTTGCATTAATCTTTGGGAGAAATTGCAAGTAAGCCGTCTTTGTTGGGTTCGCTGATGTAGCTGAGGTCCATATCTTCAAAGTTCACTTTGAACTTGCAGTATTCAACAGATTTGTCTGTTTCATCGCTTGTGAATCTGACTGTGTAAGTCTGGGTTCCATTGCCGTTGAATTTTAATGTGAAAAATGAGAGGAAAGTTTCATCGCTGTATAAAGTATCTGTATAACTGTCGTTATCCGATATGATATCAGCAGTATATGTGCCGTGCAGACCTTCGGGGAGCAGCAGACCATCATATAGTAGACAAAGTTTTCCGTCGTCACTGATATAATCTGTATCATACAGACAATTATTATCAAGACGCTCAACGGTATTTTCATCAAAGTTTACCGAATAGATACCGCCGTTAAAGGACTTGTGTGTTTCATTGCTGTCGATCTCGACATGATACTCCTTGATCCCTCTACCTGTGACAGTAACGGAGATAGGTTCTTTTTTATCGGCATCACCAGATATTCTTTCATCACCCACTTTAGCAGTATAAGAGCCGTGAAGTCCTTCGGGTATCGGGATGGATAGTGTGACTTCAGAGGACTTGATCTCTTCATCGGAACAAATAGCGAGCAGCCCTTCTGTGTCATAATCACTGATAGTTTTTCGTCCTGCGCCCGGTTTAAAGCCATATTCTTCTTTATAGTATTCCACTGACTTGCCTGTATCACGGTTAGTTATGGTGACGGTAAACACACTGGTATCTTTGCCTGCGTATCCTAAAGCAATACAGCCGTCCATATCTTCGCCGATGAAATCATCACTAAAATGATAATCTTCTGAATCCATATCGACAGTAAATCTGCCGCGCAGACCCTCCGGAATTTTGATCAGGCCTATCAGGTACTCATAATCTTCAGGGATCTTGCCCTTGCTTACATACATTGTGACGGGTTCTTCGGTATCAAATTCAGTACCCGCAGCAGGCTCGGTCTTTATGACCTTACCCTTAGGTTTCTCGATATCATACTTGCTTTTTAAAATGACTGTATATCCTGCTGCTTTCAGTTCATTTTCGGCAGCCTCGCATTCAAGTCCCGAAACATCGGGGATAGATGGTGATGTGTTTGTCTCTTTAACTTCGTTGTTATCCTTAACACTTTTCTTTATGCCGAAGTTTGAAAACTCTTTGTCGAAGAGGTTGAAGCAGATTTCAGCGAACATTTTTTCATCTTCATCTTTATATCCGCCGAAGCAAACATCGCCCGTAGCTCCATTGTAAAGCAAATTAATACCAATACCATAAGAAGATAACCACATAAAATGAGCTGCTTTTTCTTCATGTACCAGCTTTAAGCCATTCTCGATATCATATGTGCTTGTAATGTCATATTCGCGTTCAATACCGCCATCTTCTGTATACTTATCCTTAACATTGTACGTGAACAGATACTTGCCGTCAGGTGTTACATAGCGTTCTTCCGCCACCTCTCCCGCATAGTTGATAACATCTTCGGGCTCACCGAAATAGATCTCTTCCTCACCTGTCATATCTATGCGTCTTATCATCTGCTTGCCCTCGTCGGTGTAGTATACGGTATACAGATATTTTCCGCTGTCAAAATACATAGCGTAATGAGGCCACGGGTTGTCATCATATACCCCGTCGGTATGTTCGCAATCGATATGTTTGTCATCAACAGCTATACATTTGAGGGTTGTGCTCCACGAATCACGGTTCTGTGTAGCGTAATAGATGAAGCCGCCGTCCAGAGACATCGAGCAGCTGTATATCCAGTCGCATTCTTCGGAAGTGTTTATAACACTGCCTTCGCTGTCATAAATATACAGCTTGTATTTGTTATCCGAGTAGTCTTCTCTTGCTGCTAAATATATCTTATTGTCGGCTGATACCATTACTTCTTCCACATGCTTGTCACCAAGCTGGAAGTTCAGTGTATCATTTTCCATCTCGCACAGATCAAGGTCATAGAGTTTGCAGGACAGGTTTGTTGTGAAGACTTTGCCCTTATCATCACCTATTTTGTTTTCAGCGTCACGATCGGTAGAACAGAAAACAATGCTGTTCTTGCCGATACTGTAACAATTCCAGTCATTTGTGGGAAGTATACCTGTTATGCTGTTTACCGAAGGGTCGTATACACAATAGCAGGTTGAAATGATATCATCTTCAATGGGTATCGAAGTTTGCAACCTCACAAGAAAATTGCCGTTCGGCAGATTACGTATATCGCAATAACCGCTGAACTTGTCATAGATACTGTTACCTGATGGGTCAAAGCCCATCTGCTCATTGGTCAGGGGCAGTTCGTCAACTTCTTTGCCGTTATAGGTTATCTTATCAGAATGTGCTGATGAACTGTCGCTTTCTGCTTTTGATGACAGTGAGGTCTTGGGTTCTACTCTGGCGAAGCCGCTTTTCAGCATATATGCTCCGCCGCCTACTGCTATCACGCCTGCGATGGCTGCGGCTGCTATCCTGCCGCGTCTGTTTACTTTTATTGTCCCCGTTCTTTCGTTCTTGTCAGCTGTTTTGCTGACTGTTATAGTTTTATTGTTATCCATAATGTCACCTGTTAAGCCTTTCCGAATGCGAGCCTTGACAGCGCTGTCTGCCCTGACATTATCGAATGCAGCTGTAAGCTTTTGATCGAGCTCTTTGTCTGTCATAGTCTCACCCTCCCAATTCTTTTTTCAGCTTTTTTCTTGCCCGGTGTATGTATGAATATACTGTATTTTCACGGCACTTCATCAGCTTCGCGGTCTCGGCGGCTGTATAACCCTCATAGAGGTTCAGGTAGACAGCCATGCGCTCATTTTCGGGCAGACGCATAACTGCGTCCATGACCTCATTGTACTCAAAAGCCGCGCCCTTATCTGATGCTGCATCAAGTTCGGTATCTTTTCTGTGATGTCTCCTGAGCATAGTTTTGCAGACATTCTGCGCTGTGACTATCAGCCACGCTTTTGTATGCTCGTTCGTTTCGGGGATAACTCCCGCTTCAAGATAATGCATGAACACAGTCTGCGCCGCATCTTCGGCATCGGCGGTATGACCGTGGAAATACACGTAGCATATCCTGTACACCATATCAAAATATTCATCATATACGGCATCGAAGCCGCTCAGCTCGAAACAAGCTGTTTCCATAGTCAAACCACCCCCTTACAGTCCGCCGCCGAGGGGGTCGGCAGCGGGCGTTTTTGGTTTTCTGTATATAATACGTTTGAAAACACAATATCCTTGCAGCAGATAAAAAATTTTTTAGAAAAAAAGAATAATGAATAACAAAGCCGCTTAAAATCCATCGCCAATGGCGATACACCACGATTTTTCATTATTCATTATTCACTATTCGTTATTCATTGAGCGGCGGCGAACAAAGTAATGATAGAAAACTATCCAACCCCGCCGCGCTTCTTATTTTCCTACGCAGAATTTTGAGAACACTTCTGCTACTACGGCTTCGGTGGCTTTTTCGCCTGTGAGTTCAAGCAGGGAATCTGCGGCGAAGTCTATCATTACCGTTACCGCGTCGAGAGTTTCGCCCATATCCAGGGCTTCGAGTGCGGCTTTAAGATTTGCGTGGGCTTTATCAAGACAGCTTTTCTGTCTTTCGTTGGCGAATATGGTGCTGTTCACATCGTAATTTTCGGGTGTGAATATTTTTTCCACAGCCGCCTGTATCTGTGACCTGTCATCGAGGTTCTTGGCGGATATGCAAACTATATTCTCGCTGTAATCCCTGAAAAAGCCTTCATCAACTGCGCTTTCAAGGTCGGATTTGTTCAGCACGATAAGGGTGCGCTTGCGTAACGCTTTTACTTTTTCAAGCAGTGCGATATCGTCATCATCGGGGCGCACGGAAGTGTCGAAGACTTCGATAACGAACATACACTCATCAAGGCGCTTTTCAGCCATTTCAACGCCTATTTTTTCGACTTTGTCTTCGGTATCGCGTATGCCTGCGGTATCGGAAAGTTTGAAAACCAGTTCGCCCAGACGTGCGCTTTCTTCAATGACATCACGGGTCGTGCCCGCAACATCGGTGACAATTGAACGGTCATAGCCCAGCAGGAGATTCATCAGGGTCGATTTGCCCACATTCGGCTTGCCTGCTATGACGGTATCGATGCCCTGTTTTATCAGCATACCGTTGTCGTGGTCGGCGATGAGTTTTCCTGTTACGGAAAGGGCGTTCTCGATGCTTTTGCGGAGTGCTGTTTCCTCAACTGCGGGGAGGTCTTCCTCGGGATAATCCACCCATGCGGCGAGTTCGCCCAGAAGCTTTACAAGTTCGCCTGTGACTTCGTGTATCTGCCCGAAAAGACTGCCCTGCCTTGTGAGATTAGCCGAAGCAAGGGCGTATTCGCCTTGTGCCGCAATGGTATCCATAACAGCCTCAGCCTGAGTGAGGGAAAGCTTGCCGTTCAGCATGGCGCGTTTTGTGAATTCGCCTGCCTGTGCAGGTTCACAGCCGTTTTCAAGACAAAGTCTCAGCACTTTTTTAGTGACATAAATACCGCCGTGGCAGGATATCTCGCAGACGTCCTCCCCCGTATAGGAATGGGGCGCACGGAAAACCGTCAGCACGCCGTCGTCAACGGTCTTGTCACCGTCATGTATCTGTCCGTAGGCGCAGGTATAGCCCTGCATTTTTTCAACACTTTCACAGGTGAAAGGTTTGAAAACTTTTGCCGCGCAGGCAAAAGCGCCCTCGCCGCTTATCCTTATTACAGATATACCGCCCTCTGCGAGGGGGGTTGATATTGCACATACAGTTGACATAGAATTCTCCTTGAATTATTGCCTTAGTCGGATATATCCATCCAGCGTTCATCATACACCTCGAAATCACTTTCGTCTTCATAGGGCACAAATATTGTGTTTTCGCAGGTGTTTTCTCCTTTATCGGAGCTAAAATTCTCGATCACATCTACCTTATAGCCTTTGATGAAGTGATCCTCATCTTGCCCGACAAGTTCTGCCAGATCAGTTAGTTCATTGTGGGTCATAGGTGAGATATCTTTCAGAGTAAATTCGATCTGAAAGCCTTCGCCATACTCTTTTGCCAGTTTACTAACTTCCCTTTTATAATCAATATCATCTTCTTCCAAAAAACTGTAATCATTCGCTTCAGCGGCGGCAGAAGAGTAAGTGTTGAGTCTGAAATAATGCGCCCATACAGTATTTAGAAAATCAAGCTCATGGTTCAGTTCCACCAATCTTTCCTCCTGAAACAGCCAGTGATTTTCGCTCGTGTGGGAAACTATAATATGCTGTTTCTCATAGCCTTCACTCTTCGGTCCTTTGAAGTGTTCCTTAATGGTCACGCGGTAAGCTTTGTCATATTCGGCTTTTGTGGCGATATTTTTCCTGTAGTCATCAAGTTCTTTCTCGGTAAGAGGTTCGGTTTTTTCTATACGATAAGCTACTTTGAAACCATTGCCGTACTTTGCTTCCATTATCCTTGTATCCAGTTTTTGAAGTAAATCCATCCACTGGGTATAGCCTGTTATACCTATGCTGCTCAGATAATCTTCTGTACCGTCTTTGATCTCCTGCTTAGTTATTTCATTCCGATAGCTGCTGCCTTTGTTGAGTGTATCATAGTAATCTTCTATGCCATACATATACTCACGTTCGTCGCTGCTTTTCACATAGAAGAATACAGCTGTTCCTATGAACAATGCTGTTGCGATAAATATTGCAGCCATTTTTGTACGGCGTTTTTTATTTTTCAGGTAGCTTTCGTTTTCGAGAAGCCATGAATTATCTTCATTCAGTTTTTTGATCATTTATTTTTCCTTTTCTTAATACTACAGACCATTATCTCTCCACATATTTTAACTTATGATATTGCCTTCTTCGTCAAATTCGACAGCCAGCCCATTATCCTGAAAAATATTGTTCCCGTTGTAATCTCCATCAAGATCAAAACAGATATTACCATCGGGTGATATATCTATACTGGCAGGATAAAGCAAAGCCTTGAACTCCTCAACGGTCACAAAAGAATTCTCGTGATCGGGACCGCCGTATATTTTCACCATACCTTCCCGATCATCGCAGAGGAACATTTCAGCTGCATACTGCCTTGCTTTTTCTATCCAGATATTTCTTTCGCGTATTACCTTTCTCAGTAAAGCCAGACCTTTCTCCATCTCGAAAGTATCCTCGCTGTCACATTCTATCTCCACGTTTATCCCGTCAAGCTCCTTAGCCTCGGGATAGTTGATCACTCCCGTATAAGCATGGAGAGGTTTGGCCATATAATACTCCATGGTGAATTTTCCGAACTCGGTATCAACGGTGTAAGGCTCGAACTTGGGCTTATTACTATTCTTACCGAATATCTTATCTAAAAATGACATGGATATTCTCCTTTCGGACGGTCACAAGTCGGGTTACTTGATAGTTTCCAGATAAACCAGCAGAACGTTGATATCCGCGGGGTTAACGCCGCTTATACGGCTTGCCTGTCCCACGGAGAGCGGACGTATCTTCGCCAGCTTTTCAGCCGCTTCAAGACGCAGTGAGCCTACCTTTGAATAGTCGATATCCTCGGGTATCTTCTTGTTTTCCAGCTTTCGCATTGCGGCTACCTGTTCAAGCTGTATCTTGATGTAGCCCTCGTACTTTATCATCAGCTCAACCTGCTCGCAAACATCGTCGGGAAGTTCGGGGCGTTCGGGGTCGATGAATGAAAGACCCTTGTATGTCAGCTGAGGGCGGCGAATCAGCTGTGTCAGCTTTATGCCGTTGTTTATACCGTCAGTACCCTGTGATACAAGGTACTCGTTCAGCTTTTCTGAGGGTGCTATATTTATGGCGGAAATACGCTTTATCTCCGCATCTATCTGCTCTTTCTTTTTCAGGAAAGCCGCATATCTCTCATCATCGATAAGCCCTACCCTGTGACCTGTTTCGGTCAGTCTGAGGTCGGCGTTATCCTGACGGAGAAGAAGTCTGTACTCGCTTCGGCTGGTAAGCATACGGTAGGGGTCGGATACACCCTTTGTGCAGAGGTCGTCAACCAGTGTGCCGATGTAGCTGCTTGCACGGTCGAGTACCATGGGTTCTTCGCCTTTTAGTTTCAGTGCGGCGTTTATACCTGCAACAAGACCCTGTGCGGCGGCTTCCTCATAGCCAGAGGTGCCGTTGAACTGCCCCGCGCCGTAAATGCCGTGAAATTCCTTGAATTCAAGGGTGGGCAGAAGGTCGTTGGGGTCGCAGCAGTCGTATTCGATAGCGTAGGCGTTACGCATTATCTCAACATTTTCAAGCCCATCGATAGTACGCAGGAATTTCAGCTGTACATCAACAGGCAGGGAAGAACTCATGCCCTGAAGATAGTATTCCTCGGTATCAAGTCCCATAGGTTCGATGAAAAGCTGATGTCTGGGCTTGTCGGAGAATCTCATTATCTTGTCCTCGATGGAAGGACAGTATCTGGGACCGATGGCGTGTATCCTGCCCGAATATATTGGCGAAAGATGGATATTATCGGTTATGACTTTGTGAGTTTCAGCGTTGGTGTAACCCACATAGCAGTCCACTTTGTTTTCAATTTCGCCGTTATTGGTGAAAGAGAAAGGTGTGATATCGTCATCGCCGTGCTGAACTTCAAGTTTTGAAAAATCAATTGAACGCTTGTGTACTCTTGCAGGAGTGCCTGTCTTGAAACGGCGCAAAGTCATTCCTGCGGCTTTCAGACTGTCGGAAAGTTTTCTTGCGGGCAGTACAGAATCGGGACCGCTGGCGTAAGTGGTGGTACCTACGTGTATCTCGCCGTTGAGGTAAGTGCCGCTGGCGATAATTACAGCTTTGCAGCCGTATTCAACACCGAGATGTGTACGCACACCGCGGACAGTCTTGCCGTCATCTTCAAACAGCACATCGGTTATCTCAGCCTGTTTCAGGTACAGACCCTCGGTGTCCTCGATGGTCTTTTTCATAAGTGTGTGATAAGCCACACGGTCTATCTGCGCACGCAGACTGTGTACCGCAGGACCTTTTCCGCGGTTGAGCATACGGCTCTGGATAAGGGTCTTATCCGCTGCCTTGCCCATTTCACCGCCGAGAGCGTCTATCTCACGCACAAGATGTCCCTTGGCGGTACCGCCTATCGAGGGATTGCAGGGCATATTCGCCACCGCGTCAAGAGTTATGGTGAACAATGCAGTTTTAAGACCAAGTCTTGCTCCTGCCAGCGCAGCCTCACAGCCCGCATGACCTGCGCCTATTACTATGATATCAAAATTTTCCATACGGTCTGCTCCTAACGATAATTTATCAGACTTCTGCGCATAAGCCGCAGTATTTCTTATCCGAAAAAACGCCGCACCACATACAGGCGCGGCAGTTATTTCATATACTGTGATAAAGATGTATAAACGTCTTTATCCGCAAATTCCCCGCCCTTGCGGACGGGGAGATGTTTTTTATTATTACTTGGTAGGTATCAGCTTGTCCTTGCCGCCCATGTACATTCTGAGGGGTTCGGGGATAGATACTGTGCCGTCGCCGTTGAGGTTGTTCTCGAGGAAAGCTATCAGCATTCTGGGAGGTGCAACAACGGTGTTGTTGAGGGTGTGTGCAAAATACTTGCTGCCGTCTTCACCCTTAACTCTTATCTGGAGTCTTCTTGCCTGAGCGTCGCCCAGATTCGAGCAGGAACCAACTTCGAAGTACTTCTTCTGTCTGGGGCTCCATGCTTCAACGTCGCAGCTCTTGACCTTCAGGTCAGCCAGGTCGCCCGAACAGCACTCGAGAGTACGTACAGGGATATCCAGCGAACGGAAGAAATCTACGGAATTCTGCCACAGCTTGTCATACCATGTCTTGCTGTCTTCAGGCTTGCAGACAACGATCATTTCCTGCTTCTCGAACTGGTGTATACGGTATACACCTCTCTCCTCGATGCCGTGAGCACCTACTTCTTTACGGAAACAAGGCGAATAGCTGGTCAGAGTCTGGGGCAGCTTAGCTTCGGGCAGAGTTGTCTTGATGAACTTGCCTATCATGGAGTGCTCGGAAGTACCTATAAGATACAGATCCTCGCCCTCGATCTTGTACATCATGTTCTCCATCTCAGCGAAGCTCATAACGCCTGTAACAACGCTGGATCTTATCATGAAAGGAGGTACATAGTAAGTAAATCCTCTGTCGATCATGAAATCTCTTGCATAGGAGAGTATAGCAGAGTGAAGTCTTGCGATATCGCCCTTGAGGTAGTAGAAACCGTTGCCCGATGTCTCACGCGCAGCATCGAGGTCGATGCCGTCGAAAGTCTCCATGATATCAACATGGTAGGGAACTTCAAAATCGGGAACAACAGGCTCGCCGAACTTTTCAATCTCAACGTTCTCGCTGTCGTCCTTGCCTATGGGCACGCTGTCATCGATGATGTTGGGGATAACCAGCATTCTCTCGCGGATCTTAGCTTCCAGCTCTTCTTCCTTGACTTCGAGGTCAGCGAGCTCCTTAGCCATAGCGTTTACCTCAGCCTTTACAGCCTCAGCTTCCTCCTTCTGACCCTTGCCCATCAGAGCGCCAATCTGCTTGCTCTTTACATTTCTCTGGTTTCTCAGTTCATCTGCCTTGGTACGAGCAGCTCTGTATTCCTTATCGAATTCAGCAACTTCGTCAACCAGTACGAGTTTTTCGTCCTGGAACTTCTTTTTGATATTTTCTTTGACCAGCTCGGGGTTGGTTCTTATAAGCTTGATATCTATCATATTTATTACTCCTCAACGCAGGGCTTCCGCCCGAAATTTATCAACTTATAGTGTACCATTTATTATAGGTTTTGTCAAGACCTGATGATAATTCAGCAGTACTTAGCGGGATATGCCAAAGCTCTTTTCCTTGGCATTCTTATCCAACTTTCCGGTTTTTCTGCCAATAATAATTTCACAAAAACCAACAACTGAATTACAGCAGTATTGTTAAAAACGCCTAAATTTGTCTTAAAATAGAAAAAGTTGTGAAAAGCCCTTGAAACTTTGGGCGAAAATGTTGTATAATACTTGGGAGTAGACTTCTGTTTTATAATAATGTATCCGAAGTCGGAAAGGAGCAGACGATGGGACGGGACGATGAGCTTGAACTTCATGACGAAAATGTGGAGAATGATAACGATCTCGGGGACGCTGCTGAGCTTGTAAAGGCGGCTGAACTGAATGTGGCGGATGAGACCGAAGACGATAATGAGTATACAAAATCGGATGAGGAATATGCCGAAGAGTATGCGGAAAATGTCTATATCGAAAATGTTCCCGAAACAGCTGATGAAGAACCTCTGCCCGATGATGAAAATGAGATCGGAAAAGACGCTGTGCCTAAGCGTAAAAGCGGATTGTTCAGACGTATCCTGTTCGCTATCATCGTGTGCTTCTGTGTCATTGCAGCGGTTGATATGATGTCTCAGCAGAATGAGATAGAACAGCTGCGGCAGGAAACTGTCATGATGACCACCAAGATCGAAGAGACTAAACAGAAGAACGACGAATACACCGCTCTGCTTGAAGCGGACGAAGACGAGTTCATGGAGAGAGTGGCTGTTGAACAGCTGGGTTATTCTTACCCGAATGAAAGACGCTACTATATAGTGAACAAGTCGGAAGAAAAGTAAACTATCAGAAATAATGCGAACGGTATGGTGCGGTATCTTACAGGTACGAAAATATGCCGTTTGTACAAATAAATAATAATTAAAGTGAGGAAGTAAAATCCAGATGCAGCTTGAAGTAGGAAAGATCTATGAAGGAAAAGTAACCGGTATCACAAAGTTCGGCGCTTTTGTTGAGCTTGACAAGGATACCACCGGCATGGTACATATCTCTGAGGTGGCTAACACCTTCGTAAGCGAGATAAAAGACCATCTGCAGGAGGGTCAGACTGTCAAGGTAAAGGTGCTGAGCATGGGCGAGGACGGCAAGATATCTCTGTCCATAAAGAAGGCACAGCCTGCTCCCCCGAAGAAAATGGGCGATAAGGGCGGCAGACCTATGGGCGGAAATAATAACCGCGGCGGTCAGGGCAGACCTAACGGCGGTTTCAGACCCCGCCGCGATGACAGACCTCCGCAGGATTTCAGCAAGAACCCGCCCCCGATATACGATCCTAACCAGAAATCGGGCAATGCGGATTTTGAAGATATGCTGAGCAAGTTCAAAGCATCAAGCGATGAGAAGTTCTCTGACCTCAAAAAGATAACCGACAACAAGAGGCGTTCACCCTCTCGCAGAAAGTAATTACGGAGTCAGGCTATGGATAAGTTCAAAAAGACCTTTGCGTTTTTGTTTTTCATACTTTCAGGCATAGTTCTTGGTGGTTTTCTTGCCAGTGTATGTACCGATGTACCGTATTTCTACTGGATGTCATGGGGCAGAGATCTCGGGGTGGAAAACTTTGCAGTTGATTTCTATGTAATAAGATTCAATCTGGGATTTATGATACACGCTACCCTTTCACAGATGGTTACCATCACGCTGGCACTGGTACTCTTCTCCAAGATCGGCAAGAACTTATGAGAAAAATTGTCAGAGCCCTGCTTGCAGGACTTTCAGCCGCTGTCATGCTGGGCAGCTGCGGTAAAGCCGAGGACAAGGCAGGGGGTATGCTGGTAAAGCAGGCGCGGGAGGAGTATACTTCTCTCGACAGCGCTAAGGTGATAATGACAGATATGAACTCGGGCGAGGAAGAACAGTGTTTCACTTTTAAATATGATGAAAAGGATACACTGGTATTTTCCTATTACGGCAAAAGCGATAACAGCGAGTATGCACAGTATAATAACGGGCTGGAATGTTTCACCTATGAGAACGGCGAAGTTAAATACTCGGTGAACGGCGATGCGGATTTCGCGAGGTATACAAGAAAAATGCCCCACCCGCAGGCGGACGAGGGTCTGTTGATATATACCCCGCAGAACATAACCTCGGCTAAAGAGGAAACTATCGACGGCGGTATAAAAGTGACACACGTCTACGATGCGCAGAAGATAGGCGCGAAAGTTGAAAGCGGCGAGGTCACCGGGTTCACGGCAGAGTATTACTTCGATAACGACGGCGAACTGGAATACTTCACCGAAACAACAACTGCCGAAACTGACGGCAAAGAACAGACCTATGCTTACAGAGTTGATATAACCGAAAAAAACAGCGTGGGTACTGTTGAAAACACAGTAAAGCAATTTATGAACGATAAGGCGGGCTGATATGTTCCCGCCTGTTTTTTTAGGGAGATAATAATGGTAGTAAATTATACAGAAGAAATTCACGGAATAAAATTCAGATTTTCAACCGAAATGGCTCTGCGCCCTTTTGTTGAACCTCTGCTGGAAGCAATAGAACATATCCCCGCAGAAAGATTAAAAGACGGTTTCAGGATAAGGGCAGGATTTTCCACATTTCTGCTGAGTGAACACAACGGCGGTTTCGATATAGCCGCCCCCGATTTCACCGATGACCCACTCACCGCACTTAATACAGACCTGACCACTGCACTGGAGATACAGTACAGGCAGGTGTTTCTGCTGAAAAAGCTGGGCGTTATGGGTGACGCAGTGCATTTTTACGATAAGATGGCAGTTGCAAAGGGAGCACTTGATAAAGATAACCTTGTGATGACACGTTTCAAGGAGATGGGTTCATCGGGATGGCAGGTTAACAGCTATTCGTATGGTGAGAATGGTAAGGCTGAGATAGATGATGCTACTGTGTTTGAGCCTGTATTCGTTTATAAGCTGATGGTAAAAAGACCTGAGTTGCTGGACTTTATGTGTCTGCCTTATGGATATACAGCAGTATTCAGGGGAGAAGGCTTGGCGGAACTTTTTGATGATGAAGGGGAAAGCGTGATTTACAATTCATAATTCATAATTCATAATTGTTGGCAGGGCAACCACGAAGTTGGGTAAGAATGCCAAGGAGAAGAGCTTTGGGTCAAGCCTTTCGCGAAAGGCTTGCGGAGAGCATGAGAGGCAGAGCCTCTCGGTCAAGGCGCAAAAGCGACGCGGCAACAAAACGATAAACAGCGAAACAAACTTCCAACCAATAAGGCGCGGCAATAATCAACAATAAGAGCGTGGACAATCAACCGTCCACGCTCTTTCTGCGTCCGTAAAATTATTGTCGCGCCTGAAATCGGACAGCGAAGCGAATCCGATTTCTCGACCCGTCAGGGGCGAAAAGTCCACCGCAGTACTCTGGTTAATAAAAAACCTACTTCCAGATATCCTCCCCAAGCCCCGAAAGATAAGCCGTAAGTTCCTCAGCCATCTCGTATTGCTCGGAAATCCTGGGATGGCCGGGAGTTGCCTTTCCTGTGCGGGTGAACATGAAATGCTTTATTTTGCTGTCGGAAAGTTCAGCGGCTATCTCATCAACTGCTTTGTCCCATTCAGCATCGTGTCCGAGTACGGTCAGGATAAGCACAAAATACGCATTCGGGTATTTTGCACGCAGGTCTTTTATGATTCCCTTGTATCCCTCTTTCCAGCGGGTGCGGAAAGATGCGTCCGTTATGTCGGGGTCGCCCTCGGCTTCGTTGTGGCTGTCGTTCTGACCGACCGCGAATATCACCACATCGGGAGTGTATCTGCCGAAATCCCATGGGGTGTAACCCTTTTCGCCCTCGGGATAATAGCATAGCTTGTCGTAGGCAGTCTCCATTCCGATGAAATCAGGGGCGTGGAACCAGCCTGTGTTGTCAAATATCGAAATTCCGCCCTGTGCCGTGCAGTTAAGCTGTGCGCCGAGATTTCTTGCAGTTATCGCGGCATAGCTGTACCACGCATTGTCGTAAATGCCCTCGTGTCCGTCGGGGTCGGTACTGCCCTCAAAATCACGGGCTTCAACTACCGCGCCAGCTGATACAGAATCGCCGAAAACCTCTATCTTACGCGCGGAAAGTGCAGGGGCTTCAAGTACCTCGCCGTCAATGATGAAGCCTAAGAACTTGAAATAGTGTGATGCGTCCTGACGCTTGAAAAGCACTATCTCGTGTTCACCGTCTTCAAGACCCTCTGCCAGCGTAAGACAGTATTCTTTCTCCCAGTCGCTGTCTTCGCCGAAATCCACACGGCATACCTTGCCGTCAATGACATATCCAACAGACATCTTGTTGAAAAAACGCCTGTTGAATATCACTGCACTGACACTCGTGCCGCGGAATCTCATACGCACGTTTGAACCTGCCCATATGAATACGGGCGAATTGGGGTCGTCAAAGTCTATCCTGCCCATGTAGGACATCTTGTCTGTGGGGCTGATAAGCTTTTTGCCCTCGGGTATCCTTGTTTCCATTTCCATATCCTCCGTTTATCCTGTATCGTTCAGCGCTTTTGGCGCTGTTTTGACCTTAAATATGCCTTGGTTATTGCGATGCCAAACAGCAGTTCTATTACCGAGAGTACTGCGAAAAGTATCGACAGAGAGCGGGAGTCTGCAAAGTTGCTCTCAAAATAATATTCCTTGGTATTATCGGGGTCGTAGAATATCTTCACGCTTTTCTGTTTTGCAATATAATAAGATGTGGTATGTATAGTCTGTGAGGGGAAAACGCCGTCACTCTTTACAACTACATCGGCTTTGCCGTGATACTTATGTCGCCTTCCTCCGGTGCGCCATGTTGAGGCATTTGTTACCTCACCGACTATATCGGCTGTGCAGTGGTTTTTCCTGTGAAAATGATCTTTCATAAACAGACCGGACGCCACAGCAAACACTGCCGACAATACAAAGGTGAAAACTATCAGCCCGATTTTCAGTCTGTCGGGTTTGTTCTTCTGTTTCTGCTTTTTCAGGAATGCTTCACTGCTGCTTATATGTTTTTTCTTCTTTTTCACTTGTGCCACACCACCACATCTCCCGAATTTTTTGCGATGCTTATATCCGCTTCGGGGAATTTTTCTTTAAGAAGTTTCTGCATATGTTCGCAGAAGATATCCTCGGTGTAGAAATGCCCCGCATCGAATACCACAAGACCTGCATTGTATGCGTCAATAAAGATATCGTGCTTCACATCTCCCGTGATGTAGCCGTCACAGCCCTTTGCAAGGACTTCGCCGAGAAAACTTCCACCGCTGCCAGAACAAACTGCTATCCTTTTCAGCAGACCCTCATTTGCTTTGTCGAATCTCACCGTGGGGCAGCCCAGCTTTTCCTTGCAGATATCCGCAAGGGCTTCAGCAGTGATGCCCTCATGTTCGCAGATACAGCCCATTTTTGCACCGTTTTCCTCAGCGATGCAGTCAACAGGCACAAGACCCAGCTTTTTGCAGAGGATATCGTTCATCACAGCGCAGTCGAAATTTGTGTGGGCTGATATAACGCTGATATCGTTCCTTGCAAGTACACCGACTACGCTGTCGGGGTCAAGCCTTTTTATGCCGCGGAAAATAACGGGGTGATGTGTGATGATAAGGTCAGCACCAACTTCTGCGGCTTCTTTTGCCACATCTATGGTGCAGTCAAGGGACAGCAGGATCTTGTTGGCGTTTCTGCCTTTGTTGCCGACACAAAGTCCGCTGTTATCGTAGCTTTCCTGCAAACGGAAAGGTGCTGTCTCCTCAATGAATGTGTAAATATCTCCGACTGTGTACATAATTATCCTCCTTTATCATAGAAAAACACCTCCGACTATCTCTGTCGGAAGTGTCATGTAATCGTTATTATTTTTTACCGAACAGACTTTTTTTTGCAGGTTTCTTGCCGATATCCTTGGTCGGGTCGCCGAAACGTTCCTTGTTCTTTTCGATATCCATAGTCTTGTCATGCACGCTTGCGGACATGATGCCTGTCATCTGCTGCATCAGCAGGTTGGACTCAAATATCGCAACAGCCTCTTCACAGGTCTCAGCTTCGCCGTTTACCATGAATTCCTTGATCTGACCGATATTGTTCATGTAGTCCATATCAAGTTCCATGAAGTCGATCTTCTTTCTCAGGGCGGTCAGATAATCGTCACGCTGCTTTTCAAGCTGCTTTATTCTGCCCTGAAGTATCTCGATCTGTTCGGTGATACCCTCGTTGACTTCCTTCTGGTGATCCTTAGTCTCGATAAGTTTCTGGGTGTAGTACTTATTGATGATCATATAACCTGAAACAGCTATCACGAGGAATCCGAATATAGGAACTATAAAATAAAGTCCCGAATGGAAAGCTATCAGCAGCAACAGTGCAAATACCAGCGCACCGCCGAGAACGTATAACATTGATTTATTGCGCTTTCCGTTAAAGTCAAACTCTTTTTCTGCCTCTGAAATATCTCTTATATATATTTTCAGATATTCCTTGTTCTCCTTGCTGATCTCAACGCCGTCAGCGATCTCGAAATATCTGTTTATGTAGCATTCAGCCAACTCCATCTTTTCTAGCTCGGTCATTATTCTTCACCCTCTGAAACTTGTATTGAATAGTAATACCCGTACAGCAATGACATAGGTCAAAGTGTATATAACAAAAGTATACCACACCAACTCCTTTTTGTCAATATTTTTATAAATAATATATTCAATAAATTAGAATATGTTGTAATTTTTTAGGTAAAGTTTTACTAAAAGATATAATTAACGTATTCCGTGTGAGGAATGGCTGATATGCTATGTAATATGGGGATTTCAGGACGTTATACGGAAAAATCAATGAAGTTTAAACTAAGTTAACTTAAATATTTATATAACCTGTTAATTATCAAAAGATTTTCTTAATTTCTTCTTAGTTTCATTGACAGGAGTTTTATTTTGTACTATAATATTTGCAGATAGAAAAATTACAAAACCTATGTAGACAAAAAAGACAACAGATGACCAATAGTATATTGTACGTCTGTATATAGCTTATCTGCTGCCCGCATTTTTGTGCGCAGAGTGCTTATGCAGACTTTTTTTGTCTTACAGACCTATCAACAGGAGGATATGGATATGTCAAAAGCAAGTTCTGTCGGAAAAGCTGTGGTGACTCTGCTGATAATAGGCGGAGTTGGCTTCGGCGGGTGGAAGCTGTATAAGAATTACGGCAGTGCCGAGTCTAGCAGCAGCGACAAAGTGTACGTTCAGAAGGTATCGAATGTGAACACTGTCACAGGTTCGGATCTGTTTGCAAACAGTTTCCCGGGCGTGATAGTTGCGCAGAAATCGGTGGACGTTAAATACGACACCACCAAGACCATCAAGGATATACTTGTGGCTGAGGGCGATGCCGTAAAGAAGGGCGATAAGCTGCTTACTTACGATACCGAAGCGATACAGATCGATATCGATACTGCTAAGCTTGATGTTGAGAGAACCCAGAACGAGATCGAGACCAACAATCAGCAGATAAAGCAGTATGAGGAAGAAAAGAAGAAGGCGAGTGAGGATCAGGTAGTATCCTACACCAACCAGATACTTCAGCTGCAAAGCGACAATGCAAGAAAAGAATACGACATTAAGGCGAAGAATGTGGAGATAACCAAGCTGGAGAACTCCAAGAAGAACGCTTATGTTATTGCGCCGATAGACGGTACTGTAAAGGATCTGAAAGACCCGTCATCAAGCAGCAGCGGTGATGATTATGGCTACAGCCGTTACGGTTCAGGCGATGAAAGCGTTATAATGAAGCTTTCAGCTGAGGGTGACTACCGCGTAAAGGGCGTATTCAACGAACAGAACAGCAATTCCATCTACAAGGATGCTGAGGTGATACTCCGCAGCAGAACAGATGATACTTCCCGCAAGGGCACTGTTACCGAGATAGACACATCACCCCAGGAAAACAACGACGATATGTACGGCTATGGCGAAAGCGATGAACAGACAACTTCGTCTAAGTACGCTTTCTATGTTGAACCCGAATCACTGGAGGGCTTCAAGCTTGGTCAGCATATCCTCATCGATACCGACAGAGGCAGCGATGTTGAAAAGACAGGTATATGGCTTTATACCGACTTTATCCTGAAAGATGGCAACAAGTCCTATGTATGGGCTAAGAAGGATGACAAGGATGTTATCGAGAAGAGATACGTAAAGATAGGCAAGGAAGATACCGAGTACGGCGACTGCGAGATACTTGAAGGTCTTTCCACCGATGATTATATCGCTTATCCTGCCGACTACATAAAGGAAGGTCTTAAAACCACCACAAATTCTTCTGACAAGGATATCCCCGAAAACGACCTCGGTGACGGCGACATGATGGACGAGGATATGGGTATGATGGATGAAGGTATGATGGACGACGAAGGCATGATGGATGAAGGCGACATGGGCGGTATGCCTGATGGCTTCGTTTCAAACGATGACGGCAGCTACTCTTTCACTGATGAAGACGGCAATACCATTGAGGGCGCTGCTGACGGTTCAATGAAAGTCACCTCACCTGACGGCGGCGTTGTAGAAACTGATGCAGATGGCAACTTTATCCGCGGCAGTATTGATGATGATGGCACATTCACATTCGACTATGACGGTGAAGCTACTGCTGACACCGATAAGGGTGATGCTGACGGCAAGGCAAAGGCTGAAAAGACCGAGAGCGAAGAGCCCGATGTTACCTTTGAGGAGCTTTACGGCATCTCCGAATCCGAATTCAATGCTATGTCCACCGATGAAAAGGACGAATTCCTTAAAAAGCATTACAGCTAAGAAAGGCGGACAACATGGTATTTGAACTGAACAATATCTTCAAGGATTATATGCAGGGCAAAGAACCCGTCCCCGTACTGAAAGACATATCGCTGAGCGTTGACGACGGCGAGTATGTTGCAATAATGGGACCTTCGGGTTCTGGCAAATCAACCCTGATGAACATTATCGGCTGCCTTGATAAGCAGACAAAGGGCAGCTTCATATTCGATGGTTCGGATATAATGAAATGCAGCGACAAGCAGCTTTCGGATATACGCAATACCAAGATAGGTTTTGTTTTCCAGAACTTCAACCTGCTGCCCAGACAGTCAGCACTTGAAAATGTTGAGCTGCCTTTGCTGTATGCAGGATTTTCCAGAAAGAAACGCCGCGAGATGGCAAAAGTTGCCCTCCGCAGAGTTGGTCTGGAGGACAGAATGAACTTTAACCCGACACAGCTTTCGGGTGGACAGAAGCAGAGAGTCGCAATAGCAAGGGCGATAGTAAACAGACCCAAGCTTCTGCTGGCGGACGAACCTACAGGTGCGCTGGATACAAAGTCGGGCGACGACGTAATGGAGCTTTTTGAAGAGCTTAACAAAGACGGCGTGACCATAGTAATGATAACACACGAACCCGAGATAGCCGACCATGCAAAGCGTGTTATGTACATACGTGACGGCGAACTGCACAGCGGCGCATTCAACAGCCGTGTCAAGAAAGATGAGGAGGAGAGCGAATGAAAAAACTAATAATATTTCTTCTCTGTGTGGCTGTTCTTGGCGGCGGCGGATATTTCGGCATGAAAAAGTACAAGGACAGCAAGCAGGAAAAGGTCGTTGTTGACGTAGTACCTGTAAGCCTCATGATGATGCCCAGTGATTATTTCGATTATTATCACGAGAGTCTTGAAGGACGCATACAGTCTTCCAATACCCAGAGAGTATATATCGATACCGAGAAGCTGGTAAAGCAGGTATACGTTGAGGAAGGTCAGAGCGTTAAAAAGGGCGATGTGATACTTGAATACGATATGACAGTGGTCGAGCTTGAACTCGCCCAGAAAGAAAACGCTGTAAAGATAGCCGAGCAGGATATCAAGATGGCAAACAAGGAGCTTGAAAAGATACGTAACTACAAGCCCTCCGAGGACGCACCTCAGCCTCCCGAGCCTGATTATCCCGATTTTCCCGACGATGATATACCCGATGACAGTATACCTGACGACAGCATACCAGATGATATCGACCCCGATGTTCCCGACGGACCTCCCGCACAGCTTATCACCGATGTAGTTAAGCCTGCATTTGTACCCGCTGAGGGCGTTGGTACTCTGGAGATGCCTTATATCATCAACTGCACTCAGGAGGCAGAAGTTTCCAGAGAGTTCATGATAAGAATGGCAAGCGAGAAGAAGTGCGCCGAGATATGCGTATACGACGAGGATTACAGATATCTTTTCAAGTGGATTATAGTGCCTTCCGAGGGGACAACTCCCGATAGTCTTGTAAGCTGGAAGGTATCAGATGGTATCACCATAGACGAGGACGGAAGTGCTTCGATAGATACCGATGTGAAGCATTACGGCAAGCTGAGCTTCACCAACCCCACGACCCAGAAGAAGGACGATTCATCCAAACCCGAGGATGACAGCTCGATGCCCGAATTTCCCGAGGAAGATGAAGAGCCTGATGATTACTATGACAGCTACGATCCTAACGATTATTACATAGACCCCAATGGTACTGACTATGTATATTCCCGCGAAGATATCAAGGGTATGATATCCGAGAAAGAGGACGAGATAAAACAGCTGGAGCTTGATCTCAAACAGGCGAACTTCGAGCTGAAAGCAGCCCAGAAGCGCAAGATAGACGGTAAACTCTATGCCGAGCTGGACGGCATTGTCAAGAAGATAGGCAAGGCTGCAGGCGATACTGACAGCGAGGACGAGGAAGAAGAGGAAGATCCTTACAGAGAGCCATCTCCCGATGACGATGCCTTTGCAGTTATCCAGGGCGAGGGCGGCACCGAGGTAGTATGCGAAATAAGCGAGCTCAATCTTCCTAATTTCAACATAGGTGACAGATTTAACATCTCCTCATGGGAAACAGATGGTTCGGGAGTAGCTGA
This sequence comes from Ruminococcus sp., assembly GCF_024692365.1. Classification (GTDB taxonomy): domain Bacteria; phylum Bacillota; class Clostridia; order Oscillospirales; family Ruminococcaceae; genus Hominimerdicola. The sequence continues at coordinate 11,776 of NZ_JAILMR010000028.1, read as the reverse complement.
GATAACCAAGATCGACGATGAGCCCACAACCTATAATTATTATGGCTGGGGCGAGAACCCGAACAATTCTTCTTATAAGGTACACGCAAAGATAGTCGAGGGCGAAGAGAATTTCTCTTACGATAACTGGGTAGAGCTCAGCCCTGTGGATAAAAAGAACCCCGACAGCGAAAAGTCTTCAAAATCGGTATACCTGCCAATACACTATGTAAGGCAGGAGGGCGGCGATTATTACGTAATGAAAGCCGACGAGGACGGCAGACTGAAAAAGCAGTATGTAAAGGTCGGACAGATAATGTACGGGTATATTATAGAGATAAAGGGCGGTATCAGCTATAAGGACAAGATATGCTTCCCCTTTGGCAAAGAAGTCAAGGAAGGCACAAAGACCCGTGAGAGTAATGAGATACTCCAGCCCGAGAACATGGACATATTCTGAGGAGGTAAGCTATGATAGAAAATGTTAGGCTCTCCCTCCAGGGAATACTGAGCCACAAGATACGTTCGTTCCTGACTATGCTGGGTATAATCATAGGTATAGCAGCGATCATCGCCATTGTATCCACAATCGAGGGTACCAACGAACAGATAAAGAACAACCTTATCGGTGCAGGCAACAATACCGTTAAGATAACTCTTATGCAGGGTGACTCCGAGCCTGATTTTGAGTGGGAGTCCGTACCCGATAATATCAGGGTTGTATCCGAGGAGAGCAAGAAGAGGATACTCGACCTTAAAGAGGTAGAGAGCTGCACTCTTTACCGCACAAGAAATGAGATCAGTAACCTGTTCTATCTTAACAAAAAGATAGAATCTGCTATCATCTATGGTATCGATGAAGATTACTTCTCCACCATGGGTTACGAGATAGCCGAGGGTATTGGTTTCAGCGATAAGCAGTACAAGGATTTCTCAAAGGTAGCGATAATCGACACCAATATGCAGAGAGGTCTCTTTGAGGGCGAAAACCCCATCGGCAAGATACTTGATATCAACGGAGAACCTTTCAGGATAATAGGCGTTGCCAGCAAGAGTACAGGCTTTGAACCTGTTATCAACAATGTTGAAGATTACTTCACCTACAACAGCACTTCAAGCGGACTGATATTCATACCCACCGATGACTGGGGCATACTCTTCCGCTATGATGAACCCCAGAACTGTGTTGTACGCGCAAAGGATACCGATAGTATGACAGGCGCGGGCAAAAAGACAGCGGATATCCTCAATGAGAATATCCAGAAGCAGTCCGCAGGTTCTGAACAGAAAACGGCTGAGGGTGTTGCGAATAACCTTGAATACAAGAGCGAAAGTCTGCTTGAACAGGCAAAGAAGCTCCAGGATCTTTCAAAATCCACTAACCAGATGCTTATCTGGATAGCTGGCATATCGCTGTTGGTCGGCGGTATCGGCGTTATGAACATAATGCTGGTATCAGTTACCGAGCGTACACGTGAGATAGGTCTTAAAAAAGCCCTTGGCGCAAGAAAGAACCGTATACTCGCCCAGTTCCTTACAGAAGCCTCCGTGCTTACCACGATAGGCGGTGTACTGGGCGTACTGATAGGCATAGGCTTATCGAAGGTAATCGCGAATATCGCAGAGGTGCCTGTATCAATATCCACACCCGCGATAATCGTATCTGTTGCCTTCTCGATGGTAGTTGGTATCGTCTTCGGACTTATACCCAGCATCAAGGCAGCAAACCTCAACCCGATCGATGCACTCCGCTATGAATGATAAATTTTCCCAAGTACAAACAGAGGCTGTCGCTTATGCGGCAGTCTTTGTTTTTTTGGGGGAAAAACTATAACAGCAAAGTCACCTCGTTAATTTGTTAACGATACTCCAAAAATGAAGTATTTGTTAACACGTCTTTGCTTTATTCATACTATACTGTATGGAATCGTGATATATATTTAAAAATCCTCAAATTATCTTTGTTGAATTTCCAAATGCGATGTGATACAATAACCTCGCAAGGTACAGTAAAAGTTTAATGTACCAAAGCATTATATAAAACTTATTTTAAAGGAGAATAACATTATGGCAAACAAGATCATGAAATCAACCCTCGCAAGTGTACTGGCACTTATGAGTGTAGCTACCTGCGTACCCGGCACAGCTATCGGCAATGTTATCGCTGATACTGCTATCACAGCAAGCGCCGAAGCAGTAAGCGGTGATTACACCTATGAGGAACTTTCCGACGGCACTGTATCCATAACCAAGTATAACGGCACAGAGAGCGTAGTTGAGATCCCCGTTAAAATCAATGGCAAGACCGTTACCAAGATCGGTGACAAAGCTTTCATGGGAAACGAGTATGTAACAGAAATATATTTTTCCAATTATATAACTTCGGTCGGTGAATTTGCATTCTGCAATTGTACCGCTCTTAAGAGTGTGTATTGTAGCAACAGCGTTAAAACCATCGGACGCGGTGCTTTTTCAAACTGCACAAGTCTCGATGAAATTAATAACTTAGGCGGACTGGAAGCTATCGAAGAGGGTACATTCCAGAGATGCACAAGCCTTGAAGTTTTCCATATTCCCGGTAGAGTAAAATATATCGGTACAGGCGCTTTTCAGGAGTGCACAAATCTTCGGGAAGTTTATTTCTACGGCACCACTATCGGCAAGAAAGCTTTCTACAAATGCGAGAACCTTTCAGACATAGATATGTATGAAGTTGTCGATATTGGAGATTACGCATTCTTCGGCTGTTCAAGTCTAAGCGACCTTTCTGAATTACGTGATCTGGAAACTATCGGTAATTCTGCTTTCGGTTCATGTTCCGCTCTGACTGTACTGAATCTGGTTCCTTGTGAAAAGTTGACTTCTATCGGCAATGATGCATTTGCTAACTGCAAGAATCTCAAAGAAGTTTCTCTTCCCGAGAACCTTACAACTTTGGGCAAAAGAGCATTTGCAAACTGCCATGAGATGAAGGTAGACATATTCTCAAAGAAACTCACAACCATTCCTATGGGGGCTTTTGCATCAACCGGCATAACCGGTTTCACTGTCCCCGAGGGTGTAACTTCTATCGATGACGCAGCATTCAACAGCTGCAAGTCACTGTCAAGGGTTACTCTGCCTTCCACACTCAAAACTATCGGTGCAAAGGCATTCGATAATACAGGTGTAAATAATGTTATATACAATGGTACTGAGCGTCAGTGGAGAGACGTTGAGATAGGAGAGGGCAATGATGTTCTTGTAAATGCCAACAAGGAATTCAATATCGATAAAGAATATCCTCATGTATATAAAGAACTAACCTACGATTCTGTTAAGCTCTCATGGACAGCTGTTTACGGTGCTGAAAAGTACGGCATTTTTGAAAAAATAAACGGTGAGTGGGTAATGCACGCTACTTGTTCCGATGCTCCGGAAAAAGGTGATGGCTTCACAATAGGAAATCTGGAACCGGGTTGGCATGATTTTGCCGTTATTGCTATGATAGACGGCGAGTGGAACTGGAGCGAAGAGGATTCAAGTGAACATTACAACGTTGCTTATGTATATGTCCATCAATATTCTACATATCCTAAAATTGAAACCATTGCTTATAATGAGCCTACCCACCAGTTCAGATTCTGCTGGACTCAGGTCAAAGGTGCTGAAAAGTACGGCATAGCTGTTAAGCTTGCAGGCAAGTGGAAAGTACAGGCATACCTCGATGTTAATGCAACATCGTTCACCTCACCCAAGCTTACCGCAGGCAGCACCCATAAGGTAGTTATCGCTGCAAAGGTAAACGGCAAGTGGGATACTTCCAACCTCAGCAAGAGAGCATTCACTGTTACTGTAAAGTAATTCAAGTCAAAATAATAACGGACTATATACGGTCGGCAGTTTCTTCGGAGACTGCCGATCTTTTTGTGTATCGTCGAAAGCAACAAATATATACATCAAAGATAGTGCATATATAACATCGTTCCTGACATAACTACTTAATCATTGTGTAACATAATGGAAAAATACTACTTGAAAATAAACTGTGAATATGCTATAATGAATAAAACCAATACTTGGGGGTGGAGAACAGATGCTTCTTGAATATCTCCAAAGCAGCTATATGACGCTGATGCTTCTCACTGGTCTGTTCATCATACTCGTTGTCAACCGCAAAACGAAGATCGAGGGTACGCAGACTGCGGGCACTATGCTGCTGCTGGTGCTTTTTCTGTCGGTGTGCGATTTTCTGGAAAAATGGTGCGTCGAGTACGAAAAGCCACTGTGGATACTCTACCTTAAAGCGTCGCTGGTATACTGGATTCATCCGCTGCTGGTGATACTTGAACTTGACCTTGTGGCACCCATAAAACGAAAGTGGCTGCACGCCCTTGTGCTTGTGCCCTATTTTGTTGATTTTATTGCAGTGTTCATCAACCTGTTCCACCATGGGCTGATATGCACATATAACGAGAACTACGGATTTATATCGGGCAGCCTGCATTTTCTGCCTGCGGTGACGGTGATATTCTATATCGCTATGCTGGGGCTGTATTCCATAGGCATAATGGCTAAGGGCGACCTTTCAAAATCGGTGATCGTGATATTCATGGTAATTTCTACCAGTATCACGGTGTATCTCGAATATTCGGGAAAGATAGTTGGTCACGTAAACGAAGTGGCGGCGTTCGATATAGTTATATACTATTATTATCTTTCGGCGATATACCACGGCGAAGTTCAGCAGAATCTGAATGATTCCAGACTGGAACTCGAACACCGCAACAACGAACTTCTGATGGCGCAGATACAGCCGCATTTTATAAACAATTCCCTTATGGCGATACAGGCGCGGTGTATAGATTATCCCGAGATATATGAGAGCCTTAAAAATTTTTCGAGATATCTGCGGTCGCATTTTGACCAGCTGGGCAACCCGAAACCTGTGACATTTGAACAGGAACTGCGAAACATCAAGGCTTATCTTGCGCTGGAAAAAATGAATTTCGGTGACAGGCTTGAAGTTGAGTATGACATAGAATCCGAGGATTTTCTTTTGCCTTCCCTGACGATTGAACCTTTGGTGGAAAACGCTGTTCGTCATGCTATCGCGGCGAGAGAGTTCGGCGGTACTGTAAAGATAATCCAGCGTGACGAGGAATACGGAGTAATAATCGAAGTTCATGATATAGGCAAGGGTGAACTAAACCTTACCGACAAGCAGGAAAAACGCCGCGGTATCGGTGTGCGGAATGTTCGCGCAAGGCTTGCGGTGAACGGTAACGGTATGCTTGAACTGATACAGGAGGAGTACGGAATATGCGCCCGTGTGACCCTCATCGATGTGGAGTATGTAGAAGGGAGTGAAAATATATGACTACTATTTTTGCTGATGACAGCGGGGCTTCTCTGGTAATGATGGATCTTTTTCTTAAAAAGATAGACCCCGAGGGTACCCACCTTTCGGCAGGGTCGGTGACGGACGCTATGGCACTGCTGGAAGAAAACGAGGCAGATGTGCTGTTCCTTGATATTGAAATGCCCGGTATCAACGGTATAGTCGGTGCGCATTATCTTGAAGCTTCATACCCAAAGCTGAATATAATTTTTGTGACAGGACACCCGGAGTACGCTCTTGATGCGCTGAAAGTATACCCAAGCGGATTCATCGAGAAACCCTTTGACGAGGAAGATATCCGCGAAGCCCTGAGACATCTGCGGTTCCCTATCGCGCAGGCTGTTAAAAAGCCTTTGAAGATATCCTGCGGAGAGAGATTCACAGTCTTGCTGAATGACAGCGAGTTTGATTTTGAACACAAGCTGACGATGGAACTGTTTGCATATCTGGTTTACAAAAACGGTGAAGTATCCTCAAATGCCGAACTGATAGATGTCCTCTATGATGGCGATTTCGACAAGGAAGAAGATCTCAGGGCGCTGTTCAAGGATATGCGGGGCTGTTTTGAAAAGGCGGAAGTCAACAACATCATCGTTAAGCGCCACGGCTGTACTACCCTGAATTCGGCTTTGTATGATATCGAGGGAGATATTTCCGATATCGCAGGAATATACTGTTGGAACAATTGAATTCAATGAATAATGCTTTTTACAGCTGCTTCGGCGGCTGTATTTTTTTGTCAAAAATGGGAAATCAGAAGCAATTTTTGGGTAGACTTTGAGAACTCATCATGCTAAAATCATAGTAATGAAAATCAACACGGAGGTGCAGGATGGAAAACAGAAAATACCGCAATGCATTTGCAGAGATAGGAAAAACAGATGCTGAGATATCCGCAAGGCTGAACGAAATAGTACAGGAATTCTTTTACGGTGAGGACAGCTTTTATCACGAGGACGGCGATACAGGCTATTTTGAGGACACAGGAAACCACGATGCCAGAACAGAGGGAATGTCCTACGGCATGATGATGGCTGTTCAGCTGGATAAAAAGGATATATTTGATAAAATATGGAAATGGTCAAAGAAATATATGTACCTGACCGAGGGCGAAAACGAGGGCTATTTCAGGTGGTCATGCGGTGTGGACGGCAAGAGTTTTGCAGAGGGTCCCGCACCCGATGGTGAGGAATTTTTCGCAATGGCACTGTTTTTCGCTTCCCACAGATGGGGCGACGGCGAGGGCATATTCAACTATTCCCACGAAGCAAAGGAGATACTCCGTGCCTGTGTTCACAAGGGCGAAAACGGCAGGGCAGGTGCGCCGATGTGGAACAGGGATAACAAGCTGATACTCTTTATCCCAGGTTCTGATTTTACCGATGCTTCCTATCATTTGCCCCATTTTTACGAGCTTTTCGCAAAATGGGCTTATGAGGAAGACAGAGAATTCTTCGCACAGGCGGCTAAGGCAAGCCGCGATTATATCGTGAGATCATGCCATCCCATCACAGGCATGAATCCCGAGTACGGCGAGTTTGACGGTTCACCGATGAAGCGCCCTCTGCCATGGGCGACCGAAAGGCACGACTGGTTTTACAGCGATGCTTACCGTACAGCGGCGAATATCGGACTTGACAGTTCATGGTGCGGAAGTGACGAGCGACTTGAAAATGCAGTAAGACGTTTGCAGTACATTCTCGGCATCGTCAATAAAAAAGAACCTTTCGTGACCTATGAGGTCGATGGTACACCACTTGATGAACCCGCAAGACACCCTGTCGGTCTGCTGGCAACAACAGCACAGGCATCTCTTGCCATAAGCGAACCCCTTTCTTTCGATGCAGAGGACAAATCGGTACGCCTTGCCGCAGAATGGGTAGAACGTTTCTGGAACGAACCTCTCCGCAAAGGCGACAGACGCTATTACGATAACTGCCTGTACCTCTTTGCATTCTTAGCCCTCAGCGGAAACTATAAGATGTGGTAAAAACAAGAGGACGGTTTTTATGCCGTCCTCGTTTTTATATAGTATACAAAAACGGCGGACAGAATGTGTATCTGTCCGCCGAAAATATTATTCAACAGTAACACTCTTAGCCAGATTTCTCGGCTTGTCAACGTCAAGACCCTTAGCAACTGAGATATAGTATCCGAGAAGCTGGAGAGGTACTACCGCAAGGCTTGCCGCAAACAACGGGTCGGTCTTGGGTACGTATGCAGTGAAGTCTGCTGTGTCCTCTACGCTGTAATTGCCGTAGGAAGTCAGACCCATGATGTAAGCACCTCTTGCCTTGCACTCAACCATGTTGGAAACTGTCTTTTCAAACAGTGCCTGCTGAGAAAGCACGCTGATAACAAGAGTGCCGTTCTCAATAAGGCTGATAGGTCCGTGCTTCAGTTCGCCTGCTGCATAAGCCTCCGAGTGGATATAGCTTATCTCTTTCATTTTCAGCGAACCTTCAAGGCTTACTGCGTAGTCGATACCTCTGCCGATGAAGAAAGCATCGCGGATATTTGCAAATTTGGAAGCGAACCACTGTATCCTTTCCTTGTCTTCAAGTATCTTCGCTACCTTGTCGGGAATGGTCTGTATCTCTTCAAGAAGTTCAGTCAGTCTTTCGTCGGATATCTCACCGCGTACCTTTGCAAACTTCATAGCCAGCAGATATGTTGCGATAAGCTGAGTGCTGTATGCCTTTGTAGTAGCAACGGAAATCTCGGGACCTGCCAGTGTGTAGAACACGCTGTCGGCTTCACGCGCGATATTCGAGCCTACAACATTTACGATACCCAGTGTCTTTATGCCGTTTTCCTTAGCAAGAGTAAGTGCGGCACGGCTGTCGGCAGTTTCGCCCGACTGGCTTATTATAATAACAAGACTGTTCTTGTTGAAAGGAGTCTTTCTGTATCTGAACTCGCTGGCAAGTTCAACCCTCACAGGGATAGTAGTAAGTTCCTCGATAACATACTGCGCCGCAACACCAACATGGTAAGCAGAACCGCAGGCAACTATGTATATCTGAGAAAGTGCCTGTACTTCCTCATCGGTAAGACCGAATTCGGAAAGCACGATATCGCCGTCCTTAACAACGGAGTTGATGGTATCCTTTATAACCTTGGGCTGCTCGTGTATCTCTTTCAGCATGAAGTGCTCATAGCCGCCCTTTTCAGCTGCTTCGGCGTTCCACTTTATCTCGGTGATCTCCTTGGTGATCTCCTCGCGCTCGATATTGTAGAAAGTAACATTGCCCTTTTCGAGCTTTGCTATCTCGTGGTTGCCGATATAGTATACGTTTCTTGTATATTTCAGTATTGCAGGAACGTCAGAAGCCACATAGGTCTCGCCGTTTGTAATACCGATTATCATGGGGCTGTCCTTACGTGCGGTATATATCTCCTGGGGATAGTCCTTGAACATAACGCAGAGAGCGTAGCTTCCGCGGATACGTATCATTGCTCTTGCGATGGAATCAACAGGACCCTCGCCGTACTTGCGGTAGTAGTAATCGATAAGCTTTACAGCAACCTCGGTATCGGTCTGTGACTTGAAAGTATATCCTGCCTTTACCAGCTTGTCGCGGAGTTCCTGATAGTTCTCGATGATACCGTTATGTACTGCGATGACATTCTCATCATCGGTAGCATGAGGGTGAGCATTAAGTGCGGAGGGTTCGCCGTGGGTAGCCCATCTGGTATGACCTATACCGCAGCAGCCTTTAACTGCCTTGCCGCCGTCTGTCATATTTATAAGAACTTCCAGCTTGCCTTTCTCCTTGATTATCTCGGTATCTTTTTCGCCGTCGCGTACAGCAATACCAGCCGAATCGTAACCTCTGTATTCAAGCTTGGAAAGACCGTCAAGCAGCACAGGAGCAGCCTGATGGTCACCTGTAAAACCAACTATACCACACATTATATATTACCTCCATTATACGGGATCATTCTCTTATGCAGTGATAAAACATCTAAAATGATTATATCAGAAATTTAACGGACTGTCAATAGTTTGGTAGATGTTTCGACGAAATTCGGGGAGAATGCCAAGGAGACAAAGCGCGCGGTTTATGCGACTGCGTCGGCAGCGTCCTCGGGTCGAGCCGTCAAAGGCGCTTCGCTGTTTGACGGCGGCGCGGGCGGTCTGTGCGCCCGATAAGAAAGTGCGGGTCGATAGTTTTGTGATCCAGCAATTTTTTGTGACCGCCCGCTTTTTGTCAGGGCGGGAAGACAGTCTGCTATTGATTTTATTGTTGCTACGTCGCTTTTGCGCCTTGACCGAGAGGCTCTGCCTCTAACTATCAGCTTTGCTGATAGTGTGCTCTCCGCAAGCCTTTCGCGAAAGGCTTGACCCAAAGCTCTCTTCTTTGGCATATATCACCGCTCTTGTCTTTATCCCCCCACAAAAAGAGGACAGCATCTCTCAGCTGTCCTCTGTACAGACATTTATTCCTTGTTTTCAGGTGCAATAGTCTCTACCGAGAAATCATTGCCGTCATAGTCAACTTTCATCAGGCTGTCAGCAGCGGGGTCATCTCTGATGATAGCCTTTGCCAGCAGTGTCTCAACATGGCTCTGGATAAATCTTCTCAGAGGTCTTGCGCCGAATGCCATATTGTAGCCCTGATCCACTATTGCTGCCTTTGCGGATTCTGTAAGCTCCATTTTCAGGCGCTTTTCGGCAAGTCTCTTTTCAAGGCTCTTCAGCATAAGTCCGCAGATGTTGTAAATCTCGCTCTTCAGCAGAGGTTTGTACATTACTATCTCGTCAAGACGGTTCAGGAATTCGGGACGGAAATGAGTTTTCAGCAGGTCGTTGACATTGTCCCTTGCTTCCTCGCTGATATCCCCTGTCTCTTCGTCAATGCCCTCAAGTATGAAATGTGAGCCAAGGTTCGAGGTCAGTATGATAACGGTGTTCTTGAAATCTACCGTTCTGCCCTGTGAATCGGTAACTCTGCCGTCATCGAGCACCTGCAAGAGTATATTGAATACATCGGGGTGAGCTTTCTCGACTTCGTCCAGCAGTACAACGGAGTAAGGCTTTCTTCTTACAGCTTCTGTCAGCTGACCGCCTTCTTCATAGCCCACGTATCCGGGAGGCGCTCCTATCAGCCTTGTTACGCTGAATTTCTCCATGTATTCCGACATATCTATACGAACCATATTGTTCTCGTCATCGAACAGTGCCTGTGCAAGGGTCTTTGCAAGCTCGGTTTTGCCCACACCCGTAGGTCCTAAGAACAGGAAGGAACCGATAGGTGTGTTGGGGTTTGCGATACCTGCCCTTGAACGGAGTATAGCTTCGCTGACTTTCTCAACAGCTTCGTTCTGACCGATAACTCTCTCATGGAGTATGCTTTCAAGCCTTAACAGCTTGTCGCGCTCGCCCTCCATCAGCTTTGCAACTGGTATGCCTGTCCAGCGGCAGATTATCCTTGCAATCTCGTCATCGGTTACTTTATCTCTAAGCAGGGTATTGCTCTTTGAGGACTGCTCGGCTTTCTTTTCTTCCTCTGCCAGTTCCTTTTGCAGATTTTCAAGCTTGCCGTATTTCAGTTCTGCCAGCTTCGAGAGGTCATAGTCGCGCTCTGCCTGTTTTATCTCGCCGTTTACAGCATCTATCTCCTCACGGATCTTCTGCACCTTGGAGATAGCGTTCTTCTCGTTTTCCCACTTAGCGCGCATCTCGTCGTACTGTGCTCTCATATCGGCAAGTTCTTTCTGAACTTCTGCCAGATGTTCCTCGGCAAGCTTGTCGCTTTCCTTTTTGAGGACAGTCTCTTCTATCTCATGCTGGAGTATCTTTCTTCTCAGGTCATCCAGTTCGGTGGGCATGGAGTCCATCTCTGTACGGATAAGTGCGCAGGCTTCGTCCACAAGGTCGATAGCCTTATCGGGCAGGAACCTGTCTGTCAGGTATCTGTCGGAAAGTACAGCCGCAGTTATCAGCGCCTGATCCTGTATCTTAACGCCGTGGAATACCTCATATCTCTCCTTGATGCCGCGGAGTATGGAGATAGTATCCTCAACGCTGGGTTCGTCTACCATAACGGGCTGGAAACGTCTTTCAAGGGCTTTATCCTTTTCGATGTACTGTCTGTACTCGTTGAGGGTGGTGGCACCGATGCAGTGCAGTTCGCCCCTTGCCAGCATAGGTTTCAGCAGGTTGCCTGCGTCCATAGCGCCGTCGGATTTTCCTGCGCCCACGATGGTATGCAGTTCATCGATGAACAGTATTATCTTGCCCTCGGATTTCTTTATCTCGCTTACAACAGCCTTGAATCTCTCTTCAAACTCGCCGCGGAACTTTGCACCTGCTATCAGCGAGCCCATATCCAGCGAGAATATCTGTCTGTCTTTCAGGCTGTCGGGCACATCACCGCTGACGATACGCTGTGCAAGACCCTCGGCAACGGC
>NZ_JAILMR010000023.1 GCF_024692365.1 Ruminococcus sp. | reverse complement strand
ATTCACCGAGGAAGTGACCGACTTCTATGAGAAGGACGGCGAGAAGAACGTTATCGAGATGAACCCCACAGTTATCCGCTTCCTTTACGAGCAGGGCAAGGCTGTTGCTGACGGTACCATCGAGCATAACTATCCTCACTGTTGGAGATGTAAGAGACCTCTGATCTACAAGGCTATGGATGCCTGGTACTTCGATGTTACCAAGATCAAGGACAAGCTGATAGCTCAGAACGAGAATATCAACTGGGTACCCGAAACAGTAAAGCACGGCAGATTCGGCAAATGGCTGGAGAATGCACGTGACTGGAACATTTCGAGAAACAGATACTGGTCTACTCCTATTCCGATATGGGAATGCGACAAGTGCGGCAAGAGAGTTGTACTCGGCTCTATCGATGAGATCGAAGAGAAGAGCGGCGTAAGGCTCACAAACCTGCACAGACAGTACATGGACAAGATCAAATTCAAGTGCGACTGCCCCGATTGTGACGGCACTATGGTAAGAGTACCCGAAGTTCTCGACTGCTGGTTCGAGAGCGGCTCTGTTCCTTTCGCACAGAAGCACTATCCTTTCGAGAACAAGGAATGGTTCGACAGCCACTTCCCCTCTGACTTCATCGTTGAGTATACAGGTCAGATCAGATGCTGGTTCTACTACCTGCACGTTCTCTCAGTTGCGCTGTTCGATAAGCCCTGCTTCTCAAACTGCGTAGTACACGGTACTATACTGGCTAAGGACGGCAAGAAGCTTTCCAAGTCCTCCAGAAACTACACCGACCCCATGGAGCTGATGAAGAAGTTCGGTACCGATGCATTCAGACTGTACCTCTATCAGACAAACGCTATGCTGATAGGCGATCTCCAGTTTGATGACAACGGTATATCCGATGCACTTCAGCAGATAATCTTCCCCCTGTGGAATGCCTGCAACTTCTACATCAGCTATGCTAATATAGACGATTTCAAGCCCGAGAGCCTGACACCTCCGACTTCCGACAACCAGCTTGACCGCTGGATGCTGGCTAAGCTGTGGGAGGCTTCCGACGCTATATCAAAGAATATGGACGCATACTTCGTAAACAAGTATGTCGAGAACCTTATCGAGCTGGTAGACGGTCTGACCAACTGGTTCATCAGACGTTCCAGAAGACGTTTCTGGGAGAAGGGTCTCAGCGAGGACAAGAAGAATGCTTACGAGACACTGTACTATGTACTGGTTAATATGTGCAAGCTCTTCGCACCTGCTGCTCCTATCATCGCAGAAAAGCTGTATAAGACACTGACAGGCGGTTACTCCGTACATCTGGAGAACTGGGCAGAGATACCCGAGAGCTTCCGTGATGACAAGCTGCTGGACGAAGTTAAGCTGGTAAGAAGCGTTATCTATCTGGCAAGATCTATCAGAAGCAAGAACAACGTGAAGAACCGTCAGCCTCTGAGCGAACTGTGTGTTGCACTGAGCGACAGCGAGGGCAACAGCGTTGTTGAAAGCTTCAAGGATATCATCGCAGAAGAGCTCAACGTTAAGTGCGTGAAGATACTGGAAAGCGCAGAGAGCGTTGCAGAGATCAAGTACGCTCCTAACTTCAACGAGATCAGAAACAGATATCCCGACAGAATACCCGATATCATCAAGGCTGTAAAGAGCGGCAAGTTCAAGCTTAGTGAAAAGGCAGTGCTGAACATCAACGGTACTGATGAAGAGTTCGATGCTGAGGTTATACTGGTAACATATCAGGCTAAGGCAGGTCAGCACGTTGCTTCCGATAAGGGCATCGTTGTTTCCCTCGACCTCACAATCACAGACGAACTGCGTGACGAAGGCTTCGCAAGAGATATCGTAAGAAGCATTCAGGACGCACGCCGTAAGCTGGGCTGTGCTATCACCGACAGGATCTCCATGAAGCTGACAGGCGATGTTCCTGCATCATGGGTAGATTACATCTGCGGCGAGACACTTTCCGATAACAGAGATTTTGCTGATGCTGATACTTCCTATGAGGTAGAGTATGAGGACGGCAGAAAGGTAACTGTTGCACTTAAAAAGTAATTATACTGTCATACCCCCGTTTCCGCAAGGCGGAGGCGGGGTATGGATTTTGAAAGGATAAGTCAAAATGAAAGAATTATCAAAGACCTACGACCCTCGCGAAGTTGAGAGCCGTACATATAAGGCATGGGAGGAAGCAGGCTGTTTCCGCGGCGTTGCCGACCCCAAGAAAAAGCCCTATTCCATAGCTATGCCGCCCCCGAACGTAACAGGTCAGCTGCATATGGGTCACGCTGTTGACAACACCATGCAGGATATACTCACCCGTTTCAAGAGAATGCAGGGCTATGCAGCACTGTGGATACCCGGCACCGACCACGCAGCTATCGCAACCGAAGCCAAGATAGTTGAGGCTATGCGTCAGGAGGGTATCACAAAGGCTGACCTCGGACGTGACAAGTTCATGGAGAGAGCATGGGCTTGGAAAGAGAAGTTCGGCGGACGTATCGTTGAACAGCTGAGAACTCTCGGGACTTCCTGCGACTGGGAGAGAGAGCATTTCACTATGGACGACCAGTGCTCAAAGGCTGTACTGGAAGTATTTGTAAAGCTTTACGAAGAGGGTCTTATCTACCGCGGAAACCGTATGGTAAACTGGTGCCCCAAATGCCAGACTTCTATATCCGATGCCGAAGTAGAGTACGACAACAAGGACGGCAATTTCTGGCATATACTCTATAAGGTAAAAGAGACAGGCGAGTTCCTTGAGATAGCTACCACCCGTCCCGAAACTATGCTGGGCGATACCGCAGTTGCCATCAATGAGGAAGACCCCAGATACAAGCACCTCCACGGCTGTCACGTAATTCTCCCCCTGCTTGACAAGGAGATACCCATAGTTTGCGACGAGCACGCTGATATGGAAAAGGGTACAGGCGTAGTTAAGATAACTCCCGCCCACGACCCCAACGACTTTGAAGTTGGTCAGAGACATAACCTGCCCAGCGTAAGATGTTTCACCTATGACGGCCATATGACAGGCGCTGAGGACAAGGCAGCTTACGAAGAGCTGAAAGCAAGCGGTCTGATGGCTGAGGGCGAGCCCGAAGTTCTTGACTGCGGCAAGTACGCAGGCATGACCACAGTTGAAGCAAGAAAGGTCATCGTTTCCGACCTCGAAGCACTGGGTCTGCTGAAAGAAGTTGAACCCCTGAAGCACGATGTAGGCACCTGCTACCGCTGCCACTCCACCATCGAGCCTATGATATCCAAGCAGTGGTTCGTTAAAATGAAGCCTCTGGCTGAACCTGCTATAAAGGCAGTTGAGGAAGGCAAGATCAAGTTCGTTCCCGAAAGATTCACCAAGACTTACCTCAACTGGATGAATAATACAAGAGACTGGTGCATTTCCCGTCAGCTGTGGTGGGGTCACCGTATCCCCGCATGGTACTGCGCTGACTGCGGCGAGATCAACGTAGCCAAGGAAGCTCCCTGCAAGTGTAAAAAGTGCGGCAGCACCAACCTCACTCAGGACGAGGACTCACTGGATACATGGTTCTCATCTGCACTCTGGCCTTTCTCCATACTGGGCTGGCCAGATAAGCAGTCTGACGATTTCAACTACTTCTACCCCACAAGCACACTGGTAACAGGCTATGATATCATCGGCTTCTGGGTAAGCAGAATGATATTCTCCAGTCTTGCATATACAGGCAAGGCACCCTTTGATACCGTACTTATCCACGGTATAGTAAGAGATTCCCAGGGCAGAAAGATGTCCAAGTCCCTCGGCAACGGCATCGACCCTCTGGAGGTAATCGACCAGTACGGCGCTGACGCTCTGAGATTCATGCTGGTACAGGGATCTTCTCCCGGAAACGATATGCGTTACAGCGAAGAAAAGATCGTTGCCATGAGAAACTTCACCAACAAGATATGGAACGCTTCCAGATTCCTGCTGATGAATATGACCATCGACAAGATCGAGCTTCCCAAGGAGCTGACCCTTGAAGATAAGTGGATACTCTCCAGCCTGAACAAGGTGATAAAGGAAGTTACCTACAACCTCGAACACTTCGAGATGGGCGTTGCTGCACAGAAGGTTTACGACTTCATCTGGAACAGCTTCTGTGACTGGTACATCGAGCTGGCTAAGAACCGTTTCAATGGTGAGGACGCACAGGCTAAGAAGAATGTAGAGAACGTTCTTGCT
This sequence comes from Ruminococcus sp., assembly GCF_024692365.1. GTDB lineage: Bacteria > Bacillota > Clostridia > Oscillospirales > Ruminococcaceae > Hominimerdicola. The sequence goes on along the minus strand of NZ_JAILMR010000023.1, from coordinate 31,641 downwards.
TATGTACTGACAGATATACTGAAAATGCTCCACCCATTCATGCCTTTCATCACCGAGGAAATCTATCAGGCACTGCCCCACGAGGAAGGTTACCTGATGATGCAGAGCTGGCCCGAGTTCAAGGCTGAGCTTGACTTCCCTGCTGACGAAGCAAGAATGGAAAAGATTATGGAAGCTGTACGCGCTGTACGTGAGTGCCGTTCGGGTCACAACGTTCCCAACTCCAGAAAGGCGCACATCACCATAGTTACAGCAAATACCGCTGACTATGCCGAAGCTGCTGACTTCCTGAAGAGACTGGCAAGCGCTTCCGAGGTAACAGTTACCGCCAATGAGCCTGCTGATGCAAGCGGTATGGTAACAGTTGCTACCGCCGATGCAAAACTGCTCCTGCCTCTCAGAGAGCTTGTTGATATCGAAGCTGAAAAGGCACGTATCACCAAGGAACTCGAAAAGGCAAACAAGGAACTGGACTTCGTTAACAGCAAGCTGAACAACGAAAAGTTCATGTCCAAGGCACCTGAAAAGGTAGTTAACGAGATACGCGAAAAAGAGGTAAAGGCAAAAGCCCTTGTAGCAAATCTCACCGAGATGCTCAACAATCTCTGATAAGCAATAAACTAAGCCATAGCACAAATGCGTGCTATGGCTTTTTGTTTTGGATATCATGTTGTAAGGTCTTTTATGTACCTCGCAGAATAGAAATTGCTGCCCACAAGGTAGGCTCCACGCTCTATCATTTCAACAGCGTCCCCGACTTGGTCACAGCTGAGTATCACAGGTTTCAGATTTTTACTTTTCAGAAGTTCAGCCGTTTCAGCGGTGTAGGTCTGCGCCACCATCGAGATAGTGTCTATCCCGTATTTCTTGCATACCTTTAACGCCTTGTTCCTGTACTCTTCACGCTCGACAGGGTCAGCTGAATCTTTCAGAAAGTACACTATCGTGCAGTCGCATTCCAGCGTCTGCCAGAGCTTTATGTCCTTCTCCCGCTGAACACGTATCATAGTGCGCTTTTTCCCCAGCCCAGTCGCTTTCAGTATCTTCGCCGTTTCTTTCAACAAAGCCTCATGCTGTTCTTTGGGCGGTATGCCGATATCTATCATCAGCCGCGCATTGCTGCGCACAGCAAACTCCTTTGCCACTTGTTCAAAACTGCAGGTCTTGTACTTTCCATCGTACCTCGCCGAAAGAAAATCCTTCTCGGGTATACCAAGACGGCTGTTCTCGTTGTACTCAATGCCCAGCATTTTCAGGGTCTTCTCCGACCAGCTGTTCACACAAACAGCTTTCAGGTCGGAAGTCAGCCGTACATCAGCCTCAAAGACAGTACAGCCTCTCTCCAGCCTGCGCTTCATCTCGCTGAGATTGTTCAGCGCCTTGTACTTGTGCTGTACTCCACCAAGCCCGACTTCCATTATCTTGTCCGCCAGCTTACCCTCATACTTTGCGCCGCGGTGCTTGCATTCTTTCCACAAAAATCTTTTCAGTTCAAAGGGAGCCAGCTGTTTGCCGACAACCCCAACTGACTTTCCGCCCTCGAACATCGCCCTGTCCAGCATCAGCAGAACTTTGTCCGCATTGAGTTCTTCAGGCTCGATATATCTTTCGGGAGTACCTATCTTCTCTCCCCACATTCTGAGCTTGTCATTCCATACAAGTCCCACGCAGGGCAGACCCAGCGCACAGGAAGTTATGCAGGCGTGCATCCTAACAGCGACCACCGCTTTAAAGCCGCACAAATATCTCACCAACTGTCTCGGAGACCCAACCTGCGGAAGTTTCTCACCGCCCAGCATCTCATTCAGTTTCACCGCGAACTTCTCATCGCTGTCAAAACCGTTTGTGAATATCTTCCACTTCAAACCGCGCTTCGTGAGTTTATCCGTAAGGTCTTTCCAGAATTTCAGCATATATTCCTCGTCGATATCGGCAGAACCGTAATCCGCAAAAATATCGCCGCGAGCCATATTCAGCCCGATGACATCACTTTTCTCGGGCACTTCACGGTAGACCTTATCCGCCCACACAGCAGTATCGAACACAGGCTTGACCCTCAGTCCTTTTCGGGCAGCGTACTCATTTTTGAACAAGTCGTAGTCGTCCCTGATGGTGACAGCCTTTACAGTCTCCGAATTCAAAGCACGTTTCAGCCGCTGACAGCGTTCGTTATTCTCGTCATAACCCTCAACGCCCATGGCATTCAGGAACACAGGCACGCGGAACTTTTCGGCTTCTTCAACTATCTCCGATATACGCTCGCAGAAATCCTCGTGCTCATATTTGATAAGCCCTCCCCCCGCGAAAATCACAGCGTCAGCATACCTTATCTGCCACAGGTCACAGCTCATAATGCTGTATCTCAGCACCTTACAGCTTTTATCAGCCCTGCCCAGGGCTTTGTGAAGAAGATACTCTGTACAATCGGCGATGATAGTATCTCCGTAATTTTTATTAGTAATACAAACCAGCAGTATTTTAAGTCCCTGTTCCATATCGTGATAAGCCCCCTTATGCGCTGTTTGGTGATGATTGTGCTGTGATAATTATATCATATCATCGAACAAATGTAAAGAGTTAAGTAATTTATAATTTAAATTGCATAATTATTTTCGTTATATATGACTTCACTTTAAAATGGTTTTCTCCTATACTCACACACAACAATTGCGAAAACTTATCACAAACAATCTGCCAATTTTTCACAATATCATTACTTTTGAGTGTTAATATGTTACAGCAGTATAAATACTGACACAGAGAGGATGAACAATATGAAAAAAGAATCTTTATCAAATAACATCTTATTTACAGCAATTTTCTGGATAGCAAACTGGGCAGCATTATTTGCAATATCAGCGATTGAATTCCTATTTCTGAACAAGAAAGCTGACACAGGCTATGAGTATTTTGCATTTAAATTCGGTGTCAGCCCTATATTTTACCTGCTGGGCGCTTTGATAAGTGGTTTTGCGATCACGGTGATCTCAAAAAAACTGTTTACTGAAAGACTTAAATGTGCAGTAAGTCAGTTTTCGATGAAATGGATCGTCGTTTGGTATATACAGGCATTTCTCGGATTATTGGGTCAGTTCGTCGTATATGTCATTGGATCGATCATTGTTCTCGGTTTTTTAAACGATATCTTGGCTGCAGTTTTTGCATGGTACATAGCACCTTTACTGATATATCAGTTCGTTCTGCTTATCTATTTACACGTCAAAGTTCATGACGCGGTCGTTTCAAGTGGTATGATAAACTGTGAGAAAACGCGGCTCAATTCTGCCAGATGATACTTTCGACGGACTGCGGTTGACAGTGTCGCCCCTGACGGGTCGAGCCTTCAAAGGCGCTTCGCTGTTTGACGGCGGGCGCAGCAATAAATATACGCAGATAGAGCGTGGACGTTTGATTGTCCACGCTCTTATATTTTGTTATTGCCGCGCCTGTGGTCGGGAGATAGTCTGCTATTGCTTTTTTTGTTGCCACGTCGCATTTGTGCCTTGACCGAGAGGCTCTGCCTCTCGAGCTCTCCGCAAGCCTGCTAGCGCGAGGCTTGACCGCGCGCTTTTTCTCCTTGGCATTCTATCTCACTTTTTCTGCTCACCCTTGACTTCTTCCCCTCAATATGCTAAAATCAAAGGAGAAAAAATTCTTCCACAAAAGTGAGGTAGCTAAAATGATCAACGGACTGATATTCGATATGGACGGACTTATGGTGGATACCGAAAAACTGCTCACACGCTTCTGGCGTGAAGCCGCCGCTTTCTATGGCTGGGAAATGAAGCAGGAACACGTTCTCGGCATTCGCTCCCTTGCGGGGAAATACGCAGGTCCCAAACTGCAAAAGGAGATAAGCCCCGATTTTGATTACGCTAAAGTCCGCCTTAAACGCATTGAACTGATGAATGCATATATCGAAAAAAACGGCATAGAAAAAAAGCCAGGACTCGATGAACTCATCGCTTACGGCAAGGACAACGGTCTTCGCCTTGCAGTGGCTACTGCCACCGACAATGTCCGCACCAAGCTGTATCTTGAATCCATCGGTGTGTACCACCATTTTGACAAAGTCGTATGCGGGAATATGGTGAAAAGTTCCAAGCCCGACCCCGATATCTACATAACAGCTTCCGCAGAACTGGGTCTTCCCCCTGCTGAATGTATCGCTCTTGAAGATTCTCCCAACGGTATCCGTTCTGCAAAATCCGCAGGTTGTGTGCCTGTTTTCGTCCCCGACCTTTCTCAGCCCGATGAAGACACTTCCGCGCTGATGTTTGCCTGCTGTGAAACTCTCGCCCACGTGATACCTGTTATCGAACAGCTTAATAAATAGTATTTAGCAAGTATTTTACAAATTATTACTTAGGAAAGAAACGACTATAATAAAACTACCCCTGTGCAGATGTTCTCTACACAGGGGTAAATTTTCGTACACTTATTCTTCTGATTCCTCTGCCGACTCTTCATTGGCGGACTCGGTTTCTTCCTCCTCCGCTTCATCTCCGAGGAATATCTTTTTCTTGGTATCTTTCAGTTCATCATCTTCAAGTTCTACGCCGTCAAGCTTTACGCCCTCAGCTTTGATCTTCTTGAAAACAAAGCCGTCATGTTCAACATTTACTGTGACCTCTGCGGACTTGCCCTCATGCTTGCCACTGTAAACCAGTTCGTAAATATCACCCGAATGTGTACACTCACATTCGTAAGCACTTTTATCGAACCAGCTTTCCATCATGTGTCCCACGGTCTTTTCATCGTCGGAAGTATTATAGCCCAGCACCGATACAGGGGTGTTTTCCAGTCTTTCCTTAACGCTTTTCTCATTCACTGTCAGACCCTGAACAAAACCGTTTGAGAAGATTGCCGCCGCGATAAGTATCACCAGAACGATACTCTTAGTTGTGCCGACACCGCGAAGTTTATCCCTGCGGTACAGGTACAGCGGAGGTATCATCACAACCTTTGAAAGGTTTGCCTTCGTCATTTCATCGAGGTCGTCGGCGTGTTTGAGGTCAGCCCAGCAGCCGAAAAATAACAATACAATAACTGTCAGCCAAAGCACCGCACCAGAATATTTATCCACCGCGAAGCTTTCCAGAATTATACCGACCAGCGGTATCAGTGCCACGAACCATAGTCCGCCGCCCACTGAACGTTCGCCCCTTGCAAGTCTCGGTTTGAACTCGAATTTGTGTTCGGGGGAATACTGCCAGCTGAACTTCATATCGTTCATATCCATTTATTATTTGTACCTCCAAGTGATATTAGGCTTTTTGCGGCAGTAATAACGTTCTTTTCCGACTGTCCATCTGCCGTACTCGATAGCCTCCGAGGGACAGCCGCAAATGCATGACATACAGTGCATACATTTTTCGCCCCATACGGGTCTGCCGTTAACTAAACTTATGCTGCCGTAAGGACAGGCTTCAACACATTTTCCGCAGCCTGTGCATTTATCCGTGGTGCGGAATTTTTTGCTTGAAACGCAAGCCCCGAAAAACCATGGATTTACCAGCTTCGTCAGAGGTTTCAGCAGCTTCATATCCAGATCATCTTTCAGCACTTCTCCTCGGCTGATAGTGTTGACTATACTCACAAGTTCACTGTTTGCCATCCTGAAAATGTGCTTCTGCTCATCCTCTTTCGGGGGCTTGTACATGATGATATAGTTCTCGGGCATTGGCACGCCCGCAAATCCCATAAAGGTCATGCCCTTTTTCTCGCATATCTTTTTGAGATACCTTGCCGCGTCACCTGTCTGAGATTCACAGGTCGCCACAAAGTATACCTTGTCACTGCCCCAGAAATCGGAACGCTCCAGAAAGCCCTCAACCAGCGGCGGGAATCTCCATGCATATATAGGGGCACAGATGATGTAGGGCGCTTTTGAATAGAACTTCGTCTTAACGCCCGTCTTTATCAATTCTCTCATATCCTTGACTTCATTGTGCAGAAGTTCACCTATCACCTCTGCCGCATAACGGGTGTTGCCCGTTCCGCTGAAATATAAGACCATCTTCTCACCTCGTTTTAAGTCGATTCCGCTGCCACAGCATCCTCTGCCTTTATGAAAAGTTCGTACACGGGTGCTATCTTCTCGAAGTCTGCCGCCACCCTTTCGCAAAGCTTATCCCCGAAAAACAGTTCGGGGTCATCGCTTGAATGAAGCACCACAGGATTTCTTCTGTTCAGCCAGTTCTTGTATCTAACGGGTTCATTGGGATATCTGTCACGCTTGTAGGCTGCGCCGTCAAGCACAAGGCTGTCCTGACTCTCATAAGCGTCGATTGCCTTCACAGCCGCCTTGTCGCGGTTGAGTATGTACATACGAACTTTCTCAACAACAGGAGAGGGTATGTTGTAATATCCACAGCCCCAGCCCAGATCATCGGGACTTATCCAGAAGAAGAACTCGGGCTTGCTGACAAACCTTTCCTTCGGGCGCATAAGTGAGAACCATATGCTTTTCCTGAAAAACATACCGTCCCTTATAAGCCTGACGTCCCTGTAAATACGGCTGACCTTTTTCGGCGAGCAAATTATCTTGCTGTCGATACGCCCCATCAGCGGCGTAAGATATTCTATCATCTCCCGCATGGGAACAAGAACTTCCTTTTCGTAAGTTTCCTTGTTCGCCTTGAACCATTCCTTGTCGTTGCGGGTGTAGTTTTCAAACAAAAACTGCGGTGCATTAGGTGTGAATGGCATAGCTGTTACCTCTGCTTTCTTTACATCATCTCGTTCTTATTTCTTCATTTGTACCGACCCTGTCAGGTGATAACGAAATAGTCGTCCTCGCACTCACCATCAAGGCTGTATATGCATGAGTACTCAGCAAATTCAGGATTGCTGTCCTTTTTGTAAACATCAAGATCCACCTTGATGAAATCACGGCTGAACTTTTTTGATACCACAAAGGAATACCCATACAGCCTGACCTCTACCTGATTTTTGTCCGTCAGACCATACTCTCTGCTTTCTTCTCTTGTGATGTCGTCCGTCAGATAGTTCTCAAAGCATATCCAGAAACTGTCAAAAGTCCGCTTCACCAGATCATATCTTTCAACTATCCCGTCAAGTTCTTCTCTCAGCATATTTTCTCCCAACGATCAGCGTCAAAGGGTCAGTATCTATTCAGATATATTATAACCTATTTTTCCCAAACAGTCAACAGCTTTATTCAGATTTGAGTTTTTTCCGTATGATTTGCCGATTTACAAAGCTTACGTAAAATGTTATAATTTTAAAGTATCATATAATGCGGAGGTGTGTGCCTGTGGCGATAGAATTCAAACGCGCTGACCTTTCTGATCTTGATATGCTTGTTTCATCAAGGATAAAAGTTCTGATAGCGGCGAACAAACTTCCCGAGGATACTGATATGTCACTGATAGAACAGCAGTCCCGGGATTATTACAAACAGTCCCTTGCAGACGGCACCCACACAGCCTATCTTGTTTATGACGGTGATGATATCATCGCCGCAGGAGGAGTAAGCTATTACAGGGTAATGCCCACCTGCGATGTCCCCACAGGCAGAAAAGCCTATATCATGAATATGTATACCGACCCCAGATACCGCAGACAGGGCATAGCCTATAAAACTCTGTCCCTGCTTGTTGAGGACGCTAAATCAAAGGGTGTTGATTTCATCTCTCTTGAAGCCACGGATACGGGCAGACCTCTCTATGAGAAGTTCGGCTTTGTGGGTACGCCCCATGAGATGATACTTCCGACAGAATGACAGGAGGAATGTAAATGTACAAATATTCGGACAATGATATGAACCATTTCTCTCTTCATGACTGCCTTGCCACCAAACTTGCCATCGGCGACCATAGTCTGACTTTCGAGTTTGAGGACGGCTACTATATCTGCGGCGGCACAATGCTGAACCAGTACACAGGCAGGTCGGAAGTCAGCTTCACAACTCCATCCGACAAACCCGACTGGAACATCAGCATATATGTGTTCGAGTATCTTGATACCGATGAGGACAGCGAGGAAAGCAGGGCGATAAGAACTTCCATACCTGTGGATAAATTCACCGAACTGCTGAATAACGGCGCACAGCTTGAATTTCTCGATGAATACAGCGGCTATGAAAAATTCTTCTATGACTGCGTGCTGTGGTACCCGAAAGGGGAAGTACCACGAACTATGGACTGTCAGATATTCATCAGAGCAAAGGATATCACCTACCGCTGGAACGAGGTAAAGACCGAAGGATAACAGCGTGAAATTTCGCTGTATTATAAAAGTAAGTAAAGTATATTATGTTAAGGAGTAAAGTAAAATGATAACAGTTTCAAACGTCAGCCTGTCCTTTGGAGGACAGCTGCTTTTTAAGGATGTTGACCTTAAATTCACAAACGGCAACTGCTACGGCATAATCGGCGCTAACGGCGCGGGCAAATCTACTTTCCTGCGCATACTCAACGGTGAACTGGAACCCACAACAGGTGAGGTAGCCATCACCAAGGGCGAGCGCCTTTCCGTGCTGAAGCAGGACCATTTCGCATTTGATGAGTACACCGTTCTTGATACCGTAATCATGGGCAACAAGCGCCTTTATGATATCATGCAGGAAAAAGACGCACTCTATGCCAAGGAAGATTTTTCCGAAGAAGACGGCGACCGCGCAGGTCAGCTGGAAAGCGAATTTGCCGAACTCAACGGCTGGGAAGCTGAATCCGACGCTTCCAAGCTGATACAGGGTCTGGGTCTTTCCGAAGATCTTCTTTATCAGCAGATGGCTGGACTTTCGGGTAATGAAAAGGTCAAGGTACTGCTGGCACAGGCACTTTTCGGCAACCCCGATATCATCATGCTGGACGAGCCTACAAACCATCTGGATATCGATGCTATCCGCTGGCTTGAAGATTTCCTTGCTGATTATTTCGGTACTGTACTCGTTGTCAGCCATGACAGACACTTCCTCAACAATGTCTGCACACATATAGTTGATATCGACTACACCAAGATAAAGATGTACGTGGGCAACTACGAATTCTGGTACGAGTCCTCACAGCTGATGCAGAGACTTATCAAAAACCAGAACAAGAAAGCCGAGGAAAAGATCAAGGAACTCCAGGAGTTCATCAACCGATTCTCCGCTAACAAGTCCAAGTCCCGTCAGGCTACCGCAAGACGTAAACTTCTGGATAAGCTGTCCGTTGAGGAAATGCCCGCATCATCGAGAAAATACCCGTTCATCGGCTTCAACATCGACCGTGAGCTGGGCAAGGATATACTGAAAGTCAATAATGTCTCCAAGACAGTTGACGGCGTAAAGCTTCTCAACAATGTCAGCTTCACTCTCTCCCGCACCGATAAGGTGGCATTTATAGGCGAAAGCGAGCAGGCAATAACCGCCCTCTTCAAGATACTCGCTGAGGAAACCGAGCCCGATGAGGGAACCATCAAGTGGGGTGTTTCAACTTCACGTTCATACTTCCCCGTTGACAACTCTGAGTATTTCAACGGCCACACCGAAAGCATAGTTGACTGGCTCCGCCCCTACTCCACCTCCGAGGTAACAGACACATTCCTCCGCGGATTTCTGGGACGTATGCTGTTCTCGGGCGACGAGATATACAAGCCCGTTGAGGTTCTCTCAGGTGGTGAAAAGGTAAGATGTATGTTCAGCCGAATGATGCTTTTCGGCTCCAACGTTATACTCCTCGACCGTCCCACCAACCACCTCGACCTCGAATCCATCACCGCAGTAAACAATGCTCTGCGTGATTTCAAGGGCGTAGTTATCTTCGCCAGCCACGACCACGAAATAGTTCAGACCGTCGCAAACCGTATCATCGAGATTACTCCCGACGGCTGCATCGACCGTGCAGGCACCTACGAAGAATTCCTTGAGTGGAGAAGAGAACAGGGCATGAAGTCCTTTATCGAATAAAATGTCAATACCGTCTGTACGCATTTGTACAGACGGTATTTTTGTTTACCGACTATCACGCCGCTTCATAACAGATATTTACACATTAAATTTTTTTCATTATCGCGATATCCTGTCTGTGATTTTTTTGTCTTACGCAGCGTAAAGTTCCATTTTAGGCACTTAATTGACCTTAATTTGAATATAACATAAATCAATGTGAATGTCAATTATTTAATATAATCAACATATCCTGCAATTCACACAAAAGAAGACCTAAAAACACCTCAAAAATAAGACCTATCAAAAATTATCCGCTAATAAGTTCAAAAAATCTTAATTAAAAAACCCCCGCAATATGATATACTTTTTATAATCCCGTATATTAGGGATAGTATGAGGTGAACAAATGACCGATAAGAAAAAAATAATACCGATATTGATATCCTCAGTAATTTCAGTACTGATGGTAGCAATATCTGAAAAGACGGGCAAACCTGAAATCATCTTTCCCGAGATAGCCGCTATCGCCATCGGTATGCTGGCAGCACCCGTACAGATATGGAACACCAGCAAACTTCGGCTGTTTCTAACGGTAACAGCCTCAGCACTGCTTGGCATGGCTGTGGTCAGGTTCGTGCCCTTTTCGATGTATTTTAAAATACCCATCGGGCTTACAGCGGTGATGATACTCATCACTATGTCGCAGACGAATTTCCTGCCTGCCATATCTGCCTGCATTCTACCGATAATGAACTTCACACAGACCCTTGCTTATCCGCTGTCTGTGGTCATTACAACAGGGTTGATACTTCTGACCCAGCATATCCTTGAAGAAACAGGAGTGCTAAGTAAATACCATTATGTTCCCATCGAGCCAACAAAACCACTTATCAGGCTTCGTCTGGCACAGATAATAATCGTGAGCGTAATGTGCATACTGCCGATAGCACTTGGCAGACCATTCTTCATCGCACCGCCGCTGATAGTTGCCTTTGCCGAGATGACAGCGCCTGCTTCGCACATCAAAAAGAATATCACGACAGCCACCGTAATGATAGCAATGAGCGCATTCCTCGGCTGCTCATCAAGATTACTTCTCAGCGAGATCGCAGGTCTCCCACTCGCTTTCGCAGCAGCTATCACCAGCTTCACAGTGATGGTCGCAGTTTCAAAGACCGAATTCTACTTCGCACCATGCGGCGCAGTAGGACTGCTGCCTTTCCTTATACCTCAGCATACGCTGATACAATTCCCCTTCGCACTTTCAACAGGCTTCATGATTTTCGCCCTGATAACCGTGCTTTCCTCAAACCACGTAAAGCACGAACAGGAAGAAGCTGCCAAAGCCAGAGAAGAGGAACCCGAACATACAGAAGCATTTAATCATGTATAAAAGTTTTGCCCAGAAGCATTTTAAATTGCTTCTGGGCATTTTAATGTTGTGATCGATTTGGTGTTGTTGGGATTATCAGGTATTTTCTGTTATCGATAGTATGCTTTTTTCGCCCCTCGTTCCTCGGGTCAAGAAATCAACGAGCTACCGCCGTTGATTTCGGCGCGGCAATCACTATACGGACATAGAAAGAGCGTATGCATAGGTTCTGCATACGCTCGATTTTCTGATTATTGCCGCGCCTTTTGGGACAGGTCGGTAAATCGTCTTGCTTTTATAGATTAATAGCCGCGTCACTTTTGCGCCCTGATGCGAGGGCTCTGCCCTCGCGCTCCCGCAAGCCTGCTAGCGCGAGGCTTGACCGCGCGCTTTGTTTCCTTGGCAGTTCATCCAACAGCCAGATGCCATCATTTTTGCCTTAGCCTTTTCTTAACAGCCTCCGTTATCCTCGCCAACTCCGCAAGTGTTCCCTCAATATCGGGAACTTCCTCCGAATTGCCGCGGTAGTACACCTCGCCTGCATAAGCCATCTCGCCAAGATTCTCAGCACCGATCGTCCGTGCTGCACCTTTCAGGGAATGCAGCTTTATCATGGCGTTGTTCCTGTCCTCCTCCGCCACGAATTGCCTTATGCTCTTGTCGTAGTCCTCAGCCGTATCCGCAAAAGCTTCCAGCGTCAGCCTGTAATTTTCCTCGCCGCCGCAGTGCTCGATGCCGATATCCGCGTCCAGACCCTCAATGCCGTTAAAGCCTTTGTCCGCCAGAGTATTTTCCCCTGCGGCTAGTTCTTCTATCTTAGCACTGCCCTGCCATATCTCGTTGGTGAATCCCTGCTCGTTCATGATGTAGTCGGCATCGTCGTCTATCATCTGTATCATTGCCGCCGCAACATCAGGGTCGAACTGCGTTCCGCTGCACCTTATGAACTCGTTTCTGACTTTCTGCTGTTCCATGGGCTTTGAGTACGTTCTTGTCGAAGTCATGGCATCATAGCAGTCAGCCGCACAGATAATACGCGCCGCTTCGGGGATATCCCTGCCTTTCAGTCCGTCGGGATAACCGCTGCCGTCGTATTTCTCGTGATGCGACCTTGCACCTGTGGCAAGCCCCGGCATTTCGGTTATTGAAGAAAGTATCTCACTGCCAATAACAGTGTGCCGCTTTATCTGCATGAACTCCTCGTCAGTAAGCCGTGAGGTCTTGTTAAGTATATCCTCGCTGACACCTATCTTGCCGATATCGTGCATAAGTCCCATGCGGAATATCTGCTGCTGTTCAGCTTCGCTCTTGCCCATTCTGCGCGCAAGTTCAGCCGAGTATATCGCCACGCGGTTCGAGTGACCGTTGGTATAATGATCCTTCGCGTCAACCGTTTTCGCCAGAGCCATCATCATCTCCAGCGAGAGCCTTTCGCTCCTCATCTGCTGCCTGTCAACTTCGCTCTTCAGTCCCGATTGCAGCTGATAGAGTTCAACTGCGCGTTTCGTTCTCTGTATCAGCACTTCGGGTGAGAACGGCTTCTTCACATAATCTGCCGCGCCGTTCTTGAATCCTGTGCTTTCCGCTTCGGCGCTGTCCTCGCCTGTCACGAAAATAACAGGTATATCCCGCACCTCGGGGTCTTCTTTCAGCCTGCCCAGAACTTCAAAGCCATTCATTCCCGCAAGGCTGATATCCAGAAGCACAGCATCGGGCATCTTGCTTTTTGTCAGAGCTATCGCTTCCTCACCTGTACCGCAGGTGATAACATCAAAGATATTATCCAGGATATTCTTCGCCGTAGTCCTGATGACCTGATCGTCGTCCACCACCAGGATCTTTGGCGCAGTGCTGACCCTGCGTCCCTCGGATACAGCCTGTTTTTCCAGCTTTTCCTCGGGCAGCATACACGCCATCATCTTCTCAAGACGTTCGCCGTCAACGGGCTTTGAAAGATAATCGTTGAACCCCGCTTCGATGTAAGTTTCACGCGCACCCGATACCGCGTTTGCAGTCAGTGCCACGCATAAAGCGTTTTCTCTGCCCTCCATGGCACGGAGCTTTTTCAGAGTTTCAATGCCGTCCATATCGGGCATCATGTGGTCGATGAAGTAGATATCATAGTTATTCAGCGCCGCAAGTCGCAGAGCTTCGGCACCCGATGAAGCCGTATCTATGCCCACCATAGTCTTTTTGAGCAGACCCTTGAACACCGTCAGGTTCATGGCATTGTCATCAACCACAAGCACTCTCGCCGTAGGCGCATGGAAAAGCTCTCTGTAAATATGCACTCCCTTGCCTACACTTGAGAATCTCTTTGAGAAATCCCCGATAGCCTGCCATTTCGTGACTTTCTGCACTATCTCAAATGAGAACACCGAGCCCTCGCCGTAAACACTGCTGACTTCCAGCCTGCTGTCCATCAGGTCGAGAAGCTGTCTTGTTATGCTCATACCCAGCCCCGTTCCCTCAATGGAACGGTTCCTGCCCTCTTCGATTCGCGAAAAGGGCGAAAACAGCCTGTCCATGTCCTCCTGCTTTATGCCCATTCCCGTGTCGCTTACCGTGAATCTCAGCTTTATGCTGTCCTTGCCTGCTTTCTCATATCCTACTTCAAAATGCACACTGCCCTTTTCGGTGTACTTCACCGCATTGGTCAGCAGATTAAGTGCGCACTGCTTAACTCTTATCTCATCACCCACCAGCAGATGCGGTATACCGCTGTCCACGCTCACATCGAACCGCAGACCCTTTTTATCCGCTCTGGGACGTACCATATTCACAAGGTCGTTTATAGCCGAACCCAGCTCGTACTGTGTCGGTATCAGCTCCATCTTGCCCTGCTCGACCTTTGAGAAATCCAGTATGTCGTTTATCAGCGAAAGCAGTGTCCTGCCCGCATTCCTGATATCCTCCGCATACCCTATTATCTGACGTTCCTTGCTTTCGCGCAGTATCATCTCGTCCATACCGAGCACAGCATTTATAGGCGTTCTTATCTCATGGGACATATTTGCAAGAAACGCCGATTTTGCGCGGTTTGCCTTGTCAGCCAGCTGGCTCTGCTCCCGCAGATGCTCCATATAGTTGTAATGCTCAGTATCATCTATCAGCCTGTAAAGGCTTCCGAAATTCTCGCCCTCATATTCCAGTTCTTCAATGCAGGGGGTGTATATACGGTCGTCAATGGTTATAACATCTTCGTCCTCTATCGCCTGTTCGATGATATCCAGAGTTTCATCGGGCTTTTCCACCAGCTGAGGATACAGCGTTTTCGCAGGTTCGTTGAAATACCTGACCCTGCCCTCGGTATCCACCGCGATAAGTCCCTCGGACAGTTTGTCCACAACGTACTCCCTTGTCAGTTCCAAAGTGTCCAGCAGATCGTACTTGAATATCGCTATGTACATTATCACCGTACTCAGTGAATATCCCAGCACGGTTATATTGTATCCATTGGTCATTCCCGTCAGATAAATTATGTAGCAGATGACCTCCACCACTATCGATGCCGCTATATACCATAGCCTTTTCAGATTTTTCTTGTTCTTCTCCTTATATATCGTCATGAAAAGTATCAGCAGACCGTAAACTATATAGCTTATCAGAAACATGGTGTACACATGATGCCACGGTCCCTGATCATAGGTCAGGTGCGGATGTACTCCTTCCTTTGTAAATCCAAGATTGCGGTAGTACAGATGATGCCAGTCATTGGTCATTACCGCCACATAGGTCAGGGCATGGAATGCCCCCAGAAACAGCATGGTGTTTTTCTTTGTCCTCACTCCGCATAATTCCACCAGAAATATCAGCAGTGAAAAGGGTATCCATACCGTACCCACATACGAAAGCTTCTGCGCGGTCATCGCCTCATCATAATTGTCAGAAAGCATTACCTGCAGCATTCCAGCATTGTTGACCATCGTAGCCGCACAGTTCAGCAGCAGATATCCGTGTATCCTGCTTTTCCAGTTCCTGAATATATATGCGCTCTCAAACAGCAGACCAAATATACTGATATACTGTAAAGCCAGCACAAAAAAATACATCCGACGTCCCCCTTACCGAAATATTTTTCCGTCCCCGCTCCCCCGCGAACAAGGACGTTCCCCCATTTTGATGATAAGTTCATCTACCTTAAAACAGGCACCTCCCCCAATGGAAGTGCCCGTATCCTGCTTTAAAACATCACGCCCAGGGGTTTGTTGACTCGGGCGGACGTATGCCCGCCAGCAGGAACTGTTCCCACAGATACCACTTGCCGTCCTTTGCCAGTCTGAGCTGTATGGGACGAGGACTGTCAGCCCCGCCCGACTGCAAGTACAGCTTAGCGTATCCGCTGTCCTGATAGGAATAGGGATTCTCGCTGACCTTTACAGTGTAAGGCTGTGCGGGTTTGTAGTCGTTGGCAGGTACAGCCCCCACAAAATAACTCCGCGGAACATAATCAGAATCTCTGAATCTGTCTGCAAGGAACTGCTGTTCATAGGTAGACAGTGGCTGAGGTCCTTTCAGGAAATTCAGCATCTGTATGCAAGTGTCCTTATCCTGCGGGTAGAAACACAAAGCAAGCACAGTCAGTGCCGCGGTTTTGAAAGGATCATCCATCGCCGCCTGAGGAAGCGCTGTGAACTCCGCAAAATTATCGGGGAGTTTAGCGAATACCACATCTACTGTTTTGTTGCCCGAACTCTGCTGTGTATTCTGCGGTGCGGGCGCACCTATGTTATCAAAAAGTCCCATATTAAAACCTCCCATTATCAGCCCTGTGCCATAACATGATATCTTATGGAGACAGGCGCACTCAGTTTGAACCATGTGTTCTTGTCGAACCTGTCAACATGGTCGATAGAGATATGCGCCACACTATATTCCCTGATAAGGAACTTCACCTTGATATCGGGCTGTTCGCTGACAGATATATTCGTAAATCCCAGCGCCCTGAGTTCATCTATAACCACGCGGTAATCCCTGCCGCTGTAACCCACGCTTGAATAAGGCACGCAAGCCTCACCCGGGTGGGCAGCCTTTTCTTCATCGGCTGAAAGGGGCATATAAGCCGTTATCAGCCATGCGGTATCAGCAGGCAGCCATTCGCCCTTTTTGATATCCGTCTTTCCGTTGGCAGTTATTGAGATTATGCCGTTAACAGGCATACCCGACCTGACCTCGGTTGAACGCACTATCGTAACATTTGTGAATCCCGCAGCCTTCAAAGTATTTGCAGTTTCAGCCGCGTCTTTCTTTATGTAGGAATTTAAATTCTCGTTCATCGGAACATTACCGTGAACAGCGCTGCCCTCTTCCTCATTGAGATACTGTATGATACTCTTGAATTCATTGGTCTTGCACCATTCGTTGCACTCGTAGGCACGTACAGCATTCAGCGGGTGTCTTCTTGTGGAGAACATCATGAATTCCAGCGTTTTGTTGAAAGCTGAACCGCTGACCATATCGCGGTATTCCTTAGCCTGTTCAAGGAAAGCTTCGGGATTAGCCTGTACAGGAGAATCCTTTTCACAGCCCGCCAGCCTCATGCAGACTTCAACAACGCTTTTGCTTGAACCTCCGCAGACTGCCGCAGCCCTGTCAGCCGAGAATTCACTGCACCTCATCCAGTAGTAGAAAGCCATCTGCAAAGGTGCGGTGATCATCGGCGAAAGCCCGAGGATACCTGCCGAACCGTTGAGTATCATTCTGCCCATGGTGGAATACAGCACATGATGACAAGCTATGTGTCCGCACTCATGCGCCAGCACCGAGGGTATAAGTTCATGTGGCAGAGAAGCCACCAGACCTGTGGTCATTACTATGAAAGGGTCATTTTCGCCCGAAGTATAGGCATTCGGATAAGGGTCGGTAGTCATGAAAAGCTCGGGCACCTTTATACCAAGACGCTTGCATATCGGCTTTAGCATCTCATAGTACTCGGGCATCTGCTTCTCGCTTATCCTCACCAGTGTTGACATATTCATCAGCTTGAACTGCTTTTCGTTCCATATCTTCATGAACCCTTTCAGCAACGCAGTAAAGCCCGGTATAGCTTTAAGGGCATTCAGCGCAGTACGGTCGGATTCGTGGATAAAAAGGTCGGGATTAACAGACATTTTTGTCACCTCATATTTCTTTAGTCTTTTTGTTCTTACTTTCAGGCACAGCAGACAGTCGGTTAACCGCCGTCTGCTTTAAGCACCTTTAAACCATTATAGCACATCACAACAAAATATGCAATAGTTATTAAGAAATTTCGTTTATTATGTTTCGAGATTTCAATCGCGAGCGTAAACAGCAAAGGATAAAGCAGTACAGAGGATAAGAATGCCAAGGAGGAGAGCTTTGGCTCAAGCCTTTCGCGAAAGGCTTGCGGAGAGCACGAGAGGCAGAGCCTCTCGGTCAAGGCACAAAAGCGACGCGGCAACTAAGCAATAAATAGCACAGCAAACTTCCGACCAACATGGCGCGGCAATAATCAAAAAATCGAGCGTGTGCAAAACTAATGCACACGCTCAAACTATGTCCGTAAAATAATTGCCGCGCCCGCCGTCAAACAGCGAAGCGAATCCGATTTCTCGACCCGAGGAACGAGGGGCGACCTGATACCGCAGTACCTATGATAAGAACGGAATATCCCAAGTACGTCAATTAAATCCGTATCTGCATTTAATAGACGTACTACGGGTTTGTCGCCCCTCTCTTCGTTCGGGTCGAGCCGTCAAAAACGCTTCGCTGTTTGACGGCAGGCGCAGCAATATATTTACGCCAATAGAAAGAGCGCGGACGTTTGATTGTCCACGCTCTTAAATTTTGTTATTGCTACGCCTTTTTTGGTGGTCGGAAGTTCGTTTCGCTTTTATAGTTCGCTATACATTTTGGTTTTGTTCCTTGGTGATTGAGGGCTCTGCCAACAGTCAACATAGTTGACTGTGCAAACATCCCGCAAGCCTTTCGCGAAAGGCTTGACCCAAAGCTCGCTTCCTTGGCATACCCCGACCAGTACTTCTGCCTTTATTTTTTATCAAACGCCGGATTAAAAGCATAAAAATTCTTACTATCCAGCATATCCGTCACTATCCTCAAACATTCCCCAAACCGCTGATAATGAACTATCTCCCTCTCACGCAGGAACTTTATCGGGTCACGTACATCAGGGTCATCAGTCAGCCGAAGGATATTATCATAGGTCGTTCGCGCTTTTTGCTCCGCCGCCATATCTTCATTCAGATCGGTGATGGGGTCGCCCTTGCTCTGGAAATAATCTGCCGAGAAAGGCACTCCCGATGCCGCAACAGGGTATATGCCTGTGGTGTGATCCACAAAATAAGTGTCAAATCCGCTCTCCTTTATCTCCTTCATCGAAAGCCCGCGGGTCAGCTGATAGAGGATAGCGCTTATCATCTCCATATGAGCCAGTTCTTCCGTGCCGATATCCGTCAGCATCGCCTGAACTTCCCTGCTGGGTGCCGAATATCTCTGATTCAGATACCTCAGCGATGCACCTAACTCTCCGTCTGGACCTCCCAGCTGAGAAATTATCACCTTTGCCAGCGCAGGGTCGGGATTTTTTATATTTACAGGATACTGCAATTTCTTCTCATACATCCACATCAGTTCTCACCTCTCTCCCATGGAAAAGGCTTCGCTACCCATTCCCACTTCTTAGTCCCCTCCGACTGCACCGCTGTCAGAGGACCATACTTCTCGTTGTACTCTTTCTCCAGTTCCTCTTTTTCAGCTTTGTGCTTTCTGAAATATTCCAGCCCCATCTTGCAGGTCGGGTGACTGTCCAGATAAAGATTCGCTTCCGCCAGCGCAAAGCAACTCTGCTGAATGCGGCGCATCAGCTTCTGCTTGTCATTCAGTACGGGCATTCTTCACAGCCTCCTCTCCTATGAAAGGTTTGTCAAGACAGGGAAATGCCGTGCCGCGGCAAAGGGCGGTATCATCTTCATAAGGCTTCTCCCAGGTCTGAAAAGGCACATACGCCATGGCAAGGGCGAGTTTCCTCGGCATCGCCCCGAATGTGCCGCCCTCATCGTCAAATATCCTCTCCAGGATATCCTTCTCGGTATTCTCCATTTCATCTCCTCCGTTTCTTTCAGGGGGACTTCTCAGCCCCTCCGCTGTCATATTATGCCGATTTCCTATCGGGTGACACTCCATCTTTTGACATTTTTCCCGACCCCGCCGTGCTATCATGGTAATACCGACAGCCCCCGCGGCTGAAAAAAAGGAGGACAGTTAAATTGATAAATATTTCGACCACAGGCGGAGTGACCATTGCCGAACTTTCAGGCGACCTCGACCACCACACCGCCAGACTGATGCGCACCGATATCGACCGTGAATTAGCCGAAAAACGCCCCCGCCGCCTTATCATCGACTTCTCGTCCGTAACTTTCATGGATAGTTCGGGCATAGGGCTTATCATGGGCAGATACAGGATAATGAACGAAAACGGCGGCGATGTCATCGTCGCCCGCCCCCCTGCCTACATAAAAAAAGTTCTTCGCCTTGCAGGCGTTGACAGACTTGCCCCCATCACCGATGACCCACGCGACCTTATCCCCGAAGATTTTTACAAAGAAAAGGAGGCTGAGAAAATTGAGCAGACCGCCCCTCAGACCACTTAACGAAATGACCCTCACATTCCCCGCCCTATCGGAAAACGAGCGCTTTGCCCGCCTTGCCGTCAGCGGATTTCTCTCCGCCCTCGACCCAAACATATCCGAACTCTCCGATATAAAAACAGCCGTTTCCGAAGCTGTCACCAACGCCATCGTCCACGGCTACCGCGATACCCCGGGTGATGTCATGATGCAGGTGCGCATCTTCAAGGATTCCCGCATCAGCATCAAGATTCAGGACAAAGGCTGCGGCATACCCGATGTTGCACAGGCTATGACACCCCTCTACACCACTTCCCCCGAGGACGACCGCGCAGGTCTCGGCTTTACCATCATGGAAACTTTCATGGAAAAGATAAAGGTCAAAAGCAAGCCCGGCAAAGGCACGACCGTTATCCTCGAACGTACCGTGCAGGGTAAAAAACGCCTATGAACCGCGATGAAAGCTACCTCCCCGAGGACAACCTCGGTCTTGTTCACCTCTGCGCCAACCGTTTCCGCGGCAGAGGGATAGAGTACGACGACCTTTACGGCGCAGGCTGTATGGGGCTTGTAAAAGCTTCAAAAGCCTTCGATGACAGCCGCGGAGTAAAGTTCTCCACCTACGCCGTGCCCGTTATCCTCGGGGAGATAAAACGCCTTTTCCGCGACGGCGGCACAGTAAAAGTCTCCCGAAGCCTGAAAGAACTCTCCCTGAAAATAACCCGCACCACCCAGTCTTTCACCCACAAAAACGGCAGAGAACCCACTGTTTCCGAGCTTTCAGAACTCCTGAACGCCGACTCCGAAGATATCATCGCCGCTCTTAATTCCTCTCAGCCCGCCCTAAGCCTTACCATGGGCGATGAAGACGGCGACTCCCAGACCGACCTCCCCGTTGACCCGCCCGATGAGGATATCACCGATAAACTTGCCCTCATACAAGTCCTCGCCGAACTTTCCCCCGAGGACAGAAAGCTGATAGACCTGCGCTACTTCAAAGGCATGACCCAGACCAAAGCCGCCCAAGCACTCGGCATGACCCAGGTACAAGTCTCACGTCGTGAGAAAAAACTCCTGACCTATATGCGCTCAAAACTCACCTGACAAAAAAGACCGCTGCCGTCCAAATTATCGGACAACAGCAGTCTTTTATTATACTCGTATATATCAGTCATCTCTCTTGGAATACCCAGCCACCGAAGCCTTAAACGCCACAAAGAACAACCCCGCGATCACCGCGATTATTAACAGGCATACAGGTATGGGCATCTGTTTTACCCAGAACTTATCGGGAAATTTTTCCTTAACTCCGGAAGTCGCCGTTACCGAGAATATCATCGAACTCATTACGATAACAGTTGCAACAAGACCGTATACCATCTGTACTTTCTGATAGCTGAACTTGAAAAACAGCGGATAGAATATCAGCACAGGCACTGCCGTGTAGATAAGATTAACAGCAGTCACGAATGCCGCCTGACCCACAAAGCCCTCGCTGAAAGAACCGTGTATCAGCCCGCCGATACCAAGCAGAATCGGGGTGCATACAACTTCTACCACCGCTATGATAACAGGGGGCAGAAATCTCGCCAGAACTACCTCGCTGTCAGAATACGGCATCGACTTCTTGAATGAACCTATGCCCTTCCAGCTGTCATAGGAAAAGGATGATGATAACATCATAACGCCTATACCACCCGTGACCGATGTAAAACCGATAACCGCTTCACCTGTGTCAGCCGTCATGAATAAGCTTCCCGCCAGACTTGCCAGCACCATCACACATATAGCTACGAACATTTTTCCCATCATGTACCATTCGGTGAGAAAAAGCCCCTTTATCTTATTCTCTGCCATATCATGCATCCTTCTTCCTGAACAGGAGTATTGATACTCCCCAAGATATAAAGAACAATACTACCGATAAACACATGAAGATAAATCCGCTGCCGAACAGTTTGTCTTTCTGTATCATTTCCATCATCATCATGTTGGTACCGCCGATGAAACCGCCCAGCAGTATGCTTATAGCGACCCTTATACCGCCCACAGTTCCGTAGAACTTGAAGTTAGTCGGCATCATCACTATCGTCGGCATAAGTCCCATGCCTATCCCGCCGAACAGTACCTTAACTATATCCATGAGACCGCTTGCGCTGATACCTCTGCCAAATGCCAGACACATCACCATAACGCCCGCAGTCACTACCAGTGTCAGCACTGTTATTATCAGCGTGATTATGTACTTCGCGCTGACTATCTGCGTGCGGGTGTAAGGCATGGTCAGCACGCCGAGGTGCCACTTGCTCTGAACTTCCTGATTTACCACCGATGCAGGGATTGTACCCATCATCATGAATATCATGCCCACAGGGAAACCTGCGATATCCTGACCTTTCCACAAAGTCCCCGCCATAAGTGCCCCATAGAACACAATTGGTATCACCAAAAACAGCTTGCAGCAGCTGTATATGCTGCAGGTTTCCTTAACTATAAGACCTTTCATCGTCTTCACCCTCTTCTGCATTTTTCTAACATATATCTGTCTTTCTGAATATCCTAACCGATATCATATAAGATACCGCCGTTATCACCAGCGCCGCTATTAACATAACAGCCGCAGTACCCAATGAAATATCCATATTCTCTTCCATACCATCTTTGAACAGTATCGACGAAACAACACTCAGCCCGACGCTCACTACAAAGGATATCACCATTACTGCGTTAGATTTTCTGAAGTAGTATACCAGCGGCAGACACAGCGACAGGAATACCAGCATGGTCACCATAAACATCATCGTCTCAGCCAACACTTCACCAACGGGTGCCGAACCTATATAAGCACCTATTCCGATTATCAGTAATACTATCAGGGAACTTGCCAGACCCACTGCCAATATCATCAGATATCTGGCTTTCACCATGTCGTCCTTTGATATAGGTGAATATGCAAGTGTTTTTTCATATCCGGTGCGTTGGTCGTCTGCTATGAACAGCATAGGAAGCGAGTTCAGGAATAACGCTGCCGCAACACCTAATCCCTCGGGTACCTTTCCCTTGGATGCTGTTATAACTGCACACATTACTGCCATGAATACCGCAAAGGAAAACACTCGCAGGTTCTGGCGGATATAAAGCATATCCTTGACCATCAGACCTTTCATCAGGCTATCTCCTTTATCATGAATATGAACAGTTCCTCAATGGTCACAGGGCTGAGATTCATTCCCGCAGGTACTCCGTCACGCTTTACCAGTGCCTGCACACCGTATTTACCCGATTTTCTGCCCCTTATAGCCTCGGGGTCAAGTTCTTTCAGGTCTTCTTCGGCACAGCTGAGTATCGCATATTCTTCAAGCAGAACGTCCTTCTCCTCGTTCAGCAGTACTTTTCCCTTGTGGATAAAGGATATGTAGTCGCACAGCTTTTCAAGGTCGCTGACGATGTGGGAGGATATCAGTATCGAATGTTCCTCATCTCTCGTGAACTCGTAGAAGATGTCAGTTACCTCGTCCCTGATAACAGGGTCAAGACCGTTTGTAGCTTCGTCCAGAACAAGAAGTTTTGCCTTATGTGAAAGTGCTATTGCTATGCCCATCTTCATTTTCATGCCGCGTGAGAACTCCTTGAACTTCTTGTCCTTTGGCAGTCCGAACTTGTCCATATAGCCCTCGAACTCGGCTTCGTCCCAGTTTTTGTAAGTACACTTCATCACCGCATTTATCTGCTTGTATTTGAAAGTATCGGGTATTCCCACATCGTCAAGCACAACGCCCACGTCTTCCTTGATATCGGCAAGTTCCTTGTCGGCGTCTCTGCCGAGTATAGTGATACTACCCTCGTTCTTGTGTATTATACCCAGCAGACATTTTATCATCGTGGATTTGCCTGCACCGTTCTCACCTATCAGCCCCAGTATGCATCCCCCGGGTAGAGTAAGATCTACGCTGTCCAGCTTAAAATCCTTGTATTCCTTTACAAGACCCCTGATCTCTATTGCATTCTCCATTTGTTACTCCTCCTCAGTGATGTATTCAAACATCTCAATAAGTTCTTTCTTTGAAAGCCCGCAGCCAGCAGCCAGCTTTCCGATCTCAGCCATCAGTTCTTCTATTTTTCTAAGATTGGCTTCTCTTATAAGTTCAACGTTTTTGGGCGCAACAAAACAGCCCTTGGCGGCTATGGTGTATATAAAGCCCTCCCGCTCCAGTTCATCGTAAGCACGCTTTGTCGTAACCACGCTTATCTTCAGATCCTTCGCGAGATTTCGTATCGAGGGCAAAGCCTCGTCCTCTTTCAGTGCCCCGCTTATGATCTGACTTTTTATCTGGTTGAATATCTGGTCATAAATCGGCGCACCGCTCTTGTTATCAATAAATATATTCATCAGTTCACCCCTGTCATACACGGATATATCCGCATCACTTTTTTACCCTGATCAAAAATCTTCCCTCGGTCTGCTCCGCAAGACCTTTCTTGCAAAGCAGAGCATATGCTTTTGCAGTCGTCATTCGGCTTATCTGTAATCTGTCTGCCGTTTCCTTTACTGCGGGGAGCACATCACCCGCTTTCAGTTCCCCCTCAGCAATGAGCCTTTCTATCTGTCCGATTATCTGTTCTGTTATCGTCAGACGGCTCTGCGCATCTATTTCTATATTCATATTATCCTCTTTCCGTTTTGCTGTTTCCTATCTTTCGTTTGATGGCTTTTTACTCTGAATTTCTCACCCCTGTCCCGCGGATATTTCTCTCTCCCGCGGGGCAGGTCATTTTTCTCAGCTGTTTTTCTGTTTATCTCTGCCAAATATCGCCGCTATAAAAGTTATCATCAGCGCACCCACCGCGAAAATAACACCCGCGGCTGTCCGACCCTGTGAAAACAGCGCCAAAGCAATCATAGCATCTACAAGTATTACGCTCCATATGGAATCAAGTATCTTCTCTGTCTTTTTCATTTTTCTGTCTCCCTTTAAAGTTCTGTCTTTTTGTTTCTTTCCGCGGGAATTATCTGTTCTTCTCTTTCCTGCCCTTTGCGATATCACCCAAGCCTATCGCCATAAATGTTATAGCCAAAGGCATCATGCCGTCCATCATCAGCCACATCAAACCTATCGCCAAAAATGCTGCGCCCTCGGACTCTCTGTTCTTCGGCTTGCTCTCGAACATCTTTCTCAGCTTTGTCATATCGACCGCTCCTTTCTGTTATCTCGCTTTTGTTGTCTGTGTTTTTCTGTCTTTTCCGTTTTGCTGTGTCCTGTCTTTCGTTCACAGTTTTGTACGCGCTTTTTTCTTTGTCTGTCCGTATAAAACTGTATTCACTGTTCACTAAGTTTGAACTGTATGTATACAGTATACACAGTTTGCACAGATTTGTCAACACATAGGCAGTTTCTTTGTATAGCAGCACAATCCGCCGTCGAATTCACCGTACTTATTTCAGCAATATGCACTAATCGCCGCCAAATTCCACCCCCGAACTGTATACACACCCACCCCAACTGTATATATCCACATAAACAAAATAGCCCACGACTCATATCGTGGACCATTCTGCGGTAAAACTATTTATAGGAGAGGGTGAAATTATCATCAGCTCTTGAATGCTTTGTTTTGCTCTTTCTATCTTTGAGCTTGTATATATGATAACACCCCCGGTTAAAATTTACCTTAAACATTTTTAGTTTTTCGAAAATTTTTTCGCCACATCACCAAACGGACTTATTGCTTAGTTTCAGACATAAAATATCCCCCGCAGGATACTTTCCCGCGGGGGAATTCACATTTAATTTATTCTTCGTTCTTAGCCAGCTTTACACTGCTGTCCTTGTCGGTCTCGACTGTCAGCTTGTCGCCGTCTGCACCGACCTTTACCAGACCGATACAGCCCTCGCCGTTCTCGACGATGACTTCTGCTATCTTGTCCTCGACTTCTGCTCTTATCACGCGGCGGATATCTCTTGCGCCCAGCTTTCTGCCGTGGCTCTTCTCCGCGATGAGTTTAAGCGCTTCGTCGGTATACTCCAGCTTTATAGCCTTTTCCGAAAGCGGCTGCTTCATCTCGTCCAGCATAAGAGCTGCTATCTTCTCGTAGTTCTCCTTTGTCAGTGCGTTGAACATTACTATCTCGTCCACACGACCAAGGAACTCGGGTTTCAGGAACTCTCTCAGAGCCTTCATAGCCTTGTTTTCGGCTATCTCGGTGTCGGTCTTGTTGAAGCCCACACCTGTGTCCTTATCAGCGGCACCTGCGTTGGAGGTCATAACGATAACAGTGTTCTCAAAGGATACGCTTCTGCCCTGTGAATCGTTTATCTTGCCCTCGTCCAGTATCTGGAGGAGGATATTCATAACATCGGGGTGAGCCTTTTCTATCTCATCGAAAAGCACTACGCTGTAAGGTCTGCGCCTTACCTTTTCAGTCAGCTGACCTGCCTCGTCATAACCAACATATCCGGGAGGTGAGCCGATGAGCTTGGATACGCTGTACTTCTCCATATACTCCGACATATCTATCCTGATAAGGGGTTCTGTGGCATCAAAGAGGGATTCACCCAGCACCTTGACAAGCTCGGTCTTGCCGACACCTGTGGGTCCTACGAAGATGAAAGATGCAGGTCTGCGTCTTTTATCAAGCTGAACTCTGGTCCTCTTGATAGCCTTGGCAACCTTGTCAACAGCTTCGTCCTGACCGATGACCCTCTTGGACATCTCGTCTTTAAGATTGCGTATCTTCTCGAATTCGCTCTCAGCTATCTTGTTGGCGGGTATACCCGTCCACAGTTCGATGACCTTGGAGATATCCTCGTCGGTAACGTATACCTCACCCAGTTTCTGCTCCAAATCTTCAATCTGCTTTTGCAGACGGCTTATCTCGCTCTTCTCTCTTGCGATTATCTCGAAATCGGGCTCGTCTTTCTGCTCGTAAGTGTCGATAAGATTTGTGTGCTTTTCCAGCTCTTCCTTTGCGCTTATATAGTCAGCGATCTCGGGGGTGCGAATACTGGTGCAGGCGCAGGCTTCGTCCAGCAGGTCGATAGCCTTATCGGGGAGGAATCTGTCATTGATATATCTCTCGGAAAGTATTGCGCACTTTCTCAGGGTCTCCTTTGAAACGTGTACCCTGTGATACTCCTCATAGTACTTGCTTATGCCCTCGAGAACACTTACGGTGTCCTCAACGGTAGGCTCGCCTACTGTAACGGGCTGAAAACGTCTTTCAAGTGCGGAATCCTTTTCGATATACTTGCGGTACTCCGAAAAAGTAGTTGCACCGATGACCTGTATCTCACCTCTTGAAAGGCTGGGCTTCAGGATATTTGCCGCATTCATGCTGCCCTCGGAATCGCCTGTGCCTACCAGAGTATGCACCTCATCGATGAACAGAATGATGTTGCCCTCTGCCTTGACTTCCTCAACAAGACCCTTGCAGCGGCTCTCGAACTGTCCGCGGAACTGTGTGCCTGCGACCAGTGAAGTCAGGTCGAGAAGATATATCTCCTTATCACGCAGATGGAAAGGCACATCACCCGAAACTATCTTCTGGGCGATGCCCTCAGCGATGGCTGTCTTACCTACACCGGGTTCACCTATCAGGCAGGGATTGTTCTTCTGACGTCTGGAAAGTATATGCTCGACTCTCGATATCTCCCTGTCACGTCCGATGATATTGTCAAGCTCGCCGTCACGGGCTTTCTTGGTAAGGTTGGTGCAGTAGTTATTGAGGAATTTCAGCTTCTTGCCGTTCTTTCCTCTGGGCTCTTTTTCTGCCTGTTCGGGAGATGATTTTCTCTTGGGTGCTTCGGGCATGATGTTCGCAAAGCCCTCGCCTCCTGTAAGATTCTTCTCCAGATTATCAGCCATGCTCTTTATGCCGCCGAAGAGATTCGACAGTATATCGGGCATAGTGCCGCTTCCGCCGGGCTCGAAATCCACGCCGTCATCCAGCTCATCAAATGTGTTGTTCATTGCCTCGATCTCCTCATCGGAAATACCCATCTTTTTGATGTAGTCCTCCACCTGAGGTATCTTCAGTTCTCTCGCACAGCTAAGGCACAGGCCCTCATTCTTCATTGCCTTGGTAGGGTCATTGGGGTTCGCAGAGGATACGAATACCACTGCAGGTCTTTTGCCGCACCTTGAACACTTTATCATACTTATCTCCTTTCCGCCCTGCGCAAAGCAAGGCTGTAAATATCCTATTCATAATACCGACTACATATCAGCCGTGGAAAAAGTCAAAGAAATATCTGAACAGATAAGTCTGTTCTGCTATACCTGCATTTATCGCTGTCAGGCTGTCCTTTGTCGCCCGACAGAATACGCTGAGCCCCCAGGCGATGACGGAAACATAAAGCAGTCCCATTATAGTGCCCAGTGCCAGCCCTGCAAAGCGGTCAGCCGCCTTGACTTCCTTCAATTTATCCATTATGCCTGATACCGCCACTATCAGTTTGAGCAGAAGTATCATCACCAGATAGCTTATCAAAAATATCAGACAGCGTATAACACCTGTCATTATGGGGCTTACCGCCTTTTCAACGATGTAATCCGCCGCATCTTCCTTGCTCTGGGTAGCCACCCTTTTTACGCATTCGCGCATATCTTCCGAGGATATCCTGATGCTCTCGCTGAACCGCGAAAGACCTGCGTTCGCCATCTGGGTATTGATCTTCATACGCAGTTCATTATCAAGATAACTGTCGATCTCATCGTTGAGTCCGTCGATATCATCATGCCCGAATCCCTTGCTTTTCATCAGTTCGCTGACGTTCTTATCAATGTCGCCGCCCTTTTCGACGGTCTGACCTATCTCGTCTTCGGTGAAATACTCACCGTAGCCGCGCTCTGTCAGCTTATCCATGATTATCTTCTTCGGGTCGGCACCTTCGATGCCCCTCATCACATGAGCCTTGACGTTATCACGCATATACCTGTTGTACACAGGTTCAGCCAGCGCATCGGAAAAAGCCGCCGCTGATATTGTGGCGATAACGGCACTCAGCATACCTATGATACTCTTGCGGAAGCCTTTTGTATAGCCCACTATGCAGGTCACCACCAGTATCAGGACCACAGATGCATCAAGTATAAAAGCCATGCTCTTCCTCCTGCTATGTGGCAAAGGATATCTTGTTCACCTCGCGGTAATCGCAGAAGTATACGCTGTCACCGAAGTAAACAAAATCACTGTAATCCGAGCTGCATTCAGCTGTTGCATCAAGATTGCCGAACCTGTCGTAACAGTCTATGCTGTTCGCTTTCAGCAGTACTATCTTGTTGCCGCTTATTTTCAGCCTTTCGGGGTCGCCGTCGGCTTCTTTCACCCTTTTATCGGGCTGGTCGTTCTCCGTGCTGCTGTCGAATATCAGCAGTTCGGAAGACCTGCGCTGTATGCCATTCAGCACGATGGCTGCACAGCTTTCACTCAGGGCGAAATCCGATATCGTGCCCTCGTATTTATATGTGGTCAGTATATTGCCCCTGCTGTCAAGCCTGTAGAATGCTGTGTCACCTGCTACCCAGATGTCACCGCTCTCGTTTTTCATAGCCTGCAAAGCCAGTACGGGCAGCGGTTCGCTGACCATCTCGGGGTCTTCGGAGTCGAATTTCAGATATCTGACTATCGAACTCAGCATACCGCCCTTACTTGAATATGTGGTCACAAAACAGCCGCTTCCGCTTTCGTCGAAAGTTACGCTCAGTATAGACGCACTGCTCGACCACTTGTATATTTCTCTGCCGTTGCCGTCATACACCGTCAGTATGCCTGCGTACTTCTCATCGGAAGTGACCACAGCCACATTGTCGTTTGAAGCCAGCTCAGCCATTATCAGCCTGTTTGTCACGGATTTTGTGAACATCTCGCTCTTTTTGCCAACTACCATCAGGGAGCTTCCGCCCTTATCGTAAAGCAGTACCCTCTTGTCTGATGTTCTCATAACAGGGTCTGCATAGTTGTGGCTGAATGAGTTGCTCTCTTCACCGTCCTGATCGTAGAATTTCAGCTGATTCTTATCAAGACAAAGCAGATAGCTGCCTGTATTGCTTATACTGCTTACCGAACCATCGTCAAAACTCAGGGGGAAGTTTCCCTTTTTGACTTCGCCGTCGTTGACGATAGTCTCTTTAGGGCGGTACAGCACGCTTTCAAGCTTAGGCACCCATTTTCCTCTTGTAAGGTAGGCTCCGCCTGCGAAAACAGCCACTATCAGCACAGCCACGATAGTCCTTATCTGACGCTTTTTCTTCTCGCGGTGTCTTGCATCGCGTATCTCTTCGGGAGAGGGTGCTACGTGTTCGGGCTTTCTCCTGCGTCGGCGGGGTTCCTCATCGGGTATGCCGCCTGTGCGGGTGTGCTTTATGCTTTTTCTCGCAAGTTCCGCTTCATCTCTGGGCGGTGCAGATTTTTTACGCTGTGAGGACTGCTTATGCTTTTTCTTATGCGGCTTTTCTTTCACCGCTTTTCTTTCGGGGACTTCTTCTTCCTCGGCTTCATCCTCGGCTTCTTCCAAAGATTCCTCATATGCTTCCTGCACGTTTTCCATAAAAGTGCCTTGCACTAAGCCTTTATAGGATTCTTCAGCTGGTTCCTCGGAAGTTTCTTCGGAAATTTCCTCGGTGTCCTCTGCTGTTTCTTCTGTGGTTTCTTCCTCAGATTCGACTGTTTCTTCGATAGTTTCCTCTGCGGTATCTTCCACAGTTTCGGCTGTTTCTTCAACAGCTTCTTCGGCAGTTTCAACGATATCTTCGCCCTCGACCGATACTATCTCCTCGGACGTTGCCTCGGCTTCTTCGCTTTCTTCCGATTCTTTTTCTACGGGTTTATCCGTGAAATCGGCGAGCTCAGCCATCTCATCTATTTCCCTGATGATGTCCTCGGGGCGGCGTTTTCTTCTGCCTTTTCTGTTTTTATTCCTGTTGCTCAATCTACCGATACCTCATCATAATAAACTTTATTCAGGTACAATCCCTGGGGCGGTACTGTTTTGCCTGCTTTTTTTCTGTCCTTTGAATCCAGTATGCGGGGGATAGCGTCAGAGGCTATCTTCCCCTCGTTAATGAAAAGCAGGGTTCCCACCATTATCCTGACCATATTGTATAAAAACCCGTTTCCTGCCACGGTGAAGATGACCTTGTCACCTTCGCGCCTGACATCGAAACGATATATTTTCCTAACTGTTATCTCTTTGTCGCAGGCAGTTGAACAGAATGCCTTGAAATCATGCTCGCCAACAAAATCCTTTGCCGCTTTGTCCAGAAGTTTCTCATCTATGGGATAAGTGTTCCTGAAAGCAGTATTGCGCATGAAAGGGTCTTTAATCCTGCTGTTATGTACGATATACTCGTACTCCTTGCCTTTGCACATATATCTGGCGTGAAAGCCTTCATCGGCTTCCTCGCAGCCTATGACACTGATATCATCGGGCAGCCATGAGTTCAGCCCAAGCTGTATGCCCCGACAGTTTATCGGCAGTTCAAGCCCGAAAGAAAGCACATATTCCCTTGCATGGACTCCCGCATCAGTACGCGAACAGCCCTGCACGACCACCTTTTCTCCCGTCAGCTTAAAGATAGCGTCTTCCACTACCTCCTGTACAGCCAGCGCATTGGATTGTCTCTGCCAGCCGTGATAATTGCTGCCGTCATAAGCCAGCGTCATTTTGAAGTATCTCATATTATAAACTTATATCCCGTCTTTGTCAAGTGTTACTTTTGTTATCTCGTAAATGGGGCGTATCACTGTGATATCCTTTTTCTTG
>NZ_JAILMR010000114.1 GCF_024692365.1 Ruminococcus sp. | reverse complement strand
GATCCACCTCAAAAGGGATCGCAGTAAGCCGTTGTTTTATACTGTTTTTTTCGGTTTATGCTTCCTGATTCCGTTTGGGGCTAATTATACTTCCAATTTGCCCCTTTGACAGAACGTCAGAGGGGCTTTGTGGACAGACTGAAACCACCCGTCTAACGGGTGGTTTTGATTTTGTCTATTTTCTACGCTTGTCATTGAATAATCATTATTATTGTGAATGTATATAGAATTTTGGAAACCGAAGAATCTAATTCGAGTTCAACAGGTGGCGCTACTTGCTCCGTGAATATACTTCACGGAGCTTTTTTGTATATTTGTATATGATAATATATTTATATATTTTAAAAATCAGAAAGTGTTAATTGATTTGACTCCACATATATTTCTTAAAAAACTAATAAATACATCATTGTATTGTCAAATATCTAGCCAAATATTGCGAAGCAATAGTCGAAAATTGCTATATCAAATGAACCTTATTTACTTTTGTTAAAATATATAGTATATTAACTATAGGAGAGTGTTGAAAAATGTCATATTTTGGAAAGTATGACTAACCTTTGAAAAAGGATTTTTTAATATCTCTCATATCCGTGTACATATTCGGATAGTATGTCCTGTTTCTTATTTTAATATAAATGTTGCAGGACTACATTTTATTAAGGAGTGATAAGAGTGAAACTTTCAAAAATGAAGAGGGTTCTTAGTGCAACTGTAGCACTTATGATGGTCGGTGCTTCTTTACCTTTCGGCGCTAATGCTGCCGGCAATGGCTCAACTCTGTATGGCGACGTTAACACCGACGGTGTTGTTAATATCCTTGATGCTGTTCTTGTAAAGCAGTATATCAAGAATCCTAATAAGACTTACATCTCTATGCAGGGTATTGTAAATGCTGACGTAAATAATGTTGGCGATGGAATTACTGCAGATGATGCTACCGCAATTCAAAAATATGTGGTTGGATCTATCAGCTCGCTTCCTGTTGGATCATCCGCGCAAACCGAAGCTCCCACAGGTGTTGTATTGAATTCAGACTTTGATTCCGGTTTAGGTGACTGGGGCAGCAGAGGCAGTTCTTATGTTACTACTACTGATGCGGCTTACTATGGCACATCGGGTAAGTCAATGTATGTTTCTGACAGATCTTCCGAGTGGGAAGGTGCTGCTATCAGCCTTGGTTCGGAATTCAAGGCAGGTCAGACTTACAGCATCAGTCTTGCAGCACTCCAGACCTCTGGTCGTTCCGCTGAGATACAGATTTCTCTCCAGCAGGGCGGCAATAATGGCACTACTGCTGTATACACTCATATCGCATCTGCAACCTGCAAGAGCGGTGAGTGGACAAAGATCGAGAATACCTCGTTCACCATACCTGATAATGCGGGCAATATGACTCTTTATGTTGAAACTGTGCAGTCCAGCGGAGATCTAATGGATTTCTATGTAGACAATATCCTTGTTGCAGATGAGGGTTGTAAGTCTTCAGTTAAGACAGGCGGTACAGGTAAGGTTCCCGGCTCGGGTTCAGGCACGGGTACGGGTACCGGAACAGGCACAGAAACTACGATAGATCATTCCAAGTGGGATAACTACAAGGAAACAGCTTCCTCACAGTATATCGACTTCTACAAGAGCTCAATAAAGCATATGGGTAATACTTACAGACTGTCCCAGAAGCTTGCTGCTGCTGAGCAGGGTCAGCCCCTGACTGTTGCTTATCTCGGCGGTTCTATCACTGAGGGTAAGAACTATACCACACCTTTCTCCAACTACCTGAAGAACACTTTCGCTAAGGGCAGCTTCAAGGAGATCAACGCAGGTCTTTCGGGTACTTCCTCTGTTGTTGGACTTGTAAGAAGCGAGAAGCAGATAGTTGAGCAGAAGCCTGACATCATCTTCCTGGAATTCTCCGTAAACGACCACGAGGATATCATGTACAAGAAGTGCTTCGAGAGCTGTATCAAGAAGTTCCTTGAAATGCCTAATGCACCTGCAGTTGGTATTATTATCACCCGTGCAAAGGGCGGATTCTCCAGCCAGTCACAGATGTATCCTATCGGCAAGAACTTCGATATCCCTGTTATAAGCATGGACGATGCTCTTACAAAGGCATTCAACAGCCACTTCCTCAATACAAGTGATTACTACACCGATGAATATCACCCCCATCAGAAGGGCGGTCAGCTGGTAGCTGATTGTATGGCTTACTATATTCGTCAGGCAATGAAGAGTCAGAACGCTTGCTCAAGCTATACTCTGCCCAGCAAGTACGTTTACGGCGCTGAATACTCTAACACTGTCAATGTTGATCCCAAGAACCTGAATAACTTCAGCGCAGGTTCATGGAGCGCAGGTTCAGGTTACGGTACAGGTCTGCCTTATTCTTATACTCTCAACGGCGGCAACCCGATGAAGTTCAAGACACAGGGCAAGGGTCTTATCATCGTATTCAAGGCTAATAGCTCGGGTATGGGCAGCATAAATGTTACTGTCAACGGCAAGACCACCAAGATCAACGGCAACAAGCTGTATACATGGGGCGGTCCTGACGCAGAGCTTGGCTACTATCAGGATACAACAGGCGATCTCGATGTTTCCATCAGCGGAAGCGGTCAGTTCACCATCTGGGGCGTTGGTCTCATAAAGTAAAGTTTATAATGAAAGCTCCGACTCTCATGGTCGGAGCTTTTTTGCGTGTATTTGAAATTCAGCCCAATGCCACATCAAGTGCCATCATAACCGTGAAGCCCAGTGAGAACATCAGAACGCCGATGTTTGAATGTTCGCCTTCTGACATTTCGGGGATAAGTTCCTCTACCACCACATATATCATAGCGCCTGCCGCAAAGCTCAGCAGATAGGGCATAGCTGGTAGGATAAGCCCTGCGAAAAGTATAGTGAGGATCGCACCTATTGGTTCCACTGCCCCAGAGAGAACACCGTCCACAAATGCTTTGAACTTGCTTTTACCCTCGGCATGGAGGGGCATTGATATTATTGCGCCCTCGGGAAAATTCTGTATGGCTATGCCAAGGGCGAGGGCTAATGCTCCGCCTGCGTTAATTTCTGCCGAGCCCGATACAAGTCCTGCGTAGACGATGCCGACAGCCATGCCCTCGGGGATATTGTGAAGCGTCACCGCAAGAACCATCATCGTTGAGCGGGCAAGGCGTGAGGGTATGCCCTCGGCTTTTTCGGAATTCATGTGGAGATGTGGTATAAGGGTATCAAGCAGCAGAAGAAACAGAACACCCAGCCAGAAGCCTATCACCGCGGGCAGAAAAGCGAGTTTGCCCATGCTTTCGGATTGCTCCATTGCAGGGATTATCAGGCTCCATATCGATGCGGCGGTCATTACACCTGCGGCGAAGCCTGTCAGGGCACGTTGAACACCTCTGCCAAGTTCTTTCTTCATAAAAAGCACACAGCCCGAACCAAGCGCTGTTCCTGCAAAAGGCAGGGCTAGTCCGAGGATAACATCATTCATTTTTATCACTCTTTCTATGGCTGACGATCGATGTTATTGTAAACGACATTATAATTTCTTACATTCAGAGCTCGCGGAAGCTTCGCTTTTTGCCGACGTGAGCGCTGAATGTTTAATATAATTATCGTCCGAACAGCCCTTTTTTCTCGTAAGTTTCACAGGTAAGACCCATCATTCGGTAGCCGCTACCATCAAGGGCTTTTTCTATATCTTCATAAAGGGGAGCTTCATCGCTGATGATGACAGTCTCGCCCTTTTTGTGTGATGACTTTATCTTATTTACTGACAGCTTTGAGCGTATGGCATCGTTGATATGGGCTTCGCACATACTGCACATCATGCCGTCTATCTTTATGGTGGTTTTGAACATAGTTTTCTCCTTTGTAGATTTGATTAGTAGCAACTAACACGAGTCCCAAGTAAAAGCGGCACTTAGCCGCGATATTCAGTTAGAAATAACTAACTATATTATAGCACATCTTTCAGCCTGTGTCAAGAGTTCTGAAAAATATCGGGCTTTAGTACATTTTCACATGGCTGAAAAGTCTTAGATTCGGCACTAATGACACCCTTTACGCTATTGACAGGTGGGTTCAGCTGTGATATAATTTAATAGGTTAGTAAGAGCTAACCACGAATAGATCATCAGCAGACCCCTTTTCGGAAGCCTTGTGCGATAGGGCATTTGAATACTTCGGGTCTGCGCGTCAATAATGTGAGTGATCACGTTAAATAAATGCCTATGGGCAGAATGGAGAACAGATATGGATTATTTAGAGATCGAAAAGGTTGTGGGCAGAGAGATACTGGATTCCCGTGGAAACCCCACAGTTGAGGCTGAGATAACTCTTGCTGACGGTACTGTTGCAAGAGGTACTGCACCATCTGGTGCTTCAACAGGTGAGTTTGAAGCGCTGGAACTTCGTGACGGCGACAAGGGCAGATATCTGGGCAAGGGTGTTCAGAAAGCTGTTGAGAACATCAACACTGTTATCGCTGACACCATCAAGGGCATGGATGCTTCTGATATATACGCTATCGACGGCGCTATGATAAAGGCTGACGGCACTAAGGACAAGTCAAAGCTGGGCGCGAATGCTATCCTCGCTGTATCCATCGCCTGCGCAAGGGCTGCTGCTACATCGCTGGATATCCCTCTTTACAGATTCCTTGGCGGTATTCAGGGTACAAAGCTTCCTGTACCTATGATGAATATCCTCAACGGTGGCGCTCACGCTGACAGCGCAGTTGATACACAGGAGTTCATGATAATGCCTGTTGGTGCACCTTCATTCAAAGAGGGTCTGCGCTGGTGTGCTGAGGTCTTCCATGCGCTGAAGGCTCTGCTGAAGGAGATGGGCGACGTTACTGCTGTTGGTGACGAGGGTGGTTTTGCACCTAACAGCCTGAAGAGCGACGAGGAAGCAATCGAGAAGATACTTGAAGCTGTAAAGAAAGCAGGCTTCGAGCCCGGCAAGGATTTCATGATCGCTATGGACGCAGCTTCTTCTGAATGGAAGAGCGAAAAGGGCAAGGGCTTCTACAAGCAGCCCAAGAGCGGCAAGGAGTTCACCTCTGACGAGCTTATCGCTCACTGGGAAGCACTGGTTGACAAGTATCCTATCATCTCAATAGAGGATGGTCTTGATGAAGAAGACTGGGACGGCTGGGTTAAGATGACCAAGCAGATAGGCGGCAAGGTTCAGCTTGTTGGTGACGATCTCTTCGTTACAAATACCGAGCGTCTTGCAAAGGGTATTCAGCTTGGCGCAGGTAACTCTATCCTCATCAAGCTGAATCAAATCGGTTCTGTATCTGAAACTCTTGAAGCTATCAAGATGGCGCACAAGGCAGGATACACAGCAATTTCTTCACACCGTTCAGGCGAAACAGCTGATACTACAATCGCTGACCTTGCAGTTGCGCTGAACACCTGCCAAATCAAGACAGGCGCACCCAGCAGATCTGAAAGAGTTGCAAAGTACAACCAGCTGCTGAGGATCGAGGAACAGCTTGGCGATCACGCTTGCTATCCTCAGATGGGCGCTTTCAATGTAAAGAAATAAGTATATAAGTACCCCCTTGAAAAGAGCGGAGGCAGTCGGTGACTGTTACCGCTCTTTTCTTTTTTGGGGAAATCTAAGTCAAAGCTATTGACAAAATCAGCCAAGTGTGATACACTATTCATCTGCTGAATTTTGAGATCTGGGGTGATGGCTATGTTAATACTTGAAGATTATCTGGATAAACTTATTAACGAATGCAAGGTCGTATACGGTGAAAGGCTGGTATATCTTGGCTTGCAGGGGAGTTATCTCAGGGGCGAAGCTACTGATAAAAGTGACATCGACATAATGGCAGTCATTGATGATTTCTGTGCCGCTGATATGGATATCTATCGTGAGATTTTGAAAAAGGTGGGGGACTATGAAAGGTCATGCGGATTTATCTGCGGCAGAGATGAACTTGCTCGCTGGAATCCCCTTGAAGTGATACAGCTGAGATACACCACTAAAGACCTTTACGGTACGCTGGCGGAACTTCTGCCCGAAGCGCAAAGGGAAGACGAGGTAAACTACGTCAAGGTTAGTCTTGGAAATCTATATCATGAACTTTGCCATCGCTATATACATACTGAAAAAGAAAACAGTGCGGTTAAGCTTTCCTTTACGCTAAAGGGATTTTTCTTCCTGATACAGAATCTGCATTATATTGAAAGCGGAGAGTTTC
The DNA here is from genome assembly GCF_024692365.1 of Ruminococcus sp. Lineage (GTDB taxonomy): Bacteria > Bacillota > Clostridia > Oscillospirales > Ruminococcaceae > Hominimerdicola. The sequence continues at coordinate 119,052 of NZ_JAILMR010000114.1, read as the reverse complement.
TGCTGAACAAGAAAGAACTGAAAGAAAAGGTCTCTCCCGAGGACAGGTATATTCTTGAACTGAGTGAGAATTACGTTACGCAGGATTTTGAAATTGTGTTTCCGAAGGTGATGGAGTGGTGCAGGCAGGCTTTCATCAGGGCGGATATTTAATGCATTGGTGTTAAGGTGTGTTAAATAATTTACTGGAAAACCTATTGACAAAGTCAACTAAATATGTTATAATAAATGTGGTTAGTAAAAACTAACCACAACTTTTCGGCTTTAGGTTAGTTAATACTAACCATAGAAGGAGAATAACATGAGTGTAGTTATAGTAGGCGGAAATGACCGCATGGCAACTAGATATCAGGATATCTGCAAGTCTTACAGAATGAAATCAAAGGTGTTCACACAGATGCCTGCCGATTTTGAAAACAAGATAGGTTCGCCCGATCTTGTGATAGTGTTCACGGGTACGTGTTCACATAAAATGCTTGGAGGTGTCAAAAAGCATACCGAGAAATCGGGAACGCCTGTAAGACACTTACATTCTTCCAGCGTAAGTGCTTTGAAGAATCTGCTGTCAGAATATCACAGGTAAAATGAGAGAACAAGACCGCTTTTCATGTTGGTGAAAAGCGGTCTTGGTTTTTATTTGAGATAGTTCCTCATACTTGCAAGGGATATCGCTAGGGTAGAAGAATTGTGAAGCAGTGCCGATGTTGTAGGGGCGATAACGCCTGCTGCGCCAAGCACCATCAGGGAGAAATTGAATCCGATGATAGTGCGGTAGTTGGAGTTTATGCGCTTCATAAGAGAAGCAGACAGCTGACGTAATGTGACCAGACAGCGAAGGTCATCGGCAGATATGGTGATATCTGCCACCTCTCTTGCTATTGCTGCACCGCTGCTTATGGCGATGCCTGCATCAGCTTCTGAAAGGGCAGGGGAGTCATTCACTCCGTCGCCTATCATGATGACTTTTCTGCCTGCCTGTTTTTCGCGGCGGACATATTCAGCCTTATCCTCGGGAAGGACTTCGGCGTAAAATTCGTCAACACCAACCTTTGCAGCTACTGCTTTGGCTGTTCTCTCGCTGTCGCCTGTCATCATTACTATCTTACTGATGCCAAGGTCTTTCAGCTGCGAAAGGACTTCCTTTGCTTCTTCGCGTATGGGGTCTTCGATGCAGATAACTGCCGCAAGTTCTCCACCTACTGCAAGGAACAGGTGTGAGTACTCATCTGGGAGATCATCGAACTTTTCATTTTCGGGGAGAGTACAGTTCTCGTCCTCAAATACAAAATGGTAGCTTCCCAGCACTACTTTAACGCCCTGTACCGAACTTGCTATACCGTGTGCAACAACATACTCGACTTCGCTGTGAAGTTCCTCGTGGACAAGACCGCGTTCGCTGGCTGCTTTGACAACAGCGTTTGCTATGGAGTGGGGATAATGTTCTTCAAGGCAGGCAGCAAGCCTGAGTGCTTCGGCTTCGTCGTTCTCACCGAATGTTATCACCTTAGCGACCTTTGGTTCAGAATGTGTCAGGGTGCCTGTCTTATCGAAGATGATAGTATCAGCATCAGCCACGGCTTCAAGGAACTTTCCGCCCTTAATAGTCATGCCGCAGGTCTGACCTTCGCGCATTGCGGAGATGACCGAGATAGGCATTGCGAGTTTAAGCGCACAGGAGAAATCCACCATAAGTATAGATATCGCCTTGGTGGGGTCTCTCGTCAGCAGGTAAGTCAGCAGTGTTCCGCCCAGACAGTAGGGCACAAGTTTGTCGGCGAGATGTGCCGCACGGCTTTCGACTTCGGATTTCAGCTTTTCGCTGTCCTCTATCATTTTTACTATGCGGTCGTACTTGCCGCTGCCTGTGAGTTTATCCACCTGAATTATGCAGCTGCCCTGTTCAACCACCGTACCTGCGTAAGCGTAGCTTCCCGCGGACTTATGCACAGCAAGGGCTTCACCTGTAAGGGTAGCCTGATTGACTTCGGCTTCACCAGACACGACTTTGCCGTCAAGGGGTATCATGCTGCCTGTGCGGACGATTATCTCGTCGCCCTCGGAGATATCCTTGATGGGTACAAGAGTTTCGCTTTCGCCTGTTTTCAGCCAGACTTTTTCCACGCCCAGTGACATTGTGCGGGCAAGATCATCGACCGACTTCTTGTGAGTCCAGTCTTCCAGAAGTTCGCCCAGACCCAGCATGAACATAACGCTTGATGCTGTCTTGTGGTCGCGGCGTATCAATGATACTGTTATTGCAACTGCGTCCAGCAGGCTGACTTCTATTTTGCCCTTTGAGAGGGAGATAAGTGCTTCGCGGACGTACTTTGCCGCCTTGATGACAGACAGTCCCATACGCAGTGGAGCAGGTATCAGCCGCCTGAAGATGTAGCGCCTTGCCAGCATGAAGAAAAGTTTGTCTTCAAACTCGCGGTCAAGTTCTCTTCCTGTATGTTCAGGGACGAGGGCTTCTGTTTTCTTATCGTTGTAGGAAAACTCGGAGAGCGCCTTTATAACTTTTGCTCTGTCGGTGAATATGATTACTGCATCGCCCGTGCGGTCGAATACCTTTACGTCGGTGACAAATGGTTTCGCGCGGAGATAGTATTCCAGCATATCCGCCCGATGCAGCGTCATGCGGCTTTGCATGATATGTACACGCAGGCGGTTATGGGAACTGTGAAGTATCTGACATTTCATCAGTTATCTTTCTCCTCACCTGAGAATTCTTCTTCAACAGTATCTGCTCTGTCTTCGATGATATCGATGACTTCTGCATCAGCACGCTTTTCGTTGATGTCCTTAGCATCTGCTACGATATCGTCACAGCCCTCGCGCACCTTGGTAACGCCCTCCATTACACAGTCCTTGCCGCGGATGACTGCCGCTGTTGTGTGGGAGTAAACTTTCTTGGCGGTTTTGCTTGTCAGCAGCTTTACACCCAGTGTGCTTGCTGCCATACCTCCGACGAAAATTCCTGCTTTGACCCAAATTGACATAGTGAATACTTCCTTTCTATATAGGATTTAATATATGATGAACGGGAGAGTTTCCTCTCCCGAACATGACTTATTTTTTGGCAGGATGGCACTTGCCGTGCATAGCACAATTCGCACAGCCGCAACCGCAGCTGCCTTTGCCTGAACGTTTGTCCTTTATAACAGACCTGATAGCCAGAGCAATTATCGCCGCTACTATTATCATAACTACGATGTTTCCGATGTTTTCACTGAGCCATGCTGCCATAATAAACACTCCTTTATGCTTTGCTGACTGCCAGCTTTGAAGTCAGCTTGGTTGCTTCCTTGTAAGGTCTGAATAACATATAGATCATGAAGCCGAGTATTGCTGCTGCGCATATCACGCCGAGGATATTGGTGTTGCCTGTGAACATTCCGCCGAACTGGTTTATCATGAGTGCGATAGCATATGCAAATCCGCATTGATAGCCGATCGCGAACCATGTCCACTTTGCGTTGTTCATCTCACGCTTGATAGCACCGATAGCTGCGAAGCAGGGTGCGCACAGCAGATTGAATACCAGGAAGGAATATCCTGTGATGGATGTGAACTGAACTGCCAGTTCCTGCCAAACGGTCTTGTCTCCGCCGCCGTAGAGAGTACCCATTGTGCCGACGATGTTCTCCTTAGCCACAAGACCTGTGATAGATGCCACAGCTGCCTGCCAGTTGCCCCAGCCGAGAGGAATGAATATCCATGCGATAACACTTCCGAGTTTTGCCAGAATAGATGAGCTGAGTTCATCTTCTTCCAGCATACCGAAGCTGCCGTCAACAAAACCGAAACGGCTTGTGAACCATACAACTACCTGAGAGATAAGTATTACTGTACCTGCCTTCTTGATGAAAGACCAGCCGCGCTCCCACATTGAACGAAGAACATTCTTGAAGGTGGGCAGATGGTAAGCGGGAAGTTCCATAACGAAGGGTGCAGGGTCGCCTGCGAACATCTTTGTCTTTTTCAGCATGATTCCCGAGATTATGATAGCTGCCATGCCGATGAAGTAAGCTGATGTAGCTACCCATGCAGCACCGCCGAAAATCGCACCCGCTACCATTGCGATGAAAGGAACTTTCGCACCGCAGGGAATGAATGTAGTTGTCATGATTGTCATACGTCTGTCGCGTTCGTTCTCGATAGTACGGCTTGCCATGATACCGGGAACGCCGCAGCCTACACCAACAAGCATAGGTATGAAGCTCTTGCCCGAAAGACCGAACTTGCGGAATACTCTGTCAAGCACGAAAGCGATACGGGACATATAACCGCAGGCTTCAAGGAATGCCAGCATCAGGAAGAGTACCAGCATCTGGGGAACGAAACCAAGTACCGCACCAACACCTGCGATGATACCGTCTATGATAAGACCTTTCAGCCAGTCAGATGCGCCTGCTTTGTCCAGTGCCTTTTCAACAAGGGCGGGAACAGGGGGAACGTACCAGCCGTAATCAGCGGGGTCGGGTTCTTCACCTATCTCCTCGATGGTCGCAAGGGCGGATTCGTAGTCGGCGATAGTTGCTGTCTCTTCGGATATCTCCAGAGTTTCTTCGTCTTCTACTTCGTAAGTGAATTCGTCTACTGGGTCAGCGCCGTTTGCTTCAACGTAAGCATCGTATCCGTCAACGATGATCTGTGCATCTGCGAATTTCTCGGCTGCTTCTTCATAATCGGCTGTGCCTTTGCCTAAAAAATGGAAACCATCTTCGCCGAAGATGTTATCATTGGTGAAATCGGTGAGGGGTGCGCCCACGCCAACCATTGCTATCCAGTATACCGCGAACATTATAGCTGCAAATATAGGCAGACCAAGCCAGCGGTTGGTAACGATTTTATCGATCTTATCAGAGGTGCTGAGTGCGCCCTTGTTCTTTTTGTCGTAGCAGCTGTCAATGATGTTTGAAATGTAGTTATAACGCTCGTTGGTGATTATGGATTCGCTGTCATCGTCCAGTTCTTTCTCGACTTTTTCGATATCTTTATTTATATGGGCGAGCTTTTCATTCTTGATACCCAGTTTTTCGATCACCTTGTCATCACGCTCGAAAAGCTTTATGGAGTACCATCTCTGTTGTTCTTCGGGCATATCGTGAACGCAGGCTTCCTCGATGTGAGCGAGTGCGTGTTCGATAGAGGCATCAAAGCGGTGAACAGGTCCACCGTGCTTGGTATCGGCAGCGGCGATAGCAGCTTCAGCAACTTCGGTCACGCCCTCATTTTTCAGCGCAGAAATCTCCATTACCTTACAGCCGATAGCTTCGGAAAGCTTTTTGATGTCTATCTTATCGCCGTTCTTGTTTACGATATCCATCATGTTAACGGCGCAGACAACAGGTATGCCAAGCTCGGTGAGCTGAGTTGTCAGGTAGAGATTTCTCTCAAGGTTCGTGCCGTCGATGATGTTCATAATAACATCGGGCTGTTCGTCTATCAGATAGTTACGCGCCACAACTTCTTCCAGCGTGTAAGGCGAAAGGGAATAGATACCCGGCAGGTCGGTGACAATAACATCACTGTGCTTTTTAAGTTTACCCTCTTTTTTCTCGACAGTAACGCCGGGCCAGTTACCGACGAACTGATTCGAGCCAGTCAGCGCATTGAAAAGCGTGGTCTTACCGCAGTTCGGGTTGCCCGCCAGCGCTATTTTAATACTCATGTTCTTTTCCTCCTATATTTGTTAGCTTTGGCTAACTTCTTCCTAAAAAATAAAGGCTCACAGAACCTCGACCATTTCCGCATCAGCTTTGCGGATAGACAGCTCATAGCCGCGTACAGTGACCTCGATAGGATCGCCCAGCGGTGCTACTTTGCGTATCGTAACGGAAGTGCCCTTTGTAAGCCCCATGTCCATTATCCTGCGCTTAACTGCGCCTTCGCCTGTGAGTTTCTTGACCGTGACGGTGTCGCCGATCTTCGCATCTCTCAGTGTCATATATTTTTCCCCCTAAACCATTATTTTCATTGCTAATTCACGGCTGACAGCCACTCGCGTTTCTTTGACGTTCACGATGAGATTTCCTGACATCACTGATATCACCGTGACTTTTCCGCCCACTGCGAATCCCAGATCTTCCAGATGCTTGCGGACTTCAGCAGTACCCCCGATACGCGCGATAGTGTAGCTTTCGCCTGCGTTTGCAGATACTAAAGGCATCATATTTACCTCCTTTACATAGGTTAGAACAACCTAACTTTTTAATTAAATTATACATCGCTAACTCACAAAAGTCAATATTTGTAAAGTGACTTTGTCGGAATAACAGAAGAGTTAGCCAAAGTAAACCGTATATTTTATTAGATATAACTAACCGTAAAGGCTGCCGTAAATTGAGCGGCAGCCTTTGCGAAAAAAAGATGAAACAGGGAATCTTACGCAAGCTTTTTGCCAAGCTCACGGCACTTTGCAAGAGCGTCATCGTCAGGGGTGTTATTGCAGATAAGACCCTCACCGTCAACGACTTCTGCACCTGCCGCTTTAACTCTGTCTGTCCACAGACGCATCCACTCACCGTCGCCCCAGTCATAAGAACCGAAGAGAGCGATCTTCTTGCCGCTTATCTTCCCCTCAATGCTTGTGAAGAAAGGCTCGAATTCGGTGTCTTCCAGTTCTTCAGCACCCATAGCAGGGCAGCCCAGTGCAAGTGCATCAAACTCGCTTACATCACCGCTGAAAGCTGATACCTGTGTTGCGGATACTCCTGCACCCTCAGCAACGGCGTTAGCCATAGCCTCGGTGTTGCCTGTGCCCGACCAGAAAATTACTGCTGTTTTCATTTGATTTACCTCCAATGACTTTTTATGCTACGCAGACCTGTAAAGAACGCCCCTGTGCAAGTTCTCTGCACAGCTTTGTTCTGCACTGCCTGTAACATTCAAATAATTGTTTGGCGCGTTCAACATCGCCGTAGACTTTCCACATACCGCAGAGTTTGCACTGCTGTCCGCAGTTGGCGATAAAACCTTTTACATCTTCAAGCGGATAGCCGAGGAATACTCCTATCTCATGGGGAAAGTCTTTTTCGGAGAGCCTTTCGCATAGCTTATCAAGACACTGCTGAGTATTCAGCTTGATATCGTAGCCGTAGTCGATAAGAAAGTTTCTGACCGATCTTTCAGAGAGAGTTTTTTCAAGCAGACGTTTGTCGTAAACGTATACCAGTGTGCGGCGACTGCATCTTCTTATGATCCGGGCTGATGTTCTCTCGCCGAAATGACCGTCCGAGAAAAGCTGTGCTATCTCATCGTAGTCATATTCTTGTGATGCCAGTGTCGGAAGACTTCCGCATTTCAGACCCATCAGCGTAGGTGCCGCATGGAATGCTAATATACTCTCGAATCGTTTTCTGTCTTCAGCAAGCATAGGCTTCTCCTTTCAAAACTAGGTTAGATGAAACTAACTGTATGCTTATATTATACTTTGTATTCTCACCAAAGTCAAGGTTATTATTCATTCTACGGAGATTTTTGTAGAAACAAATAAAAGTTTGTATTACCTAACCTAACTTTTTGTAATATAGTTAGAATTCACTAACTGATTATTGTCAAATTATTGACTTTGATATCTGCAAATGATAATATATATAATGGTTATGACAGTCTAACTACAAAGGAGAAGTGTATATGCTGACAGAACAGCAGAAAAAATATCTTATTACGATCTATCTATTAGGGCAGAACGGCGAGCGTGTTCGTACAACGGATATCGCGGATTATCTTCATGTTGCCAAAGCGAGCGCTGTAAAGATGTGCAAAAAGCTGACCGAGGAAGAGCTGATAATAAAAGAGCCCTACCGTCAGATAGTGCTGACTCAGAAAGGTGTTGCTGAAGCGAACGGTCTGTTTACACCTTGTGTTATCCTGCAGGATTTTTTTGCTTCAAAGGTGGGTATCGAGCCCAAGAAAGCAGGGGAGGCGAGCATGATGATATCATCGGTGCTTGAAGAAGACAGTATGGATAAGTTTGTTAATTATGTGCTTTCACTCGGTTGATGGGTGAGAGCATTTTAAAAATCTAATTCCCTCCATAATAAAGAAAGAACCGAGATGACTATTGCCATCTCGGTTCTTATGTTTATGCGTTAGTGTACTATATAAGTCAATTAATTACTTAACAGTTACAGTGATAGCATGATTGATAGGATCGGTTGTATTCCACTTACCGTTAACTCTTGCAGCAACTGCTACCTTGTAGGTCATACCGGGAGTCAGGTTCTTAGGAGTTACATAGCTGTTTGTGGTGATGTCAGACTTCTGAACTCTCCACTTACCAGCCAGTTTAACAGCGATACCATATCTGTCAGCGCCCTTTACCTTGTCCCAAACGAACTGTACCTGGTGATACTGAGAGTTGGTGATAGCTCTTACATTCTGAGGCCAATCAATATCAGTTGACTCGCCACCCTTAACAGGCATCTTATCAGGCTCCAGCTGAGGATACAGTGTAGACATTACACCCATAGCCATCATGTCATCGCCAGCGTGCCAGAATCTGTGGTAGTTCAGGTCAACGTTAGCTACGTTCTTGAACTTAGCAAGCTCTGCCTGACCTTCAGCGTCGGATGCAGAGTACTTGTTGCTCCACTTAGCACCGTTGTTAACGTCCTTCTTATATGCAGCTCTCAGAGTTTCAACAAGCTTTACGCACTCCTGAGAAGTCTGTGCACCTGCGCAGTTGCCGGTGTACATTGAACGGATGCTCTCGAATGTAGCACCATTTGCGAGTGTGTCGCCGTTAGGCATTTTGCCGTTGTAGCTCTCAGGGATATATACGGTCTGGCTGAAGAAACGAGCGAGAGAACCATTGTGCTCGGTTCTGGACATACCGATGTCGTCACGACCGAGTTTCCAAGAACGGTCAATGAGCATCTTAGCCAGATACAGAGAAGCCTTAGGCAGAGAAGAATCCTTAGCAGTGTAAGTCTTAGTACCTGCCTTAACATTTGTAGCGTCTTCGATATTGAAGTTGAAGGAACCGCCAACATCGGTGTAAGTCATACCAGCGATATCGTCATACTTAACACCCTTAGCCTTAGCATAGTAAAGCAGAGTGTTTGCGAGAGAGTTTACGCAACCGAGGTCGGTGTTGCCGTAGCCAGTGATCTTGCAGGTCAGGCCGCTGTTGCTTGTAGCCTTGCCGTTCCATGTGTCAGGCTTACCGCTCCAATCGAGGTTGGAAGGCATATAGAAGTCACCGTCAGAAGTGAGTACAGTGTTGTTAACGAACCATGCGCACCACTTGTCGAGGATCTGCTCCAGAGCAGCTTCCATGGACATTCCGCCGGGTCTAACGTTAACACTGCTAGAGGGATTAGACTTAGCCCAGTAATACAGTTCAGCAAGTCTCTGTACTGCCCATACCTGGTTACCAGTCCAGTGGTTGGAACCGGGGTCAGCATATACAGGATGCTCAACATACATCATACCATAGAAGGTAGGAACGCCGGAAGGATACTCAAGGTAACGACCCTTGTAAGAGTTGGTAGCACCACCAGCGATAGGACCGTTGGAGGACTGCAGCCACAGATAGAATTCGAGCTGTCTTTCCAGAGACTTGGTGTAGTCGTCCTTAGCACCCTGTGCCTTCATACCGGAGGACAGATCTGTCAGCAGTGCATAAGCAGCCAGAGGGTTCTGATAGAACTCATGAGCGTGCGAGCAGCCGATCTGCCAGCACCAGTTCTGACCTGTGCTCTTGAGAGCTCCGCCCCAAGAAGTGTACCAGTTCATCAGATAGTGCTTGGATCTGTCACCGGCGTTGCCGTTGGACCAAGAAGTGTTGGTAGAGATCTCCTGATAGTACTTATCGTACATATTGTTACGGAGTTCGTCACCCATCTCAGAAGCCTTAGCGTTTACTGTAGAATTGGAAACGCCCCACTTAATGGAGTCATATACAGCCTGGATAGCTCTGTCTTCTGCGTCAGGAGCGTTAGTGTAAGCCCACTGAGCTGTTACGTTAGAGTCACGGTTGAAGATACCCTTCAGACCCTGCTGAGAGTTACCATACTTCTTTTCCTCTACGCAGGGGAAAGGAACGGTTTCCCAACAAGACTCCTGCTCACCACGCTGGAAGGTGTTGATGAATGTGAATTCGGTACCCTCACCGAAGCCATACCAGTTATCAACGTCAGCCAGCCAGTGCATCAGATACAGACCACCCTGGTTGTTCTTACCATTATATACGCTTGTGAACTTGTTGAAGATGGGGTTCTCAGCAGTCTTGCTAGCCTCACCAGCCCAAGCGTTGGGGCACTGATCGGGAGTATCATACTCACCGCAGTACTGGGAGCTTACGCTGCTGGACTGCCAGAAGCTGTCCTGTACGTCAGGAATCATGTTCTCCATGGTCTTCCATGCCTTAGCAAGGTCATTCTTATTTTCCTTTGCGAATGTGGTCTTGTCCTTGTTAACAAGATTATCGTGCATTGCTGCAACCCATACCAGATAGGACATAGCCTCGGAAGTTGTCTCGTGGCCGTAGTCAGGAGCCTCAATGATCAGCTCTTCCTTGGAGTGGTAAGGGATACCGAAAGAATCGGATGACTGACCGTTCTTGGACATGTAGCCGTTAGCAACACCATTGGTGATTACATCGTCGTACATGGACATGAAACGCTGTGCATAAGTCTTGTCACCGTACTTGTTAGTCTTTGTTCTTGCTGCAGATGCAGGAACAACAGTAGCTGCGATGACATTTGTTGTCATTGCTGCTGTAAGAATGCTAGCAACAACAGCCTTTGTTTTCTTAGGAAGCATTAAATATTCCCCTCTCGTAGATAGTTGACTTGGCAGAAACTGCCAAGCGATGTTCGCAGGCTGAGCCTGCGCTCTCTTGTTGGCAACAATGATATGGACATTTGTGTCCTTTCATAAACAGTTGGTCAGAAAACTCTAACACCCGTGTATTTTCTGCTGCCCACAAAAGTCACACAATTATATCACTGTTTCCACAACTAATTATACACGATATTTTTTATTTTTCAAGCTTTTTTCAGTACTTAATCGATTAGAAACTATATTTTCAGCGGTTTGCCTACCTAAAATAAACAGCATTTGTCTAAAATATCTAATATCCTAACTTTTCAAGCTTTTTGGGGGACTTAATCGTTTAATAACAATTTTTCGGCGCTTTGCCCAGACTCTATGATTGTTAATTATTTATTTTATCTTACAATTTCGGAAAAGTTTGAAGCAATGATTAATTTATAATGTACAATTTTTGATAAAGTCAATTTTTATGAAGAATTTGAAAACAATACAAATCTGAGTACACTCTTCCTACTTTTTTTTGGCTCTGTCGGTTAGGTTTATTAATTCTTACCAAGTATTATTGGAATGTGCATATTTTGTACATTCCAAGTTCATCTTTATGTAGGATAATACAAATTAACGTGTGTTCGTGTTAAAAGGTGTACAGCGACACATTGACAATTCGGTCTTTTTGACCTGCTATTTTTATGAAATGAAAGGAGCCTTTTAATGGTTGAAGTTAAAAACCTGACAAAGCATTACGGACACGTTACTGCTGTAAATGATCTGAGCTTTGAGATAAGGGATAATGAGATCCTTGGATTTCTCGGACCAAACGGTGCGGGCAAATCCACAACGATGAATATCATCGCAGGCTATCTGCCATCCTCCGAAGGTACCGTGACCGTCTGCGGACACGATATCAAAGAGGATGCAAGAGCTGCAAAAAAATGTATAGGCTATCTCCCCGAGATACCACCCCTTTATCCCGATATGCGTGTAGAGGAATATCTCCGCTACTGCGCAGGTATCAAGGGTGTGAAAAGAGCCAATATCAAAAAGGAGATTGAGAGGGCGATGGAGCGTCTTCAGCTTACTGATATGCGCCGCCGTCTGATCGCTAATCTTTCAAAAGGTTACAAGCAGCGTGTTGGTCTGGCACAGGCAATAATCGGTGATCCCGAGCTGCTTATTCTCGATGAGCCTACTGTTGGTCTTGACCCCTCACAGGTATCCGAACTGCGTAATTTTATCCGCGAGCTGGGCAAGGATCATTCGGTCATTTTGTCCTCGCATATCCTGGGTGAGATAAGCGCTGTATGCAACCGCGTTGTTATCATCAACAAGGGTGAACTCTGCGCTGTGGATACTATTGAAAATCTTGAGCGCAAGGCAACCGATGCAGCTGTTCTCAATCTGACTATCGAGGGAGATCAGCTCGCAGCTTCCTTTGCTATTGATGGTATCAGCGGCATCAAAGAAGTCAAGGATATCATTGATATGGGTGATGGTACCTTTATATTCAAGATCGCTCTTGAAGATGAAAAAGTACGTCAGACTATCATGTCTGCTATGGTCGCAAATGGCATAAATGTTGTTGAGATGTCTATGGACAAACCGGATCTTGAAAAGGTATTCCTTGACCTCACACGCAAAAAGCGCAGCCGTTCCAAGTCCGACAAAAAGTAAAAGGAGGTCGCAAAATGTTTTCTTTATATAAAAAGGAGATCCAGTCGTTCTTTTACTCGCCGTTTGCTTACGTGCTGTCGGCTTTGTTCATGCTGATTTACGGGTTTGCATTCGTGACCAGGATCGCACAAATGGAGACAAGTGTATTCCAGTTCTCCTTCCCTGATATGTTCTATAATCATTTCTTCTATTTTATATTCATCATACCGCTTCTGACCATGCGTTCTTTTGCTGATGAGCGCCGCGGAGGTACCGAGGTTCAGCTGCTTACCAGCCCGCTGACAGTGCCTCAGATCGTACTTGCGAAGTTCTTTTCGATAGTTACAGTCTTCCTGTTCATGTTGGTGCTTTCACTGTTCTTCCCAATTTATATCTCCCAACACGGAACAGTTATATGGCCGTCGCTTATTTGTTCGTATCTTAGCTTTTTCCTGTGGGGAACTGCCTGCATTTCCATTGGTATGCTTTTATCCTCTATGCAGAGCAGTTCTATCATTGCTGCGATAATCGGTGAGATCATTATGGAAGGTTTTCTGGCTCTTGATCAGTTGGCTGCAACAAAGTGGATAGAGAGCAATCCTAAGATCAATTCTGTTGTTACATGGTTCTCGATGCAGCGACGTTTTCTGTTCTTCGCACAGGGTATGTTCCGTTTGGAAGATCTTGTATTCTTCCTTAGCCTGACTGTTATGGTACTCTTCTGGATCATACTTCACATTGAAAAGCGTCGCCGCACCCAAAACTGATTGGAGGGAATAATACATGGCACAGAAAGAAACCACTAAACCGAAGAAGTCTCGCGGCTTCACTGCCGTTGCACTTATTTTCGCTGCGATATCGTTGGCGATTGTTGTCCTGATAAATTTGATGGTGACACGTCTGAATATCACATGGGATCTTACACCGACTAAAATATACAAACTTACTGATTCCACCACGAATTATCTTAAAACAGTGGACAAGAAAGTAAATTTCTACTTTTTACAAGATATGGATCAACTGTCAACTGCAAGAGATTATATGCCGCTCTACAATGCTATGAATGAGTATTCAAGTTACGACTGTATAAATTTTGAGGCTTTTGATCCTGACAGTGAACCTGATAAGACCAAGAAACTTCAGGAACTTGGTTTCAAACTCTCTTCAGGTGATATAGTTGTTGAGTGTGAAGGAAGAAGCAAGCGTATCCCTGCATACACTATGTTTGAATCACATTCAAACGCAAGCACCGATGGCAAGCAATCCACAAGCGCATTCTATTTTACAGGTGAGAACAGAATCACCGGTGCGATAGAGGCTGTTGTTACAGGCAGAGAAACAAAGATATATTTCCTGACAGGTCACGGTGAAAAGTCTATTGACAAAGACTATACCAAACTTAAAAGTGATCTTGCGGCACGTAACTATATTGCTGAAACTCTTGACCTGACAAGAATGGATTCCGTTCCTGATGACGCTGTTATTTTAATTTTAGCAGCTCCCCAGAGCGATATTTTAGATAACGAGCTGAAAGCTCTGAACGATTATCTCGACAGGGGCGGAAACATCTGCTTCTGGATGTCGCCCAACGAAGCTGAACTGGATTACGTCAATATCGATAGTCTGCTCAAGGAATATAATATCTCCATGGACTATGACTATGTTGAAGAGACAGACCCCGATCTATATTCTCCGAATGATCATACAAGCTTCTATTGCAGCATAGTTGTTGCAGATGAAACCACCAATATTGACATCACCAGTGGTCTCAGAGAGTTCACTGATCAGTATATTAAACCTGCAATGATCTATACCAGAAGTTTTGATCTGCTTTACGGAGAGGGCGATAACAGCACTCACGTTTTTGCAGGTGGACTTCTTGAGACCGTTGACAAGGTAGGCGACCGTTCTTCAACTGCTATTGGTCAGCCTTTGGGTGGTGCTAAGCCTCGTCAGACGCTGGGCAACAACGTTCTGGAACTTGCGGTATATTCTACCGATACCCAGCGTTCGGATTCAAAGGTCATGGCAATAGGCAACGCGGAATTCATAGATGATGAGAACTACGAACAGGTTTATTCGATCATTCCTATAAATCTACAGCGCTTGGTATTCTCATGGATGTATGATTCTGAACTGGCTCTTGACTTTGGTATAGGCGGCAAGGAGCAGACTCATGATGAAATGAGCATCGAAACTGCTACAAAAGCTAAGGTGACTATCGCACTCTTTATCGCTGTACCTGTAGTTGTCGGACTTATCGGCGGCGCAGTATGGCTCAAGCGGAGGTACACAGAATGAACCGTAGATCAATGATCGCAACAGGTGCTGCTCTCGTGCTTCTTCTCGGAGGTGCGTGTGGAGCATACTACTATGTTGACCACAAGAAGTCTTCTGAGGAAGCAGCTGAAAAGGCTGAAGCTGATTCACTCAAACTGATGTCCTTCGATCCCAACGAAGTAACTGCGATAGATATCACAACTTCCGAGGGCTATTTCAAGATGAAGATGGCAGATGACGGCGAATGGTTACTGGAAGATACCGATTATCCTTACATATTCACACCATACACCTATCAGCTCAACGTTATCGCAACTGCAATGGGCAGACTGACTGCCGATCATAAAGCCGATGCGAAGGAAGGTGATCTGAGCAAGTACGGTTTGGATTCGCCTAGTACGGTTGTCTGCCACACAGCCGACAAGGACTATACTCTCTATGTCGGCAGCAGCTCGGTCACAGACGAGTTTTGCTATGTGATGGTGCCCGATGATGATACGATCTACTGCATAGATAGCAGTGTCGGTGCTGATCTTCGCGGCGATATCGCAAAAATTTGCGACCCCTATATTCTTGAATGTAAAGACAACGAGATCGTTCGCTTTGCTCTGGAACATAATGGCGAAGTTGTGTATGACCTCTCCCGCGGTGAAGAAAATACATCAGTATGGTCGTTCAACGGTCCTGTTACCGATGTTGATATTGATTCGATAACCGTAAATACTATCCTCACCAGCATGGTAAGGATAGAGACAGGTAACTTTGCGTGTTTCACCAAGGATAAATCAGAACTTGCGCAGTATGGTCTTGATGAACCTGCTTACACTTTCACAGTAGAAACTGCCGATAAGACCATCACTCTTGAATTCCCTGAGTTAGGCGAAGAGGATGAGCAGGTTTGGTGCTATGATACCGATACCTGCGAGGTATGCTCGATATCAAGCAACAATGCGGCGTTCCTTTCAGGCAAGTGGTCTGATCTCACCACTAAGCAGGTAATGATAGTTTCGTTCTATGATGCTGAATCTCTGGATATCAATGTTGACGGCGAAACTCATACACTGAAAATCGACCATGATAATTCAAAATATGTCTTTGATGATATCGACGTAACTTCCAAGGGTAACGATGAGGCTTTACAGAATTTTGAATATCTGTATGCCTCCGTTTCCGAGATAAAGCACGATGAGTTCCGTGATGATTTCCCCGAAAAAATGGGTGAGCCCAACTGCACGTTCACATATACCCTTACCGATGGTACAAAGCGTAAGCTTGAACTTGTCCCGATAGACGACAACACCTACTGGGCATATGTAGACGGCAGATGCATCGGCGCGACAGTTACAAGAAACTCCATTGATGGCACAAACGGCTGCCTGACTTTCATCGAAAAGCTGAATGCTGACCTTGGTATTGCGGATAAGTAGAAATAATTATCATTTGGATAGATGATCAATAGTTGATCCCTCTGCGGGTGCGGGGGGATCGTTTTTTGTATGTTTGTTAGAGAAAACAGATAATTGAATTTGTACAATCTTACTTCCTAATATGATTCGAAAAATTAAACCGACAGACATACGAACATGTCTGCCAGTTTTAGTTTTTGCTTTGACAAAATTATTTATGCATTATCATCGTTATCCTGTGTAAAGTCATCCAGTATATTACCACTTGTTACAATAACATCTTCTGTGTCGAAAACAGTAATCTCCATTTGGGGTGTTACATATTCTTTTACTCAATTTTCCTCCTTTATCAAATATCTCCATCATTTCACAAATAACTAACTAGACCTGATATAACAGTCTTAGGTTCATTATTGGAATCATTATATGTCACAACCGTTACAATATAAAGATGCTTACCATAGTTTGAGCCTGTCTTGTTTATATTAAGGTTGTATGTAACAGCGCCTTTAGCTTTCTTTACAGATAGTATCTTCGGGGTGCCGTTTGCAATAACATATTCGGCAGTAACAATCTCAGTTCCGGAAGTAAAATAACGGTATGTTGTTGCTGTTACATTTTTGGCGTCGGTTGGAAGTTCCCAAGACGCAAGAATAGGCAGAGTTATTTTTTTATCGCTGTCGATCTGACTGCCAATATTTATGGAAGCCGTTCCAAGAATTGCTTTTTCAGCATCAGTTTCTTCAAGGGTTTTCCATATAAGATTCGTATCATGTGAAACATAGAACTGATATGTCTGTTTTGTGCTTACAAGCCAATTGTCTTCATACCACCCATATCCTGTAATATTTCCATCACCGACAACTGTTACGCTCTGATTCTCCTTAAATCCGCCGACAGGCATTGTTGTTTTGACAGTGCCGTTTACAGTACTTACATTAAATGTGTTCAGTGGGTCAATATACCACTTGTCAGTAAGTTCACCGGTGTAATCGTTAATTCCGGTGATGGTTACGGTATAGCCCTCAACGTTATTGACTTCTGTTGCGCGTATATCACCGCTGACTGTAAAATCTGTTCCTTCAACGAGAGTCTTTTCACCGTCTTTGACAGTGAATGTGGCTGAGATCTCATTACCTGTATATTTCACACGCATTTTATCAAATGTCAGGGTAGCATTAGCAATGTTTGGTTTCTGTGCTTCTATCACAAACTCCGCGCTCCTAGCCGTACCTGTGTAATCTGTATTTGTATTTTTAGGTGTCACATAAGCATAATATGTACCGGGTTCAGTTGGAACAGTTGTTGATGTATGATTTTCATCTATACCATAGGTGATATCAAAATCAGACAGATTGGTTATTGCTTCATCGTCAACTGTGATAGATGATACTGTGTTGTCTGCGGCTAGGTCTACTGTTGCTTGAGAAATATCAGTTGCTACATTCTTTTCCCATGTGATTGAGATAGAATTAAGTTTTATTTCACCGCTTGATGAACGCAATCCGATATATTCGTATTGGCTTTCAAGATTTTTTAAATTCAATTCGGTTTTAGGTGAGGTGATAGATCCAATCAAATCGCCTGATGTTTTATCACTATATAAATCCTGTGCATCAGTGTATGCAGTGTGCTTTCCGTATAATTCAAGAGTCTTGGTGTTATAGCCGTTCCAATCAACAGTGACTTTCTTTGCTTTACCACCGGATGAGGTTGAAACAATTCCGACATCATTTTTGACAGTTGTAGCAGTTATTATAATTGGACCATTTTTATTTTTTGTAGTCTTACCTGCATAAGTAGCACCGTATAATTTTAATCCACTCCATTCAGTATCAGATGTACTTGTAGTAATATTATTTGCATCAAGCACATCAGTAACCTCAATTACTTTCGCACTTGCCACAATCGTCGTACTTTGTTTCAAAAAGCCTCCAACATTAGCAGGTGTTGCACCTGCTACAAATGCCAGTGTAAAAAATCCTGCTGTCAGTCGTTTGATAATATTTGTCTTAGTCATTGCGATTTCCTCCTCCTATGAAGATAAGTTTAAAATTTTATAAAAGCGCACTCCACTGGGGTTCATTGTAGAGTACGCTTTGATCTCGGATAATAAAGTAAAACTTGTACAGTAAATATTGGTTGTGAAAATCTACCGAATCTCACGATAACTGCAAGTGTTTTTACCAATAATTGCATATAATAACAATTTATAACTGTGCTTTTTGTAATTTTATCATAATTCAAATTAATTGTCAAGTAACTTTGAATAAATTTACACCTAAATCTGAATAGCTCGTTTTTTTACAAATAATATTTTGAACATCAAATATGCGAGAAAAACAGCGTTGATGATTTTCTCATAACTAACAAACCAAAAATCAAATAACTATCTGCTATTTAATGTTGCAAAATAATATCAGATATGTTATAATGATATTACTAAAGGAGGTCAAACATATGAAATTAAAACCCGAATTTATTACCCATGATTTAGACGGTGAGCAGTACATGATCTGCACGGACAGGAAGTGTTTCAATGGCATGGTCAAAAGCAATGATACTGCCGCTTTTATAATAGAATGCCTGAAAAATGATACCACCGAAAAGTCGATAACCGATAAAATGATGACTGAATACTCGGGGGTAGAAAGGTCGATAGTTGAAAAGAACGTTGCTGATATGATTGCTAAACTGCGTTCTATCGGGGCGCTGACCGAGTGATGACAGGCGTATATAAAATGGCTGACAGGGTGATCGGGATAAACTCGATTCACCCTGATGTTCATGAATATTGCAGGGATTACCGTGTTGATGGTATGCCTGATTTTACGGTTACGACCACGCAGGCGGATATCGATCATGAGCGCGAGAAGTCCGCAAGCGAGGATTTAGCCGAGGGTCTGCCTGTCAGAAATTTCCCTGACGGCTATCTTGAAGAACTGGCTGTCTACCGCAAAATTTCGGAAGAAATGATTAATTATGATACTATACTTTTCCACGGTTCTGTCGTTGATGTTGACGGTGAGGGTTATCTTTTTACGGCGAAAAGCGGTACGGGAAAATCCACCCACACCCGACTTTGGAGAGAATATTTCGGCGAGCGTGCCATAATGGTCAATGATGATAAGCCACTGCTGAAAGTCACCGAAAGCGGAGTTATCGCTTACGGCACGCCTTACAACGGCAAGCACAGGCTGGGGAGTAATATCTCTGTTCCGCTTAAAGCGATATGTATTTTGACACGGTCGGCGGAAAATCATATTGAGGCTGTAACTAAAAAAGAGGCTTACACCATGCTTATACAGCAGGTGTATCGTCCCGAAAGCGGCGAAAAGCTTATGAAAACGCTGGGGCTGCTGGACAGGCTGGCAGATAGTGTGGGGCTGTATCGGCTGGGCTGTAATATGGATATCTCGGCGGCTAAAGTCGCCTATGAGGGTATGCGATGACGAAGTTTGAAGATATCATCGAGCGCGACGGGCGGCTCGTTTATACTAATGTGGGGGACAGCATGATGCCGCTCATCAAGCAGGGGCGGGATCTCATAATCATCGAGAAGCCCAAGGGCAGGCTGAAAAAGTACGATGTACCTTTATATAAGCGCGACAACGGACAGTACGTTCTGCACCGTATTTTAAAGGTACGGAATGACGATTATGTTATCTGCGGTGACAACCGTTTTTCAAAAGAATACGGTATCAGCGACAGGCATATAATCGGTGTTTTGACTGCAGTTGTGCGAAATGGCAGGGAAGTTCCCGTGACGGACAGGCGGTACAATGCCTATGTTCACCTGTGGTGCGACTTTTTCCCTTTGCGTGCTTTTATCCTCAAAGTCAAAATGTTCCCGAAATGGATAAGAAGAAAGTATGGAAAGAAATAATGCAATAAAATGGCTGTATGCTGTTCCGAAAGGTAAGAAACTGTACATCCTCGCGCTGATGATAGTGCAGGCACTTTACGGCGGAAGCGGTGTGCTGTATGCCTTGCTGCTTCGTGGGATAGTTGACAATGCCGCGGCACACGACAAAGGTGGATTCTGGCGGTATGCAGTTTTTACTGTTCTGCTGGTTATCGGGCAGATATGTCTTCAGGCGATACTTCGGCGGCTGAACGAGTTCTCGAAATCCACATTCGAGAACATCTTCAAATCTCGGCTGATGCGGAATATCCTGCGGAAGGACTTCGCAAGTGTGAACGCAGTACATTCGGGCGAATGGCTCAACCGCCTGACGAATGACACCGTGGTGGTTGCGAACGCCTATGTAGATATCCTGCCGGGATTGGTAGGTATGGTTGTCAAACTGATAAGTGCTGTAACAATGATGATAATACTGGAATGGCGGTTTGCACTGGTGCTACTGCCCTGCGGTATACTCATGCTGATTTTCACCACAGCATTCCGAAAGGTCATCAAAAAACTACACAAAAACGTGCAGGAACGCGACGGCAAACTGAGAGTTTTTTTGCAGGAACATATCGGCAGCATGATGATAATCCGTTCTTTTGCCGCCGAACAGCAGACCGAGAACGACTCAACAAAGCTTATGGCGGAACATAAAAACGCCCGCATGAAAAAGAACCGCTTTTCTAATTTCTGCAATATCGGATTCGGTGCGGCGATGAACGGAATGTATCTTTTCGGGGTGTGTTACTGCGGATACGGCATACTTATCGGCACCATAAGTTACGGTACCCTGACGGCGATAACACAGCTTATCTCGCAGATACAGGCACCATTCGCAAATATCACTGGATATCTTCCGCGGTTTTATGCAATGACCGCAAGTGCAGAACGTCTGATGGAGATTGAGCGATTTGGTGATGACAGCGACAAATCGCCGCTTGATATTCGGACGGTCAACGATTATTATTCAAACAAGCTGAAATCTTTTGGTCTGAAAAATGCTGATTTCACGTATTATCCTGCGGTGAGCAGTATAAAAGAACTTTCAAAAGACGATCAGCCGATAGTTCTGAAAAATATCAGTATCGAGATCAGAAAAGGTGAGTATGTGGCTTTTACAGGACACAGCGGCTGTGGAAAATCCACGGTGCTGAAACTTCTGATGAGCATATATCAGCTTGACGGCGGCGAACGGTATCTGACAGATAATGACGGCGAAAAGTCACTTTCTGCGGAATGGCACAGGCTTTTTGCGTATGTGCCACAGGGAAATCAGCTGATGAGCGGGACTATCCGCGAGATTGTCGCATTCGCCAATAAGGCGGATATGCAGAATGATGAGCGCATCAACAGGGCGCTGAAAATTGCCTGCGCAGATGATTTTGTATCAGAACTTGAAAACGGTATTGACACCTTGCTTGGTGAACGCGGCACGGGTCTTTCGGAAGGACAGATGCAGCGTATCGCAATAGCAAGGGCGATATATTCCGACAGCCCGATACTTCTTCTGGATGAAGCGACTTCGGCGCTTGACGGTGATACTGAAAAGCGGCTGCTGCAAAATCTTCGCAGCATGACTGACAAGACGGTAGTAATAGTGACACACCGTCCTGCCGCGCTGGATATATGTGACAGGGTGATAGATTTTACAGAGATGATGAACGGCTGAGGGTGATGATATCCTCAGCCGTTTTTTATATCTATTTGAGTATACTATTATAATATATAAGAGTTTTAACCTGATATCAACTCAGGGCAAAGCTCTTTGTATTATTGTTCTTGAATGTAATGATATACAAATATTAAGCTAAATAATTGTATATAAAGTCAGATATCACAAATAATGTGTTGATATGGTGAAATGTAATAACAAATTCTTGACATACGGTGGATTCGATTGTATATTAATGTATGTTTGTGTGTTAAAAAATAAACTATCAAATGAAAGATATTAAAATGTATCTTTATAAGAAAGGAAAGTAAAAAATGAAAAACAAAACTCTTATAGCGATCGTTGCTTTTGTGATGGCATTTTCATGCGCATCATGCGGTAAGAAGGATGATGATTCATCTTCTAAAAAGCCCGCAGCTGAATCAGCTGCTGACACAACTGAGACAACAGATGAAGAGACAGTTGAAACTACTGCTGAGGAAACAACAGAAACTACCGATCAGGAAACTTCAGAGACAGTTGAAAATGCATTAGGCACTACCGCTGATATCAACGACTTCATTGAAACCAAGGAAATCGATCCTCCCCTGTGGAAAGTTACCGATCCCGAAAGCGGAAACTCAATGTACCTTTTAGGCACAATACACGTTATGCCTACCGATGCTTCCGATTATCCTGCTGATCTGATGGATATTTACAACAGCTGTGATTCTATCGCAGTTGAGTATGATGTAACTGCACTGCAGAGTGATCTGAACGCTCAGATGGAGTACGTAAAGGGAATGGCATATTCTGACGGAACTACCGTTAAGGATCATATCTCAGAGGAAACTTACAATAAAGCAAAGGATTATTTCACTAAGATAGGCGCATACACCGAGCTGCTGGATCAGTACACCGCAGGTTACTGGATAAATCAGCTGAGCACAGTAATGCTCCTGCGTCTTGAAAATCTCGAACTTTCGGGAACGGATGTATATTTTATAACAAAGGCTAATGAGGATAACAAGGAAGTTATCAATATCGAAGATATCTCCATGCAGACAGAAGCTCTCACCGCTTATAATGATGAGTATGCTGATTATACCATCAACGATCTGCTCGATGAGATCGACGATATAGACGGTTTTGCGGCAGACTACGGCGAGCTCTTCGATAAGTGGGCTAAGGGCGACGGCGAGATCGCAAGCGAGAGCGAAGAGGATATCGCTAAGATCCCCGAAGATCTTCTGGACGACCATGATGCATACAGCAAGGCACTGCTTGATGACCGCAATAAGTATATGGCAGATAAGGCATCAGAATATCTCAAGAGCGGCAAGAACTGCCTGTTCATGGTAGGTGCAGCACATTATTCCGGCGAAAACGGCGTTGATAATCTGCTTGAAAAAATGGGTTATACCGTTGAGAAAATCGGCTGATTTTAAAGCGGAATTTTAGAGTAAGGATTTAGTTGTAAATATCATATATTACAGTTAGACCATCAATGAAAGTCGAAATTTTCATTGATGGTTTTACTTGGTATTTAAAAATTCAGCGATCCAAGAAAGGCAATACAATGTAAAAAACAATTGGAAAATCTATTATCATTGTCATTTTATTTGCTCTGCCGATTTTTACACTTGCTATTATATTTGACATTTTGAAAGTTGCATCAGTGGACATTTTACTTGATCTGACAATGATAGTGAGTGCGGCTTTGGTTTTATTATATCTCAAACATAATGACATATCATTTAAAAATGATAATCCTTTTCGAAAACCTGATTTTAAATTGTTGGACATAATAGTGATACTAAGGATATGCTGGTCTATGTTCGCGCAGCAATTTGCTTTTGCAACACTGCCGGATTCACCAAGCGAAGAAACAACAATGGATATATTATCTGCATTGAGCGCTATTATTTTATCACCAATCACGGAAGAGATAACTTTCAGATACGGCATTATTAATATAGGTAAGAAATATCAAAAAAATGCTTTAGCCATTATCCTGAGCGTTGTTCTTTTTGTGATCGTCCATTTTCCAAATTTACCAACTGCTGTTAACATGACTGGTTCGGCGTTTTTATATGCATTTATGTACTATAAAACAGGAAATATCATTTATTCCGTTACAGTTCATTCTGCAAATAATTTCTTTTCGGTATTGACTTATTATATCCCGCAAATGGAAAAAATGTGTTATGCAAGTAAAGTAGATGAGTTGTTGAATCCTTATTTTATTACATCATTTCTGGTGTTTATTCCTTGCCTGGTGTTCTTGTTTAAGTATGATTTTGATAATGTTGATAAGATGTTGGAATGAAAATAATTCAGTATAAGAAATGTAAAGAATTTATTTTTGGAGGTGTCATCATGACCCTCGAAAACATAATGAAAAAATACGATAAAACAACGATCAATAAATTCAAAGATTTTTTGTTTGTTGATGTTGATGACGCAGATTTTATCGTTGGATTTCTGAAGTCGAATGATGAAACCAAACTTCGGGAATATTCTGATGTGCTCTGTAATGACAGCGGTTTCAAAGGAATTTTCTTAGACGGCAATCAGTATATAATATCAAATGATACCAAGGAAGTCCGTGTTATTGATACGGTAGCGGCTGAATATGCAAAGGATTCACTGATAGAAATGGTATTTAATATTGACGAATTTATTTTTCTGATCCGCCATAAAAAAGAATACATGGAATGGTGCATATAGATCACACGGTTCTTCTGTCATAACACAAAGGCGTACTTTAAATAGTGCGCCTTTGTTATGTTATCAAATAATAAAACAAGGTATGATTATATGGTACTGTCAACTTGGTACAAAGAACGTGAATTATTCACCATCAATAAAACACCCGCCTGATAGTATCCGCGCACTCGGCTATCAGTTCCTGACATTTCGGACGCTGTATCGGTCGCCTGAACATTGAGCGCATCGGTGTCGGATCTTCCGAATAAGCTTTGGTTATGGCGTGGCGTATGCTTCGTTCAACGCAGGACATATCCACTCCGTATTTTTCTGCGATCTCGGGATAAACATCTTTGCTCAGACAATAAAGCTTGTCGGGCTTGGCGACACACATCACTATCGATTCCGCAAGATACAGGTATCCTTTCAGTGCGCGGGATATTCCCAGCGAAAGTATTGTATCCACCGCCATGTCTTCTATCTTTCTTTCCAGCGGGGTGGAAACCGTCATTTTTATGTAGCTGTAAAGAGTTTCCTCACCGTATCCCGAGGGCAGTTCATATCTTACTCCGCAGTGCTTTGGCTGTTCATATGAACTTTGCAGAACGAATGTGTAGCCCTGAACTTTCAGAACACCACCCTCTGCGATCGCCTTTATTTCTTCTTTCTTCAATCTGTCCGCCAGCTTTGCCGCAAGCAGTTCTTCTTTTTCTTCAATAACCATCAGATCATCGAGACCTCCTAAAAAATATATACATAATTAATTTGACAAAGCATTTCAGATATGGTAAAATAATACTCGTATTTATTATAATTTTAGTATTGTATAGTCCACAGGTGAAATACGCAGCTGCACGATTAATTATACAGGATTACTGGGGTTTATACAATGAAATGACCTTGCAAGTTTCCTGCAAGTTTTTGAAAGGATCATGTATGGAAAGAACATTAAGACAAAGAATCAAAACTATCAAGGAGATCAAAAACCAGCATGGTATGTCTATACCGCAGATACAGGACATAGTAGCAGATCACGGCGGGTATGTATCTCCGAGGACGATGTATGACATTTTCGCAGACGGTTCAGAGGAAAAGAATTTTCACTATCAGTCAATAGCGCCGATATATGAAGCGCTTATAGATGTCTACGGTGACGATTATACCTCCGATGATGTCATCGCACTGAAACAGATGCTGAAAGAGCGCAACCGTCAGATTGATGATCTTCTTGTTCAGCTTGAAAGCAAGCAGGAAGAATTTGAAAAGCGCCTGTCGATCTACGATGAGCGCAGAAAAGCTTATGAGCGTTCCATATCTCTGCTTGAAAAACAGCTCGACCAGCTCGACCGTTTGCTTTTCGACCGTGACAGAATGCTCCAGCAGCTGCTTGATGCTTATCTCCAGTGCGACGGTGCCATGCCGCCTATGGCAGGAAATCAGACGAACGCATAACATATTGGGATTATGATAAAGGAGAACTATCATGGAATTATGGGATCTTTATGACAGCGACGGAAACAGAACAGGCGAAGTCTGGGAACGTAAGCACGGCAATTTTCTGGAGATACCGTTGGGTCGCTATCATCTGGTGAGCGACATACTTGTACAGCATAAGGACGGAACTTTTCTTCTATGCAAACGACATACCTGCAAAGACGTTTATCCAGGTTACTGGGAAGCAAGTGCAGGCGGTTCGGCGTTGCAGGGTGAAAATGCCGAAGAATGTGCAAGGCGTGAGTTGTTTGAAGAAACAGGTCTTACGGCGGAAAACCTTGAACTGATAAACGTGGCGTTCAGTGATAAACGCCATAGTCTGGTATACTGTTTTACTGCAACAGTCGATTGCCACAAGGACGCAGTCGTTTTGCAGGAAAGCGAAACAACAGAATATAAATGGGTCGATGCAGCAGGTCTGATAGAGTATTCGGAATCCGATCTTGCCATCAAGACCAGCGTGAAAAGATTCGAGAAATTCTATGATAAGGTTCGGGCTGGGATGAAATAAAATGCAAAAAAGGCGCAGATTATTTCTGCGCCCTTGTCATATCAATAATACATATCAAATCCGTTTTCAAGGCAATTGGTATATGTCTTGCCTGCTTCATAAAGTGCGGGGAGCATATAATCCTTGTTGAAACGTACAACAGGTATACGGTCATAGGCACGCATACCCATGTGTACAAGACCACGTTCAAGCTGGGTAAGACATTCGAGAGTTCCTCTGCCCGTACCGCCTGCACAGGCTATCAGCATACAGCGCTTTTCTGCGAGAGAATGGCTGAATGTGGCATCACAGCGGCGAAGTCTGTCAAAGAAAGCCTTGAAACACTCGGTCATATCAGACCAGTAAACAGCGCTTATCCATACGATGCCATCGGCTTCTTTGAGGGTGTTGTAAATATCGGCAAAGTCGTCCCCGATAACGCAAGAGCCATTTTTGTTGCAGGTACCCCATCCGTTTCCGCAGGCACGGCAATGATTGATATTTTTGCTGTTAAGGTGTATCTCACAGACCTCGGCACCTGCATCGGCAATACCCTTTGAGATTTGCTCTTTTGCCGATGCCGTCAGACCATCTTTATTCGGGCTCGACCATATTACTGCAACTTTTTTCATGATAAGTCCTCCTTTTGAGAAATGAGCCTCCCGATGCGAGAGGCTCTTGTTATACTATTCCTTTATTGCCAGCAGTGCCTGCATATCTTCCTCGCTGATGACGAAATCAAGCTCGGTATTTTGCTTGATGTATTCCTCATGTACCGATTTCGGAAGTGGCAGAGTGCCCAGCTGAAGATCAAAACGGTTTGCAAGCTGTGATACGGATACTCCGTACTTTGCAGCCATATCGGCGATCTCTTTCTTCGCAGAAAGCCTGCCCGTTGCGTTTGGTGAATAGCTTTCAACCAGTATATCATTCGCCTTGCAGAACTCCATAAGTTCAAGGGGCACATGACCGATATGCACCCTTATCTGATTGACCATAGGCTTTATCTTAGCGTTATCAATGAGATTTTGCAGATCTTCCACAGAGAAATTCGATACGCCGATGGCTTTGAGTTTTCCCGCTTCATAAGCTTCCTCAAAAGCTTTCCACACTTCAAGATTTTCCTCGTTGTATGTCTTTTCGGGATCACCGCCCCATGGTCTCGGCCAGTGTATCAGCATCAGGTCGAGATAGTGGGTATCCAACCTTTCAAGAGATTCGTTTATATGCCTTACCGCTTCCTCATAGGACTTTATCTCGGGGAAGTTTCGATGTTACAAAATAGCTGTCACGCTTTTTCCCGCTTGCTTTCAAGCCCTTTCCAACACCGACTTCGTTGCCGTAAGCGATAGCAGTGTCGATATGCAGATAGCCGATATCAAGAGCGTACTTTACAACTCTTTCAGCATCTTCGTCAGAAGTCTGCCATGTGCCGAGGGCTATCTTGGGTATGGTATTTCCGTTTGACAGAGTGTATGTTTCGCGGTAAATCATTATTTTAGCCTCCTGTTTGAGATGGTTGACCTATGTTTTATGGCAGGAACTTTCCTGATGCCAGATAGAGTTCGTACCATTCGTGATGTGTGAGTTCAACTTTTGTAGAATCGCAGATATCTTTAAGATGAGCGGGGTTCATTGTGCCTGCGATAGCCTGCATTTTTGCGGGGTGCCTGAGTATCCATGCGATAGCGATCGCCGTTTTTGCAACGCCGTACTTTTCACCCAGCTTTGCAAGAACAGCATTGAGTTCCGGATAATCGGGGTGGTCAACAAAACAGCCCTTGAACATACCTATCTGCAACGGCGACCATGCCTGTATCGTGATATCGTGCAGACGGCAGTAATCCAGTATTCCGTTGTCCCTGTCGGTGGAACGGTCGGTGGTGGTATTGTTGATGTACAGCCCCGCATCTATCAGCTGTGACTGATCGAGAGAAAGCTGTAACTGATTGAAGACCAGCGGCTGTTTTACAAACTTTTTCAGAAGTTCCAGCTGACCAGGAGTAACGTTGCTGACACCGAAGTGTATGACCTTACCGCTCTTTTCCAGTTTGTCGAATGTCTCAGCGATCTCTTCGGGGTCAAACAGAAGGTCGGGACGATGCAGCAGAAGTACATCGAGATGGTCGGTCTTCAGTCTTTTAAGACTTCTGTCAACGCTTTCGAGGATATCTTTCTGTGTCCAGTCAAACTCGCCGCGGTCAAAATGAAGTCCGCATTTGCTCTGGAGAATAACATCTTCTCTTTTCAGACCTGTGCGGGGGAAAGCATCACCGAAACGTGTCTCGGCTTCACCCTCACCGTAAACGGTGGCGTGGTCGTAGAAGTTTATACCCAGTTCAGCCGCACATGAGATCATTTTAGCTGCCTCATCAACGGTGAGGGACGGCATTCTCATACAGCCGAGGATTATGCTGGATACGTTCTGAGGTCCGTTAACTACATTCTGCATTTTCATATCATATCGCTCCTTCTGTCGTCAGCATACAGTAAAATTCAGATCATTGTGTATATCCCGACCACACAAAAACGTGTGATCGGGATACGGGAAAAATGTTATGTCATTTACTATAGGGCTTAAATCATGTACGTATTATATCATATCCCGTAATATAAAAATATAAAATACTTTCTAAAAAATTGTATAAAACTATATTGTTTTGTGTTTTTATAATATATGTAAAGTCAGAAAACGGCATTAAAGCCCCCTGCCGTTTATTGGGGCAGAGGGCTTTGGATGTTATTATTTGAAAAAGTTTATGATATGATCTTTGCCGTCTTCCATTAAATAGAATTTATAATCACCTGTATTATCATTGAAAAATGCCATTGCAATATTATCAGAACCGATATCCGAAATGCTTTTTTCTATGGTTTTTAACTCATTTAGATTACCATCAGCAGTCTCATACAAAGTGAACTTAATCTTGTCATTATTTGTATTTGCCGATACAGCATATTTACCGCTTTGGGACAAGCAGACATAACCATTATTGCCGTTTGTATTAAGATCATATTCAGTTACAGTATAATTTTTGTCGCCGACTTTAACATTGCCGTTAGCATCGGGTCTTATTGTTGAAACACGGTTATCATTTTCAAAAGCAAGATAAATAACGTCATTATCTTTTACTACGTGTGGTATGGGATTCGGAGGGTCATTGGTTGCTTTCATAACATTGTGTGCTGCATTTTTATTGCTGCTGTTGGTGTCAAGGGTGTAAAGATCAATTCCGTGGCTGCCATCTTTGTATATGCATTCTATGACAAGCAGATCATTTGAAATTGCAGTTTGCTGGAAGTATAAATAATCTTTACTATAAAATTCAGCGATCTTAACTGCTTTTTTCTGATTTTCATAGTCGAAGCAGTAGTAAGCTGTTTTGGTAGCATCATCATTCCAGATATCAAAGATCAGCTTTTTACCGTTTGGGGTAGCATGTACCCCAGAATACTGTTTTTCGTTGTCGAATATACCTGCTTTTTTAATGTCGATATTATAATCGTAAACCAAGTTTCCGTTTGTGTCATATATGGAGTATTCCACAGGGGCATCGTCAGGTGTATATGCTGTTGCAAATTTATCATCGAGTGTACCATGGAATGATTTGTCTATGGGTACAGTAGCGATAATAGAATCAGAAGGTACATCATATATCATATAATCACCTGTTCCATTTGCTAATTCGAACATATCATATCCAAGATACCTGTTATCATTTATTCTGTAAAATCTATGATTAGGATAAGCGTTTTCCAACTTTGCATCGATGTCTTCGCGGATCCTGTCCTTCAGACTATTTGTATTTTCCGTCTTGTTTTCGCTTTTATTTTCCTTGCTGCTATCCTTTTTATTCTCTTTGTTGTTTTCTTTGTTGGTGTCAACTACGACGGACTGGTTGTTACCGTTATTGATGTTCGTTGTATTGTCTTTTTTGCTGTCGGTCTTTGAATTAGTCTTGTTATTATTCTTGTTATCTGTCTTGCTGTCGTTCTTACTGTCTGTCTTACTGTCGTTCTTGCTGTCAGTTTTGCTGTCAGTTTTGCTGTCAGTATTGTCAGACGAGCTTTCGTCTGTGATATCCTCTGAATCTGTTTCGCTGTCGATATAGCTGCTGTCTTCATCATCTTCAATGTCTGTGGTGACAGTCTCGTTGTATATAGACGAATCTCTGTCCTTGTTAGGTACAGTATTGTGCATATTCCTGTTCAGGGAGAATATAACTCCGCCTGCAAGAAGTATTGCTAAACAAGCTGCGACCGCACCGCCGCGTCTGAGCTGTATCCTGCCCGAGGGTTTATTATCATCCGAATTGTATGTCTTAGCTGTGATATTTCTTTTTGTCTGTATTACACTGTTAGTTTCGTTCATTTCAAATCCCGCCTTCCTCATGACGGAGGAGAGTATGCGCTGCTGTTCATCATCGGTGAGCTTTTCATCATCAAAGGAAGAAAGCTCATCTGCAAGCTTTTCGGCATCTGACGGTGACACGCTGTTTGTCAATGCTTTCAATCTGTCTTCCATTACACGCCCTCCTCTAAAATTTTCTTTAGTTTTTTCAGTCCGCGAGATAGCTTCATATTCAGCGTGCTGATATTCAACCCTAAGTCTTTGGCGATGTCTTTGTTTTTCTCGCCGAGATAGTATTTGCGTATAAATATCTGTTCATCAGGTTCGCCCAGCTGTTTTATGGCATCTATAAGATCGGCATTTTCGCTGTTGTCTTCTGCGACAGTGTTTTCAAGGTCATCGTAATCCAGCATTTCCTCTTGTTTGCACTGTCGGTGGAAAACATTTATGCAGTGACGTTTAGCGATGACCATCAGCATCGCACGCACCGACCGCATATCATAGCCGTTCTTTTTACCTATATTGTAAAACATAAGAAAGATATCGCTGACAGCTTCTTCGATGTCTTCTTTTGAGCAGACATCACATAGCCGAGAGTAAGCGATCTTATGTACATAAGCACTATACTGCAAGACAGTCTGTGCAAGCCCTTGCTGCGGATCACTTTTGAGCAATTGCAGCAGTTCATTATCATTCATATGAAAACCTCGCTTGTTGAAACGTTTCACTATATACAGTCAAAGTAAATATCTAAAAAATCACATGACGCAAAACTTTTTTGCAGGAAAATTTGTAAACGTTTTGTGAATGAAATCGTTGCGTGAGAATTTGTCAATCGAATTGAACACTGATTAATATTATACACGATGGAATGCAGGTTGTAAAGTACCGAACAAAGTTGTGAGATATGCCAAGGAAATGAGCTTTTGGTCAAGCTTTTCGCGAAAAGCTTGCGAGGAGTTTGAGGGGTGGAGTCCCTCAATCACCAAGGCACAAAACTAAAATGTACAGCGAACTATAAGAGCGAAACGAACAATCGAACATAAAAAGCGGGCGGTTACAGAAATCCGATGGCGCAAGAAACTTTCGACCCACACACACTTGTTGGGCGCACCGACAGCCCGCGCCGTCATCGGACAGCGACAGCGAATCCGATGACTCAACCTGAACGAAGAGAGGGGCGACATTTCCGCAGTACGTCCATTAAATGCAAACACTGATTTAACATCTGTACTTGGGATATACCATTCTTATCAAATGGACTTCGGTGGACAAGGTCGTCCCTTGCGGGTCGAGAAATCGGATTCGCTTCGCTGTCCGATTTCATGCGAGGGCAATATTCACGCATACCAAATGGTACGGTGGTATACTTTGGTACACGCTCGTATCGTTTGGTATTGCCCGCGCATTTTTGGTATGAGTTTGTTCGCTCTTTTAGTTTGTCGTACATTTTGGTATCGTGCCTTGGTGATTGAGGGCTCTGCCAACAGTCAACAAAGTTGACTGTGCAAACATTCCGCAAGCCTGCTAGCGCGAGGCTTGACCGCGCGCTTTGTTTCGCGGCATAGTTTGTTCTGGTCGCTCATTTGTTGCCGCGCATAAATAAATATTATTTTGTTATTATATTTACGCAAAGTATTGACAACATTAACACTCTGTGTTATAATGTAAAACATATAACATATATCATTTAAAGAAATATCTTTCAAAGGGGTTGATGACTGTGCCTGCTAATAATGTGTTTTTCTTCAATGACAGGAAGTCTTCACCCGCTTATATCAGTCGAAAAAAGCATACTGCCGCGGCATGAACTGCGGCGGCGTGCTTTTTATTTTGTAATACATTTATTTAGGAGGAAAGAAACATGACAAAGACAATCAAGAGGGCAGCAGCTGCACTTCTCGCACTAGCCATCGCAGCAGGTACTGTACCTGCCGAGTTCGGTGCAAAGGGACTGTTAACAGTATCCGCAAGTGCTGAAAGTGAAGAGCCGATCGCTATCGAAGAGACTGCTGAGGTCGAAAAAGAAGAGTCCGAAGAACCTGCTCAGGACGCTAACATCTTCCATACTGTTGAAGAATTCAACGCCGCAGAAGCAGGCTCAAATCCCACACTGGTACTCACAGCGGATTTCGACGGAACAATTACCGTTACCCGCAGTGACGGCGTTATCGACCTTAACGGACATTGGGTATCAGGTTATCTCAACCTGCAGAACACTAACGGTCCGCTTATTGTAAAGAACGGTTCGGTGGATTGCATTGACGACACACCCGGTAGCAGCTCTGCCTATATCTATCCTGTTATACTTATAAATGTTACTGTACGCCGTACCGTCTTCGGCGGTAACAGAAAATTTTACTATCTGGGCAATACTAATGTAAATTCATTCTCATGGGAATGGGGTACATTTGAGGCTGCTGACAGCACAGGCTTCAATGCAATTGCTGACCCTGTTGCAAAGGAAGGTCTTGTTTATAATGGTGAAAATCAGCTTTTGATAGATGATTCTTCTTTCAAGGGAACTTTCGGTGTTGTACCGACTGCTGATGAAGAACAGAGATACTTCACCTACTACTTCACCCGCGGCGAACAGGAGTCTGATACCTAT
The DNA here is from genome assembly GCF_024692365.1 of Ruminococcus sp. Taxonomy (GTDB): domain Bacteria; phylum Bacillota; class Clostridia; order Oscillospirales; family Ruminococcaceae; genus Hominimerdicola. The sequence continues at coordinate 85,716 of NZ_JAILMR010000114.1, read as the reverse complement.
GTTGCAGGCACTGCCCAGGACGGCGTTATCAATACCGAGTGCGCCCCTCTTTATGCTGTCGATGCAGGTGAATACACCCTGTATTATATGTGGGACTGCAACGGCGAGTTTGAGGGCGGCATAGGTTATAACAGCATCACTGTTACAATCGACAAAGCTGTTCCCGAGGTGACCGCACCCACAGCTAATAAACTCACCTATAATGGTAAGGTTCAAAAGCTGATTAACGCAGGTTCTACATCTTTGGGCAAGCTGACTTACAGCCTTGACGGTGAGAATTTCAGCGAGGATATCCCCGCAGTGAAAGCTTCTGGCAAGTATACAGTTTGGTACAAGGTCGAGGAAGGAAACAACTGGAAAGCTTCCGAGGTCGGCAGTGTTGAAGTAACTGTTGAAAATCCCTATGGTGAAGATTATACCCTCGGCGATGTCAACGGCGACGGCAAGATAAATATCTCCGATATCACAAAAATATCCGCCCACATCAAGGGTAAAAGGTTACTGACCGATATCCAGTTCAAACGTGCTGATGTAAACCTTGACGGCGTTGTAAACATAACCGATATCACCAAGATCTACGCTCACATCAAGGGCAAAAAGCTTCTCGGCTGATGCTGAAATAACAGCGAAGACACATTAAATAGGAATAACAAAGGCACTTTTGTCATGACTTTGACGAAAGTGCCTTTTGTGCATTATAACAGCCTGAAAAAATCTGTTTCGGGATAATAATATCTTTCCCAAAAATACAGAAAGCAGTTTTAAAGCATACAAAATTACAATAATTGGTAAGCGATATAACCGATTTTCAGCCTGTGAAGATGCTTGATTTTAATGATTTCAGATGCTTTACCTCGATTTATATAAATTCACTGCACATAATGCACAATTGTCATTGGGCTATGTATAGTTTAGTAAGGCGATATGCTGTCACATTGCAGTGGGTTCGTTAATGTGCCACCTGACCATTTATTGCTAATTTTTCTAAGATTGTAAGAATCTTTATCATTTTTTGTGCTTCTTGCTTATATTTATTGACAAATTAATATAATTATGGTAAGATTTATACAGACACCGAAAGGGTTTGGTGTAACGGCAATAATTTACCAAGCGGCAAACGGAATATATCTTTGTAGGATATGCCAAATATGAAGGATCTGCCGTTGGTATCTGATTAGGAGGTAATACTAATGAAAAAGAGAAAAATCTTAGCTACACTGGTTTCAGCAGCAATGCTCACAGCTACATTCGCAAGCTGCGGCGGTACAGAAGGCAGCGGTTCCAAAAAGGCAAAGAAGAATGAGGACGGTTCAGTAGAGCTCACCTGGATGTTCTGGGATGACCTGAATGCTACCGAGGACCTTATCTCGCTGGGTTACAAGGACACTATCGAGAGATTCAACGAGGATTACAAGGGTAAGTACCACGTAACACCTATAACTACTAACCTCGAAGAGTACTACACCAACCTCAACGCTAAGGTTGCTGCTGGTGAGACACCTGATGTATTCATCGTAAGCCCCGGTCCTCAGCTGACTGACTATGTTAAGCCCAAAGTAGCAGCTCCCCTTGATGAGTATCTTGAAAAGGACGGCTGGAAGGATACCTTTACAAGTGACGCAGTATTCTCTCAGCAGACCTACGATGGCAAGATCTATGCTGTTCCGCTGAACACCGCAGCTGCTTGCTGCTTCTACAACACCGAGATGTTCGAGAAGGCAGGCGCTTCTGTTCCTAAGACATGGGAAGAGATGCTGGATACTTGCGCAAAGCTTCAGGACGCAGGCTATACTCCTATAACGATCTCCGCAGGTACTGCATGGTGTCTCTCAATGGTAGCAGGTTACCTCTGTGAGGCTGAGGGCGTTGACCTTCCTGCTCTGGCAGACGGTACTGCTTCTTGGGAAGATGGTAAGCTCGAGAACGCTTGCAACAAGCTCCTCGACCTGTCCAAGTACTTCCAGAAGACAGCAGCAGGTGATACCAACGATGTTGCTACTGCTAACTTCTACAACGGCGACGCAGCTATCCTTATCCAGGGTTCATGGGCTATTGGTCAGATCAATGGTCAGAATCCCGACTTCGAGTCCAAGTGCGGCGTATTCCAGTTCCCCGGCGTTGACAGAGTTATCGCTAAGTCCGACTCACTCTGCATGAGCTCCAGCACTGCTTGCCCCGAAGGCGCTGCTGCACTCATCAAGTACTTCACTGATGATGCTGCTCAGAAGTACACCGCTGAAAAGGGTGGTAAGATCCCTGTAACAAAGGTTGATTACAATAAGGACGAAGCTCCTGCACAGCTTGCTTACGTTATGGACGTATTCGGCGGAGCAAAGGGTACATTCGGCTTCTACAATGAGTCGATGCCCACTACCGAGACAGGTTCTCACTTCGATGACACAATGGTTTCTGTATTCCTCGGCGAAATAACACCTAAGGATGCCGCTAAGGATATGGAAGATTTCTACGCTGCTAACTGCAGAAGTTAAAATTCGATCTATCAAAAAGACGATATAGGGGCGCATAATACGCCTCTATATTGTTTTTAATGTTTCCCCATTCTGAAAGGAGTTGATCCGTGATGGACAAAATGCTTAGGAACAAGAAGGCTATTGCTTTCTTCATGCTTCCTGCATTTCTTTTGTTCACACTGGTGCTTTTTGTACCGATCGTACAGTCGGTATACTATTCATTCTGTGAATATAGTGTGCTTACCCCCCCGAAATATATCGGGCTTGATAATTACAAAGCGATACTGTCAGATAAGACGTTCAAGATCGCTTTAAAGAACTCGATGTTCTTCCTTGTTTTCTCTTGTGTTTCTCAGCTTGCTTTAGGTCTTTTCTTTGCAGCACTGCTGACAAACATCGAGAAAGGAAGAAATCTGTTCAAGAACATTATCTATCTTCCCTGCGTACTTTCTTCGGCAGCACTTGGTCTGCTGTGGATGTTCATATTCAGCCCGAGTCTCGGTATCAGCCGTCTTCTTGAAGATATGGGCGTTAAAGAACCTCCGCTCTGGCTTATGGATACAAAGGGTACTATCATACTTCCCATGTGGGTAATAGCTTTTGTTGCTCTGTGGCAGTATGTAGGTCAGTCAATGATGCTTTACATGGCTCAGATCTCAGGTATAAGCAAGTCCCTTATGGAGGCAAGCTATATCGACGGATGTACAAAGCCCATGACATTCAGATATGTCACACTTCCGCTTATAAAGCCCATGGTAGCTACTGCTATGTCGCTGAATGCCATAGGTTCGCTGAAATTCTTCGACCTCATCTTCAACATGACCGAAGGCGGACCCAACCACAAAACAGAGGTGCTTGCAACTCACCTCTATCAGCAGGGCTTCAAGTATAGCAAGTACGGCTATGCAAGCGCCATAGGCGTTGTACTGCTCATACTCTGTCTGGCAGTTACATTATTTATCAATAAGGTCGTTAAGACCGAGCAGTACGAAATGTAAGGAGGTACAGCTAAATGAGTTCTTCAAAAAAAGAAGTTGCAGCACTGGATCCTTCTTCCAAGAAAAAGATCACACCGGTACAGATAGTGATATATGTGTTCCTGACTATAATAGCAGTAACCTATCTGCTCCCTCTGCTGTGGGTGTTCAACGTTTCGTTCAAAACAAATAAGGAGATATTTACCGCTCCTTTTGCACTTCCCGAGAAAATAACATTCGATAATTATTCATTCGCGTGGACAGCAGGTAACCTTGGTACCGCATCTCTCAATTCGCTGATAGTCTGTGTTATCTCACTGGTACTCAGTATGCTTATCGGTTCGATGGCTGCATTCGGTATTTCACGTCTGCACTGGAAAGGTTCCAAGCTTGCGATGACTTATTTCCTCACAGGTATGATGATACCTATCCACTGCGTGCTTATCCCACTGTTTACAAGATTTGCGAAGGTCACACAGTTTGTGAACAATAATCTGGGAATTGAGGGTTTTCACCTTACAAACTCCCTTACAAGCCTTGTCCTTCCTTATCTTACATTCTCACTCCCGATAACCATATTCATTATGGAAGGCTTCTTCTCCAGTATGCCTAATGAACTTATCGAGTGTGCCTGTATGGAAGGCGCGAATATCTTCCAGATATTCTTCAAGATATGTCTCCCTCTCGGCAGAACAGGTCTTTTTGTAACAGGTCTGATGACTTTCGTAGGCAACTGGAACGAACTTCTTCTTGCCATGGTATTCATCTCCGATGAAACTAAAAAGACACTGCCCGTATCCCTGTCGAAGTTCGTAGGACCTTATAATACGAACTATTCACAGATGTTCGCGGCTATCATGATAGCTATCATCCCGACTATCATAGTTTACTGCGCATTCTCCAACAAGATCGTTGACGGTCTGACCGCAGGCGCTGTAAAGGGCTGATATCCGTACCCAGACTTTCGGGTGATAAAAAAGATCATTCAAGACACTTCTGTTGCTTTGGCGGCAGGGGTGTCTTTTTTGTTGTGTCGCTTCACGAAAATATGTTAAAGGTATTGTATTATTAATAAAAATATGATATAATATATTTCGGTTCAGGTCGATGAAAAGATTAATAATCTGAACTGAAAAGTTAGGACGATGAAAATTAAAAATTCAAGCGGAGGAGCAAACAATGAAAAGAAAAATATCGATCGTTACTGCTGTCGCTGCACTGCTTTCGTGCGGCAATATGACAGTATTTGCGGAGACTTCACCTAAGCCCGCAGATGTTGATGATGCTGTCTATGCACAGCTTATGGAACATAGATCTCTGTATGATGAAAATTACGACGGGGTTATTACCGATGATGAACTTGCAAAGGCACATCAGCTTTATATTGACCTGGACGGTATAACCGATCTGTCCTGGGTATCAAAAATGACATCTTGTGAAAATGTGACCGTCAGCAATGGAGCTATCACAGATTTTTCTCCGCTGAAAACGTTGCCTTTACTCAGACAACTGGACATGAGAGAAGTGCCGATCACTGATATCTCATTTATGAAAGATCTGGATCTTGATTACTGTTGGTTTTATAAAATGGATCAGATCACACCTGAACAGCGGTTAGGGGTGGTTCGGTTTTCTGACCTTGAAATTCCCGAAGGTACTGCTGCGCAGATCGAATATAAACCAAAAGGTTTTGTGAACTATGATCTTTCGATAGCTGATACGGATACGGCTGTATTTCTTAACGGCACTGCATCTTCAAAGAATGTTGATGAAAAGGTCTACGGAAATTCAGCAGGCAAAACAACGTACACAGTATCTTTGAACGGAAAGGATATTTACACAGGCGCTATCGTAGTTCGTAATTCACCCGAGGCATTTGACCCGGGGCTGAGTAATACCTATATCGATAATTATGAAGTTGGATACAGCTCCTACTACAATTATAATATTGAAAGAGGCAGCAGTGGTCTTGTTGCTCTCGTTAACGGAACGCTGTACACCATCAAGGGCAGAGATTTTGAAGCCGTTGAAACTGATGTAGCAGATTACGAGCGTTACTACGAGCGTACCTACAACAAGTCCTACAACTATGCTGATATGGTTCTGAAAAAGGACGGCACACTGCTTGTCAACGGTGAGCAGATCACTGATATCAAGGTCAAGGCAATGCGTGATGGTTATTACCTTGGTGAGGACGGCAGTATCTACACCCTCGTTTCAAAGGGTGACGGATTTACAACTGCGGCAGTTGCGACTGATTCAAAAGGCTGGATAGATGGCTGTGAGCCTTTCTATATTGCTAAGAACGGACATATAAAGTATTACAGCAAAAGACTGATCGCTGACGGCAGGATAAGCGCATATACAGCCAGCACATATATAGGTGAACCTGTCAGCGCCTGCGCCCTTGGTTCGCTCTGCTATGTTGTGGAAAGCGGAGGAACACTTTACGAAATTAGTTATTCAAGTTCGCTTTCAAAAACGGTAATAGCTGAGGGTGTTGCATCTGTGGGACTTAACGCTAAAGGTTCACGTGTTGTGTACACTCAAAAAGATGGTACTGAAGTTGAGATACCGATAACCGACTTTTACTACGCAAACGAAGGAGAAAACCTCGGGGTAACTGTGGGCAATTTCTATCTGCACGAGTATCAGTACCGCGGTATCAGTGAAAACGATGCTGTGTTTGATTATTTCATAGACAAGAACAAGACCATGCATATGGAATTTCTTGGTGACTGGTGCAGCCTGACCAATGTTGAATGTGCGTTAGGTGCTTCATATGATACTAAGCAGGATGAAGGATTTGTATACTTCCTCCGCACTGACGGAAGCGTCTGGGTTTATAATCTTGATGCCAAGAAGTGGAGCGAGGTTCTTGAAGGAACATTAAAGATTGAACGCAAGTATGTCAAGGGTGATGTTGACGCCGATGGCGAACTTACTATCAACGATATCGTGCTTGCCGAGAGGTATATTGCAAATCGCAGTGTTTATCTCCCCAACAGGGAAGCGGGCGATATATACAAGGACAACAAGATCACTCCGATAGATGTTGAGTTTATGAAAAAAGCACTGATAGGAGTTAATTGATAAAGATGCGGCACTGTCCTGAATATTGGACTGTTGCACTGTGACCAGACAAATAACAAAGCACATTTCCGAGTTGTTTTTACAGCGCGGGAATGTGCTTTTCTGTTATGCTATATTCGGATGACCGTTATTTTACGTAGTTGTAAAGTCCCGAAATTTTCTGGTTTTTGATAGCCTGTGCTACAAGACCTGCCACGATGTTCGCACCCTTTTCACAGAAGTGAGTGCCGTCTGTTGAGCCCTGTACAGCGCCTTTGAGATGATAGGAAAGTGCTGTGTTGTAGCCAACGGAGTTGTAGTGGTTCACCATGATGGTGTTCAGGTCGATACAGGGGATACTGTACTTGCTTGCAAGGTTCTTGCAGGCGTTGCAGTAATCGGTGTAGCTGTTGGTGAATCTGCCTGTTGAGCTGTTATATGCATTCATGCCGATAACGGTGGTAACAAGGATAGGTGTTGCGCCCTTTGCCTTTGCGCCGTTGATGAACTGGGTCATATACCATTCGTAGGAACCTTCGGTGGGATAGTTTACGTTTCCGCAGACAGGTGCATATCTGTCGGAGTTGGATTTGCCTGCATCGTTGATGGCGAACTGTATCAGAACATAGTCGCCTGCTTTCAGGCTGTCTGCAAGGCTCTGCCATCTGCCTTCGTCGTAAGCTTTCTTGGTGCTTCTGCCTGCCATAGAGCGGTTATCTACATTTACGTTGCTGTTGAAATAGTCTGCCAGATAATAGCCCCAGCCCTGCTGAGGAGCATAGCTTGCGCGGTAGGACTGTACGGTAGAATCGCCCAGTATGAATACTGTGGGATTATTGTTGTTGTACTGCTGCTGACTGTTGGGGTCGTAAGTCTCGGCATAAGGCTCGTCAGTCTTGGTGAGAGTTATATAGTCGAGATTGGGACCGCCCTTGTAAGCAACTGTGGATACCATCTTGATGGTGTTTACGCCCTTTACAAGAGGAAGCACGATGCCGAATTCTTTCCATGTAGTCCAGTCGCCTGTGCCTGTGAAGGACTGGAGCCAGTAACGGCTGGTGTCGCCGTTGACATATATCTTCATGGGACGGTCATCGGATGTGCCGTTTGCAAAACGGATATGTGTCATATAGTTGCCTGTCTGGTTTGCGTTTACTGTGAATGTAATGTTGCTGGTATCGGTATTATCAAGATTTATATAACCATTCGCATTTGTGTAGCCCGAATTCGTTGTCTCGATAATTGCTTCTGACCATGTCTGGTCTATTGCGTAATAGGTCTGTTCTGAATATTGCTCATTCTGGCTGTTATCAGTGAGCTTTGTTCTCAGTCCTGCGAGATATTCACGCATTATCTGTACATCTGTATCGTTAACATTGTTATCGCCGTTGAAGTCGCAGACAGAAGTAGGTGCCGAGTTATAGTTCCATGGATTATTTACGATGTGCTTTAGTTCTACCAGATCAAGTACATCAATAGTGCCGTCCATGTTAACATCGCCCACGTAGGGATTATTCTGTGCAGGGGGATCATTGTTGACCGGATCGGTGTTAACTGAAGCGGTGGTCTTTACAGCTGTCCATCTCTGGCACTTATTGTAGGTCATGCCCCACTGCTGAATGTTTGCGCCTGCGGAAGTGCTTGCGCTGTCGGTTTCGACAAAGCAGGCATCTCTTGAAGAACGTGTGGAGATGTAGTAGCTGCCGTCGCCCAGTTTGGTGAACTGGAAGAGCATCATGCTGTCATTGCCGGCATAGGGAACCAGCTCGACATTGCCGCCGTTTGAGCCTGTCATAGCTTTCAGCACGTAGTCGGGATTTGCGGCAGAACGTATATAATAGTATGTTGTGCCGTTATTGAAGGGGGTGAGTTTCCACTTCTGGTTGTTCTGATCGTTGAAACCCCACTGCTGGATATTTGCGCCCGACTCCATCTTGCCGTTAGCAACGTCCATAACAAGACCGCTGTTCATGTTCTTGAAAGCGTAGTATGTATCGGTATCCATAGCGGTATCGCCTATCTTCATAAGACCTGCAACTAGCTCGGCGTTTTTCTTAGCGCCCTGAGCACTTTGGTGAAGATCATCGCCTGATGCGTAGTAAGGTGTCATCGCATCGTATCCGCCTGAGTTGAAACCGAAGTTCTGCCATGCGGTGAAGAGATCAACGACCTGTACATTCTGCTCTTTGCCGATGGTATCAAGCTGTCCGCCGAACCATCTGCCTGTCAGCTTGGGATTACGGTTCATATCGCCGTGACGACCCTGCTGCTTGACGAGTATAACGTTCATGCCCTTGGATTTAGCTTCTTTTACCATTGAGGTCACAACGCTGTAATATTCGTCTGCATTGGAATAGTTGGTATCGTTTATACCGATGGAGATGATGTAGTAATCTCCTGCCTTGCCGTAGTATTTTATCGGGGCGAACTGACCGTCCTGATAAAATCCCTTGGCATACTGTCCGCTGGAAGCCTGATTGCGGACTTCAAATACGTTGGTGTTGACATACTGGTTCAGGTACTGACCCCAGCCGTGCTGTTTATCATCTGAGGTGTTGTAGTAGTTAGCAACGGTTGAGTCGCCGCATATCCAGATAGTCGGCTTCATTTCGCCAGTGGTATTCAGCTGGGTTATCTCGATAGCGGATATGGTGTAGTCCGCTTTGTTCATGCCTGCCACAGCTTCGATATTCAGCTGACCGTCGGTGACGGGTACCTGTATAGTTTCCTTGGCGTTGTTGCCCGTGAGGTTTATCATCTGTAACATACCCTCTACTTTAATAGTAGTTCGCGGGCTGTTGCCTGTAATGACAGTCAGCTGATAAAGACCCTTGGGCAGGTCAACGTTGAAAGTACCCCCTGTAAATTTTACAGCGTCGGAATAAGCGCCCGAACCGCCTGCGCTGACGTTTGAAACGCTTCCCGAAAAGCCGTAGCCTCTGGAACTGTTATAGCCGTCATAGGCGGAAACACCTGTATATCCGCTGGCTGCGCCGTTTCCTCCAAGGTCGAATTTCCAGTTGGTCGTAGCGGCAGAAGCTTTTAAAGCTGTGTTTGCCGAAAGACCTGAAAAAGCCGAAAGTGCCATCATTGCCGAGGTCACACCGCTCAGCACCCTTGAAGTGCGGGACACTTTCTTTCTGTGAAACAGATTCATTCAATTACCTCCAATCAAAATATGGTATAGTATCCATAGTACCACCATTATTTTTAATTATATCATATAACATAAAAGGTTGTCAATCTATTATTTTTAAAAAATAGTGGATTATTTACATATTCTTTTCGCGTTCGGATAGGTTTTATGTTACATAGTGCTTTGGCGAAATTAATATGGTGATATTGCATTATTCTGCTAAAGCGTTGTTGGTAAAAATGCGGAGAAAAATGAAGCGTGTGAAAATTACTATATATGATAATATCGCTACAAAAATGATAAAATTGTGGTGCAATAATCAACAAAGTAATTTTCAAATAAATGTCTAATACAACGAAGTTGACTTTCCGGCAATAGTTTAAAATTTAAAGTTGTTGACTTTAAAATAATTATATGATATAATTTGATAAACGATAAAATTAACTTAATAATCAATGAAATTGGGAATCTTTGTTAGGTGCTTAACGAAAACTATAATCAACTTCAAGAATATATTTATATTTGTTGGGTGAAAACAGGGCTCGTTTGACGAAAGTCTATAAAAAATGTAATAAATTTTACCAAAAATCTATACAAAGATATTATATCGGGAATGTCAGTTGGCTGTTGTTCATACTGTTAAAGTAATTAAGCGCATTTGACGATAGTCAACGATACGTATGCAAAGCTTAAAATGTAAGGATATTATCCGAAGAGGGAGAGGAAAATGAACAATATAATTTATGTTGGCAGGAATATGACCACCTTTACCTGCAAACGGCATTTTCATGAAGAATGGGAACTGGTATATTGTACAGGCGGTCAGGGAAGATTTGAGTTTGAAGACCGCACCATCGAATACAGTTCGGGTGACCTTGTGATGATCCCGCCCCGCGTGATGCACGCAAATAACAGCGACGAGGGCTTCACAAATATCCATATAAACATTACCGACACTACTTTTAATTTTAAAGAACCGCTGCTTATATCCGACGATGCTGAACATCATATCATGGGCAGTTTCAAGGATGCTTTTTATTTCTTCAACAGTGATATGAACAGCAGACAGCCTATCATGGCGGCTTTCGGTGATCTGATAGTTAATTACGTTATTGCTTTCAGCAAGACAAAGCCCCTGCGCGATGTGGTCGATGAGATCAAAAGCAACATCATGCAGAATTTCACAGACTGCGATTACGAACTTGACACTTATCTGCGAACGATACCGTTCAGCTACGATTATCTGCGAAAGCTTTTTAAGCGCGAAATGGGTATGACACCTCACAGTTATCTGACAAATCTTAGGATACAGATGGCTGAGAAGCTGCTTTGTTCGCCTGATACTGTTGAGCAGAATATATCTGAGATCGCATATATTTGCGGTTATTCGGATTCACTTTATTTTTCGAGGGTGTTCAAGAAGAATTTCGGCTGTTCACCCAAAAATTACGCTGCGATGCATTGCAGGTCTGAAGGTGCGTAATTAATTAGTTCACATCAAAACCTTTTTGTAGATATAAATCCAGCCCCGCGGAAGTACTCCACGGGGCTGAATTTATGTGTTTGGTTCAAAATATCTGTATCCATCCGGAAGTCGGATAAAAGCGCGGATATGCTCATCCGGCGGACGTTTTATTATCGCAGAAATGTTGCCGACATTTCCCTCTGCGGTTAGTATTGAATCTCTGCGAACTTCAATGACGATACCGATATGGTCATGCTCGCAGTTTTCAAAGACGCGGTCGAATAGCACGATATCTCCTGCTTCGGGAACAAAACCATCACCGATCTTATGATAACCGATGCGCTCATCGCCCAGTGCAAATTCTTCCCATGCGATGCAACCTGCCAGATGGCAGGTTTGACATTCGGCAGGACGTATCGGTATATCAAAGCCTGCTTCGATACAGCAATGATAAACGAAAGCTGCGCACCAAAGTCCGTCAGCTTCTTCTAAAGTCCAGCCGGGAAAATGTCGGATCATTCTATAGAGGTTCGATGCTTCGCCCTTTACAAAACCATGAAGCGGTAGCTGAGCGTTCACTTTTGCGATATCGGCAAGGTGTTTTCTTGTTGCTTTTTCCATAATACCTCCGCTGTGATCTTTAGTGTATTCTGATAACATTATACTTTCTGATTGATAAAAAGTCAACTAATAAAGATCGCGCTCCGTACAAAGTGACGAGGCGCGGTCTTCATTTATAGTATGGAAAAACTAGAATGCTTACCTTACGGTGACTGTTACAGCGTGCTTGATAGATGCTGTTGATGTCCACTGACCGTTGACCTTTGCGGCGATAGCTACCCTATAGGTCAGACCCGGAGTAAGGTTTTTGGGGGTAGTGTAGGTGCGGGTAGATGCGGGAAGTGCAGATGTCTGAACTCTCCACTTGCCTGCGAGGTATACGGCAAGTCCGTAGTTAGTTGCACCCTGAACAGGCTCCCAAGTGAATCTTATCTGGTGATACTGGCTGTTGTAATCAATGGCAGTTATCTTGGGATAAACATTGGGGTCGAGAGTAGGTGTAGTAGTCTGTGATGTTCCCGAAGATGATGTGGAGCCGTTTACCACTGCAGTCTCGTCGAGAGTTCCGCCGTAAACGTCAAAGTATGAAGCAAGCTTTGATGTATCGGTCTGGAGGAAGTAATTGCCCGAAGGAATGTAGCATATCGATGAGTTGGTATCGAAGTTTGCGTACTTGTTATCGGTGTTGACCTTGGTACTCTTGCTTGATACGACAGTGCCCTGCATATCGCCCTTGCAGTTGTTGAATACGTCATTGAAGCTCTTTACTGCGCCCAGTTTTACCTGCATTGGGTTCTTGCAGCTATCAAAGATATTGTACTCGGAGAAAATGTAGGCATTTGCTCTCGGGTTCATGCAGTAGCTTGTCTGTCCGCTGAATATGTTGTTGTACATATGTATGTCTGCCTGACGAGCCAGAGGTCCTCTGGATTCGCACTTGTTCCAGTAGTTGTGATGATAAGTCAGGTGGTACTGCAGGCTGCTGTCGGAGGAACCAACGAGGTTCGTCTTGTGGTAGCCCTGATAGTAGCAGTAGCTGTTTGTGAAGTACTGACCACGCTTGAAATCGCAGGCACCATCGCCGCCTGCCTTATCTGATTCAGCAGGATTAGATATTGAAGGTGCGTAGAATTCGCAGTTGTGTATCCAGCATCTTTCAACGGAAGCTGTCAGTGTTGAGCTTTCCTGAACGCCCTCCATGCCTATGCAGTCCTCGGGAACGTTCTTGAATGCGATATTCTTGACTTCAAAGCTCTTTCCGAGACTTGGAGCCGAAGATTCACAGATGAAATGGAATCCCCAGCCGTTGATAGTAGCGTCGGTGCCGATACCCTCGATGGAGATATCCTTGCCCGACTTCATTCTTGCCATGTAGCCGTTGTCGCCGACACTTCCGCCGTAATCTATGGAGTCATAAGCTGTAAGACCCGAAGGAGCCTTGACATCTCCGATTATACGTATAACAAGAGGTGTACCGTCCTGAGCCAGCTTCTTGATGATGCCTTTATTGGAATTGGCTTTACCGCCGTTGGAAGTTTTGCCGCTTCCTGCGTCCTGACCGACAGAGTTGAGTATGTTGCCGATACCGGTAACGGTTGTGCCGTCTTTGGAAGTAACGGAAACTGTATCCTTGTTGCTGTTGGTAACGTAGAGGACGATAGCGTTGGATTTCAGCGTACCGTCATCGTTGTATGCGCCGACACCTGCGGTGTAATTGTAGTGTGCATAGCCCGAACGGTCCTGTGCATTTACCTGCAATCCGCTCTGGACAATTGTGCCCTTTGTGGTGTTCAAGGTAACGGAATAAGTACCTGCGGGTACGCCGGGTATATCAACTCTCAGACCTGCAGAGGTATCACGTACCAGATAGTTAAGGTCGTTGCCTGTCAGCTTGCCCGATACCTTGCCCGAATATGAAACGCCTGTAACTTCGGAATCGGTAAGACCCGAGAATACAACGTACAGAGACTCGTTCCAGCCGCCTGCGCTTACAGCCTTAACGCCGTTGATAGTGGTGTTGCTGTTATTTCCGCCGCTGTTTCCGCCTGTGTTTCCTGAACTCTGGGAGCTGTCGTCTGAGTGCTGTGAGCTGTCATCGGGCTGCTGATAGGAAGAACCGCCCTGAGTTGAATAAGCCATGTAGAACAGGTTTGCAGTGTCAGCCTTTGTGAGGGTGTGGCTGCCAGCGGAAACGTCTGCTGTGATAACGCCGTTTGATGCTGTCAGCTTGTTGCCGTCCAGCTTGATAGTGCCTGTGCTCTCTACGAAAACCAGAGTCAGCTTGCCCGAAGCAGGAGCATTGAAGCTGATGCTTGTGGAGCTTTCCAGTTTCAGGCACTGGGTCAGGGTCTGACCGCCGTAGTTAACGGTGCCCTTGGAAGTCGAGAGATTGCCTGTTATAGAGAAGAAGCTGCTTGATGTGCCGTTCTTTGTGAAGTTATGTTCATTGGACGATGCGGGGACAGATGCCTGTGAGCTGCTTGAAGAATCGGGCTTGGAGCTGCTTGAAGAATCGGGCTTGGAGCTGCTGGAATCATCGGGTTTGGAACTGCTTGATGAATCGTTGCCCGAGGATGGTGTGGTGGAATCGGAGAATCCTGAACCGACAGCAACGATGGAATCCTTGTAGGATTTCAGTGCGGATTTCAGAGCTGTGTTTACAGATGAACTTTCATCGTCAACGGAGTTATTGAATGTCCACTTGAAATCGCCGCCCTGTACACGTCCTGCGTTAGCCTTTACAGTTTCAACAGCGGCATCGGGGCTCTGTGCGGAGTACTTGTACATCACGCTTGAAGTTTCAAAGTTGTTATAGGTGCTTCCGCCCTGCTTTGCCTTTACAGAAGAAGGAACCTGCTCAGTCGCGCTTTTTGCCTCGTAAGCGTCAAAATCAGTGGAGTTCTGCTGATAGGTTACATAGCCCTTCGTCTTGTCACCTGTTACCTTGTTGTTGTAGGACTTTATCACACCGCCGTTTTCTCCCGAGAATGTTCCGCCTGTTGCGTTATCGGAGCCCTGCATGGATATCAGCATAGGATACTTGCAGTTGCGGAAATAGTTATTCTCAACGAAAGCTGATCCGCCGAGGGTCATACCAACGCCATACTTTGCGTTGCCGTCGAAATAGTTGTTATAGATGTGAACAGTGCAGGTGCGTATTCTGGGGTGACGTGAATCGGAATGGTCATACCAGTTGTGGTGATAGGTAATGTAGTTGCTGGTAGTCTCGGACTTCATACCCTGGAGATTGCACTTGCCGTTATCCCAGAAATGATTGTATGAGTGGGTGATATAGCTGGATGTTTTGGTATCAAGTGCGCCGTCGCCCTTAGCCTGATCGGCATCTGAACCTGCATCGCCGTAGAACATATCGCAGTGGTGTACCCAGACATGATCATTCTTCTGCTGTAAGCCCACATTATCGCCCTCGGAGCTGTTGCAGTTCATGAAACCGAGATTTCTGATCTCAACATTTGAAGAATTCTTTACAACGATACCGAAGCCGTTGAAAGTTGCGTCCTTGCCGATACCCTCGATGGTAAGACCACAGGTTATTGCATCAACATAAAGGTCTCCGCTGGGCATATTTGCAGGATCCTGAATGTTACCGATGAAACGTATGCAGACAGGACCTACCTTGCTGTTGCTCTTCAAGTTGGTAAGGATATTCTGCACGCCTGTTAATGTGGTTGCTGTACCGCTCTTGTTGGGAAGAGTTACTGTTACAGAATCCTTGTTTGCATTGGTAACATAGATAACAGTTGCATTGCTTTTGAGTGAACCATTGTCGTTATAAGCACCCGAAGATGTTCCGTTGACGAAGCCGAAGCCCGAACGGTCGTGGGCTGATGTGTTCACATTCACTGATGCGGACTTTGATGAATCCTCTTTGCCGTTTATGATAGGAACTATCTTCAGCGTGTGGCTGCCAGATTTCAGACCAAGTGCGTCTGCACGGAAGCATGAAGAATACTGGCGGATAAGCATAGAATCAAGCTTGTATCCGTCGGCATAAACATTGTATCCCGAAGCTCCCGAAACTGCTTTCCATTCGGCATAAGCGCCTTCTGTGTAGCCTGCCGAAGCTGTTACTGTCACCGATGAGGTGCTTTCAGCGTTTGCGATAATGCTGTTCACGCCAAACAGAGCGCCGTTATCGGAATTGATGACCCCTGCACCGAAAGACGATGCAACAACGGCAGTTGCCATAAGTGTCGCCATTGTCTTTCTCATGATTATAGCTTTCATAATTGATCAGCTCTCCTTTTGTTTTCAGATTTTTATATTCCATTCTGATGTTAATGAGGTTAATATCCTCCTAACAATGTTAATTATACACTAAAACTTCAAACAATTCTATTCAAAATTCAGCTCTGAATATTCATTTTTTGTATTATTTTTGTGAATGATATGAAAATAAGTGATATTATACAAATCATATAACAAAAGTGAAGATGCATTTTTATCGGGCTTTTTACTCGAAAATGTTTTCGGATGCCGATGTTTCGTGAATATGATTTCATATAATTATAAATTATAATAATTCAAAAATTGTACTTGATTTTTGCATTAGTTAATGATAATATATTTATATATCTTAACTATCTCGGTCATCAGATAAAATGTTTACATTTCAAGAAAGGTATGTTATAATGTTTGCAGAGGTGATATCTGTGCAGGTGATAAGGGCTGAAAATACAGCGACAAGGGCAGGGGCGTATTACGTCCGAATACAGGCGATGGCGAAGAAATATCACATCACGCTGGAAGAGGAATTCGATGAACATGACAATGATGAAACAAAGTATATAGTTATCCTTGACGATGATTTTCCCGTTGCGACCTGTCGTTTTTACGAGATCGAAGATGGCGCAGTGATGATAGGCAGGGTAGTGGTACTGCCCGAATACCGCGGACAAGGTCTGGGAAGTAAGGCGGTGCTTTCTGCCGAAGAATGGGCGGGTGAACTGGGCTACACCCGTGCAGTGCTGGAAAGCCGTGTGGAAAAGACGGGCTTTTATGAAAAACTCGGATATATTGCGGATTACGACAATATCATCGAGGGCGGAACTTTCCGCTGTGTGCATATGGAGAAAAGTCTGTCAGCTACATAATAATCAAAATAATGAAAAAAGACCGTTCCTGCTTATGTGCGGGAACGGTCGTATTTATACATCCGTTAAATAGTTGTGTTTATTAACAAAAGTAAAACTGACTAATACTAGCGTTGTTGGAAAGGTGCTAAGTGTGAATATTGCTGATCAATAAAAATATATACAAGATAGTGTGTTTTTGGTAAAAATATTATTAATTATTACCTTGACAACCATATTAAAAGATGATATAATAAAAAGGTGTAAAATTATAATTTGTCAAAATATTATAATAAATATTGGGGCGCATAAACGTCATTTTTTGACATATTTATGCGGAACTCAATAAAGGTGAGAACCGAATATTCGTGATTCGGATAAATGGCGGTTCTTGACCGAAAAATCAGCTTTTCAAGAAAAATGTTCGCGATAAGGAATACAGCGATTTGCAGAAGGTGCAGACCGAGATGAACGATGCTGACGATCGTTTCAAAAGGTTCATCGAGTTCGGTTTCGGTACGATTTGACTTAACAAAACACATGAAGGACTCAAAGAAGATCAATATGCAGATACATGGTGCTAAATTTACTTACACGATTGATACAAACTATAAGGATCTGTACAGGTACGGTGACGGTTTTATTGCCCGCGGTACAGAGAGTATAGTTTATAAAGGTATAAGAGCGGCGGCGGGCAGCTCCAGCGAAAATACACGCATGAGCTGTGTACTCAAATTCAAGCGCAGAGGTGAAAATGACAGGATACTGAAGCGTTTTAAAAGCAAAGATCTGAAGATATTCAATGATCTTCAGGGCTGTCGTTCTGTGGTAAGGATATTTGACCTTATCGAGGATCTTGGTGATTTTTCCATAAAGTTTAAGCACGTTGCTGATGGCGAAGAGGATTTTAAGATCGACCGCCGTGGATTCTTCTGCGTTGTGGAGGAATTTATCGAAGGCAAAACGCTGGAAGAATTCTGCCTTGAATATGGTGATTTTCCGCTGGTGACGAGATCAAATCAGGCTGTTACGGGTTTTGATGATTACAGCGATGAAAACAAACAGCGTACTGAAAAGTATGTAACTGACAATGATTTCTGTCTGCGTTTCCAGAATGTGATCTACAATTTCGCGGTAAAGCTTTGTGATGTGCTTGATTATATGTACCGAAAAAGGATACTCCACATGGATATCAAGCCTGATAATATCATGATAACCAATGCGGGCAACGAAGTTGTGCTTATCGACTTCGGCAGAGCGAACTATATGGATCAGGGCAAGGATTATGTGACGGTACAGTTCGGCGGCGAGAGTGAGGAAGAATACGGTACAGTCGGATATGCCGCGCCCGAGGCATACAATCTTGAAAAGGTGCCACACGCACAGTTCACTTCGGAAAATCTCAATGAAGAACTAAAAAACGCTTGCCGTTTGACAGTCGAGAGCGATATCTTTTCGTTGGGCGCGACTTTGTGGGAATGTATGAACATTTTCGTGCTGTACATGAACAACGCGGAATACCGCAAGAAGTTCCTGAAAGGCTATCACTATCAGACCTTTTTTGATACCTCGCTGATGCTCAACGAGGAAACATACTGCAACCGAGATCTTTCGCTGGCTTCGGTGCATTTTTATGAAAAGCTGGAGCAGATAATCAAAAAGGCGACAAGATCGAGGTCATATAATTATTTTGACAAGAACAATAAGAATTACTATCATGACTACGCCACGCTTAGGGACGATATCATTGATGCAATAGAGCGTTCACCTGCGGTGGTAAGGACTGATGATATAAAGGTTCGTAATTCTTTCAATGTCAGCGCGGTGTTTATGGGACTTCTCGTGACACTGCTGTGCTTGCAGGGGTTCCTGTACTTCTTTGGAGGATATTTTGCCGCCCATAAGATAGATTCGATAATGGAAAGCTATCAGGTATCTAAGCATGACGCACTCAGACGTGCCGCCGAGGAACAGATGAAATCCACCGATTCCGATGGCAGGAAAGAGATCTACGAAAGAATATACGATTTCTATTATAACGAAAATGAGGGTATAGGCAAGAAGGTCATGAGCGAGGAAGAAGCGGAAGATCTGGCACAGCTGCTGGATATGATACCCGATAAGAAGTATTCCCGCGAACAGTTTGATAAACTTCTTGACAATACGGACAGACAGGTTTTGCAGATGTTCTCGGAATACGCTGTTGCAGCTGACCTTGATATCAAGGAAGACAGCAAGTGCATCAGTTATAAGATACTGGAAAAAATATATGAATCAAGACAGCCGAGACACGCCAGCGATTGTTATGAGACTCTTGCAGAATACGGAGAACGTGAAGAATACAACAACCTTCTTGTATATCTTGCAAAGCAGCTGAATGCAGATGATAAGATCGATAAGATTGTTGAGCAGCAGGAAAGCGAAGAACCCGATGTTATCGTAAGGCGTTCCGTAAAAGAATATCTTGACAGTTTTGACGATCGTGGTGTATAATATGAAAGTTGGATTATTTTCAAAGCTTGCCGAATTATTCGGGGCTTATTTCAAGCACGGCAGAAAGCCGTTCCTGATAACTATTGCTATTTCTATGCTTTTGCTTCTCATAGCGATGGGTGTGCTTTGGTTCACCGGTGAACTGGAGCGTTTCATAAACGAATTGGATATTAGGTATAATTCCGCAGCACTTATATTTCTTGTGAAATTATTTTTCGCTGCGGCGCTGGCGTTCTTTTTGTATGCGGTGTATATGGGGCTGAAAAAGTACAGGAGATATTCATCTTTTGGAAATCCCTATAAAAACGGCACTTCATATAAGGCGCTGAGCAGGATACTGTATGGGAACAAAAACTGATCGAAAGGGGAAAAAGTATGATCGCAAAGAGGATACTTGCAATGGTGGCAGCAATTACAATCATCTCGAACAACAGTGTTCCGATTGGGTTGGCGAACACGATGATGAATCCCGATCACGGAGAAAGATCGCAGGATAATAATGCTGCTGGGGACAAAACACCTACCGATGGGGAAGATGGTCTGACTACTTCGGATGAGGATGAGACAATTCAGCAGTACCTGAAAGTACCGGAATATAATAACGAAAATTGGGTCAAGAGTCTGGATGATTGGCAAATTTGGCGTGATAACAGAGTTCGGGCTTATTATAAGACATCATCTGAGATGTTTGAACCCAAAGAATCTGATATTAAGCCTGATAAATTTTTCTGGGGTACCGGTGCGCTTCCGGAAGGGGATAACTATGTATGCTTTTATGTTATACGCCCTTTTACCAACGAAGTCTTGATGTCTAAGGTTTATCACTATAAGTTGGATCATACCAAGCCTGAAGATTTTGAGTTGCTTTTAAAACAAAATCTAGTTCTGAACGAAGAGACCGGCGAAAGAGATGAATTTTTTACCATCATAAATAAAGAACCACTCAATGACAGTCTTTCATGTATCGCTGAAGCGTATTATTCTGTTGGAAAAGAACTCAGTGAACAAGAAGCAGATCGCAGAGAAGGTACAAAAATCAGCTCAATCGTTAAAACCGAAAAAGGACATGACATTTGTTTCCCGGTAACAGAGGATATGGAGAATAAAAATGTTTATGTCTATGCATATGATAAGAGCGGAAATCATAAGTTCAAAACGATTTACGTAAAAAATACTGAGGTGCCTAAGTTTGAGTATCTCGGCGCTTTTAATGGTAACGATGGGAATGTATCGCCCTCTGTAACACATTCTTACGGAAAGGATAATGACGAAGAGTATCCGTATACAAATTACACTTATACCAGCGATGTATCGTATCTCAAAATCAAGGTGAGCAAATCCACTAAAGATAATGGCTATGCGATAGTTAAGTGGGATGAAAATGGAAAAGAGAAAGACCGTATGATCGAACTTTCCAAACTCAAACATTATGAGAAAATCACTGACGATCTTGAAAATCCTGACCATTATGACGATCCTTACGCTGTTTACATACCTTTCTCTAAACTCGAACTGAATGACGGCAATTATAAATTCAGAGTATCGGTTCGTGAAAATTATGTTGAATCAGCTGACGTTGAACTTCCTGAGGATTTCTACTATTCCAAGTATGATAAAGATGATGATGTAATAGCAGAAATAACTCCCCACGAAGATACTAAGTATTTTATTCCGGATAAATTCAAAAATGCTGATGGTGTAAATGCATATCTAAAAAATAAGATAGAAGTTGGCAACAATATTGTTGTCAATCTGGAGGATGATATCGGCATTGCCGGTTATGACCTCTACATAGAGAAAAATTGGCAGAATTACAAAACGATCAGCGAAGATCTGACAAAAGGCAAAACTCCCGAGGGTGAGCCTGAAGGAACTTATTATGAGCCTATAAAGAACTATACTTCCAAGCCTATATTACTTGATGATGAAGGCATATATACTCTCACATTAAAAGTCAGAGATCTTGAAGGCAATGTAAGGTTCTATAATTACAAATTTGTGGTCGATCCTATTGCTCCTACAATAGATGGCAAAGAAGGAAAAGAGGAAAATGATGACCACACTTATTCTGCAAAACCTGAGCTTAATTATACTCCTCAGGGTATATTTTCAAGTAAAGATCTGACTCTCACTATCAAAGTCACTGAGAATATCTGCAACAACATAGATCGCAACGATATAGTGCTCCACATAGTTGGTGAAAATGGCTCAGAAGAAAAATATACACCTAATAAACAGACTAAAGACGGATATGAGTTTAATATCAAAGCTAATAAAAGCGGTAAGGCTTATATAACTGTTACCGATAAGGCAAATAATGAAAATACCTATTACTTTACCAATTTTGAAAATAATGATGATGCGAAGAATAGTGAAAGTCTGTTAGTGGAAGACCCATTAAATAAGCATGATTTGACTAAAACAGCAAAACTAATTGTCTGCAAAGACCGACCTGTTGTCACTATAGGACAATCGGGCAAAAATGCGGATAAAATTGTTGTTGATGGCCATGAATACTTTCTCTTTGGTAATTCAAAAGATAGTGAGCTGACTTTTTCACTACATGATAATAATGGTCTTGTATCTCATAACATCGATATAACAAAGAAAAATGACGAAAATGGTAAAGAAGAAACAATAACCAATCATAGTGAGAAGTATGACAGAAAAAATGCCGTAAAAGATGATAGCTTCGCTATTCCTATAGAGGGTCTGCCAACAGGTAAGTATGACATCTCAGGAAATGTAATTAACCTTCCGGGAATAGATGTTGCAGTACAAGAACTTGGTGATCAATATAGTGCATTCTATGTTGACGCTGATGCTCCAACCATATGTGATGCAGAGTATAACAGAGCTCAGTATACTATATGGACGGATAAAGAAGAAAAGGATAAAGAGAAATCTCAGACCAAGGAGAACAAGATCCTTAAAAATATCGCTAAAGCCAAAAACGATCAAGGCGAAAAGAAAGATGAAAAACCTCATCTGACTTTTAGAAATTACGGACTTTTTGGCAATGAAAAGATCAATATCACCATCACTGTAAAGGATAACGAGTATGGCTGCGGTGTAGCGGGAGCAGAACTTGTTTGGGGCAGTAATAAATACCTAGGAACTCTTGACGACAAAACAGGTGAATGTGTATTCAGAGGTATAAATCTGCCTCCTTATAATGCTGTGCCCAAGATAATTGTATGGGATAAATTTGATAACAAAAATACCTACTATTTCACTGCGAACTCCTTAGAAACCAATATCGGCGAACTCATTATTGAAGATCCTGAAACAGCAGACCAGCGTGTGTCACTGATGATGGAGAATGAAAAAGCTATGGTCGATCTTGTAGTCGATAAAGGCATTGATGTCGATGGAAAGCAATGGTATGATAACAATGTTCCTTATAAAATTGTCGTAAGGGACAGAGGTGTATACAGGTCTGGTCTTAAAGAAGTAAATGTTTACAATGATGCTATAAATCCAGAAAATCCTTTCATTACTGAAACTTCATATAATGACGGAAATAAAGAAGTAAAATTTGAAGATGTCAGATATTCAAACGACATTGCACAGTACTCATATGAAATTTCCGAAGAAGGTAATTATATACTGACAGCGGAAGTAGTGGACAATGCGGGCAACTCTTCTAGGAAAACAAAGAGTATCAATATTGATAAAACCAACCCCGAGATAACTGAATTCATCATAAACGGAACATCTGAAAAAGCACCTTTCGTTCATGACGATACTTACGGCTATTTCTTTAAGAATGACGCTACTATAAGAGTTTATGTTAACGACCCCGGCAATTCATCCGGTATAGCTTATGTAACTCTTTATAAAAATGAAGCCGGTGGCAATGAAATTAATTGGACTGTTGACCGTACTATGCTGAAAAGCGACAATAACAGACAGTATGCTGAATTCCAGATACCCAAGGGATTCAAGGGTCATATTGCTGCTGAGGTGTTTGATAATGTGGGACGCCATTCAGAAAAGCTGGGTCCTGACGGTGCTGTTGTCGAGGACGATCAGCTCCATTCCGAGCACGCTACTGTTACTATCACACCTCTGGGTGAGTCTGTAAACGGATTCTACAATCATGCACTGGCTCTCAATGTCACTGTCAAGGATACCTTCTCGGGTATTTCCAACATCGAATGGTCGATAGGCAAGGACAACAAGAGCGGTCATCTGAATGCTTCGACTTATGATATGTCGCTGATAAGCGATCAGCCTGTTGATGAAAAGATTGTCAGCACTGATGCTAACCTGATAACAGAAGTATCATTCCAGCTTCTTGTTGAGGCTGATGAAAGCGACAATCCTGTTAATGTCACTATGACAGACAACGCAGGCAATACTATGTCAAGTTCTGCGCAATACTCTCTTGACCTGACAGCGCCTGCTGTAAGCACATCTCTTGGCAACAATGATGCTAAGAACGGTATGTACTACGATAAGGATCAGCAGGTGAATCTGTCCATCGTTGAGAAAAACTTTAACGGCTCTGACGCAAAGGTGCTGGTAAACGGCGTTGAGCAGAAAGTTGCATGGAGCGGTGACGATTCAGGCAACGGTCTTACACATACTGCGAAAGTCGATCTTACGGAAGACGGCGAGTACAACATCAAAGTCGAGTACAAAGATCTGGCAGGCAACCCCGGCACATACGATCCCGGTCAGCACTTCATAATCGATAAGACCAAGCCTGTTATAACAAATAACTTTGCTGATTTCAAGACAGGCACTCCCGATGAGATCAGCGGCAGCACCGAGCTTTACTATAACAATCAGGGCGACAGAAAAGCCGCTTTCGAGATCAATGTTACCGAGAAGAACTTTGTTGAAGAAGACCTGAACATCAGAGTTTTCAGCAAGAGCGCAGGAAGCTCTCACAAGGAAAACAAAGATGAAGAGTGGTTTGAAACTCGTCCCGAGTACACATGGACTCACGATACCGCTAAGGATTCTCACCGCCTGAGTTTTGAACTCAAAGAGGACGGCGTATACAAGATAGAAGTCACACCTGTTGACCGTGCAGGCAACCAGGGCGAGCTGGCAGAAGGTTCTGACACTAAGACCGATATATTTGAGGTCGATACAACAGCACCTGTTCTGGGCGCACGTAACGAAGGTGATTATTCCGAACTTACTGAAGATAAGTACAAAGCACTTGCAGTGTACGATATCGACAGATTTGAAGATGAAGCACCTTACGTTGAATTCACAGATACTAACCTCTACAGACTGGAATATGAAATGACTACCTTTAAGCCAACTTACAGCGGCGGCAGAGAGATAGGCAAGATACTCCCCGAGGAGAAAAAGTCTGATGAGAAGTACAGTGCTTTTGAAAAGGATAAGGCAATTGACATCGCTAAATCCGATAAGGCACTTGAACAGGATGTTATCAGATATACAGTTCCTGATTTTGAAGAGGACGGCGTTTACGCTGTAAAGCTGTATGCAGTCGATATGGCGGGAAATAAGAGTGAGATAAGCGATAATACCTATGTCCGTATGATGAACACCTCGATGCTGGCTTATATCGAGAACAGCAACAAGGTAAATTGTACAGGCTGGTACTCCTTCGAGGATGAAGAGTATGGTCCTATCTCGAAACAGCCTACAAGTTTTGATGACCTCGACATAGTTATGTTCTCAAAGGCAGGTTCTGCACCTAAGCTGCTTCTGGTAGATAAGGATACAGAAGCTGAGACCGATACTCATGCAACTGCTGACGGTGTGAGTCTCATCGAGGACGAGCTTTACATGGTCGATGCAACAAAGTATAAGCTTTCGGGCGAATACTTCGCAACAAACTTCACTGAGGATACTGACACAAGACTGTATCTGAGAGCCGAAAATAACGGCGAATATGTCGACCTGGGCGAGATGTACATCGACAACACCAAGCCCGAGTGCGCAGTTCCCGATTACCTTTCAAACTGGGGCTGGCTCAGAGGTTCAGGTGAGAAGACAATTACATTCTCGAACATAAGCGAGATACTTGACGAGAAGGAGACTGTTGTTTACATCAACGGTCAGGAGGTCACAGCAAACGGTCTCAGGGCAGCTGTTGACGGCAAGGAGGTCGTAGCAGCTTATAATGCTAAGGACGATTCGCTGAGCGTGACACTTCCTTCGGGTACTTATTCGATAGGCGCTAAGCTTGTTGATAAGGCAGGTAATATGCGTATTATCACCGAAGTTGAGCATTTCTCGGTGGGCAACCAGAGAATATGGATCGGCACCGGTGCAGCTATGCTTATCATGACGGTAGGCGGTGTAACGGCAGTAGCAAGAGGAAGACGCCGCAGACTCTCCAATAAGTAAACAATCATACAAAGCTGTGCAGATGATAGTCTGCGCAGCTTTTTTGATATTGTTGTTCCTGAGGGCATGAAAAAACATCACTATTTGATTTAAGGATTATTTAATAAGTGCCGTGCTATAATGTGAACAAAGAAAAGGAGGCAGCAATATGTATCTTAGAATATTAAAGAAAGACCTGAAAAGAAAAAAGACAATGAACATCATTCTTCTGTTGTTCGTGATACTTTCTGCAATGTTCGCGGCATCGAGTGTGAACAATATCCTGTCGGTGGTGAACGGGCTGGATTACTTCTTCGAGAAAGCGAATATGCCAGATGTATTTTATGCTACACGAGGCGAAAAGAAATCGGAGTACATCGAGGATTTTTTGCAGGAGAGTGAATACGTCACCGATTACAGGCGCGAGGACGTTATCTACCTCATATCATCTAATCTGGAGCGTGATGGTGAGGAACTGTGTGACCTTGACAGAGTTGGTATGCTCAACAAGATTGATACGGTGGGCATAAATCTGTTTGACAGCAATGATGAGATTCTGACCGAGGTCGAAAAAGGCAAGATCTACATTGCGGGTCAGGAGATCAAAAAGACCGATCTTGAGGTCGGCGACAAGATAACCATCAAGCTTGAAGGCGTTACTAAGGAATTCGAGTTTGCTGGGTTTGTTAAGGACGCTCTTTACGGTTCTTCGATGATGGCGAATCCCAGATACATTATAAACAGCGAGGATTACAAGGTGTTCGCGGAGAACGAATCAATAAAGGCTGATTTTGCGGGAAATATGTACTATTTCAATATCTCCGATGAAAAAGCCTTTGAAGATGCTTCTGCAAAAAACGCACCTTATCTTCAGCTGAACTTCGATAAGAGCCTTATCAGGATGACTTACATAATGGACATACTGGTGGCGGCGATACTTATGGTGCTTAGCATTGGTCTGCTGGTAGTATCATTTGTGGTACTGAGATTCACCATCGGTTTTACCATCTCCGAAGAGTTCAGAGAGATAGGCGTTATGAAAGCGGTCGGTCTTAAAAACAGCTCCATCAGGGGAATGTACATGGTGAAGTACCTTGGCATTGCAGTGCTTGGAGCTTCGGTTGGATATATCATAAGTGTACCTTTCGGTGCGGCACTTCTCAAAAGCGTCAGCGATAACATGGTGCTTGGCAGTGATAACAGTGTGCTGATAGGCATAGCCTGCTGCCTGGCAGTAGTTGGGATGATAATGCTGTTCTGCTGGAGATGCACAGCTAAGATTAACAAGCTTTCTCCCATTGACGCTGTGCGCAACGGTCAGACAGGTGAGCGTTTCAAAAAGCGCAGTGTGATGAGTTTAAGCAAGAGCAAGCTTGGCAGCACAGGCTTCTTATCCGTGAACGATATACTCAGCGCACCAAGGCAGTACGGTATTATAACTTTTATATTCGTGTTGTTCACCCTGCTGATAATGATACTGACAGCTACCGCGAATACTATCGACAGCGATTCACTGCTGTATCTGCTGAGTGTCAAGCGGAGTGATGTTTATCTTACCGACAGTGAGCGCGGCATGGAGATAATAGGCGGTATAAAAACGTCAGATGAAGCTTCGGCAGAGATAGAAAAGATACTTGCCGAAAACGATATGCCAGGAAAGGTATGGGTAGAACCCTGGTATCAGCTGAACGTTGAGGTTGATGGCAAGAACACAAATCTCAGCTTTCTGCAGTGCGGCAAAACCGAAACTACTGATTATGAGTATACCGACGGCACAGCGCCTATGTATACCAACGAGGTGGCTTTTGCCGAGGCTGCCGCAGAGAAGCTTGGCGTTAAGATAGGCGACACAGTCAGGATAACTATTGATGGCAGTACTGATGAATACGTGGTATCCGCACTGTTCCAGAGTTTTGACCAGATGGGCATGGTGGGCAGACTGCATCAGGATATCGAGATAAATGAAACAGCACCTTCTTCCTTATTCGCTTTCCAGATAGATTTCGATGACAATCCGAGCAAGGAAATTATCGATCAGCGCAGAGAAAAGCTGAAGGACATTATGGGTACCAATATTGTCGAGGATTCAAGAGAATTTACGAAGAGCAGCATGGGCGTGGGAGATACCATGGCAACGGTAAGAGATCTTGCGCTGGTGCTTGCGGTGATAATCATCGTGCTGATAAGCGTGCTTATGGAGCGTTCATTTATCGCAAAGGAAAGGTCGGAGATAGCGCTGATGAAAGCAATCGGATTCAAGGAACGTTCGGTAGTGGCGCATCACACACTGCGATTCTTGGTCATTTCGATACTTGCGGTTGTGATCTCTGCGGCGCTTTGTGTACCTTTCACCAAGCTGACAATGGATCCTATATTTGGTATGATGGGTGTTATGAACAGTGTTGAGTATAAGTTTGATATCCTTTCGATGTTTGTTATTTATCCTGCTGTGATCGTGGCGGCTACTGTGGTTAGTGTGCTTCTTACTTCGCTTTATACGGGGAAGGTGAGGGCTTCGGATACTGCTAGCATTGAATAAAGATATTCGCGGCAACAATTGAACGTCTTTATCAAATTGTTGCCGCGAAATAAAGCGCGCGGTTTATGCGACTGCGTCGGCATATGCCTCGCGCTAGCAGGCTTGCGGGAGTTTGAGGGCAGAGCCCTCAATCACCAAGGCACGATACCCAAATGTACCACACTCTACAAGCGTGATACGAACTTATACCAAAAATGCGCGGGCAATACCAAACAGTACGAGCGTGTACCAAAGTATACGACCGTACTTTTTGGTATGCGTAGAAATTGCCCGCGCATGAAATCGGACAGCGGAGCGAATCCGATTTCTCGACCCGTAAGGGGCGACACTGTCCAACGCAGTTCTTTGGATAAGAAAACGTTTATCACGCAGTTCGTTGGTAGAAGATTCGCGTGTGCATTAAATAGACGTACTGCGGGTAAGTCGCCCCTCTCTCCGTTCGGGTCGAGCCGTCAAAAACGCTCCGCTGTTTGACGGCGTGCGCGGGCAATATTCACGCAGATAGTTTGAGCGTATGCATACGTTCGCATACGCTCGGATTTTTGAGATTGCCCGCGCCGTGTGGTCGGGAAGATAGCCTGCTATTATTTTGATTGTGGTCACGTCGCTTTTACCCCTTGACCGAGAGGCTCTGCCTCTCGAGCTCTCCGCAAGCTTTTCGCGAAAAGCTTGACCAAAAGCTCTCTTCCTTGGCATATCTCACAACTTTGTTTGGATTTTTTGCAGTTGACGTACTGCCAAAAAAGAAGTATAATAATAGTACCGCGGTGCTTTCGTGGAATGTTCTTTGCGAGGTGTGATATGGTCGATATACTGATAGTTGAAGATAACAAGGAACTGAGCGTTCTGCTTTGTGATTTTCTCAGGGCTGAGGGTTACACCGTCAGCACTGCCGAAAGCGGAGAGAAAGCTCTGACGTTTTTTGAAAAATACGGCGCAAGACTTGTCCTGCTGGATATCAATCTCCCCGGCATTGACGGTTTTGCCGTGTGCAGGCGTATCCGCGAGCAGAGCAATACTCCGATACTGATACTTACTGCAAGGATCGACAGGGAAGACAAGCTGAACGGTCTTATCCTTGGTGCTGATGATTACATTGAAAAGCCATATGATATCGATATTCTCATAGCCAAGGTCAAGGGCATATTCAAGCGCCGCCTTGCGATGGACGACTTATCCGACGGTGATATCACTCTCGACCTTACAGGCGGAACTGTTACCAAAAACGGTGAGCCTTTACAGATGACGGCAAAGGAGTTCGAGCTGTTAAGGCTATTCATCGAGAACAAGGGGCAGACCCTTACCAAGGAGTTCATCTTCAATCGGATATGGGGGTCTGACAGTGAATCAGAGATACAGACACTGACCGTA
Source organism: Ruminococcus sp. (assembly GCF_024692365.1). Classification (GTDB taxonomy): domain Bacteria; phylum Bacillota; class Clostridia; order Oscillospirales; family Ruminococcaceae; genus Hominimerdicola. The sequence continues at coordinate 56,220 of NZ_JAILMR010000114.1, read as the reverse complement.
CACATCAAATGGCTCCGCCAGAAGATCGAGCCCGACCCAAAAGAACCAAAGCGCATACTGACGGTCTGGGGAAAGGGCTACCGCTGGGAGGGCTGATATGAAAAGCTTCGACAAGCTTATAGTATTCTTCGTTGTGATAATGATAGTGCTGACAGCTTCCGTTGATCATATCCTGATCATAGACCGCGGTGAGACTTCGGGGTATTACCTTGTTGAGGTCAACAGGGTGAAACATCGGCTTGATGCAGGTGAGGAAGTAAGCGCAGATGATTACACTGCCATAACAGGTATCTGCGAGATCGATGCAGATGATGAATCTGCTTTTGAAAGCAAGAGCGAGTACGTTATCTGCAAGGCTGGCGGAAGGTTTTACCGTATCGAATATGACGACAGGAAAGATAGCGGCAGCAGTAAAGTCTTTGCGGCGGTGAATATTGCTTTTGGTGCTGTTACGGTAACTGTGCTGGCTGTTCTCCTGTATCTCAGAAGTAAGATGATAAAGCCTTTCAACCGTATAAGCGAACTGCCCTATGAACTTTCAAAGGGCAATCTGACTGACCCTCTCAAAGAGGACAAAAGCAGATATTTCGGCAAATTTGTCTGGGGACTTGATATGCTTAGGGAGAAGTTGGAATCCTCAAAGCAGAAAGAGTATGAACACGCGAAAGCCGAAAAGACCATGATACTTTCACTTTCCCATGATATCAAAACTCCGCTGTCGTCTATCAAGCTGTATTCAAAGGCTTTGGCAAGGGGACTGTACACTGACCCTAAGAAGCTGGACGAGGTCTACGGCAGCATCGGTGAAAAGGCTGACGAGATCGAGCGTTATCTTGAAGAGATAATCAAACATTCCTCTGATGATTTTCTCAGCTTTGAAGTTGAGAACCGCGAATATTATCTGTCGCAGGTGATTGACGGTATCGGGGCTTTTTACAACAGCAAGCTTTCGCTGAACGGTACCGAGTTCACGATTGAAGATTACTCCGACTGCATTATATACGGCGACCCCGACAGACTTACCGAGGTGCTTCAGAACATCATCGAGAACGCCATAAAGTATGGTGATGGCAGGGAAATCACTGTCAGTTTTTCTGACGAAGAGGACTGCCGTCTTGTGACAGTTAAGAACAGCGGCTGTGAACTTCCGAAGAACGAACTCGACCACATATTTGACAGCTTCTGGAGAGGTTCTAACACAAACGGCAAGCAGGGAAGCGGACTTGGGCTGTATATATGCCGCAGGCTGATGAACAGTATGCACGGCGATATCTTCGCCGATGTGAGCGACGGTTATATGAGCGTAACAGCCGTGTGCCGCAAAAGCTGAATACAAAAAAAGACTGTGCGATCGTTTTGATCACACAGTCTTTATATTATGCTTTAGATTATTCAGCAGAAAGTGCTGCCTCGGGAACAGCTACATCTTCATCGGAAACGGTGCCCCAGCTTACGAAGTTGATAGTCATGTTCATCTTCATGTCGATCGATGCATCACCAGCGTCCTCAGAAGCCAGTGCACTCAGCAGCTCGGACATATCAAAGGAAATATTTTCCATTGTCATGCTTACAGGATAGTAATCGCTGCCGATGGTCAGTATAACGTTGCCCTCTGCTTCTGCGCCGCCTGTCATACCAAGGAGAGATTCAGCAGCTTCGCCTGCGTTTGCAAGCAGATCGTTGAAGGAAACAGTGATAACATAGTTATCGCCGTCCTTTTCGAGAGTTGCATTCTGGAATACAGCGTCCTCACCCATGATATCACCGGAGAATGCACTTGCATCAAATGAAGATGAAGCACCTGTGGTCTTTGTCCAGGTCTTGCCTTCGTCGATGCTAACATAGTTTGTACCATCTTCGGTCTGATAGATCTCCTGAGTTTCACTCATAGCACCTGTACCCTGATCGGTAGTGGTGGTAGTTATTGTATGAGAATTCTTGCCGTTAGTCTTGGAAGTAATATCACTTGTGGTCTTGATATTAGTGTTAGTACCGCTCATGGTCATTGCCATATCGATATCCATCTTTGCGGTCATTTCGCAGTTGCTGTTATCAGCGGTCTTTTCCTTTACCTTAGCGAGCAGCTCGGTGAGCTCTTCGTTAGAAGCAGGAGTCTTATTTTCATCAGCCTTTGACTCTGTTTCAGCAGCAGACTCTTCAGCTGCGCTCTCTGTTTCAGCAACAGATTCAGCTTCAGCAGCGGACTCTGTTGCAGCCTCGCTATCAGCAGCTGCAGAAGTAGAAGCAGCAGAAGAAGCAGTGTCGTTTGAGCCCTTGTCGGTATCTCCGCAAGATGCAAAGCTAAGGCTGAGTGCAGCTACGCAGAGCATAAGTATCAGTTTGTTTTTCATGATTCAATTATCCTTTCTTTGTTGGTAATTATAAATTCCTCATTTAATTGAGTTCCGCAGATGTAAATTGCAAAAAAATGAATTAACCTTTGCGGAATTGCGACATTATTATAACATTTATATCCTGAAAAGTCAATAGATTTGCCAAAAAATCGTTTTTTCAGACAATGTCATACATTACTTATCGTTCTTTTTCGGGTATCTTTTCAAGTGGAACCTTTGAACTTTTAAGCCACCAGCCGTTCAGATAGTTTGTCCATGTAATTGTACAGCCAGTTCCGAAGCCGAAAAGACCGTTCCACCAGATTATGCTGTAGCCGAAATAGTCGCTGTACCTGAAAAGGTAGGTCACTATCAGGCGGACAGAAAGTGCGCAGGTGGCGACAATAGTGGGCATTCCGCTGTGGTTCGTTCCTTGGAATACTCCGAAAAGCGGGATATACACCGAAAGAACTACGTTGACCAGTGCTATCGTACGCAGATGCTGTATACAGTAGCCTGATGCGGTCTTGTTCAGTTTGAAAAGGTCGATGATGTTCTGGGAAGTAAGCAGTATAACTGCCGAGATGATCAGGGTTATGCCGACAGAAATAAGTATCGTCTGGCGCGCGCCTTGCTTGATACGCTCGGGTTTTCCCGCACCGTAATTCTGACCCGTGTAAGTGGCAAGAGTAGTCTGAAAAGCGTTGCAGGGGAGGTTCAGATACATTTCTATTCTGGAACCTACTGTGAACGATGCTGTCATATTCTCTCCGAAATCATTGACTGCACGCTGGATCAAAGTCAGACCGATAGAAACTATAACAAGCTGAAGTGCTATGGGGGTACCGACTATGACAGTTCTTTTTGCGGCTTTGCTGTCCCAGACGAATTCTTTAAGTTTGAAACGGAATACAGGGTACTTTTTTATCATGTAGATATATGCCGCGATGAATGAACCTGCCTGGGATATATCCGTAGCTATCGCTGCCCCGAAAACTCCCCATTTGAATACACTTACGAAAAGCAGGTCTAGGGCGATGTTGATGACCGAGGATATCAGCAGAAAGTACAGAGTAGCCTTGCTGTCGCCAACTGCCCTGAGTATCGATGAAAAGATATTGTAGCCGAACTGGAAGATAAGACCAAGGCAGTACCATCGGAAGTATTGCAGGGCGTAGTCATGATATTCTGGTTTTACGCCGACTAAATGCGTTAGTGCGGGTTCACTGACGGCTATGCCTATCAAAGTTGAAGCAAGACCAAGTCCCAGCAAAAAGATAATGCCTGTTGATGCTGTTCTGCGGACTGCTTTTTCATTTCCTGCGCCGTAGTGCTGTGCTATGACAACACTGTTGCCCGATGAGAAGCCTATGGCTATCGCCAGAAACAGAAACGAAAACGTTCCCGTAGTTCCAACGTCCGAAAGTGCGGATTGTCCCGCATTTCTGCCGACTATCACCGAATCGGCGGTATTGTAAAGCTGTTGTAACAGCGAACCCGCCAGCACAGGCAGGGCGAAGCTGATTATATGTTTCCACGGAGTGCCCTCCGTCATTGTTCTTTTTGACATTTATATCACCGTTCCCGAAAAAAATCACAATTACCATTATACTCCAATTTCTGGTGATTTTCAATGGTCTGAATAAACAAAAAGTGCGTTCACAGAATAACCGTGAACGCACGAGGATTCTTGTATTATACCTTGGGCAGACCTGCAAATCCCTTAGCCAGATCTTCGTCGGTGGGGATATAGTCGCTCATCTCACCATCATTGAACTTCTGGTATGCTACCATATCGAAGTAGCCTGTACCTGTCAGACCGAAGAGGATGGTCTTCTCTTCGCCTGTTTCCTTGCACTTGAGTGCTTCGTCGATAGCAACGCGGATAGCGTGGCTGGACTCAGGTGCGGGGAGGATACCTTCGATACGTGCGAACTGCTGTGCAGCCTCGAATACCTTTGTCTGCTCAACGGATACAGCTTCCATCAGCTTATCATCATACAGCTGAGAAAGTGTGCTGCTCATGCCGTGGTATCTCAGACCGCCTGCGTGGTTAGCAGAGGGGATGAATCCGCTGCCCAGAGTGTACATTTTTGCCAGAGGGCAAACCATACCTGTGTCACAGAAGTCGTAAGCGTACTTACCGCGGGTAAGGCTTGGGCATGATGCAGGTTCAACTGCGATGAAACGGTAGTCAGCTTCGCCGCGGAGTTTCTGACCCATGAAAGGCGAGATAAGTCCGCCGAGATTGGAGCCGCCGCCTGCGCAGCCGATGATTATATCAGGCTTTTCGCCCAGTTTTTCAAATGCAGCAAGGCTTTCAAGACCGATCACAGACTGATGCAGCAGTACCTGGTTGAGCACAGAGCCCAGAACATAGCGGTAGCCTTCTGAACCTACTGCAACTTCAACTGCTTCGGAAATTGCACAGCCAAGGCTTCCTGTTGTGCCGGGGTGTTCTGCCAGTATCTTTCTGCCCACGTTGGTTGTATCAGAGGGTGAAGGTGTAACAGAAGCGCCGTAAGTACGCATAACTTCGCGGCGGAAAGGCTTCTGCTCGTAGCTTACCTTTACCATGTAGACTTTGCAGTCCAGTCCGAAATATGCACAAGCCATAGAAAGTGCTGTACCCCACTGACCTGCACCTGTCTCTGTGGTAACACCCTTCAGACCCTGCTTTTTAGCATAGTAAGCCTGAGCGATAGCGCTGTTCAGCTTATGGCTGCCCGAGGTATTGTTACCCTCGAACTTGTAGTATATCTTAGCGGGAGTACCCAGTGCCTTTTCAAGACAGTAAGCCCTTACCAGTGGAGAGGGTCTGTACATCTTGTAGAAATCGCGTATCTCCTCGGGAATATCGATATAAGCATCGGTAGTGTTCAGCTCCTGCTGTACCAGTTCATCACAGAAAACCACGCCAAGCTCTTCGGCTGTCATAGGCTTTAGTGTAGCGGGATTGAGCAGGGGAGCGGGCTTGTTCTTCATATCAGCCCTGACATTGTACCACTGCTTTGGCATTTCACTTTCTTCAAGATAAGTCTTGTAAGGTATATTTTTGTCCATGATTCATAAAACTCCTTATTTTTATATTGAAAAATTATCAACCTTTGACATTATATCACACTGAAACGACAATGTCAAGGCTTTTTGCACAAAAAATGAGGAACTGCGCGGTACACAGTCCCTCATTATACATAGATAGTATCAAATTTTAATCTTTGGTCAGATGGATAATAGCAGAACCGTCGATACTTGTCAGCTTTTTGCCGTCAGTCTTGAAGCAGGTATTCTTCTTGTCAACTTCGATCTTCTTTATCTTGTATCCCGAGAATGCACAAGCGCGTATTCTTCTGACATTCGGACCAAGTTTCAGTGTGATCTCCTTTGAGGCAGTCTGCATGAAGTTTATCCCGAATGCACCTGAACCAAGATATTCAAGACTGTCGGGAAGAACTATTTCGCTGAATCCTGTACAGCCCTCAAATGCGAAGTCGTCTATCTTCACAAGGGTCTTGGGGAATGTGATCTTCTTCAGACCCTCTTCATCGGCATCGTCATCGCCGAAGCTCAGACCCTTATCAAAGCTTCCTGTGAATGAGTAACGGCATATCTCGGTAACACCCTCGGGAACAGTGAATTCCTTATGGGAAAGACCTGTGAATGCAAGAAGCTTTTTCTTGTCGGCAGTGTAGAGAACGTTACCATCGGCGGTATAGTTCTTGTTTCCGCTTTCAACTGTTATCTTTTCGAGGTCTTTGCAGTCGTGGAACACGCCCTCGCCGATGTAAGTCACGCTCTTGGGTATCTTTATCTCCTTGATGCTTGTTCTTTCAAATGCAAAAGCGCCGATAGACTCTACAGATGCAGGTATCTCGATAGATTCAAGGTTGGAGAAGAAGCTGAACATCTGATCGGAGATGCTCTTTAAGTTCTTGGGCAGTTTGATCTTCTTTGTGGAGCAGGAATTGTTTGAAAGGTAGCCTATGTACTCGACGCTGTCGGGGAAGATTATCTCTTCGGGGTTTGTATCAGTGAATGCGCCTGAACGAACAACGGTGACTTTCTTGCCGCCGACCTTTTCGGGGATAGTCAGCTTCTTGGTCTCGTCCTTGCCTGATTTTTCAAACTTGACCAGTTCTGCATGGTCGTCCAGTACAGCAAATTTCAGTACGCCCTTGTCAACCTTTTCTTCTTTCAGCTTTTCGGTGTTGCCGTACTTTATTTCCCAGCTGCCGATGTTGCTGCAATATTCCTTACCGTCGATGGTGAATACACTCATCTGTACGGCATATTCGCCCGATATCTCTGAGGGCTTGCAAGCCTTTACGTCGAAGTTGTTGCCCAGCAGACTGAACTCTCCGCCGAATGTACCCTTATGCCATTCGCTGTAATGCTCGTGTGAATCCGTTTTATCGGGGGTATAACCTGCAATAGGCGAAGCGAAAGCCAGCCACTCGTTCAGGTCTATCTCGTCCTTAGATGTTATAGGCACACCGTTGGAAGATGTCTGGTTAGCGGTAACGCCTGTAATGGAGGCTTTGCCCTTATTGCTAACGCGGGAAGTTATATTAACGTACATATACTCATCAGCCAGATCACGTGTAGCACTGAGAGTACCTGCGGAACGGTAATTGCCTTCGCCCAGATATTTTGAGGGGCAGAGATTTGGCTCTGCGTCCATATCGGTAACAATTCCGATCATGGTAGGTTCGAGATCCATCTTTGCGATGCCCTTTTCATCTACCGCGGCAGGGATATACAGCACGTAGGGAGCCCAGCTTTTTTTATCTTCACTAAGACCTATATTTTTGAGTACAGTGTAGTAAACGCCGCGGATATTTCCAAGTTCTTCCTTGGGCAGCTGTGAATAAGCGTAACCGTCGTCCTTGAAATCCTTGTTGGAGGACTTAGCACCCTTTTCAACTACTTCAAGATCGAGCTTTTCAAGCTTTGGATTGGTGTGGGAATTTCCTGAGCCGCTATCGGGTTTGGAAGAACTCTCGTCTTTCTTGGAAGAAGTCGAATCTGTCTTTGAAGAGCTGCTGCTGTCCTTCTTTGAAGAGCTGCTTTCTTCCTTCTTGGAGGAACTTGACTCAGCCTTAGATGAACTGCTTTCCTCTTTCTTCGATGAACTGGATTCAGTCTTGGAAGAACTGCTGCTGTCTTTCTTTGAAGAACTGCTGTCGGGCTTGGAAGACGGAGTAGTGCTTCCGCCCTCGCTCTCACTCAGCAGAGTGTTCATCAGCGTCTGATATTCAGCATTGATGGGCTCGTTCTGGATATAATCCTTACCGCCGAAATAATTCAGCAGAACAAGGCTGGTCTGGAGATCAGCCGCACTGTTTGAAAGCGGGAAGTAAACCGACATACCGCAGGTGTTCTTGATGGTGGTAGTTCCATCGATTATCATAGAATTAAGTGCGGATTTCAGTTTCTTTGCCTCATCTGTATAAGAGCCTGAAAGGGAAGTCACAACAGTACCCATATCTGCCAGATCAAGACCTGAATAGGTGTGAACATCGTTCAGAAATTTCTCGTAGGACTTTTTATCGCCGTGTGCAAGATCATCGTTCATAGCCTTGCAAACAGCACCGAGTGCGTCTTTTACACCATCGGTCTTTTTGAGGTCGAAGGCAGTAAGGGTAACATCGGATATGTAACAGCTGTAGCTTACATCTGAAAGATAGTCGAAGTAGGTCTTGACAATGTCCTTGCAGATCTTCGTAGTGTCGGTATCACCCTTGACGTCTTTGAGAAACTCATAGTTCCAGCCGCAGCCGGGTTCGGTATCTGCCGATGCGACCAGATAATCTGCGTAGTTCTGCCAAAGGTCAGCGACTTCGATGGAAGACATAACGCAGGCATCAAAGCCCACGAATTTCAGCTTGTTCTTCTTGAGGTCGGTCTTGTCGAGGGCAGTCTTCATCTCATCGAGAGTAAGGCTGTCGCCCATCTGAGTAGTGCTGTCTGTGTTCAACTCGTCTGAACCGTAGCCGAGTATAGGTCCTCCGCCGTGATCCCAGCATATCAGTGCATAGTTATCAGCGGGATATTTAGCGGACGCATCGTTGAGGAAGCTGCTGAAAGTATCAGCCTTACCCATGTTCTTCTTCTCGGTCTCGTAGATGTTGATGCCTGAACCGTTATCGGCAGTGATATCAGCACCCTTTGACTTGTACTCGATATAAGCGTTCTTTCCTGCGGGATAGCCTGGAACCCACCAGGTCTGTGCGCCGCCGCAGTATACTACCAGGTTAACGTCCTTGTCGTCAAGACCGCTGTATATCATCTCGCTGATATCGGCAGTAGCGGCTTTAGATGCCTGTTTGCTTTCGAGGTCTGAGCCTACCATATATACCATTATGGTCAGCTTTTTCTTATCCTCTTTCTTCTTATCTGACCATTTTCTAGCCTTGCCCGAAGTGCTTGCGCTGACACGGTTATCGGAAGTAGTTCTTTCAGCACCACGTTCAAAAGTCGAAAGAGAAGTCAGTCTCATATTATCGGCAATTGTGCCGTCGCCTGCAAGGTCGATGAGATTAATGTTGCTTTCGTCATCGGTGGTTTCATCGTCGGTCGTCTCGCTGTCGGACGTTGTTTCGTCCGAAGTTGTTTCTTCTGATGTTACTTCTTTTTCCGCAGTTTGTGCTTTAGAAGAAGTGTCAGCTGCTGAGGAACTGTCCTCAGCAGGTTTGTCGCTGCAGCCCGCCATAAGTGAGGCTGTGAGCACCAGTGCAGTTACAGCACTGATGAACTTTTTGTTTTTCATCGGAACCCTCCTGTTGTTTTACCATCGGACGCTATTTGTTTTTCAGCACCGATGCTTTATGATCACTTAAATTAATTTTACCATCAGATATTTTAACACAATAAAGATAATTTGTAAAGGTACATCACATAATTTTCAACTATATAGCGGTATGCTGCCACATATATGAAGAATTTTTGTAAAAACTGCAAAGTTAAAATTATTCACGCTGATATTTTGTAATACTTTAGGAGTATGATTTTCTTGAAATTTCCAATTATTTACTGTGGCATTAGCTGATGTCGGAATGTAAAAAATTGTACAGAACTATCTTTACATTTGCTGGAAAGTGTGATATACTAATTAATGATATATCTTATAAGAAAGGTGGCTTGCTCTGTGAGGATAAAAGCAGCGTCGGTATTGCTGGCAGCGGTGATGCTTTGCGGGTGTACTGTTACTCCCCAGGCTGAAAAAAACAATAGCAATAAGCCCGTTGCAAGGGAGTATGAAGATGAAAAAAAGGTTTCTCCCGAAGTGCTGCCCGCACACATCGAGCCGGATAATAAAGAATGGGAAAATGGCGGTTCACTTGTTCACGATGATTTCTCAGTCGGGGACGATTTTAATTATCTTGACGAGCACGTTAATGAACAGCAGGATGTCTGGACATACACCTACTGGGGTGCTTATGACGAGAATGACGAAAAGTATCGCAACTTAAGTTTTTTCCATCGCACACCTTACGATTGTACACCCTATGATATTGCTGAATATTATGGCGGCAAATCAAGACCCGTATCTGAAGATGAAGACAAGATTTGGCAGTTTGCGAAGATCATAAATAATGAGCCTTTTCTGCTCAATATAGCTCACGCAGAGCATTATTTCGATTATAAATATCCTTTCCCCGAGGGCTCGGGCAGACTTGGACAGTATGCAGGTCTGAGGTTCTATTTTGACGGCAAGGGAAATATGGTACTGGCTGTCATGTATCTCAATGACGATCTTATGCTTCTTTGTCAGGTCAACGATGAAATATTTGAGTTCAGGGAAAATTACGAGAAGTATTCCCCCGAGGGCTGTACCCTTGTGCCTAAAGTAATGCTGAAAGGTATGGAAAGCTGGGATCAGCTTCCTGAGGGTGAGGCTTACCCTGTGCTGACTTTCAAGGACGGCAAGGTGAAAGTTGAATGTCAGCAGACTGACGGTTCTTCTGCCGATGGTAACGGTACTTTTAAAACAGGTGTTGAGATGGCTTATACCGAAACATCTGATTCGGTGGAATTTGAACTTCCCGAAGGCAGTGACAGTATGACGACTTATCTTTCGTACAACCGTTATCTTGACGCTTATGAACTTCACGACCCTTACTGGCGTGATAAATACGGATGTACTCTGCTTATGTGCAAACAATAATATGTATAAGAAAGCGGATAATTTTCAATGAAGAACAATGAGATAAAAAAAATAATGAATGATAACCGCAACGATATCGCCAAAGCATCAAGGCTGATGGTCGGCATAGTTCTCGGTGCGGTCATAGTGATAGGCGTTGTATTTTATGGTATCGCGCCTAAGACAAAAAAATCTGCTAAAGATGATAAAAATTCATCGGCTGTACAGGGCAGTACTGAAAAGACGGTGGCTGAACAGAGCGATGATGATTCAGAATGGGTAGATACTCGTGAAAGACCCGTTGGACATCTTTATCGTGTTGCCGCTGATACTACCGTTACCGATAAGGACGGAAGCTATATAGGTGCAGCAGGAGAGGGCGAGCTTTTTTCTTCCTATGATGAACTCGATATTTCGCAGTTCGGTTCAGGCAAGCAGATAGAGGTAGATTATCTCTCACAGAAAGGCTATCTTCCTGCTGATGATCTTTCTGAAATTCTGGCGGCAACAGTTCTTCCGACGGCAGGCAACAGCATGAAAACTGATGGAAATAACGGAGTTTTCCCAAGTGATGCCGAAGACAGCGGATTTATTGCTGCTGCTGCGCTGGTCAATTGCCAGAAGCTTTATAAATGGGATAAATATGAACTGAAAGATGCCGCAGGTGTTCTGGGCACAGGCGACGATTATGCAAAGCTGATAGAAGAATATTCGGGCGGTGACCTTATCGCCGAGAAAAAAACATCAGTCAGCGCCGAAGACCTCGCTGACTATATAGACAATGGCAAACGTGTCCTGCTTGCTGTTCGTTATTATGACGGTATCGCCGATTTCGATTACAGCGATTACTACGGCATAAACTCGGGTACGCAGTACGTGGTCGTATGCGGTTATGAGGTCGAAGAAGAGGGCGGTATACTGTTCTACTGTTGTGACCCATTCTACGGTACAGGCGGCAGAAGTCTTGTTTCAGTCAGCGCGGATACTCTTGTTGAGTCTGCAAATCTTGTAGATGATGCACACAAAGGCATGATAGTTCTCAGATAAAAAATCAAGCTGTCCGTTCACGGTGAACGGGCAGCTTTTATAGTAGCAGATATGCAAGTCCCATCAGCAGTTTTATGTCAGCGCCTTGTTTGTAGAGTATGAATATCAGCATAGCGATGAGAGCTTTTTCTTCGTCTATCTTTATCCCGCTCAGAAGTCCTGCGATATCGCTGGCGGGTTCAGATCTTTCATTTTTCTTATCGGTGGGTGCCACAGCGTCACGTGAACGCTGCTGCATTTCCAGAACGCGGCGCATGGCATCTTCCTGCATTTTGCTGAAATTGCTGTCAGATGAAGCCAAGAAGTCCGCCTCCTCCAAGACCGCTTTCTTTAAGGGCGGGATAAATGTTCATCAGGCGGTATATCTTTATCACTCTGTCCAGCTTTGCGCGGGTCTCTTCCTTTAAAAGCGGGCGAAGTGCCGACATCAGTCGGATATGGTCATCGTCCTGTGATGCTGTCTGCAAAATCTGACCCAGATGCATCAGCTTGACTGTATCTATGCCGCTTGTATCGGACGAAACAGCAGGCGCAGCAGGCATACTATCGTATCTTTCACCGCTAAACATACCCGCAAGCTCCCTAAGCTGTTTCATGCTTTCTTCATCGTTCAGTACGTCCTGAAGCTTGTTCATCATGTTGTCCATATTGTCCCCCTTGCTGTGCTATTTTCCCGAAAGTTTCCGCATAAGTGCCTGTGCCTGCGGTGTTTCCAGCAGTTTTTTACAAGCAGTTTTGTCCGCTAAAGTTTTTGTAAGTTTATTCTGCTGATCGGCGGGAAGTTTTTTCAGCACATTGCCGATATCGCCGCTGCTGATCTGTCCTGCAAGGGTTTCGGGCGTAACGCCGAGCTTTTTTGCAGCTTCCTCAAGTAAGGGTCGCATATTCTCGTGAGTCTGTCTGTTATCAGTCATATAGTGACCTCCTTAATAATTTGTAAATATTCACATATTTGTACAAGTTCTCTTGATTTTTTATTTCAAATGTGATATAATAATCAATAATGTGGGAGGGGGGAACTGTCCATGAGAATCATCGTATTTTCGGATACACACGGTAATTTTGCCGCTATGCAAAAGATCATAAAGCGTAATGGTGATGCAGACCTTTTTATATTCTTAGGTGACGGTCTCTCGGAGTTTCGCAAGCTGAAAAACCATTATCTGGATAATAATATGATATGTGTCAAGGGAAATTGCGATTTCGATAAGGAACTTCCCGAAAGCATGGTATATGTTCTGCCCGACGGCAAGCGTATGTTCCTTGCCCACGGTGATAAATGGGGCGTTAATTTCTCTGTTGATAATATTTACGAGAAAGCTAAAGAGGAAGAATGTCAGTTTGCTCTTTTCGGACACACCCATAAGCGCTATTACGAACAGCGCGGTACTATGCTGATACTCAATCCCGGCAGTGCGGGTCAGCCTCGTGACGAAAAGCCGCCTTGTTATGCATGGCTTGACATCACTCCTCATGGAGTGATCCATAATTTTGTTAATCTATGATGCGAGCGCACCTGTTGGTGCGTTCTTTTTTATTATATGCAGTAGCATACCAAATTGTACCACCGCATACGAAAAAATACGATTGTATATTTTGGTATACAGTGGTATGGTCTGGTATGATCGTTTTATCGTTGGTACTGTTTGTTCTCCTTTGGTATAAGTTCCCATCCTTTGGTATGAAACTGTTTGATCATACCGTACTGCGTATTCCGATTTGTACCACTGAGTACAAAAAAATACGACCGCACATTTTGATACGGTCGCGTATTGTTTGGTAAGATTTTTTCATCGTTGGTATTTTTTGTTTGCGTTTGGTATCGACATGAACATCAGCATCTTCCTGCGTGATGTCTTCGCTTGCACTCGTACATTTTTTCGTCTGCCGCTTTCATGGCAAGATCGATGTTTTCTCTGCTGGACACTTTAAGGCAGGCATCACCGATGCTCAGCGAAAGTCTGAAAGGTTCGTTGTCTTCGGAATTGAATCTTTCTGCCGCTTCCTCAACGCTCTTCATGTATTTGGGGGCAGAACAAATACTATCCGTTACGGGTATCGCCACAATGAACTCATCTCCGCCGAACCGCGCACACACCGCACTATTTCCAGCCGTGCTGCTTATGATATCTGAAGTTGTGATTATAGCTTTGTCGCCCGCATAATGCCCGAAGGTATCATTTATGTATTTGAGCCTGTTAAGGTCTATCGAAAACAGCTCAAAGTTGGTAATGCCGCTCTTGCTGAGTTCATCCATGCGCATATAGAAGCCCCTGCGGTTGTATATACCTGTCATGGGGTCGCGCATATGCATATCCGCTACCTTGGCATAGGCTTTTTGCAGACGTATCTTGGTTTTCAGCGTTTCAAATATCTCGTTGGTGTTGCTGATCAGTCTCTGGGTGAAAAGAAAATCAAAGCCCTCGCTGTCCATTGCGGCGGCAAGATGTCCCATGCTGTTGCCGCGGTAACTTAGGGGTGAGATCAACAGCGCCGAGTATTTATCAAGCACTTTATCGAGGTCAGGCAGAAGCTCTTTCTGATAAAATGGTATATCAAAAGTATATGTTTCGGGAGAAGCGATCTCTCCGCAGTTATCACAATGTACGAACATCAGCATCTCGTCGCCTGATACAGTATCTTCCGCACTTTCACTGTCGTCATCTTTCAGAAATTTAGGGTCGATACAGCACCATGAAGGACACTCGCAGAAATTGGGTATCATTCTTGCGAACTGTTCGTAGCTGTTCAGTTCACCTGCGTGAGAGCCGTACTCAAACATACTGCGCTCGTGTCTTTCACTGTTTTTTATTGAAATGAACAGCTCCATCAGCTTGCTCATCTTGTCTGCTTCACCGTGGGGGATACAGCCGCATGACTGTGAAACCCTCAGCTTGTATGGAATGACTATCAGCCGTTCTTCGGGCGTTTTGCCTGCCATCATCTCTTCGAGCATATCAAATGATTTTCCGCTCATCTGGTCGGGTTCACAGGCGGCAGTGGTCAGGCGGGGAAGAATATATCTTTCCTCGTCGATGCCATCAAATCCGCTTACGATAACGTCTTTCGGCACATCGATGCCTTTGCTTCTGAGATAGTTTATGCATGTCATGGCTTCTGTATCGTTGACACAGATTATTGCATCGGGGGGCTCAGTTTCGCCGTTGTAGAATTTGTCCAGTACTTGAAGGGTAGGTTTCTCCCAGAACTGACCGTAACCAAATCGCTCGGGCTGAAATTCACGTCCGTTCTCAGCCAGTACCTTTTTAAAAACATTCAGCCTTTCTTCCGAAAAACTGTTGTTTTCCATTCCTCCTATAAAATTCAGACGTTTGGGTTTGTGAACTTCCACCATATGCCTTACGACCTGTTCAAAGGAACTTCCGTAGCTGAAAGTCACGCTGAAACAATCGGGAACATCACGGTCAACGCAGACAAAGGGCTTACCAGATGCCTTTGCGTGTTCGAGAACTTTCTGCCACAGCTGCTCGCTCTTTATGCTTTCGGGCATGAGGATAAGACCATCGAACACAGGCGAATCCATCAGGCTGAATACCTCGGATTCGGCACGGGTGTAATCGATTCCATAATATGTGAAATTGCTGATAACAACGGATCTGTATCCGCGTTTATCGGCTTCATGTATCAGAGAAAGCACAGAATTCTGTGTTCCCGAATCATGTATGCCGGCGCAGATTATACCGATGATCTTGTGATTATTACTCATGGCAGTCATCCTTCTGATTGTATTATTCTTGTTTGACAGATCAGTAATCTTTTAGCTTTCTGATATACGCGAAAGTTCGGCGTTCGCCTTTGTTTTTCAGCATCACCAGAAGTTTTTCCAGCAGTGCAGAGGTCTCGGGGTGGATCATGCGGGTGCTTTTGCCCTTCATGAAATACGCCAGCGCAGAACCGTCGTTGTACTTTTCTTTCATATATATCTTGCTTGCCGCAACTCTGTCGCAGAACATTTCCTTGACATATTTCAGCGGTATCTTTACGGGACTCATGACCCTTGTGACAGGATCGTAGTCAGTCCAGTACTCAAAATGGTGCTTGTTGCGACCCTTGTGGTGCATCCATGCATAGGAAAATCCGTATGCATCTCTTTCACCCTCATGAGGTGAGCGGTTACCCTGAAAATATTTTACTCCGTAAGAGAATTCTTCAATTGAAAATTTAGACAGATCGTGGGTCAGACCCTGAAGGGGAATACCTGCACGGAAACAGTTCTTCATAACCTCATGGCGGTGACGTGCAACTGTCTTGAAATGTTTCAGTGCCTTTTCACGGGTGACACTGTCCATAGCTGAACACTTCCTTAATTTTTCGTGATGATTTTCGTGATTTCGCGCCGTATAGGCACTTTTCTCCATCTATTATACCAAATCATTGCTGATTTGTAAAGAGATTTTTATGCTTTTTTATGGGAAATGTCTGATCTTTTTTCGCTTATATTTTTTTAAGTTTTCACACAATTATCAAATAAAAAGAGTATGATATAAACAAGCTAAAGAACAGTAGCAAAGCATTAGATAAATAACTTTTTTTCATATATTTTTTTCTCCAATTTCTCCACCTCTTCTTTCGTCTCGACCATGGTTCAAAGCTATGGCGGGACGAGGGAAAGCAGGCAGAAAAATGATCAAGCGATCCTCATATTTTTTCTTCATATATACTTCTATACTTCGCAGAAAACCTCGACTTATGTCGGGGTTTTTTGTTGTATGGGGTGCAGAAAATGAGTGAGGAATGCCAAGGAGGAGAGCTTTGGGTCAAGCCTTTCGCGAAAGGCTTGCGGAGAGCTCGAGAGGCACGAAAGCGACGCGACCACAATCAATTCAATAGCTGACTACCTCCACGCCATGTCAAAAAGCGGGCGGTCACAAAAATCCGACGGAGCAGAAAATCATCGACATTCACTTTCCAGCTGGGCGCACAGACCGCCCGCGCCGTCATCGGACAGCGAAGCGAATTCGATGACTCGACCCGAACGTAGAGAGGGGCGAAACTGTCCATCGCTGTACCTTTGATAAGAACACATTTATCATGCAGTTCGCCTATCAAAGGTTCGTGCTTTAGATAGACGTACTGCGGGTTTGTCGCCCCTCGTACCTCGGGTCGAGAAATCGGATTCGCTTCGCTGTCCGATTTCATGCGCGGTCAATATTTACGCATACCAAAAGATACGGTCGTATACTTTGGTACACGCTCGTACAATTTGGTATTGCCCGCGCATTTTTTTGACAGGAACACATCTTCACTTTTCTATTAGTAACATTATTGCCACATCGCCTTTGCACCTTGACCGAGAGGCTCTGCCTCTCGAGCTCTCCGCAATCTTTTCGCGAAAAGCTTGACCAAAAGCTCTCCTCTTTGGCATTCTGACCTACGTTTGTTTTCACAAACAAAATTCAATATTTTTTTCACAATATCTTTACTTTTGTTATGGATTATGATATAATACAAATGATAAGCTTTTTGCCGCAGTAAAGCGGGCAGAAAAAAATTTTTCTCGCAGAATGAGGAGGAAAACGACAATGGAAAACATTAATCTGAACGAAACACAGTGCAAACTCATAACATATAAAATAAATGATGATGTACTTGCGCAGGTATTTGCAAATAACGGCATCACCGGTGTCGGGTTTGACAGTACATCGGGTGTTAGGGTAGTTCGTGATGATGACGGGCTGATTTTTGCTAAAGAGGGCGGTGAGTTTGAACTTCCGCAGATGCTGTTTATGGCATGGTCGGGCAGTGATCCTGCATCTCTGAGTGCTGATGACAGACAGATCTTTGACGATATGAAGTGCAGTCTTGGCGCACAGGGCAGGGCTGATTGTCTTTCTTATAAGATAGTATCGGCTGTTGATGATTCTGCCGAAAGCAAGCTGAAAGCGGTAGCTGATCTTTTTTCTAATACCGATATCGCAGATAAGCTGGATATCACTGTGACACGCAGTTCTTATTCAGAGGGTGAACAAACATCAAATGCTTTTGGTTTTGAACGCAAAGGTTTCAAAAACGGCAGTCAGGTCTTCTGGCAGCTGAATTATGCAGGCGGTAGTTTTGCTGAGGAAAATGCGGCTCTGCTGTTAAAGGACGGCAGACTTTCAATAACTGACAGGAACGGAATTGAGTGGGAAAATGGTCAGATTGAAAAGTTCATGTTGTCGCTGAATGATGCGTCGGCTATCGGCGACGTGACGGTGCTTGAAAAACTCAGCTGCAAAAATCTTGAAAAGCTCACTCTGCTGCCTGTTTTTCTGGAGATAAGCGAGGGTGCGCTGACGGAGTGTCCCGCACTGAAAGAAGTCGATATCATAAAAAAGAACATCGTTCTTGGCAGGGGATTTGCGGGTAAAGATGTTGTGATAGGCGGCTGCAAGGGAAGTACCGCTGAACTCTATGCTGAATCTAACGGCGCAGAATTCCTGCTGCTTGAAGAACCCGAGCGCAAGCCTATGGAGTTGGAAATTGCGGACGAAGTTTGTGTAATATCAGACGACTATTCTGTACTGAGGGGCGAGAACAAAAACGCTCTCACGCTTAACGATGTGGGATTCACATCTTATGAAAACTGTACTGACGATTTCGACTGTGAGATAATAACAATGACTAAAGCTGAGGCGGCAGAATCGGGACTTACTGCACAGCTTGGCAATTTCGGAGAAATGATAGACACCGATACTGTACGCAACGACAGGAACGGATACATCAAGGCGACGATGATGAAGAGTTCTGTTCAGCAGGATATTTTCTGTTGTGTACTGGAAATAGACCATGCAGATTCAATTATTTGCATACACGCCGAGAAGCAGTTCAGTGCCGATGATATTGAAAAAGGTGCGGCTAAGGCAATGTTCGCTAGAATGAAACAGCTTGGTGAGAGTGTACGCTTTGGCGGTAAAACCGAACCTAGCGTATCGGCTGTTCCGCAGGCTATACCCGCAAAGGTCGAGAGTGCAGTTGAGGACGTTTCTGCATCCGAGATTGAACCTGAAATAGTGGAAAATGTTCCTGCTGTTGAAGAGATTTCTGTACCCGAGTTAGAACCAGAAATAGCGGAAACAGAACTCGTAGTCGAGGAAACATCTGCTCAAATAGTGACAGAAGAATCTGCTGTTGAAGAGATTTCTGCACCCGAGATTGAACCCGAAATAGCGGAAAATGAACCCGTAGTTGAGGAAATTTCTGCTGAAATTGAGACAGAAGAACCTGTTATTGAGGATGTTTCTGTACCCGAGGTTGAACCCGAAATAGCGGAAACTGCTCCTGTTGTTGAGGAAATTTCTTCTGAAATTGTTGCAGAAGAACCCGCTGTTGAAGAGATTTCTGTACCTGAGTTTGAACCCGAAATAGCGGAAGCTGAACCCGCGGTTGAGGAAAAATCTGATGAAATCGTGACCGAAGAACCTGAAGTTGAAACTATCCCCGAAGCTGTTGCAGAAGTAGTCGGTGAGCAGAACAATACTGCCGATGACGAGATAATCGATGTGGCACCTGAGAATATCACGGCTGATGAGGATAATGGTGCTGTCAAGCTGGTGAGCGGTGCAAGATTCAACCTTAACGACTATGCTTCTCAGATGTTGGTCATCGATATGGATTATCAGGCGGAAGAGGGTATTGATATTGACGGTTACGTATTCCTGCTGAATGACACCAGAAAGGTAAGGAGCGATGCAGATCTGGTTTTCTTCGGTCAGAAAGTTTCTGTTGACAAGGCGGTGAACAATCATCCTCAGATGACAAGAATGTTCACGGTCGAGCTTTCAAAACTCGATGCGGATATAACAAGGCTGGCAGTGGCTTTCGCTATCTATGGTGACAAGGAAGGTCAGGATTTCAGCCATGTAAGCAAGCCTACCGTCCACATAAGCTGTGGCGGTAAAGAGCTTTGCAATTATGAGATAACAGGTCTTAATGATGAACGCTCGGTAGTAGCTATGGAGATATACAACAAGAACGGCTGGAAGGCAAAGACTATCGGTCTGGGTTACAAACTTGCCCTGCAAACACTGTGTGCAAGCTACGGTGTAGAGGTCAATCAGTGACCGTCACAAAACTGTCACTCTGCTATCATTTTGATGTCGCATCGTTGTCGGAAATGCCCGAAATTGCCCTAATTCAGGTTAGTAATAAGAGATAATTTGTAATATATTCACTATTGACAGTATATTGAAAATGTGTTATATTTAAGTTGCAGAAAGACGCAGACTCCGCTTTGCGAGAACTGGTGTCTGCTGTCGGTAGGCAAGAAAGAGAGAATAACACAGACAAAACTTTTGGAGGTAGCATTATGGTAAAGAAGAATGTACTTACACCCGTACTTGCAGGTGTACTCGGTGTCGCAGTTGTCGGCTCCGGCGTTGGTTATTTTGTATTGAACAAGAACGCAGATAAGGAAAATGAGAAGACAAAGAGCAACAGCACAGTTGAAGTTTCTCCTAAGCTGAGCGTTATGGCTGAGAACATCAGCAATACTCTCGACAGAGCAGCCGGTATCGCTAAGGGCGATGTTGACTACGCTTATGAGGGTTCTTTCAATGTAAGCTTTGGTCCTGCTCTGACAAAAGAGATGCCCACAGCTCCCAAGGATTTCGGCATGACTGTATCCAGCAAGCAGAAAGACGGAAATGAGAGCGGCGATATCGTTCTGACATACGGCGGCGAGAAAGTCGTAACTGTAAATCAGATATACAGCAGAGAGAACAGCGAGGAAATGTATGTAAGAGTTCCCGAACTGTCCGAAGCTTATATCAAGGTAAATAAGGATGAAGCTGAGAAGTATGTGACAGATTCTGTTGGCGTAGATCTCAGCGAATACGCTAAGACTGCTGAGAGCATCGATTTCGATGTTGAGGCATTCGAGGCTGATATCAAGGATTATGAGAAGGTCGTTAAGGATAACTTCCCCGAGGCTAAGGAGGAAGGCAAGAAGAGCGGCGACATCGACGGTCTTACTTATGAATACACTTCCAAGTCCTATGACCTGACAGCAGCTGACGCTCAGAAGGTTGCTAAGGCTGTTCTTGAAAAGGCTAAGGGCGATGAGAACTTCAAAAAGCTGTATGAGCAGGGCGTTGACGCTGCAAATCAGTCTATGGCTAAGTATGGTGAAGAATCCTCTACACCCAGCTATGAAGAAGCTATCGACAAGATGCTTGAAGAAGTTAACGGTGATATCAACGATGAAAGCTCTGTTGTTCTTGAGACATATGAGAACAGCGATGGTGAGTTCACAGGTTTCTACCTCAAGCCTTCCGATGAAGAGGGTGAGTTGAAGATCGTTACTGTAAGCGATGAAAATGCTGAAGGTCTGGATATGACTTTCGATTCAGGTGACGGCGAAGTTATGAGCGCACACGGCGCACTGAAGAGCGAGAATGATACAGTTAACGGTTCTTACACAATTTCTTCTACTGAGGACGGCAAGGAGACCATGAAGGTCGTTTACACTGTTACTGATATGAAGAACGTTGGCGAGAACTTTGCAGGTACAATAAGGATCGATATCAGCGAGAACGAGGAAAACAGTGCTAATTCAGGCTGGCTTGAGATCAAGTCCACATCTACTGCTGATGATGTAAATGTTTCTTTCGACTTCGGTTTCGGTGGCGAAAATGCATTCACAATGA
Source organism: Ruminococcus sp. (assembly GCF_024692365.1). GTDB lineage: Bacteria > Bacillota > Clostridia > Oscillospirales > Ruminococcaceae > Hominimerdicola. Next base: position 35,047 of record NZ_JAILMR010000114.1, on the reverse strand, counting down.
CTATGACCAGCAAAAAGACTGAGGCTTCCGACGTTGACAAGATCAGTAGCGATGCAAAGGTCTACAATGCTCTTGATGAGGAGCAGATGAACGAGTATCTGTCAACTTGCGATACCGAAGGCTTCATGAACAAGCTCAAGGAAACTCTGGGCGATGAGATGTACAATTCTATTATGGGTAGTTCTTCATCTTCTTACAGCAGCAGCCAGATCGATGAGGATGACGATTTTGACTGGGATAAGTTTGAGGAAGAGTCCGAGAATACTTCTAATCAGCCTGCATAATAGCTGACTAGGAATATCAGACTTAATAATCGATATTACGACACCCTTGCTTGGATGGCAAGGGTGTCTTTTTGTATGTGGTGTTAATATTCTGTAAGGTTATTTAATTAGAAGCCGATAACTGTTGACATTCAGTACTTTGGGTTGTATAATTTACTTATATTATAATGAAAGGACTGATAGTATGGCAAGGACGGCTTTAGTTACAGGTGCCAGCTCAGGTATTGGCAAAGAGATAGCAAGAGAACTGGATAACCGAGGTTTCAGAGTTATACTGACAGCACGCCGCGAGGACAGACTTCGTGAGCTTGCGGCTGAACTCCATGATAGCAGGGTGATAGTCTGCGACCTTTCACGGGAGGACGAATGCAAGCGTCTTCATGAAGAGGTCAAGGGTGAGAGAGTCACGGTTCTGGTAAACAACGCAGGTTTTGGCAAGCTTGGCGACTTCGATAAGATTCCGCTGGAAGACGAGCTCCGAATGATAGATACTAATGTCACTGCGGTGCATATCCTGACAAAGCTGTTTTTGCAGGATTTTAAAGCGGAGGACAGGGGATATATCCTCAACGTTGCATCATCGGCGGGACTTATGCCAGGTGGTCCGCTCATGGCGACTTATTACGCTACAAAAGCCTATGTCACTAGCCTGACGGGTGCAATTTATGAGGAACTTAAAATGTCGGGCAGTCGCGTGAAGATTTCAGCCCTTTGTCCCGGACCTGTGGATACAGAATTCAATTCGGTGGCGAATGCTCAGTTCGGCGTTAAGTCGATATCAGCAGAATACTGTGCAAGACGTGCAGTTGAGGGTATGTTCGCGGGTAAAATGATAATCGTTCCCGAAAGAACACTTGCTCTTGCAACTAAGGCAGCGCAGCTTCCTCCGCGCCGTCTTATTATTGCAGCGACAGGACAGTTACAGTCAGGCAAGAAAGTATGACGAAACTTTTTGAATTTTGTCTTAGCAAACTTAACATACTTAATTTAAAGCAGTTTTAAGCTAAAATTTAGGGGCACTCCTGAGGTTCGGGAGTGCCTTTTTGTGGGAAATCTTGGTTAAGAAACGTGCTATTGGAGTTATATCGGGGAAAGTTTGTGAAAATTATAAAAAAAGTGAAAAATATACTGGACAAAAGGCGAGAAATAATGTATAATAGTAATATCAGAGTCTAGGAGAGTTATTATGAGAGTTATAACCGGTTCAAGAAGAGGAAAAAAGCTGAAAACGCTTGAAAATCTCGATACAAGGCCGACCACAGATATGGTCAAGGAAGCAGTTTTTTCTGCGATACAGTTTGATGTGCCCGGTGCACAGGTTCTTGACCTTTTTGCGGGCAGCGGTCAGATGGGCATTGAAGCCCTCAGCCGTGACGCGAAGCACTGCGTTTTTGTTGACAATAATCCTGCGGCAGTTGCTGTTATTAAGGAGAATATCTCCGACTGCAAGCTTGTTGCGGAATCCCGTGTGCTGAATATGGATAGTCTTGATTATCTCAAAGTGGCAAAGGGTCAGTTCGATATCGTTCTGCTGGATCCGCCCTACAACAAGGGGATAATCGAGAAAGTTCTGGGTGCGCTTGACGCTCATCTCAGCGACAGAGCGATTGTTGTCTGTGAGCATGAAAAAGAGCTTGAACTTGCCGAAGAATATGGCAGGCTGAAAAAACACAAGCGTTATAAGTACGGCAAGATAGCTGTTACTATTTTTAAAATACCAACAGAGGAAGAATAAATATGAAGATCGCTGTATGCCCGGGTAGTTTTGACCCTATTACGCTGGGACATCTGGATATAATCGAACGCGCTTCAAAGCTATTTGACAGGGTCATAGTTTTGGTAAGTTTTAACAGAAGCAAGAACAAGGCTGTATTCTCCACCAAAGAGAGGATGGAGATGATAATCAACGTGACCAAGGGCTTGGATAATGTGGTGGTTGACTGCTATGACGGTCTGCTGGCTGATTATCTGAAAATGACAGGTGCTGAGGTCATTGTTAAGGGTCTACGTGCGGTATCTGATTTTGAATACGAATTTCAGATGGCGCTTGCCAACAAGAAGCTTTACAATGGTGCCGAAACAGTATTTCTCACCACTGCTGGAGAGAATATGTTCCTTTCATCCAGTGTGGTGAAGGAGATAGCAAGCTTCGGCGGCGATATTTCGGGCTTTGTTTCACCCGAGATACTGGAATTGATAAAAAACAGGCTTTATAAGCCTGAGGATAAATAACCCCGCGAAGTACGGGGCAAATGAAAGGAAGTATTACTATGAGCGAAAACAAGGATTATACCCCCCTGAACGATCTGCTGGAAAGAATAGACGAAACCATTGATAACGGCGCGACTGTACCTTTTTCAAATAAGAAAATGGTTGACGGAGATACACTGCACGAACTGGTAGATGAGATTAGAATGAGTATCCCTCCCGAGATAAAGAGAGCTCAGGAGCTGGAAGTTCAGAGAAAGGCTATCCTTGAAAACGCCAAGCAGGAAGCTGAAGCTATCAAGAATTCTGCTTCAAGCGAAAAAGAAAGCTTAATGAATGAAGCCAGAGCTGAGGCTGACAAGCTTGTTTCTCAGGAAGCTATAATCGCCAGAGCTGAGCAGTATGTTAAGGAGCAGGTTGACAGAGCAAATCAGGACGCTACCGATATAGTCAATCAGGCAAGAGCTGAGGCTGAAAATATAATCGCAGATGCAAACAATAAAAGACAGAGCATTCTTGATGCTATGATAGCAAACATCAATGCTACACTGGGTGAAGCTTCCGAAATTTTGCAGTCTGACGTTAACAGACTTTCCAAGAGCCTTGATGACGTTAACCGCATGAGAGATGCAATCCTGAAGCTTAGTGAACAGTAATACATTACGGTCGGGGAAATTCTCCCCGACTTATTTTTTGTTATTTCGATTTGGATACAAAAAAACGGACAGTTCAAACAGAACTGTCCGTTAAATATTATCTTTTATTATCAGTCGTAGAACATTACAACAGGTGTTCCGAGTTCTACATTCTCGTAAACGTACTGTGCGCCTTCATATGGCATATTGATACAGCCGTGAGAGCCGTTCCACTGATAGATGGTGCCACCGAATGCACCTCTCCATGTGGAGTCATGCATACCTATACCGCAAAGGGAAACATTGTTCCAGTAGTTACAAGTTGTATCCCACTGTTCACCGTCGGCATTGCTGTCCTTCATACGCTTGTTGGTCTCTTTCGACCACAGCTTGTATACGCCTTCAAGTGTAGTTCTTGCTAAGGAAGTTGTCTGACCGGAAACGATGTCGCATTCGTACTTTAACTTGCCTTTCTTGTAATACCACATATGCTGATAGGTGAGGTCGATCTCAATGTAAGTTTTGCCAATATCATCTTTAGCAGTTCGTGCAGATTCAACGCCTGTATACTCAAATGAACCGTCACTGTAGTATATCGGGTCGATAGATTCAACGCTTTCGCCTTTTTCCAGCAGATTTTCCAACTGCTCAACAGTAGCGTCCTGCCAGATCCACCAACCGTAAAGACCGTCATCACCGGGATCAACCTTGACTTTTCCCTGTTTGGTGGATTTGAATGTTCTGGTGGTCTTCAGAGTATCATACTTCTTTGCCAGACCCTCAACATATTTTGTGACAGCTTTTCTGTCAACGACATAGTTGCCCATATCGTCCATATCGATAAGATCAAGCAGGGTCTTACCTGTGATAGTTTCGGTTGTATAGTCGAAATCATATGTTATGGAAATGTTGAACACCTTGTTCAGCGCTTCACACTGATCCTTGAAAGTATCAGATGTGATCTGGGGGATATCATAGCAGCCTGTACCACCGTTAAGCTTTACTTCAAACTCGCCTTTGCCCAGTGCATCAATAACGGCATTCTCCAGCTTTTCCATATTTGTTATTTTATTACCCTGAACTTCTTCGTTGATGACATAACCTTTGTCAGTCAGTTCAAGTGCAGCGTCCTGAGTTTCAACATCTCCCCAGTCCTGTTCGCTGAGAAGTGCTTTAAGCTTATCGCTGTCATAGGTGGATTCCTCGTTGTAGTTGTAGTCAGTTCTTCCTGAATATCCAAGGAACCATGCACCGTGATTTACCTTATCATAAAGTTTCTTTACCTCGTCCTTGGCGTTGCGGGTGTAACCAAAATCAGCAGGGGAGATAACAACATTCTCACCGTCGATGGTAGTGACCTTGAACTCTTTGGGAATGGTGTCGGCTTTAAGTGCCTTGACAGCCTGATCGTAGGTCTTTCCGCTTACATCGATACCATTGATGTAAGTATCAGCCAGAAATTTGTTTCTGTAATAAACTCTGCCTGCACCGTATGCAATAGCTACTGCCCCTATCAGTGCAGCGATAGCCGTACCGCATATCAGAACGGTCTGATTTTTAACTTTTTTTCTGCCGCGTTTCTTGCTCCCGGCAGATGAGAGCTTTTTGCCGTAACCTGCAGCATCTGCGCCCATTAGTATTTTCCTTCCTTACATAAACACAAAACGACATTATTCCTTAATTTATATAGTTTATTATACCACAAACATTATTGATTTGTCTAGTATCGCACTTGTTTTTTAAGAAAAAATCTTTAACAAATTTTGCACTGTAAAAAGGGTCGGATATGTATATTTTTTGTGACGATATTTTTATGCGACCAAATTCTTGTACAGCAAACAGGCTGCCGTGCGTAAATGCGCGACAGCCTGCGATAAGCTATCTCATGATATCCGAAAGGTCGTCCATGAAGCTGCTCATGTTTTTCAGAGCCCTGCCTGCACGGGCTTTCAGCTTACGCTTTCCGCGCTGAGCTTTGCGTGAGATTCCATACGCAAGAGTGCCCATAGTTACTCCTGCGTATATGCCTGTCATCAGTGATCTTCCAATCATATATACATCTCCTTTCCGAATTAGTAATGACAATTGCTGTGTGCTGCAAAGATGTCCTGTTATGGTAAACGAAATTAATTGCGCTTACTATAATATTATGGTCAGCATTTCATGATCGATACTGGAAATATTAACTTGTTAATTTTTTATATATTGCATGAAGGTTACAGATACTGTTTAGAAAATTAATCGGTATTTGATATATCTCACAAAAACCTACGGAAAATTTATTAAAATTTTTTGTGTTAATCACTTTACATTTCTGCAAAAATACGGTATAATAAAATTGTATAAGAATATTGTTTTATAAGGAGTAGATCACTATCATGGCTATGACAATGACACAGAAGATACTCGCTGCCCATGCAGGGCTTGACGAGGTCAAGGCAGGACAGCTCATTATGGCTGACCTCGACCTTGTGCTGGGCAACGACGTTACAACACCCGTTGCTATTAATGAGTTCAACAAGGCTGGATTCAGCGATATCTTCAATAAGGATAAGATCACTATGGTGATGGATCACTTCACGCCGAACAAGGACATCAAGGCTGCACAGCAGTGCAAGCAGTGCCGTGAGTTCGCGTCGAAGTATGATATCACACACTACTACGATGTAGGCGATGTGGGTATTGAGCACGCACTGCTTCCCGAAAAAGGACTTGTAGTTCCCGGTGATGCAGTTATCGGTGCGGATTCTCATACCTGTACATACGGTGCGCTGGGTGCATTCTCCACCGGCGTTGGTTCTACCGATATGTGTGCGGGCATGGCTGCCGGCAAGACCTGGTTCAAGGTGCCCTCTGCCATCAAGTTCAATATCGTAGGCAAGCTGCCCAAGTACAGCTCCGCAAAGGACGTTATCCTGCATATAATCGGCAAGATCGGCGTTGACGGTGCTCTGTACCGTTCGATGGAGTTCATGGGCGAGGGTCTGAAGAACCTGACAATGGAAGACAGACTCTGCATGGCTAATATGGCTATCGAAGCAGGTGCAAAGAACGGCATCTTCGCTGTTGATGAGGTTACTAAGGAATACCTCAAGGGCAGAACTGACAGAGAGTATAAAGTATATGAGGCTGATCCTGATGCCGAGTACGATGAGGAATACACCATCGATCTCAGCACCATCAAGCCCACAGTGGCATTCCCTCATCTGCCCGAGAATGCAAGAACATTTGATGATATCCCCGAGATCAAGATCGATCAGGTAGTCATCGGTTCATGTACAAACGGCAGAATAGAAGATCTGAGAGCTGCGGCAGAAATACTCAAGGGCAAGCGTGTTGCAAGCCATGTAAGATGCATTGTTATCCCCGCAACACAGAACATCTATCTTACAGCGATGAAAGAGGGTCTGCTGGAGATATTTATTGAATCAGGTTGCGCTGTTTCAGCACCTACCTGCGGTCCGTGTCTGGGTGGACACATGGGCATTCTCGCAGCGGGTGAAAAGGCAGTCGCTACTACTAACAGAAACTTCGTAGGAAGAATGGGTCATCCCGAGTCTGAGGTATACCTTGCTTCACCTTACGTTGCAGCTGCTTCTGCAGTGGCGGGACGTATTGCTCAGCCTGCGGACGTTATGTAATTTACAGCCCATACTTCGGGTAATTTGAATTAAGCAGATAGGAGGCGGGTTATGACTAACTATTTGGTAGATATTTTCTATGATACTGTATCCGGTATCATCACACAAAAGTACGGTTCAGCATTTACTGATGATCAGCGCAGAGAAAAGATCCTGGATTTCATCGATAAACTGAGAGTCGGAAATGTATTCACAATCGAGCAAACACAAGCAATAATCGACAAAAAAGGCTTCAACAATTTTTACACCGATCAGGTCAATGGCGTATCCTGCTTCCGTCTTGTTAAAGAGGGATTTTTCGGAAAGGCAAAGGTCTGCTACTTTATCACCCGTACCAAGGATAAGATGGATACAAGCTACCTTGAACAGGTGTATGAAGAACTGCGTAAGCAGGCAGCAGGTGAGAATGTCTTCAATTCCGACCGATATATTGAGTAAGTTGAAAGGAGTTTTCATAGAATGAAGGCTTGCGGAAAAGTACATAAGTACGGGGATAACGTTGATACAGATGTTATTATCCCTGCAAGATATCTGAACACTGCAAACATGGAGGAGCTGGCTCAGCACTGCATGGAGGATATCGACATAGATTTTGCAAAGAACGTCAAGAAAGGCGATATTATGGTAGCTAAAGCCAATTTCGGCTGCGGTTCATCCAGAGAGCACGCCCCTGCTTCCATAAAGGCAAGTGGTATCTCCTGCGTTATCGCAAAGAGCTTTGCAAGAATTTTTTACAGAAATGCCATCAACATCGGTCTGCCGATAATCGAGTGTGAGGAGGCTTCCGAAAAGATCGAGGCTGGTGACGAGGTTGAGATCGATTTCGATTCAGGCGTTATCACAAACAAGACCAAGAATGAAACTTATCAGGGTCAGTCCTTCCCCGCGTTCCTTATCAAGATAATCAACTCGAACGGTCTGCTGAACTCACTGAAATAAGAATTTTAATGCGGGTACTGCAATGGCGGTATCCGCATTTTTTGTGTCTAAAGTGGTAAATCATACCAATAAAAAATGCGCCCGCTTAAATTTACGAGCGCAATTTTTGATAGTTATTTCCAGAGCTTCTCGGGGTAAGCACCATCAGAAATAAGCTGTGAAATAGCAGCTTTTACAGAGGGCTTATCCTCGGCATAGGTAACGCCGAACCATTTGTCACGGCTTTCAAGCAGTTTGCAGTCAGCTTCATCGTGCTTTATCATGTAGTCGATACCCTCGGGAAGAAGGAATTCCGCTGTCAGGCTTGTGCCGTTCTTTTCAAGGAATTCTTCAAAACGGCTGTTCAGTCTGTCTATGAAGCCTGCGGGGCAGCCCCACATATTCATTGAAACGTAGCTGTCCTCGCTGAGTTCTTTGGTATCTTCCTTGCCCGAAAGAACTCTGCCGTCAGCTTCTCGGCGGATATTGTAAGTTTCTTCAACATCTACCAGCATATTGTTGCCGTCTACCTTACATACGCCCCTGTTTACGGCACCGTTGTCGCTGAGTGTGTTCTTCAGAACAAATCCTGCCATGGACATTTTCAGTTTGTCACCTGTCTGTCCTTCGCAAAGATAATCATGCAGTTTCTGGAAAGCTTCCCTGCCGTAGAAGTCATCAGCATTGATAACGGCGAAGGGTTCGTTTACGATACCCTTGCAGCAGCACACAGCGTGTCCGTGACCCCAGGGCTTAACTCTGCCATCGGGAACATTGTAGCCCGAGGGTAGGCAGTCGAGTTCCTGATAGACGTAATCTACCTTTACCTGCGCACCTATGCGGTTACCTATCATCTCATCAAATGCTTCGCGGATATCACGTCTGATGATGAATACTACTTTATCGAAACCTGCGCGTACTGCATCGAATATGGAGTAATCCATTATTATCTCACCGTTAGGACCAAAAGGTTCCAGCTGCTTTATACCGCCTTTGAATCTTGAACCAAGTCCTGCTGCCATTATTACAAGAGTTGCACTCATTATGATTGATCTCCTTTATTAATTATTTTTATACTATAAAAATATTCTTTTAAGATATTATGGCATATTTTATAATGTTTGTCAATAGCGGCTATATGAAAATACTTACCAAAAATTGCGGAATATTGTTGTGCAAAAGGTATTTTTTAAAAATCTGCGACAACTATTGAAACCTGTGTAAGTTTATGGTATAATAATGTAAAAGCAGGGGTGATTACAGAATATGAACAGGTGAGTACTTAGACTTTGTATAGTGGTTTGTGATGAATAACGGCGTTTAATCTGCGATTTAATGAAGAACTCCTTCAATTTTGGCTTTCAGAATATGCATGGGATATTGATTTCACTTCCGAAAGAATTGAGGTCAGGCAGAAAGGATGTTTTCTATGCCATTATGCAAGATAATTCTCATATCAAAAAAATTTAACCATAAAATAGTTCATTAATAACCTCTTGATTATTTTTATTGAATGTGATATAATTATAGAGCACGAATATTTATGTTTATGTTTAATCTGACCGCTTCGGGGGTATAAAAATGTCAAGGATCTTGGTAGTCGATGATGACAGCATGGCTGTCAGAATGATTGGATTTATATTGAAAAAAACTGGTCACGAGTGTATAGGCGCATTCAGCGGAGCGCAGGGCATTCAGATGCTTAAAGACGAAAAGCCCGATCTCGTGCTTCTCGATGTTGAGATGCCCGGTGAAAACGGTCTTGATGTGCTTGAAGCTATCCGCGGTGACAGTGATATAAGCGATGCAAAGGTCTGTCTGATGTCGGGCACTATGACCGATGATTTGCGTGAAAGGGCTGAAAAGCTTGGTGCGGTAGGGTCTATAAGCAAGCCTGTTTCGGCACCCGAATTAATGGAAATACTTGGCAGAATAAATATCTGATATAAAGGAGTGTGGGTATATGGAGCATTACAGAGTAGCTGTTATTGACGATGACAGGGGAAATCTAAAGATCGCAGATCGTATACTCAGTCTTTATGGGTATATTGTTGATTGCCTTGATTCAGGCGAAGCACTGCTTGAGTATGTCAAGGAAAACAAGCCCGATCTTATTTTGCTTGATGTACATCTGACAGGTATAAACGGTTTTGAGACTTTGCAGAAGTTGAAATCTAACCATGAGGTCAGGGATATTCCTGTTATAATACTTACGGCTGACAGCGATTCGGATACCGAAACAAAAGCGCTGACGGCAGGTGCGGCTGATTTTGTGGGCAAACCTTTTGTGGCTTCGGTACTGCTTTTGCGGGTTAAGAATACTATTGAGCTTAACAAGCTTCAGCGTGACCTTAAATCTGAGGCTAAAAAACTCAGCTCCAATATTATCGAGGAACACCGCAGGAATGAAAGATTATCCATGCAGGTGGTGCAGACCCTTGCGGGGGCTGTTGATGCGAAGGATAAGTATACAAACGGTCATTCTACAAGAGTTGCTGAATATTCAAGGGAGTTAGCGAGAAGTGCGGGGCTTTCGGAGAAGGAGCAGGAGAAGATCTACATGATGGGTCTTCTGCATGATATCGGCAAGATCGGTGTTCCCGATTATGTCATAAACAAGCCGACAAAGCTTACTCCCGAGGAATTCGATATCATCAAAACTCACCCCGGGGTCGGTTATGATATTCTGAAAAATATCAGCGAAATGCCCCAGCTTGCTGTTGCGGCAAGATGGCATCACGAAAGGTATGATGGTACAGGTTATCCCGATGGTCTTAAAGGTGAGGATATCCCGATGGAAGTCCGCATAATCACCGTGGCTGATGCTTATGACGCGATGAGTTCAAGAAGAAGCTATCATGATGTTTATGCGCAGGAGTATATCAGGAGCGAGTTCGTGAATAATATGGGAACTCAGTTTGATCCGAAGTTTGCGCAGATAATGCTTGATATGATCGATGAGGATACCGAGTACAGTATGAGAGAGGATCCTGATTCTTACCGCGTGGGTGATGACGGTATCACTGTTGAAAGTGAACGCAATGCCGATAAGGATTTCGTTTTCGGATTTTTGTCAATGCTGGAAGCAGGCGGACTTGACACCGCTATCGGCATGAAGTACTGCATGAACGATACCGAGTTCTATGCGGAGATGCTGACGGAATATACAGGAAGTTCCGATGACAGGATAAGGCATCTTGAAGAGTGTATAGCCTGTGGAAATTCCGAGCAATACAGGGTATATGTTCATTCGCTGAAAAGTGCTTCAAAAACGATAGGCGCTATGGCGATAAGCGAGAGGGCGGCTAAATTGGAAGAAGCTGCTGTAAACGGCGACTGGAAGCTGATAGTCGATACCACGCCTGACGTTATAGCTGAACTTCGCGGTACAGTCGGAAGTATACTTATGTCGATGTCCATATACGGGCTGTGATGATTGATTATATGGGCGGAAGTGCAGTGCATTTCCGCTCTTCTTTGTATAAAAAGGGGGGCGAAATATGAAAGTGATATATATCGATGCGACTGTAAGAGAAAACTCCAGAACTGCTTTGCTGGGTGAACTTGTACTTGAAAAACTTTGCGGGACAGTTACTCGTGTTAAGCTTTGCGAGTATGATTTTCCGAAAACAAATGCGGCTTATCTTGCGAAAAGGGACAAAGCCTGTGCGTCGGGAGATTTTTCAGATGTGATGTTTTATCACGCGAAGCTTTTTGCAGATGCTGATGTTATTGTAGTTGCGGCACCTTTCTGGGATATGTCTTTCCCTGCAGCGTTGAAACAGTTTTTTGAAGAGATAACCGTAGCAGGGCTGACCTTTGAGTGCAGATCTGACGGAAGTTTTGGGGGACTTTGTAAAGCTCAGAAACTGTTTTATGTCACCACGGCGGGAGGAAAAATATTTTCGGAAGAATACGGATTCGGGTATGTAAAAGTACTCGCTAAGGATTTCTATGGAATAGGGGAGTGCGTCATGTTCAAGGCAGAGGGGCTTGATATATGGGGCGCTGATGTTGAAAAGATAATGTCAGCTGCAAAATCCGATATCTGCAATTATTTCGGCGCAGGTACTTGAAATTCTAAAAAAAATAGTGTATAATATACCCAAGAGAAATGTAACCCAGACTAAAGAAAGGAAGGCGGAACATTATGAGCAAGGGTCTGAAAGTATTTATTATCGTTTTTGTGTCGGTCGTTGCGGCGATAGTGACTGCTGATGTATTAACGGAGATATTCAAGACAAAGCTGAATAAGTATTATTCCGTAGAACGGTAAATTTTCGGCTGCCAGAAAAAGGCAGCCGTTTTTTTATAAAGATTGTTAAAAGGCGGTATGACAAGTGGAGAAAGAGAATAAGGCATCATGGAAAGGCGATATCATATTCGGGGTGATAAATATCCTGCTGGTGCTTTTGTGTACTAAGCTTAATATTATATTGATAAGTTCGGCGATGGTTCTGCTGATAATAATAGGTATCGCTGTTTCGGCACAGTCGGTAAAAGAAAACTTTGCTGCAGGACATAAGCTTGCGGCGATAGGCTGTGGCGTTGGAGTGCTGCTGCAGTGTACCGCTGCTGTGCTGTATGTTGTGAATATACTGATGGGTCTGCTGGGTATGATAATGCAGCTGTTCAAGTAAAATATTTTAAATAGAAAAATACAGGAGACAAATAATGTTATACAATGTAAAGGAAGATACTCTAAATATAAATGGAATGAGTATAGACTATGCCGTTTTCGGCAGCGGTGAAGAAGTCATGGTTCTGATTCCCGGACTTTCTCTGAAACGGGTTAAGGGCACTGGATTTACTCTTGCGGTGATGTACAGACAGTTCACGAAAAAGTTCCGTATATACATTTTCGACCGCAGAAAAGAGATACCGGAAAACTATACTGCCGAGGATATTTGTGATGAAGTCGCTGCCTCAATGAAGGAACTAGGGCTGGAGAATGCCTGTGTGCTTGGTGTATCTCAGGGAGGTATGGCAGCCCAGTACCTTGCAATAAAACACCCCGAACTTGTAAAGAAGCTTGTACTGGGCGTTACGCTTTCACGTAACAACGATGTGGTACGAAATGCTGTTGATGAGTGGGTCGGGTTTGCAGAAAAAGGCGACTTAGACGGACTGGTCATAAGTACGATGAAGTATAATTATCCACCCGAACGGCTTGAAAAATTCAAGTTTATCATGCCTGCGCTGGTAAAGGCAGGGCACCCGAAAGATACGAAAAGTTTTGCCCGCATGACAAAAGCTTGTCTTACTTGCGAGACTTATGACAGGCTTGATGAGATAAAATGTCCCGTGTTGGTCATAGGTGACAAGCAAGACAGGATAGTTACACCCGAAGCTTCAAAAGAGATAGCCGAGAAACTTGGCTGTGAGCTTTACATGACAGAAGCCTACGGTCATGGTGCATATGAACAGCCTGAATTCAATGATAAGGTGGCTGAGTTCTTTGGCTTGGAAAAATAAGGAAAGTTTTCACAGATAATTCAGATAAATAACGCCTTGTTCACCCATAGGCGTGGTATTATGATAAAATAACGACAGTTTCGAGAAAGCTTTCAGCTTTTACGATAAGAACAGGAGGTATGTTATGAGCCGCGAGCAAAAATTCGATGACCTGTTCAGCGAGGTGATAAATTCACCAGAACTTGAACTGCCTGCACTCAGTTCCGATGAAGTGAGAATGGTATACAGTCACACAAAGCAGATAATCGGTACAATGGTTGAGTACAAGGAACTAATGATGATGTACACCTGTGCCATCAAAGAGGTCAAGACGAAGTTCGATGTGCTGAACACCGAGTTCAATGTGCGTTACCGCAGAAATCCCATCGAGTTTATCAGCACACGTCTTAAAAGGACTTCCAGTATTGCTGAAAAGCTCCAGCGGAAAGGTCTTGCTATGACTCCTGATAATATCGAACATAACCTCAGCGATGTGGCAGGCGTAAGGGTCATTTGTGCTTATATCGATGATATCTACTCCATCGCCGATGCTCTTATACAGCAGGACGATATCACGCTGATTGCCCGCAAGGATTACATAGCATCTCCTAAGCCTAATGGTTACCGCAGTCTGCATCTGATAGTCAGTGTGCCTGTATTTTTTGCCGAAGAAAAGCGCGATATGCGTGTTGAGGTGCAGATACGTACAATTGCTATGGATTTCTGGGCAAGCCTTGAACATCAGCTGAAATACAAGCAGGCGGTCGAAAATGAGCAGGAAATCGTTGACAGGCTCCGCGAATGTGCAGAGGTCATCTCAAATACTGACCGCGAGATGCTGAGCATCCGCAGTGAAATAGAAATGGCAGCCGATATCCCCTCCGAGGATGATATCCTGTTTGAGAAGATAAAGAATTTTGATGTTCCGATATATTGATGAAAAAAGTGCGTCCGCCTTAAAGGTGAACGCACTTTTTTAATTGTGTGAATCAAGGAGCTTTCCTTACGAAAACTATTCAATTTACTGTTCTTCAGGTTCCGCCAGATGCTCGAAGCGATAACGCATGAGCGTCAGCTGCTGAACAGTGAGCTTGTGTTCGATAGCGTAGTTTATGCATTCCTGGAGCTGTAAGTTATCAAGGATACCAAAAGAAAGAACACGTTCAAGAAGGTAATCATCTTCCTGAGAAGCAGCGAAGCAAACGGCTTCAACTATATTCCTGTGGATATAATCTTTGCAGTATTCTTCGACATCGTAGTAGAAGATCGCACATGGTATCTTATATTCAGGTTTATCAAGCATTGCGAAATTTGTTGAGGATCTTCCGCATAGGAAATTCCACATACGTCTTTCGGGACAGTCGCCCGCTTTGATACCCCATTTCAGTTTAACATTCAGTACCTTAGTGCCGTCAACTATCCTAAGTCTTGCACCGTCAGGGAACCCATTTTCGCACAGGCGTGCTTTCGGGTTAATTATGCTGATATCGGGTTCGTGACAGCTTGCAAAAGCATTTTCGCCGATATAGTTTACTGTGGAAGGAATGCTGATCTTTTTCAGCTCGCTTCTCCATTGGAAAGCACCGTCGCCGATAGTTTTAAGACCGTATGGCAGTGTGACGGAGTTTACACCACCGCATTCAACAAATGCTTCATCAGCAATGACTCTTACACCTGCGGGTATAGAAAGTTCATCAGCTGTACCGCTGAAACTTATTAGATACTTGCCTGAAAGGATATTGAGCTCATCTCTATTATACTTTTCAAAGCCCGTGCCAGAAAATACCTTTTTACCGATACGTTCGATGTTAGGCGGGAATTCAATGTGGATAAGAGATTCACAATCAGTGAATACACCATCACCAATAGTTTTCAGACTAAGGGGCAGTTCAACACTTTTCAGCAGAGGACAGCCCTCAAATGCGTTATCATGAATTTCTGTAACAGTTTCAGGGAAAGTGATGTTCTTTAATTCTTCGTTATTAGCAAAAGCGTGGTCGCCGATGGAACGTATCCCGCTTGGAATGGCAGTAGTTTCATCTTTGCCCATGTAGCGCACAAGTACGTGTCCCATAATAAGGTAATCCGAGAAGCAGTAAGTCATCAGACCGCTTTTATTGAAAGCATTTGCGCCGATGTATTCGATACTGTCGGGAACATCAAGCTTCATAAGTTTTTTGCAGTCTTCAAAACATTCTTTTTCGATGACTTTCAGACCCGAGGGGAGTTTGACATCAGCCAGTGATGTACAGCCACTGAATGCATTCTTGCCGATCGTTTTAACGCTTTCGGGAATTGTGATGGATTTCAGGCAAGCGCAGCCTTCAAAGCAGCTTACGGGGATCCTTTCAAGAGTTTCGGGAAGACGTATATCACTCAGCAGAAAGCATTCGGAAAATGTGCTGGTTCTTAGCTCGTTAAGAGAATCGGGAAGATATACTTTAGCGAGTGAATCGCAGCTGCGGAATACAGAGTCACCCATTACAGTCACGCCGTCGGGGATAGTTATCTCGCCGAGAGATTCACATTCCCTGAAAGCACCGAATTCAATAGAGCGAAGAGTACTCGGCAATTTAATCTTTTTCAGACGTGCACAACCCCAGAATGCTTTATGTTTAATTATTGTCAGACCTTCGGGTAGTTTTACTTCCTTGATGTGAACACAGCCAAGAAAAGCACCATCCTTAATGCTTTTAACCCCGTCAGGAACGGTAACGATGGTATCATCACCGCTGTAAGAGATTAGTTCACCGTCAAGTATCGTAAAATTTTCATTAGCCATCAAGCGCATCTCCTTCCTCAAGCATCCGATATTACTTGCCCGATCGTGACATTCGGATACTTGTCAAGCACGTGGTCGATATTTGGTAAAATGTATAGATCCTCATGGTCGGGTATTCCAGATCTGACCCGATCAGATAAGTGAAAAAAATTATATCTTTTGAGATACTGAAAATCTGCCGTCGGAACTCTGTTTGAAAACGTCTTCAAACACAGACCGAAAAAACTGTTTTGTGCTGTTCCGATAACACAGTTTTTTCGTGAAATGTCCTGAATAAAATGCATTTTAGACTAATAAAACGATAACGATTGAAATTCGTTCACATAAGCCTTTTCATGCTGCCGACGACAGCAGATTTTTCAAGATAACTTTCCTTTACAATTATAACAGCTAATATCCGTGCCGTCAATATATTTTTATGAACTTTGAGATATTTTTTGGTAAAACTTTGTACTTGACATTTACTGGTTAATCGTTTATAATTACCATAATCTCATACAGGTGGCTGTTTTAAGTTGTCTGCAAAATATGAACTTTTTGTTTTGTAGGCTTTAAAAATGATTTTCATACGATGCCAGAATATATTAAACCTATACATTGTGTACAAAGGTGACTTTTAATTTCTTTGTCTTTAACCTTTTCGATTAAAAAGCTGTGGAAATATATGGAAATTAGATTTTGTAATTGGTGACATCTGACATTTATTGACAGATTGTTTCGTTATTTCATACAATTTTTTACTCTTTTTACAGTTTACTCTTAAGATATGTTAGTTATGCACAAGCAAATTTATAGAAACAACTGTTTTTAACCGATTACTGTAAAATTAGGTGGAAAATACTGGAAATTATGACTGATTTCATGCTTTTATTCCGAAATATGAACACTATATTTCTTGGTTGTTAAATACAGGTCACTGCTTGATACTGAAATAATAAATCCTGTATCATTTGCACAAAGGTGTTTTATGCGAAAACGATATATTAGCCTTTGGTTGTAAAAAGTACTGTCTTAAACTGGAAATTACCTTAAATCGCTCGAATTTGGTTTACAATTGCTTAACAGGAGGTCGCATATGGAAAAAAGAATAATTGATATCTCACAGGAACTTTTCAGCTGTGCTGTTTTTCCCGGAGATGAACCGCCCGTCAGAAAGACTGCTATGAGCATCAAAAAAGGTGATATCTGCAATCTGACAGAGTTTTCGATGTGTGCGCATAATGGAACACACGTTGATGCGCCTTATCATTTTTTGGATGACGGTGTAACTATTGATAAAATACCTTTGAATAAATTTGTTGGAAAATGCTATGTTTTTCGTCATGATGGTGATGTCACAGCAGAAGATGCGAAAACGATGTTGGAAAAATGCGATGATATCTGCGAAAGGCTCCTGATTGGCGGAAAATGCACTGTTACTGTCGATGCCGCAAAGGTTTTCGCTGATGCAGGACTTAAACTCATCGGAAACGAAAGCCAGACAGTCGGACCTGAAAACGCACCGATGGAAGTACACCTTATATTGCTGGGTGCCGGCGTAGTTCTGCTGGAGGGCATACGTCTTGATGGAGTTGAGGAAGGGGCGTACTTCCTGAGTGCTGCACCAATAAATCTGGGTGGCTGCGATGGTGCGCCGTGCAGGGCTTATCTGATTGAAATATAACGAAAAGACACTTCCTAATCATGGGAAGTGTTTTTTTGTAGTCGCGGAATTGATCTGATTTGAATTTCAGCAGTTGAGATAGCTTGTTTACTTATACATTATTAGTTGATCTCAGATATTTTATACTTTCTATATATGAAATATAAATATGCTAATATTTATAAAAACTGAAAGATAACGATTTTTGCGTAATGTACAATATAAGTCGGCTAATTATAATATCTTTATGTAAATTGATACAAAGTATAAACTATACTGTTGACTTTTAGTCTGAGTTGTGGTATCATGACTACAGTGAGGAAGGTCAGCGTATCGCGAAAGGTTTGCGGTGCGGTTTTTTATAAGCTTTCTTTTGTTAAATGAATTAATGACTTGAATGATGAATGGAGGTATGCAGAATGAACATGACTATTGTGAAGAAAATTTCGGCTCTTGCAGCAGCGATAATGTGTATGAGTACGGCAGTCGTATCTGCATACGCTTCTACCGTTCTCGATAAGCCTGTTCTCGTTGAAGAAACTGAGAGACAGGTTTACACTGTTGCTGAGAAGGTTCGCGGAGATGTAAACGGCGACGGTAAGGTCAATATTGACGATATTAATGTTGTTGCTTCACATATAAAAGGTAAAAAAATACTGGGTGATATTTCGGTTGCCGATCTTAACGGAGATCGTATTGTGAATATCACTGATATTACAATTCTTTCCGCTATTATCAAAGGTGTTCGATAAATTTGTTAATTGGTCCCCGGAATACTGGGGGCTTTTTTACAACCAAAAAGTGAACAGCAAACAGAAGAGTCATATGACATATCTGTTTGCTGTTCACTTTTTTATTCCGTATCTTCTGGAATCTCAATGACTGCATCTTTGAGTTCGCAGTAAGTGAAAACTCCTTCTTTGTAGCAATTGAATGTGCCTGTTACGATGATTGGCGATCCTATTGCAGGATAATCATCGGGGTAGGTAAGATTTTCGGATGTGCGGAATTCAAGTCCCTGTTGACAGCAGGCTGCTGCATCTGCCATAAATACTGCGAAGTATTCGGTGCCATCGTCCATCATATAGTTGAAAGTTCCTTTGGCACGGATCTTCATGTCCTGATATTTTTCAGGGTCACCCGTGATCTGAAAGACTTCGGCATAAAGCATATTGGGATTCAGCGAAGTAAGGTCAATGTCGATATCGCCGTTTTTCAGTTCATCTTCATCTGGTGCAAGCACCGCAGGCTGCTGAGAAGTGACGATCTCAGTAATATTCTCCTGCTGTTCGCTGACAGCCTTTTCAGCCTCGGCTGCAACAGCTTCATCAGTAGGGGAGAGCGTAACTTCGCCGGTTCCTGTCTTTTCTCTTTCTTCTTTTATCTTATCGACTTGTGAAGTGTTTCCACACCCCGCAAGCATAAGCACTGTCAGTAGCAGTGCAGCATATTTTTTCATTGTTATCCCTCCGATATCAATTTCGCTTTGTAACAGCAGCGATAAGGCTGAACAACAGGAATACAGCGATGTCGGCTGTTACTATCGTTGAACCGACAGGTGTTGAATTCAGTATCGAAACTACCATGCCAACAAATGCGCATATTACCGATATCACAGCTGAACATATTACCACGCTTTTGAAGCTCTTGAAAAGTCTCATAGACGAAAGTGCAGGGAATATTATCAGTGCAGATATCAGCAGTGAGCCCACCAGATTCATAGCAAGCACGATTATTGTTGCGGTAATTATAGCTATGAGCAGGTTGTATCCGTCAGATTTCACACCGCTTGCCTTTGCGAAATTCTCGTCAAATGTAACTGAAAATATTCGGTTGTAGAAAATAATGAACACGGCTATAACGATAGCTGCAAGTATTGCACAAATTATTACCTTAGTGCTTGTCAGCGTGAGTATCGAAGTCGAGCCGAACAAAGTTGAGCAAACATCGCCCGATACGTTTGCCGAACCCGGGAACATATTCATAAGCATATAACCAAGTGCCAGCGAGCCTACCGATATCATAGCGATAGCGGCATCGCCTTTTATCTTGGTGTTCTGACCCGTTCTCAGCAGCAGCACAGCCGCAAGAAGTGTTACGGGAAGAATTATCACCATCCCATTGGTGTCTTCAAGAAATTTCGCGAAAACACTGTTGCCATGAGAAGCTTGTTTTAGTGTAACAGAAAGTAAAGTCGAAATAGCCATAGCGCCAAAAGCTACGTGTGAAAGACCATCGCCGATAAACGAAAATCTTTTCAGCACAAGCGTCACGCCGAGCAGTGATGAACACAGTGCTATCAGCAGACCGACTATAACGGCGTACCTTACAAATTCCAAATCCCAATAGGTCAGCAGAGTTTGGATAGTTTCATTCATCGTGCTCTGCCTCCTCCGAATTGATGAAGCTCTGTCCGAGCTTACTGTTTACATAATCTTCCTTTGTTCCGTAAAACAGCTGTTTTTTGCTGCCAATATGCAGAACGTGGCTCGCGTACTTAACTGCGGCATGGATATCGTGTGATACCATTATTATGGTCATCCCATCAGCGTTGAGTTTTGCTATCATTTCATACAAGTCATTCTGTGCCTTGGGGTCGAGACCTGTAACAGGTTCATCGAGAAGAAGTATCTTTCCCGATGCACACAGCGCCCTTGCCAGCAGAACTCTCTGCTGCTGACCGCCTGAAAGCTCACGGTAGCAATGCTTTTCAAGGTCGGTGATACCAAGCTGCTCCATAGCTTTTGCAGCTCTTTCTTTGTCCTCTTTGAGAATAAAGGGGTGGAATTTTCCCTTTGCCATACAGCCTGATATAACTATCTCCCTTACCGAAGCAGGAAAGTCCCTTTGTACCAGCGTCTGCTGAGGTAGATAGCCTATCTCACCGTGCTTGGCTTCGCACCAGTCAATATCGCCTTTCATAACAGGTCTAAGCCCAAGCAGCGACTTTATCAGCGTGCTTTTGCCTGAACCGTTCTCACCCAGGATACAGAGATAATCGCCGCTGTTAACGGTGAAATTTATTCCTTCCGTTACAGGTACGCCCTCATATCCTAAGGTGCAGTTTTTACATTCTATCTGCTTGCCCATTTTACTTCTCCATCATTATACTACCCTTGTACGCATAACGGACAAGGGTGAAATCTGTACTATAATTTATTATTAGTCGATAGCGGCTTTTAGAACTTCGCAGTTCTCTTCCATCATTGAGATGTAAGTCATGCCGTTCTCGATATCATTTGCGCTTACAGACTGCAGAGAATTGAGAACAGCAGTCTTCTGATTTTTATTCTTTGAATTGCTGATTATAGCCTGTGCTATCTTGCCATCGGAATTCTCGATGGTAAAAATCGTATTTACACCGAGTTCGTCGGTCTTATTTACGAGAAAAGCAATAGTTTCAAAAGATGCTTCTGTTTCAGCCGAGCAGCCTACGAAAGCTGCAAAGTAGTCCAGACCGTAGTCGTCACAGAGATATCTAAAGGGGAATCTGTCACCGAAAACGATAGTTTTGACTTTTGCGTTTGCGGCAGCGTCTTCAAACTTGCTGTCAAGTTCGTCCAGTTTTTCTGAATAGCCATTGAGATTAGCCTTATAGTCCTCGGCATTGTCGGGATCAGCTTCACATAGAGCATCTGCAATGCTTACGCAGAGTATCTGCGCATTCTTTGGTGAAAGCCAGATATGCTCATCGTATTCGGGTTCTTCGGAATGTTCGTTTTCTTCCTCTTCTTCGCCCTGCATACCTTCCTTGATCTCTTCTTCTTTTGTATTTAAGCCCTGAACGTCCATCAGCTTGATGACCTTCATATCCTTGTTGGAAGCATTTTTCAGAGCGTCTTCAGCCCATTCCTCAGATTCTCCGCCAACATATACAAAAACGTCACAGCTTGTTATCTCTGCTATATCAGCGGCAGATGGCTGGAAGCTGTGCAGGTCGGTGCCGTTTTCAAGAAGATAAGTGAGATCAGCATCATCAACATGATCGCCCATTATCTCCTTAGTCCAGTCGTAGCACGAAAAAGTTGTGCAAACAACGCTTAGTTTGCCATTGTCTTTTGCAGAACTCTGTGCGAAAACCGAACCTCCGCAGGCAGTAAGACCGAGCATAGAAGCACAAACCAGAACGTTCATTATCTTTTTTATCATATATATCCTCCATCAGATGTCATACTATCCAAATTGTTGTACAGCAATGTGTTTCATCACTTGCCGCTTCTGCACCCGCCGCATTTACCGGGGAGCACTGCGCTGCTGTCTATCTCGAAACTGTCTTCCTGCAAAATACGCTCAACAAGAGCGCGACTCGATTCGTCGTCCATATGATAAAGTTTGCCGCATGAGATACATTTCATATGCAGATGATGATGACAGTTCTCGCCGTCGGTCAGCTGATAAACGAAAGTTCTACTGTTGCCGCGGACAGTCCTCTTCACCTCACCGCTCTCAACAAGCTCCTTTATAAGTCGGTATACCGTGCTTTCTCCGGGAGGTTTGGGTATCTCACTGTCAGCGCGCATCATATCGGCTATCTCTTTAACTGTAAAAGCAGAAGATTTGTGCCTGCCCATAAATTCAAGCAATTCGCCCCTTTGGACGGTGTTGTACTTTGCCACGGTGATACCTCCTTTTTGAAAACGAGAGTAAATTTCAATTTTGTATTATACCATAGTAAAACGACGCTGTCAACGGCATTTCGGTGTACTTAACATAAAGTTTACATTTGAGAACTACTCTCAAATTATTTGAATGAATGTGCATATAATAAATGTATGTAATGTGATAAGACTATACTTGTTAATAAAGCTTGACATAATCGTGCATATATGCTACAATTTATATGAAAGATAAACGTTTAATTGTTTATAATTTAACAAAAACTAGAAATGCAGGTGATATGATGTATGATGTTATCATCATTGGCGGCGGTGTGACAGGTTGTGCGGCTGCTGCTGAACTGGCTAAGTACGAACTCGGTATATGCGTTATCGAAAAAGAGAGCGATGTATGTGAGGGTACCAGCAAGGCGAACAGTGCCATAGTCCATGCAGGATTTGACGCTGAACCAGGTACACTGAAAGCTAAGCTGAATGTCCGCGGAAATGCTATGATTCGTGAACTGTACAAAAAACTGGATTTTGCATTCAAGCAGAATGGTGCGATGGTACTCTGTTTTGATGAAGCTCAGTTGCCTGATCTTGAAAAGCTACTGGAAAAAGGCAAAAAGAACGGCGTTGAGGGTCTTGAAATAATTACAGGTGATGAAGCACGCGCCAGTGAGCCGAATCTTTCAGCTGATGTAAAATACGCACTTTATGCTCCAACATCGGGAATAGTCTGTCCCTTTGAGATGACATTGGCATTCGCTGAAAATGCCTTTGAAAACGGTGCTGAATTCAAACTTTCGACCATGGTCACAGGTATCGAAAAAATGTCGGGCGGCTATAAAGTCATCACAGATAAGGGCGAGTTTGAAACTCGCGCAATTTTCAACTGTGCAGGTGTTTACGCTGACGATATCAGCGAAATGGTAGCCGAAAAGCGATTTACGATAACGCCAAGAAAGGGCGAATATATGCTGATGGACAGGGACGCGGGCAGTACTGTCAGCCATACTATTTTCCAACTTCCGACCAAAATGGGCAAGGGTATCCTTGTTACGCCGACAGTTCACGGTAACCTGCTTGTAGGTCCTACAGCTGAAAACATCGATGATAAGGAGAACACTGCGACCACTGCTTCGGGTATAGCCGAAGTCAAAGCAAAGGGTTCGCTGTCGGTTGAGGGACTTCCTTTCAACAAGGTGATAACCAGCTTCACGGGGCTTCGTGCAGTCGGAGATACACACGATTTTATCATCGAAGAAGCCGCTACGAATTTCTTCAATGCGGCTGGTATTGAATCTCCGGGACTTACCAGTGCCCCTGCCATAGCTGAGATGTTGAGAGAATTACTGTCCAATAATACAGACCTTAAAATAAAAGAAAACTACAAAGCTACTCGCAAAGGATTGGTTCATTTTGCAGAACTCGACAGGAAATCGCAGAACGCTCTTATCAAGGAGAATCCTGCATACGGCAATATTGTCTGCCGTTGTGAGACTATCACTGAGGGTGAGATAATTGATGCGATAAACAGACCTCTCGGTGCAACAACTCTCGATGGAGTGAAACGCCGCACAAGGGCTGGAATGGGTCGCTGTCAGGCAGGATTCTGTTCGCCTAAGACTATCCTGCTGCTTTCCGAAAAACTGGGCTGCGGAATAGGAGATATAAAAAAGAACGGCAGACAGGAGGTGTGTGAAGATGCGTGAGTTTGATATCGTCATAGTCGGAGGCGGTCCTGCGGGAATGGCAGCGGCTGTCTCGGCTAGAGAACAGGGCATGGAGAATATCGTTATATTCGAGCGTGACAATGAACTGGGCGGTATTCTCAACCAATGCATACACAACGGATTTGGTCTACACACTTTCAAAGAGGAACTCACGGGTCCTGAGTACGCCGAGCGGTATGCCGAAAAAGTACGTGATATGAACATTCCTTACGAGACAGAAACGATGGTTCTGGATATCTCGAAGGAGAGGGTCGTTACAATTTTAAGCCGTAATCGCGGTGTTGAGGAAATACGTGCAAAAGCTGTCATTCTTGCGATGGGTTGCCGTGAA
Source organism: Ruminococcus sp. (assembly GCF_024692365.1). Lineage (GTDB taxonomy): Bacteria > Bacillota > Clostridia > Oscillospirales > Ruminococcaceae > Hominimerdicola. The sequence continues at coordinate 10,818 of NZ_JAILMR010000114.1, read as the reverse complement.
AGACCCCGCGGGGCGCTGAATATTCCTGGATTCAGACCACAGGGTGTTTATACGGCTGGTACAGCGCAAAAACTGGTCAATTGTGAGGGCTATGTTCCCGGTAAGGAAGTTGTTATTCTGGGTTCCGGAGATATAGGTCTTATCATGGCAAGAAGAATGACTCTGGAGGGTGCTCATGTTGCGGCAGTTGCTGAACTTATGCCTTATTCAAGCGGACTTAAAAGAAATATCGTTCAGTGCCTTGATGATTTTGGAATACCTCTTCTTTTGAGCCATACAGTCGTTGATATCAAGGGCAAGGAAAAGCTGGAGGGTGTAGTTATCGCCGAAGTTGATAGCACAAACACGACTATCGCAGGTACGGAGCAGTTCTATCCTTGTGATACTTTGCTTCTCAGCTGTGGACTTATTCCCGAAAATGAGCTTTCTAAAAATTGCGGCGTTGGTATCGATCCTCGTACCAATGGACCCATCGTTGATGAAGGTCTTGAAACTGATATTGATGGTGTGTTTGCCTGCGGAAATGTTCTGCACGTTCATGACCTTGTGGATTTTGTTTCGGAAGAAGCTGCTAGAGCTGGTGAGAGTGCGGCTGCATTCGTTAAGCGCGGCTGTGCTCCTGACAGTACGTCTGCTATAAAAATTGTGCCGAAAAACGGCGTAAGATACACAGTTCCTGCGGAGATACACACTGCTGACTTGCTTGGTGATGTCCATATAAGGTTCAGGGTAACAGGTGTTTACAAGGATTGTTCGATCGTCATAAAAGCGGGCGATGACGAACTTGTGCGCCGTAAAAGCAGGATACTTGTCCCAAGCGAGATGCTTGATATCATCATCAAAAAAGAGAAGCTTGAGAGCGTGTCCTGCGATATCACAGTTGAGATCGAGGAGGTGTGAGTCATGACGAGGAATCTTATTTGCATAAATTGCCCCATGGGCTGTGAACTGACCGTAGAGTTCGATGGCGGAAAAGTTATCTCGGTGAGCGGAAACACCTGCAAGCGTGGCGAGATCTATGCCGAAAGTGAGATCTCAAATCCTACAAGAACTATAACCACCACTGTGATCTCTGTTGAGGGTAGACCTGTACCTGTGAAGACAGCACAGCCTGTTCCGAAGGGCATGATCGCTGAATGTACAGCTGCTATCAAGGCGGCGGAAGTTCATTTGCCTGTTAAGGTTGGTCAGGTCATTATTGATGATCTTCTCGGAACAGGTTCACAGGTAACTGTAACAAAATCCGTACAATAAATCAAAGCCGTTCTCTGTGAGAGGACGGCTTTTTAGTGTATTTTTCGATTTGCTTAGTCGGATAGGCAAAACAACGGCGCTGTCAAGATAAACTCAACCGCGCCGAAGTTTCGTGGTAATTTGAATGAATCAGGTAGTTAAACTATCAGCCGCAAGGAGGAAACGGCAGCCCCAATTTGTTAGAACATCTACAAATTAGATTAATATTTGTGATGCTTTACCAACTCTTTTACTATAAATTATTATAACATAACTTATTAATGAAAGCAATAGGTTGACGAGCTGGTTTGTTGAATATTTTTGTACTTTATTTATAAACTTTATTTAATTGTTATAAACTTATAATCAAACAAGACTATTTAGTATAAAAAACTTGAATAATTTGGTTCTTCAAAGCTTGAAAGTATCGGAGAAGTGTGCTATAATATATAAGTATAATTATTTTTTTACGAAAGAGGTTTACTATCATGGATTACAGATTTTCAGAAAAAGTATCACACATCAAGGCTTCCGCTATCAGAGAGATACTGAAGTTCACTTCTGAACCCGGCGTTATCTCCCTTGCAGCAGGCAACCCTGCGCCCGAAGCTTTTCCAGTAGATGAGATCACACGTATCTCCAAGGAGATATTTGAAGAAGACCCTATACTCGCACTCCAGTACAGCATCTCCGAGGGTTATACACCTCTGCGTGATCTGCTGAAAAAGGAACTGGAGAAGAAGGGCGAGTTCGTTCCCGACAGAGATGAACTCATTATCGTAAGCGGCGCACAGCAGGCAAATGCAATGATGGCTAAGGTTCTCTGTGATCCCGGTGATATCCTTTGCTGTGAAGCTCCCAGCTTCATCGGTTCACTTAATGCTTTCAAGTCATATAATGTTGACCTCAGAGGCATTACACTAAAAGAGGACGGCATCGATCTTGACGAACTGGAAGAAGTTCTCAAGACTGGCAAAGTTAAGCTGATATATCTGATATGCAATTTCCAGAACCCCACAGGTCTGACTACTTCTCTCGAAAAGAGAAAGGGCGCTTACGAGCTTGCAAAGAAGTACGGCGCGATCATCCTGGAGGACAACCCCTACGGCGATCTGAGATTCACAGGCGAGAATGTTCCTTCCATCAAGAGCATGGACAAGGACGGCATCGTAGCTTATTCCAGAACATTTTCAAAGGTACTGGCACCCGGAATCAGAGTTGGCTACATCAGCGCTCCCAAGGAGATCGTTAACAAGATGGTCATCTGCAAGCAGGTGGACGACGTTCATACCAATATCTGGGCACAGGTGCTTGCATACAAGTTCATGACACAGTGCGATATGAATGCGCATCTTGAAAAGCTGAGAGCTATCTATCGTCACAAGTGCCAGCTGATGATCGAACAGATCGAGAAGAATTTCTCATCAAAGATCAGCTTCACAAGACCAGAGGGCGGTCTTTTCGTATGGTGCACACTGCCTGATGATTGTGATATGACAGCTTTCTGCACAAGAGCAGTTAAGGAGTTTAAGGTTGCAGTAGTTCCCGGTAATGCATTCATGATATCCGAGAGCGACCACACCACTTCATTCAGACTTAATTTCTCTACACCTACCGATGAACAGCTTGTTGCTGGCTGCGAGATGCTTGGCAAGCTTTCAAAGGAAATGTTCGGTGAATGATCCTAAGCTACCGTTGACCCCTGTTCAATTGGGTCTTACTCTACTGAACAGTGCGGGGCTGATATTCTGCGCAGGCGGAGATGTTTTTCTGCTGATGTTCGACCGTGGCACAGTAAATCATGGCACGGTTATATCGAATCTGGTGCTTGTAATCACCATAGGCGTGATATGCAGTTTGCTGATGGTAAAGGCTGGCGATATCGATCTTTTCGATAAAGACGAACATCGTGACAAACAACCCGCTGTAAGCGCACTCAGAACTTTTTTCTGCATGGTAACGCTGGATCTCACGATAGTGCTGATACTGATGCTTGCGGGTACGCTGTTCTGGCGCGGTGCAAACTGGGCTATATGTTTTACATCTCTGTTCGGTTTTCTTCTGGCAGGCATTGTATACTGTTTTCAGACAAAGGCCATGGGTGAAGATACCGAATTTGTCGAAGAAGCCGAAACAGAAACAGATACAGAATCGGAAGATAAGGCAGCACTGATGAAAGCGGCAGATGATATAATCGCCGAAGAACATTACCCACGAACAGCTGAGGATATCCTTGCGCAGGCTAAGGCTGATATCAGTCTTGAAGAAGAGGATCTATCCACAGATGCAGAAATTGACAGGGAGAATGAAAATGAATATATTCAGGATGATTAAATGCGGTATATTGGTCTCAGCGGCAGCTGTGATGGTTGCTTTGTGCAGTTCCTGCGGAAACAAGAGCAACTATAACAGCAAAGTTCACATCAACGAAGCACTGAGACATATGAACAATAAATACGGTGTTGAATTCACTTATGACAGTGACAACACAAAAGAGGGTTCGGAAGGTATTTTCGGCAAGCAGGACAGTTATGTGAATATACTCGTGACCTGCAAACAGCTTCCCGATATCAAGATAGTGGTATACAGCAGTGACGGTTCCGAATTTTTAGACGATCTTGTTCCAAAAAAATTCGAGCATCAGGCTCAGGCAGACCTGAATCTGCTGGCGAAGACTGTATTTGAAGGCGATAAGCCGACTGTAAAGCTTTATCTTAACACTGAATCCGAGATGAGCAAAAGAAATCTTCCGGCTGATACCACCTACGAAGATTTTCTTATGTCAGGTGCCCTCGGTTTTGTCGATATCTATACCGATGACTGTGACGCACCTCTCGAAGATTACAGATCACTTGCAGGAAGGCTGATGGGAAATGAAATCAACTGCGAGCCAAGCGTCTGGTATTTTGCCGATGACAGCTATACCAGAATAGATGAAAAGAACACCGTTATCGACTTCGATGAACCAGAGAAAAAACTGGGTCAGATAAGGGTAAGCAATGGTGGCTGCATATTTGATGAGGATTTTGACGGCGAGATCACGATCTCAAATGACAGATCTGATCCTGTATCTCTACAGATATCACAGATCACTGAAGTGGATACCGCTCCATATAATGCAATGCTCTTGCCTGCGGAAACTACCTCAGCAAATAATGGATCGGAAAGTGCGGCAGATAACACTGACTCAAATGATGAGCTTTCCTGATCCGTATCATAAATGAATAGACCCCGAGCACAAGCTGCTTGGAGGTTTTATATAAGGAGTAAAATACTATGAGTGAATTGAATTTTTCAAAAGACAAAAAGCTTATACTGAGCATGATACAGCCCACAGGTACATTTACATTGGGCAACTATCTTGGCGCAGTTAAAAACTGGGGACCTCTCCAGGAGGAGTTCAACTGCATTTATGCAGTTGCCGATCTGCATTCTATAACAGTTACACAGGAGCCTGCTGCACTGAGAAAGAACTCTCTGCAGGCTTATGCGCTGCTGATCGCTTGCGGTATGGATCCTGAAAAGAGCGTTCTGTTCTTCCAGAGCCATAACTGCAACCACCCCGAGCTTAGCTGGGTGCTTGGTTGCTCTACACAGTTCGGTGAGCTTTCCAGAATGACCCAGTTCAAGGACAAGTCTGCAAAGCACGCTGATAACATCAATGCAGGTCTGTTTACATATCCTGTTCTGATGGCAGCTGATATACTTGCATATAATGCCGATCTCGTGCCTATAGGCGCAGACCAGAAGCAGCATCTTGAGCTTGCAAGAAATATCGCCCAGAGATTCAATCAGCGCTACGGAGAGTTTTTCAATCTGCCTGAGCCCTTTATCCCCAAGATGGGTGCAAAGGTCATGAGTCTTCAGGATCCTACAAAGAAGATGTCTAAATCCGATGAGAATCCTAATGCTTGCATCTTTATTCTTGATGATAAGGACACTATCATCAGAAAGTTCAAGAGAGCCGTTACCGATTCCGAGACAGAGGTAAGATTCGCTGAGGGCAAAGACGGTATCAACAACCTCATGACCATATACAGCGTTGTCACAGGCAAGACCTTAGATGAGGTCGAGAAGGAATTTGCCGGTAAGGGTTATGGCGATTTCAAGCTTGCAGTTGGCGAAGCAGTTGCAGATCACCTTGCACCTGTTCGCAATAAGTTCAACGATCTGATGAATGATAAGGCATACCTGAAAGAGTGCTATACCGATGGCGCACAGAAGGCACAGCTGATATCCAGAAGAGTAGTTTCAAAGGTTTACCGCAAGGTCGGCTTTGTTGACCGCTGATAAGGATCTGAAAGGTAAGACCGATCATGACGACGGCACTTTTTAAAGATACTATACGTGAGATACTTCGCTCAAAAGGGCGGTATCTGTCGGTTCTGCTGATAGCCGCCCTTGGATGCGGATTCTTTTCGGGTGTAAAGGCAACCAAGCCTGATATGGTCGATTCAGCGGCGGCTTATTTCGATGAGTATCGATTAATGGACTTGAAACTTGTGTCCACTATAGGCGTAAGGTCGTCTGACGTTGAGGCTGTCAAGATGGCAGAAAATGTCCGCGGGGTGCACGCCGCCTATTCAAAGGACGTTTTCTATCTGCATGAGAACAAGAACATCGTTGTTAAATGTATCTCATTCAACAGCAGTCTTGATGATTCAAGCCCTAACCTTATGAATAAGCTTCATGTTCTTGAAGGTAGACTTCCTGATAAGGACGGCGAGTGTGCGGTGGAAGTCAAGATATCTTCGCCCGATACTTTCAGGATAGGCGAGAAACTGACTTTCAGCGACCCTGATGACACAAAAAAGCTGACTGATACCCTGCAAACTGACACCTTTGAGATTGTGGGCATAGTGACTTCACCTTTATATATAGGCTATGAGCGCGACCGTACTACCGAGGGCGATGGAACTATCGTCAGCAATGTTTTTCTCCGCGAGGAGGAATTTTATACCAATTACTATACTGAGATGTTCGTTGACCTAGAAGGTTTTGATGAGACTGATCCGTTCTCTGAAGAATACCGTGAGAGCGTCAAAGAAAAAGGCGCGGCTGCTAAGGCGGCTTTTGAGAAAAGCGTGAACGAGAGGTTCAACGACCTTTATACTCAGGCTGAAGACAGGATAGCTTCTGCCACAAACACCGCTGACACTCTTAACGGTGTACTTGATATGGACAGGGAAGAACTGCAGAAAAATATGCCCGAATGGGAGAAAAAGGCAGCTGAGACACGACGTATATATGAGGATGAGGTCGAAAAAGGCAAGCGTGCGTATCTTGAAAAATCTGCAATGTTAAAAGCTGAAAAAGCCCTTAGTATAGCAAAAGAACTAGCTGAGGACGAAGACGGTTCGGCACATGAGAAATATCAGGCACAGCTTGATGAAGCACGCAGTGAGATAGAGGCTGCACAGAAGGAACTCAATGATACTCCTAAACCTATGATATACAGCTATGACAGGTTTGAAGCAAGCACCGACTATTCATCTTTTGAGGGCGACAGCAAGAAAGTTGATTCGATAGCAAAGGTTTTTCCTGTGTTCTTCATGCTTGTGGCAGGTCTGGTATGTCTTGCGACAATGTCAAGGCTCACCGAGGAACAGCGTGGACTGATAGGCGTGTATAAAGCGCTGGGATATCCCCGTGGAAAGATACTTTCTAAATACCTGATTTATTCGGGTACTGCCGCAATAATAGGCGGAGCACTGGGCTCGGCTGTGGGATTGAAGATATTCCCACGCATGATCTATCACGGGTACAAATTATTGTATAATATTCCCGATATCTCTACACCTCTCAGATGGGGTTATATAGCTGTTTGTACAGCTGTTTCCGCTGTTTGCATATGCGGTGTGACAGTCTACACCTGTATGAGGGATCTGAAAGAAGTTCCAGGTAGCCTTATGCGACCCAAGCCCCCGAAAGCCGGCAGGAGAGTACTGCTTGAAAACTGCCCCGCAGTATGGGATAGACTTAGTTTCATGGGTAAAGTCACCACGAGAAATATGCTTCGCTCAAAGCGACGTTTCTTTATGACACTTGCGGGCGTGACGGGTTGTACTGCGCTTATCATCACCGGATTTGGGCTTAAAAATTCCATAAGCTCGGTGGTTGACAGACAGTTCGGTGAGGTCTTCGTGTATGATGGCATAGCCGTACTAAATAACAGGTTCAGCTACGATGAACTTGAACATGAGATAGAATCAACTGATAGTCTTGCTGGTCATATGCAAGCACTGAATAATGAGGTCGATCTTTCGGTCGATGGTCAGAAATGCATGGTGAATATCTGTGTTCCAAGCGAGACTGACAGGCTTGAAGAATTCGTTCTTCTGAGGAACGCCGATAGCGGCGAAAAGCTTGTTCTGCAGGACGGCAGTGTAATCGTCACACAAAAGCTTGCCGAAAATCTGCACCTTATAAAGGGAAGTGTCTTCACCATCACAGAGACTGACGGCGAAAAAGCCGAGTTTACGGTGGCAGACATATGCAAAAACTATGCTTTTCACTATGTTTTTGTGACGCCACATGACTACGAAAAAAGCTTCGGCAGAGCACCTGTGTACAATATCAGTTTTATCGATATCCAAAGCGGTGCAAACATTGATACTTTCCGCAACGAGTTCCTGAAAAGCAGCTGCTTCTATGGTCTGACTTATAAGGACGATCAGTCAAGAGGTTTCCTTAATTCCATGGACAGTCTTAACACCGTTGTCGGCGTGCTGATATTCAGCGCGGGACTTCTGGCTGCAGTTGTTCTTTATGATCTCGCAAGCATAAATATAACAGAGCGAAACCGAGAGATAGCCACAGTTAAAGTGCTGGGCTTCTTTGACCGTGAGACCGATGACTATATCCTGCGCGAGAATCTTATCTCGTCAGCAGTGGGAATACTTGCAGGTCTTCCTGTGGGGCGTATACTGCACTATTTTGTTACCGTTACGGCAGAGGTCGATATACTTATGTTCGACCACAGGCTTTCACTTTCTGCGATGCTGTATGGCGCTTTGATTACTGCGGGATTCACCTTGGCAGTCAATGGCGTGCTGCATTTTAGTTTGAAAAAAGTTGATATGATCGGTTCACTGAAATCGGTTGAATGATATAATTGTAGGATGTAGAAAAACGTATATCCGGGTGGAATTTCACCCATAAAATATAATAATTTAGGAGGTACAAACAATGAAAGAGAAGATCAGAGAAACAGTAAGAGAGATCATCGATAATGAGGTAAAGACACCTTCGGTGGGCTATTTCTGGAAAGGTCTGGCAATATTCCTGCTGGGCGTTATTATCGGATTCACATTTGCCCCCATTAAGAAGGGCATCAAGATAGGCTGCAATAACGGCAATAACTGCACAGACAGCGGCAAGATAACAAATCCTTTCTGCAAGAACACCAAGCAGGAAGAAAATAACGACGAAGAAGAGGATTGCTGCGGAAATTTCTGCGCTGACTGATAAATCATTAAAGGGAGAGTAAATCAAATATGAAGTTAGGTATGGTCGGATTACCGAATGTCGGTAAATCAACACTTTTTAACGCACTTACAAACGCAGGGGCAGAGTCTGCAAACTATCCGTTCTGCACCATCGAACCCAATGTGGGTATAGTATCCGTTCCTGATAAGCGCCTTGATGCGCTGGCAGATATGTATCACCCTGTGAAGTTCACTCCTGCAACACTGGAGTTCGTTGACATCGCAGGTCTGGTAAAGGGTGCATCAAAGGGCGAAGGTCTTGGCAACAAGTTCCTTGCAAATATCCGTGAGGTCGATGCGATAGTTCACGTTGTAAGATGCTTTGAGGACGATAATATAATCCATGTTGATGGTTCTATCGACCCCGCAAGAGATATTGAAACTATCGATCTCGAATTGATATTCTCGGATATCGAGCTTATCGACAGACGTATCGACCGCACCAAGAAAGCCATGAAGGGCGATAAGAGCCTTGGGGCAGTTGTTGAGTTTCTGGAAAGGCTGAAAGCTCACCTTGAAGAAGGACGTTCGGCTAGAAGCTTTGAGATGTCCGATGACGAGCTGGAGCTGCTGAAAGAAACACCTCTGCTTTCGCTGAAGCCTGTTATCTACGCGGCAAATCTCTGTGAGGACGATTTCAGGAACAACATTGACACTAATGCTAACTACAAGAAGGTTTGCGAGATAGCGACAGCTGAAAAGGCAGCTGTATTGCCCATATGCGCACAGATAGAAGCTGAGATATCCGATATGGATGCCGAGGACAAGGCTATGTTCCTTTCCGACCTTGGTCTTGAAACATCTGGTCTTGACCGTATAATAAAGGAAGGCTATGCACTTCTCGGTCTTATCTCCTTCCTCACAGCAGGCGAACCAGAGGTAAGGGCATGGACTATCACCAAGGGCACAAAAGCACCTCAGGCAGCAGGAAAGATCCACTCAGACTTTGAACGCGGCTTTATTCGTGCCGAGGTTGTAAGTTTCGATGACCTGATGCAGTACGGCTCGATGTCAGCAGTTCGAGAAAAAGGACTTGCAAGACAGGAGGGCAAGGAATACGTAATGCAGGACGGCGATATCGTTCTTTTCAAATTCAACGTATAATAATGTACGGCGTTTCCAAAATCAGGAAGCGCCGTTTCCTTTTATATAACAGAGGGTATTTAGGCTTCACAGACAGAATCTATGATTGCCAATAACTGTAACTACCTGCCTTGACCACATGAACTTGTTAGAGGTTTTATTAGGGTTATAGTAGTATATACACCCGCCTGTAGGATCCCAGCCATTCAGAGCGTCACGAGCGGCATTGTAAGCCGATGCAGAAACAGGCTGATTGAATTGTCCGTCAACGATAGCGGTAAAAGCACCGTCCTGATAGATAACACCTGAGAGAGTATCCGGGAAAGATGGATGTTCGATACGGTTGAGGATAACAGCGCCCACAGCCACCTGACCTGCGTAAGGTTCACCGCGTGATTCGGCAGAAATTATACGTGCAAGCAGATTGATATTAGCCTCTGTTGCGGCAGGAATAGCGCCCACAGAAATGCCGAGTGCCTTTAGGGTTATAGGACCGGCTGTTCCTGTCTGAGAGATTCCTTGTTGCTTCTGAAAAGCGAGAACTGCATTTCTGGTTATCTCACCATAATAACCGGTCACATTAGCGTTGAATAACCCACGCTCCCTGAGCTTTTCCTGAATAGCACGAACTTCATTACCATAAGAACCAAGAGATGATACGGTTTCCTGCTCATGAGGAACAAGCTTTCCAATCAATGCAGATAGCAGTAATAGAGATAGTATTACCGCTAAAGACTTCCAAATATATTTTGCATCAGACTTCATGATGAACCTCCGATAGATAATTTATAAGCTTAGTATTAACTTAAATGGTTCGTTTATTCATATGGCAATTTTGCATACAATTATCTGGATAATGCTGGATTACTTTTACTTGACAAAAGCTGCAAATGGTGCTATAATAATTAAGCTGTCAACGAGAGAGACAGGAAAGAGAGCGAAAGAACGCAGGAAACTTAGGGATAAGAGAACAAGCGATCAACTAGTTCAGAAAACTGGAACTCAAAGAAACAGC